>JBCDFZ010000047.1:0-42358 GCA_039177115.1 Myxococcota bacterium
CGAACAAGCGCATCAGGAAATGGGTGCGCTTGTTCGTCCCTCCCCACAGTGCTTTACGACCCGAAGGCCTTCATCACACACGCGGCGTGGCTGGGTCAGGCTTTCGCCCATTGCCCAATATTCCTCACTGCTGCCTCCCGTAGGAGTCTGGCCCGTGTTCCAGTGCCAGTGTGGCTGATCATCCTCTCAGACCAGCTACCCGTCTTCGCCTTGGTAAGCCGTTACCTTACCAACAAGCTGATGGGACGCAGGCTCATCCTTTGGTGACGCTGTGAAGCGCCTTTTACCACTCTCACCGTAGTAAGCGTGGTCATATGCGGTATTAGCATCCGTTTCCGGGTGTTGTCCCCCGCCAAAGGGTAGATTACCTACGCGTTCCTCACCCGTGCGCCACTCTACTCACCCGAAGGTTTTCTCGTTCGACTTGCATGTGTTAGGCCCGCCGCAAACGTTCGCTCTGAGCCAGGATCAAACTCTCCAGTTAAACTGTTGAGCTGGTTATCCTGCGAGTTCTGGCGCTCTGCCAGATGCTCAAGAGCCTCACGTTTGTGTACGTGTTGCTCTCGGATTGCGGTCCTCGGTGGGAACCGAGACCGCGATTTTGAATTGACCCGGCCGTGCGTTGTGGTGCACGACTCGGGACCCGAGTACGTAACTATTTGATTCCGATTCAGTTTTCAAAGACCGATCGGCGGACGTTCCGCTGAGGGAAATGCCAATGTGAGCCTGGTCCGTTTACTGGTCAAGCTCGGCTAGGCACTGTGTTTCCCGCCGATTGTGTGGAAGCCCCTGAGAGGAGCCGTAGCCCCCGCAAAGGGACGCCGAAGTTAGCCCATAAAAGGAACCGGTCAAGAAGGATCTCCACCTTTTTTGTCAGTTGGGTTTCAACGATACTTGACAATTAACCTGTCGTTTTGACAAACATATGTCAAATGAGTATCCGCCTCCTAGAGGAAGTCGACGCACTCAGCCAAGCCGTCGAGAACTGGCGGCAAATCGTCCTTCGGGAAAGCCCCCTGAAGCCAGATGAGATGGCCTTCCTCGCGCGCGTTGCGTCGGTCGGACAGGCGACTGTCCCCGCCATCGCTCGCGCTCAGGGCGTGTCCCGCCAGGCCGTGCAAGTCCGAATGGACTCGCTCGCCAAACGCCGCTGGGTCGCGTCCACCCCGAACCCTGCGCACAGGCGATCACCGCTGTTTTCCCTCACGGACCGGGGCCGTGGGGTGCTCGAATCCGTGCGCGCCGACGAGCTCGCCGCGGTCGATCGCCTCCGTCCGGGTACTTCGGACCAAGCCGTACGAGATGCCATCCGCGTGATCGCCGCGTGGAAGGAGGCCCTCAACGATGAATCCCTCGCACACGAGCGCGACCCAGGCTCGAGTTGAGCCGGACAACCGTTGGCACTACCTCTATCGGCATGGCGGTCATCTACTACGCCATCCCGTTCTTCCTGCTGACCCTGCTCCTCGAGAGCTGGGTGATTCACCGGCGAGAACCGAGCGACACGACGGCGGTGAAGCTTGCAGGGCACACGCTCAAGGATTCGCTCGCCAGTCTCTCGATGGGCCTTGGTTTCCTGGGAGTCGAGCTGCTGCTGAAGCTCCTACCCATCGGCTTCTTGGTCTGGCTCTACCAGTACCGGCTGTTCGACATCAAGCCCGCGATCTGGTCTTTCGCCGCGCTCTTCATCCTCGAGGACCTTTGCTACTACTGGTTTCACCGAAGCCACCACGACGTGCGCATGCTCTGGGCGGCGCACGTCAATCACCACTCGAGCCAGAAGTACAATCTGACGACTGCGCTCCGCCAGTCGTGGACCACCCCGTTCACAGGCGCCGTGTTTTGGGCACCCCTCGCGCTGCTCGGCTTCCCCATCGAGATGATCCTAATCCAGAAGTCGATCAGCCTGCTCTATCAGTACTGGCTTCACACCGAGCTCGTCCCGAAGCTCGGCTGGTTCGGCAAGGTGTTCAACACGCCGTCGCATCATCGCGTGCACCACGGCCGAAACCCCCTCTATCTCGACCGAAACCACGCCGGCATCCTCATCGTTTGGGACAAGCTCTTCGGGAGCTTCGAGCCCGAGCACGAACCCGTCGACTACGGCCTCACCAAGAACATCGAAACCCACAACCCCATGAAGATCGCCTTCCACGAGTGGGGCTCCATGCTGAAAGACGCCTGGCACGCCAATACCTGGCGAGGCCGATTGGGCTATTTGTTCATGCCTCCCGGTTGGCACGAGGACGGAAGCGGCAAGACGGCCAGCATCCTTCGTGACGAACACCTCGAAGCCCAAACCAGCCCCGCCGAGTGAGAAAGGGGACTTTCCGCTCCTTCCGAGGGTTCGTGGGCCGATAGCGTCGACCCGTGCCTTTTTGCGGCGAGCCGATTCGTTCCCGATAATGGCGGAGCGGTGAAAGTCCTCGTCGTCGTTCTCAACTATCGAACCCCCGATCTGGCCGTCCGTTGCCTCGAGTCGCTCGAGGACGAAGTGGCAAGCATCGGTTCTATGCGCGTGGTCGTCACCGACAACGATTCGGGCGACGAGTCGGTCACGACGATCGGCGACGCAATCGAGCGCAACGGCTGGGACTGGTGCGAACTCAAGCCACTGCCTCGGAACGGCGGGTTTTGCTTCGGCAACAACGCCGGCATCCGACCGCATCTCTTCGGCGAAGACGCGCCCGACTACGTGATGCTGCTGAACCCGGACACCTACGTTCGTCCCGGCGCCGTACAGACACTGCTGACCTTCCTCGAGGCGCACCCCGACGTGGGGATCGCGGGGTCACGGCTCGAAGGGCCTGACGGTGCGCCTCAGAACGGTGCCTTCCGTTTTCCAACGCCACTTCGAGAGACGCTCGACGGGTTTCGCATCGGCTTGCTCTACGACGCAATCGAAGAGGGAAGCACTCGGTACGAGCTCTCCGATCGGCCCATGCAGGTCGATTGGGTCGTGGGCGCAGCCATGATGATTCGCCGCGCGGTGTTCGACGACATCGGCCTTCTCGACGAAGGCTACTTCCTCTACTTCGATGAGGTGGATTTCTGCCTACGCGCGCGTCGGAGCGGGTGGTCGTCGTTCTACGTTCCCGCGAGCGTCGTCGTGCACTTGGTCGGTCGAGCCACGGGGATCTCCGACCCGACCGCCCGACCGCCACGCATCCCCAAGTACTGGTTCGACTCGCGCCGACGCTTCTTCGTCAAGAACCATGGCGCGGTCGCCGCCTTCATGGCCGACCTCGGATTTCTCGGAGGCTACACCACGTGGCGTGTTCGACGTGTCCTGCAGCGAAAGCCCGACTACGACCCCCCGTGGTTTTGGCTCGACTTCTTGCGCAATAGTACACTGCTCAAAGGGTTCGACCTTGAGTGACGACGACGCACCATCGCTGTTGAGCCAGCTCGCGGAAGACTTGGCGGCGCACGAAAACGACTGGACGAGGCCCGGCTTTCAGGCGTTGGCCGTACACCGCTTCGGCAATTGGCGCATGAAGGTGCAGCCGAAGCTCTTGCGGGCACCGCTCAGCGTCGCGTACCGGGCGATGTTTCGCGGAGTGCGGAACGTCTACGGGATCGAGCTTCCCTACACCGTGAAGGTCGGACGGCGGGTGGTGTTCGAGCACCAGGGCGGCGTCGTGGTCCACGGGGGTGCCGAGATCGGCGACGACTGCGTGATCCGGCAGGGCGTCACCATCGGCAACAAGCGCCTCGACCAGCCGGGCGACGCCCCGAAGCTCGGTGCCCGGGTCAACGTGGGCGCAGGTGCCAAGATCCTCGGCGCGGTGGAAGTCGGCGATGACGCTGCGATTGGTGCGAACTCCGTCGTCGTGAAGAACGTCGATTCGAATACCGCGGTTGTCGGGATCCCGGCGAAGCCCACCAAGAAGGACTGACGGCGTGGCGGGACTCGGGGCCGTGGTCATCGGCCGAAACGAAGGTGACCGTTTCGTGCGATGCCTCAGGTCGTTGGTCGGCAAGGTGAACCCCATCGTGTACGTCGATTCGGGCTCCACCGACGGAAGCATCGAGGTGGCAAAAAGCCGAGGAGTCGAGGTGGTGGACCTCGACACGTCGATTCCGTTCACCGCGGCGCGCGCCCGGAACGCCGGCTACGAGCGACTGCGAGCGATCGCCCCCGCCACCGAGCTCGTCATGTTCGTCGACGGTGATTGCGAAGTGGACGAGCAATGGTTCCCCGCAGCAACGACGTTCCTCGCGCAAAGTGAGCAGTACGGCGTGGTGTGCGGCAGGCGCCGCGAACGGTTTCCCGAGGCATCCGTCTACAACTATCTCTGCGACTTCGAATGGGACACCCCGATCGGCGATGCGAAAGCGTGCGGAGGAGATGCGATCATGCGCGTGAACGCATTCGATTCGGTCGGCGGGTTCAACCCGATGCTCATCGCCGGCGAGGAACCGGAGCTTTGCGTTCGGCTCCGCGCAGCCGGTTGGAAGATCCGCCGCATCGATCAGGAGATGACTCTGCACGATGCCGACATGACGCGCTTTTCCCAATGGTGGATGCGGGCGGTGCGGTCGGGTCACGCCTTCGCAGAGGGTGCAGCGATGCACGGCGATTCCGAAGAGCGCCACTTCGTGCGGGAGTCTCGACGGGCAGTATTGTGGGGCCTCGTGTTGCCCGCAGTTGCCTTGGGCGGTGCGCCTTTCACGCGCGGTGCGTCCCTGGGCCTTGCACTGCTGTACCCGCTGAGCGCCACACGAACCGCGCTCAGGCTCCGCCGTGAAGGGGTCGAGCGCCCGTGGGCCACGGCAGCGTTCATGGTGCTCTCCAAGTTCCCCGAAACACAGGGCTGGCTTCGCTACCACCGCAACCGAAGACGCGGCAAGCGAAGCACCCTCATCGAGTACAAGTAGCGCAAGGTCCTCGGCCCCGCGCCGGTGGACTTTCGTCCACTAGTCGAAAGTGACGGTGCGGACGGCGTTGGCGGCCGACTCTGCGATGTCGAACGGAACGTCGATTGGCTCGTTGGCGAGCCACCCCGGAAGGAGGTCGTCGTAGTTCGGCGAGTCGATGTCGCCCGACTGCCCACCCGGCAGCTGAATCGAACACTCGACGCCGCTTGGGGGCGCTTCACAGACCAACCGCATGGAAGGCCCAGCGGTTTGGACGTAGTCCTCCGATCCACCTTCACCCCCGCGGAAACCTGGGTTCGCCACGTCGACCGTGAATAGACCCCCGTCGTTGGTGAAGAACGTTCCACCCGGGGGCGGGTTGTCGTAGTTCGGGATGCCGAGAGCGGCGAGGCGCGAGCTGAGCGTCAAGCCGTGAATGATGCCCCAGGCCCATTCCGTCTCGTCCTCGCCGATGTTGGCCACGAGGTACGCGCCGGCGGTGTCGAGGGCAGCCGCGGTGATTTCGTACTTGGTTTCGACTTCGGGTGTGTCCACGTCGTCCCAGTAGATGTCGCCCGCGTTGAGCTGCGCGGGGTCGACGATCGAAAAGAACGTGGCGTAGTTCGGTGGGCGACCTCCCGTGGCCGTTTGGTCGCCGATGATTGCGCGGTCGAGTTCGACGAGCGCCACGTGGAACGCGGCGCAGCCGGATGCTTCGGCAAGCTCGTCCGCGTCGGAGGTGAGGGGCGCGTCCACGAGCATGCCGTCGAGACCGGTCGGGCACTCGTAGTCGACCCAGCCCTGCAGCGCGTTCACGACCTTTTGCCCGTTTGCCGTGAGCGTGGTCTGGTCGTCGGTTGCGATGTCGAGAATCGCCGGGGTCATCTCCTCGCCGATGAGCGAGTGAATGTCGCCCACGGTGGCCAGCATGGTGTCGACGGTATGCTGGTCTTCAGCCTCGAGGAGGTTGACGATCTGGGCGTGCCGATAGCCCGCCGCAGCTTCGGTCTGGAAGGGAGGCCCTTCGCTTGCGGGGTTGCCGTCTTGCAGCGCGCCCGTCTGATCGTTGTTCGCAGTGGCGACGTAGCCTGCCACCGGATTGGTCACCTGAGGCAGCTCTTCATAGGGGAAGAACTCATCCCACTCGAAGAGGCCCGAGGCGCCGTCGAGGGGAAGCCACGGTGGAGCCTCCCCGTCTAGCCCAGTCGCCCAGTTTCGCTTCGGGATCCGACTGTACGGGTACCAGCCGACGTCGCCGTTGGTGTCGATGACGACGAAGTTCTGGCCGGTCGACGTGCTGAGCTCGACCGCTTGGCGGAACTCCTCGACCGTGCTCGCCCTGTTGAAGGCAGTCGCAGCGTCGGCATCGGTATCGGTGTCACTGCCGGTCCATCGGTACGTGATGGCCGTGCCGGCCTCGACGTCGATCTCGCGAACCGGTCCATGGTGAGGCGTAAAGAGCAACTCGAACTCCTCGCTCGTGCCGTCGTTGAACTGCACCGCGAAGGGCCGCCGGATGAACTCGACGGTGTCGTCGCCGCTCACCACGCCAATGGGCTCCTCTCCGTCGAACACGAGCTCTTCGATGTAGACGTCGCCGAAGTCCATGTTGGTGGTGGTCACGCCCCAGGCAACGTCGTCGTTGTGACCAACGAGCATCCACGGGATGCCCGGGAACGTGGCGCCGGCGGCTCGAACGTCGCCCGTTCCGTTGGTCTTCGCGTCGATGAGTGCCAAGTACCAGGTCATGGGCTGCTCCATGCCGAGGTGGGGATCGTTCGACAGCAACGCGTTACCCGCCGCGGTGTTGGACGGCGAAACCACCCAGTTGTTGGAGCCGATCTCATCCCCGAGAACGAAGTTGCCGCCCCAGAGCCCGGCGACGGCGCGATCCCTCTCGAGCTTCTTCGAAAGGTTTCTGAGGGCCGGAAGCGCCCGCGCGTAGGGCTGGTAGGGAAGGAGACGGCGCTTCTGCACCGAGGCAGCGATGGCCTCGGGGGGAGTCGACGGCAGAATCACCGAGCCGTTGATCGGACGTCGGCTGAAGAGGTCGGAGAAGATGTCGTCGTCGCCGATCTCTTCCCGCGCGATGCCAGCGTTGATCTGCCCGCTCTCGTTGAGGGTGAGCTGTGAAAGCAGGAACGAGATTGCCGCGAGACTGTCAGCGGGAGTCCACTCGGGAATGTCGTCGGCGGTGTAGTCCAAAAGGACGTCGTTGAATTCGCGGGGGAACGTCGCCCCGTTTTCGCCTGTACGCACGTCGGAGATCCATTGGTTGACACCTACGGCATAGGCTTCCAGGAGTGCACGGCTCTCGGGCGACGACTGCTCGAAGAGGAACTCTTCGACGGGCTGCCCGTCTCGAGTCGAGTACAGCTGACGGCTCCGCGCAGCGACCTCGGGGATTCCAAGCGACTGCGCGATGATCGGGGCCACCAAGTCGGCGAGCCGACCGGTCGGCAGGCGACGTCCGAGGTCCATCTGCACGAAGCGATCGAACGCGTGGTAGTAGCCGAGCACCATCGCGCAGTCCTCGTCGGTCGAGCAGTCCGCGCTGAGCACCCCGCTCTCATCGAAGTAGGCGGTCGCGTCCGGGGGCCAGGTGAAGTCGGTCGCGCCGGTTCCGCCAGATCCGCCGTCGCCACCGACGCCGCCCCCACCGCCTCCGCCCGAACCCGCGGTTCCACCGCTGCCAGCCCCGTTGTCGGAATCATCACCACAACCCGCGACCGCAAGGGCAAGCACGGAAACCAAGAGAACGACTGCGCGCATCAATTACCTCGTATGCGAAGAAGCGGGGCTGACCATAACCTCTCCGCACGCAATTCCAAGCACACATGTCGGTAACGATCGGTTGCGGGGGCCCCTCGGGGGCTGACCCTTTGGTTGTGGACAACGGCCGTACGGATCGCGATATCCTGCGAGGATGTCCTCGAATCGACGCTCTGCGTCACAACCCCCGCGCGCACGCGGATTTCTCGCAGCCCTTACCTGTTTGCTCGCCGCCGGCTGCGGCGCCGCCCCGAGCGTCCCGATGGCTCCGGCCCAGTCTCCCCACTTCGGCGAGGTGTCGAGCGAGCTCGCGCTCGGCGGAACGTTTTACCTCTACGCCGACATCGAGGGCGATGCGGTTCGCGCGACGGAGTACGTGATGTCGCTTCTTCGGCAGGCAGGCGCACCCGGTCCGTCGAGTGCGACGGGAAAGGCGGGCCCTCTCGTCAAAGCGATGGGGCTGGCTGACGTCGATGCGATCGGAATGAGCAGCTACCCGCAGGGCGAGCTCTTTCACAACAAGACGTTCGTGCATCGGAGCGGACCCCCTGCCGGTGTATTCCAACTGATCGGCGGTGAACCCGAAGCGTTCACACTAACGAACTTCGCCTCCTCAGATACCGACCTGATCTTTGAGCAGCAGCTCGACCTTCGCACGCTCATCGACATGCTTCGCGCGCTTGGCGATGCCGGCCTCGGGAGTTCGGCCGCCGAAATCGACCGAACGCTCGACAAGCCGGTGCCCATCCTCAACGTGACGTGGCGCGATCTCTTCGACCGTCCCGAAACCAAAGTCGGAATGCTCCTCCGCCTCGACCCCGAACGCATCTTTCGACTCCCAGGCGAGAGCTTTTGGGTCCCCTTCACCGAGTTTCTGGTCCTCCTCGAGGGGTTCGACGACATCTTCACCTCGCTCGAAGAGCGCGCCTCTCTCGACCCTTTCCTCCGCACCGAACGCAAAGAGGGCTTCGCGTTCATCGGGACTCCCATCCGGCTGCCGCCGCCTTGGAACGCCTATCAGCCCACACTGATCCAGGAGCTCGAAAGCGGCCGAGTCTTCCTCGCGAGCAGTCCAAACTTCTTCGATGCGGCCCTCCGCGCGTCGGCCGGAGTCACGAAGGCCGAGGACTATCAAACCGCGTTTCGAGCCTTGCCTCAAACTGGCAACGGCATGCTGTTCCTCTCCCGCACGCTCACCCGCGAAATGCACGGCCTCGTCGACCGGTGGGTGAACGAGTTCGGCGTCAGCTCCGGCACGTCGATAGCGCGTGTGCTGCTACCGAAGGCGGGAATGCCCGTCGGTTGGGTGGGCGGCACCAAAGGCCACGGCAGCGCCTTCATGTCGAACTCGCCGTCGTCCCACAAGGCCACGCTCGTTTCACTCGGCGTAGTGGCGCTCGTACCGGTCATGATCGCCATGTCCGCTGGACGTCGCTCGGAGACACCGCAGGCGCCGCCCGCAGTCGCACCGGAGTAAGCGGAAGCGCCGGGCGAGACCCTCTCGCCCGACGCACCCCAAGCTAGTGTTACGGCTATGGTCGTGAGTAGCGGCGAATCGCCAAAGACAAAGCAAGCAGCAGCAAGAAAGAGACACTGGTGGGCGTGCCTTGCCGAGCCACCCCGACGTGACAACCGCTGAAGCCGCCCCCCCCCTCTACGCTAAGTGTGCCGACGGAGTCCGGAATCCCGTCTCCGTCTGAATCGTTGATGCGCGGATCGGGCACCTCGCAGGCACCCTCGTCGCTGCACGTGGCGTCGCCCGTGCAGTCTTCGTCCACGCTGCAGGCGGCGCCGACGTTGAGCCGGCAATCGGTCGCGCATTCTTCGGGCGCGAGGCCGTTGTCGTCCCCGTTGTCACAGACTTCGCCGTCGTCGACGACGCCGTCCCCACAAGATGCGAGCACGCACGCGTTGGCCGCGCACCGTTCGCCGGCCGCGCAGTCCAGGTCATCCGCGCACTCGACGCAGATGCCGGTCACCGCGTCGCAGACGGAGTCTTGGCAGACGGTGGCTTCGTTCTCCTCGGTGCAGCTGCCGCCGCTTCCCTCCGGGAACTGGCAGAGCGACGTACCCGCGTCACAGACGATTCCCGGCGCCGAGGCGCATTCGGACACGTCGTTGCACGGGCCGAACCCCGCGTTCAGGCGGCAGCTGTTGTTGCACGCGTTCGCGTCATCGCCGTCGCCGTCGTCGCAGACCTCGGGCGAGGGCGCGGCCGTCAGGTACCCATCGCCGCAGCTTTCTCGCCAGTTCGGCACACCGTCATCGTCGTCGTCGGCGGTGTTGCCCGGCGTCAGGGCAAAGCCCTCGGTGACGCAGTCGACCGGGTCTCCTGCCGAAACGCAGTCGACGTCGAATGCGTCGTCGATGCCGTCGCCGTCGTGGTCGTTTCCGCTCGGTGTGACGTCGGCGACTCCGTCGCCGTCGAGGTCGAACGCCTCATCGGCGTCGTCGATGCCGTCCGCATCGGAGTCGAGCTCGATCCGGTCCGGAACCGAGTCCCCACCGATCAGCGTCCCGTCGGTGTTCAGCGACTCGATAATCGCTTCGCATGCGGATGCGGTCGGTTCGAGCGCGCAGTCCTCGGCGATCCCGTTCGCGTCATCGTCGCGGCCGCCCACCTCGAGGACGTCCGGAATACCGTCGCCGTCCGAATCGAGGTCGAGGTAGTTTGGCACCCCGTCGCTGTCATCGTCGCTGGCGTCCGCAGGATCGCCATCGCCGTTGAAGTCGGCGCTCTCGTTCGCCGTCGAGACCCCGTCTCCATCGTCGTCCGCGTCCAGGAAATCGGGGCGCGAGTCGCCGTCTCGGTCGCCGCTGCCTTCGATGACGTCGAGGAGGCCGTCCCCGTCCGTGTCGGCCACGAGCGGGCCACCGATTTCGACGTCCCCAGACTCACCCGACAGCGCACCGTAGTTCTCTCCAGGAGGTTCGGTCAGATCGGTCTGCACCCCCGGGACACCGCCCGGGACGAAGGTCGGGCAGTTGCCCGACGCAGCCATCAGCAAGATGCGGCCGCCCGCGCCGCCGCCGCCGGTACCGTGGTCGTCGGTCAGCGCGCTTCCACCGTCACCGCCTGCCGCGCTTGCGCGCGAACAGAGCATCTCGGTCGCGACGCGAACGACGACGAGTCCCCCTGCGCCCGCACCGCCCGCGGCGTCGTTGCGCGACCCGGTCGAGTCTCCGCCGTCGAGTCCATCCGCTTCAAAGGTGCCGACGCCAGCAACGGATCCGGCACGGACGAACACCACGCCGCCGCCGTCACTGCCAACGCCGCCTACGCCGTTGTTCTGGTGGCCCGCGCCGCCGCCGCCGCCCATCACCAGGTGCGTCAGGGCCGAGTAGCTCATCGAGGCGCCGCCCATACCGCCGACATCGCGGCCGGTGCCCGCGATGTCGGGGTCGGGATCGCCCCGCCAAGTTCTTCCACCGAGTCCGCCGAGTCCTCCGTGTCCGCCGCCGCCGCCACCTGAGTTGTGGCAGACGCCGCCGCCACCGCCGTTGGCACGATTGCCGCGACCGGTACCTCCCGGCGGCCCCCCGCCGAGTAAATCGAGGCCCGAGATTCCTTCACCCTTCTCGGCGCCGGTCGGGCTCGGCTCGTCGAGACCGGTGCAGCCGTTCGAACCGGAGTTGCCGCGGTCGGTCCCGCCGAGGAAGCCCGCGCCGTTCGCACTCACGCTCCCGTCCAACGTCACCGCGCCGTTCGCTAGGAACGCAACGATGCCACCCTCGCCGAGCGCGGGGTCCCAATCCATGGCTTGAACTGAATCGGTCTCACCCACGGTCACGTCGGTGTACTCAGGCACGAACACCACCTGCGTGTTTGCCGCAGGGAACGCGCTGACCATCGGATCGAGGAGCAAGAGGATGTTCGTCGACACGCTCTCGACGCGTGCGAACTCGAACGTACCCACGGACTCGGTCGAAAGATCGATGTCGGTCTGGTCCCCGGAAGCCGGCACGGCGTGGCCGTTGACCTGCCACACCAGGACGAGATCTCCGGCGGCAAACTTGGTTCCGTCAGCGACCTGGAGAATCGTGTCGTCTACGGAAACGTCGGCAGTGAGCGCGCTGTACGCGTTGACCACCTCGTCGCCCGCCACGACCTTGGCCCCGTGATGGCCGTCACCCGCGCCAAAGTAGTCCTCTGCCGCGAGCGCGGAAGTCGGCGACGTCACGATAGCGAAGAAGAGAGCCAGTCGAAGAATGGTCGTAGGCATAGATCCCCCCAGATCCCGTTAAGACCATGACACATCAATAACGGATTCGTCCACTCTGAACGCAAGACGAGTCGCACGTTTCCTACCTACAACCACTTGGAATCACTGAATTGTTGTGATTCTCCGGCTGCGGATAGCCTGAAACGGGATGGCGACTCAGTCGGGGGCGGGAAGGTCGGAATCGCCCATCAAAAAGGTGTCGACGGCACGGGCCGCGCCTCGCCCTTCGGCGATCCCCCAGACGATGAGGCTCTGGCCGCGGCGGCAGTCGCCGGCGGCGAAGACCCCGTCGACGTTGGTCGCGTAGTTGCCGTAGGCAGCCTTGAAGTTGCTTCGCGGGTCACGCTCGAGCCCGAGGTGCTCGGCGAGCGTGTCCTCCGGGCCGAGGAAACCCATCGCGAGGAAGATCAGGTCGGCTTCGAAAGTCTCCGCGGATCCTGGGATTTCGGCCATCTGCCACTTGCCGGCCGCGTCCTTTTGCCACTCGACCCGCACCGTTTCGACACCGGCGACGTTGCCCCGTCCGTCGTCGAGGAAGCGCTTGCTCAGCACGCGGTACTCGCGGGGGTCTTTGCCAAACTTCGCCTCGGACTCTTGGTGCCCGTAGTCGACGCGGAAGATGTTGGGCCATTCGGGCCAGGGGTTGTCCGGCGCCCGGTCGGCCGGTGGACGCGGCAGGAGCTCGAAGTTGACGAGGGAGGTGCAGCCGTGACGAATGGACGTCCCGATGCAGTCGGTGCCGGTGTCACCGCCACCGATCACGATCACCCGCTTGCCCTTCGCGCTGATGTACGCGCCGTCGTCGTGCTTGGTGTCGAGAAGGCTCTTGGTGTTCTTGAGCAGAAAATCCATCGCAAAGTGGACGCCGTTGAGCTCCCGGCCTGGGATGGGAAGGTCGCGCGGGCGCGTCGCCCCGGTTGCGACGACGAGCGCATCGTTTTCAGCGCGCAGCGTGCGTACGTCGGTGTTGACGCCGACATGGGCGTTGGTGACGAATTCCACGCCTTCCTCGCGCATGAGATCGAGCCGACGGTCAACGATGTCTTTGTCGAGCTTCATGTTCGGGATGCCGTACATGAGGAGGCCGCCGACGCGGTCGTCCCGCTCGTAGACGGTGACGGAGTGGCCTGCCCGGTTGAGCTGTTGCGCCGCGGTGAGCCCCGCAGGCCCGCTACCGATGACGGCCACCTTCTTGCCGGTGCGCTCCGCCGGAGGCTCGGCGATGATCCACCCCTCCTCGAAACCCTTGTCGACGATTGCGGCTTCGATGTTCTTGATGGTGACGGCCGGTTCGTTGATGCCGAGCACGCACGCGCCCTCGCACGGCGCCGGGCAGACGCGCCCCGTGAACTCCGGGAAGTTGTTGGTTTTGTGAAGGCGGTCGAGCGCTTCGCGCCACCGTCCTTGGTAGACGAGGTCGTTCCATTCCGGGATGAGGTTGTCGATCGGGCAGCCAGTGGCCGACTGACAGAACGGTACACCGCAGTCCATGCAGCGTGCGCCCTGTGTCCGCAGATGATCCTCCGGCACGTCGACCAAAAACTCGTTCCAATTGTCGACTCGCCCGAGGGGGTCGCTGTAGGGGACGGTCTCCCTCGGAAACTCTTTGAATCCGGTTGGCTTTCCCATGTTCGTTACTCCGCGGCCGGTCGGGTCTCGGGTTGCGCTTCAGGCCCTGGCACGCCGAGCGAAAGGTCGCCGGTCTGCTGAATCACGCGCTTGTAGTCGGTGGGCATGACCTTGACGAAGGTGTTGACCGTGTTGTCCCAGTCTTCGAGCAGCCGCTTGGCCGTCGCCGACCCGGTGTACTCGAGGTGTTCTTCGACGAGCCCGCGCACGACGGCTATTTCTTCGGCGTGCTGGAGACGCTCGAGGTCGACCATCTCCTGGTTGCAGTTGGAGGGGAACGTCCCGTCTTCGTCGAGCACGTAGGCCACGCCACCGCTCATCCCGGCACCGAAGTTTCGCCCGGTGTCGCCCAGAATGACCGCGCGACCGCCCGTCATGTACTCGCACGCGTGGTCGCCCACGCCCTCGATGACGGCCCAAGCGCCGGAGTTCCGCACACAGAACCGCTCGGCCGCGCGACCTCGAAAGAAGGCCTTGCCCTTGACGGCTCCGTAGAGAACCACGTTGCCGACGATCATGTTCTCGGCCGGCACGAACGTCGCTGCCTTTGACGGATACACGACGATGCGCCCGCCCGAGAGCCCCTTGCCCACGTAGTCGTTCGCGTCGCCTTCGAGCTCGAGGGTGACGCCCTTGGCCAGCCAGGCGCCGAAGCTCTGCCCGGCAGACCCTTCGAACTTGAAGTGGATGGTGTCTTCGGGGAGAAGGTCGTGACCCCAAGCCTTGGCGATCTCGTGGCTCAGCATGGTGCCGACGGTTCGGTTGGTGTTCTTGATCTTGTACTCGCCGCGAACTCGCCTTTTATCGGTAATCGCAGGCTGCGCGGCCGCGATCAGCTGGTTGTCGAGCGCCTTCTCGAGCCCGTGGTCCTGCTTCTTGGTGCAGTAGACCTCGGTGTCGGAGTTCTTCTTCTTGGCTGGGGTGAGGATCGGCGTGAGGTCGATGCCCTGCGCCTTCCAATGCACGATGGCGTCGACCATGTCGAGCTTGTCCACGCGGCCCACCATCTCGTTGAATGTGCGAAGGCCGAGCGAGGCCATGATCTCTCGGGCCTCTTCGGCCACCATGAAGAGGTAGTTGACGACGTGCTCCGGTTGGCCCTTGAACTTCTTGCGAAGCTCCGGGTCCTGGGTAGCGATCCCGACGGGACAGGTGTTGAGATGACACTTGCGCATCATGATGCAGCCCATCGCGATGAGCGGCGCGGTGCTGAGGCCGATCTCCTCGGCGCCGAGTAGCGCACCGATGACGACGTCGCGTCCGGTCTTCATCTGCCCATCGGTTTGAAGCACCACGCGGCTCCGGAGGTCGTTCATGACCAAGGTTTGATGCGCCTCGGCGATGCCGAGCTCCCACGGGAGGCCGGCGTGCTTGATCGACGTGAGCGGAGAAGCCCCGGTGCCGCCATCGTGACCACTGATGAGAATGTGATCGGCATGCGCCTTCGAAACGCCGGCCGCGATGGTCCCGACCCCGACCTCGCTCACCAGCTTCACGCTGATACGCGCCGATGGGTTGGTGTTCTTCAGGTCGTGGATGAGCTGCGCAAGATCTTCGATGGAGTAGATGTCGTGGTGCGGAGGCGGGCTGATGAGACCCACACCGGGAGTCGAATGGCGGACGGCCGCGATCTTGTCGTCGACCTTACGACCCGGAAGCTCGCCGCCTTCGCCGGGCTTTGCGCCCTGCGCCATCTTGATTTGAATCTCATCGCTGTTGGTGAGGTAGTTGATGGTGACGCCAAAGCGACCCGACGCGACCTGCTTGATAGCGGAGCGCATCGGGTTCATCGAGCCGTCCGGAAGGGGCTCGTAGCGCTTTGGGTCCTCGCCACCCTCACCCGTGTTCGACTTTCCACCGAGCTGGTTCATGGCGACAGCCAGCGTCGAATGCGCCTCCCACGAGATGGACCCGTAGCTCATCGCACCGGTAGCGAAGCGCTTTACGATCTCGCTTGCAGGTTCGACTTCGCTGAGCGGGATACCGTCGCCGGTCTTGAACCGCATGAGCCCGCGTAGCGTGCAGCGGTTCCGCGCATCGTCGTTCGCGTGCTCGGCGAATTTTTTGTACGCGTCGGAGCTGTTGGCCCGAGCCGCCACCTGAAGGTTGGCGATGGTCTCCGGGTTCCACATGTGGCGTTCGCCCTTGGCACGCCAGTGGAACTGGCCGTCGTTCGGAAGAACCGGAATGCGGAACTCGTCTTCGGTCGGGTACCCGAGCGCGTGCCGCTCCACCAGTTCTTGAGCGACCACGTTGAAGCCGACGCCTTGAATTCGGCTTGCCGTCCCAGCGAAACAAAAATCGATGACGGAGTCGTTCAGGCCCACGGCCTCGAAGATCTGCGCGCCCTTATACGACTGGAGCGTGGAGATCCCCATCTTGGCGAAGACCTTGAGCATCCCTTTGGCGACAGCCTTCCGGTAGCCCGCGACGATGCTGTCGTCGTCCGGAAACACCTCGGCGTCGAGCTTCTCTCGCCGACGCTCCTGCCAGAGCGCCTCGAAGGCGAGATACGGGTTGATCGCATCCGCGCCGTAGCCGACGAGGCAGCAGTGATGGTGCACCTCCCGCGCCTCACCCGTTTCGACGACGACGCCCACGCGAGTGCGCTTCTCCGCGCGCACCAGGTGGTGGTGGACGGCGCCCGTCGCGAGCAGCGCGCTCACGGGGATCCGGTCTTCGCCGGCGGCGCGGTCGGTCAGTATGACGAGGCTGTATCCGGCGTCGACCGCTTCCTCGACCTCTCGCCGGATACGCTCGAGCGCCGGAAGGAGCCCGTCAGCGCCTTCGCTTCGCGGCCAGGTGATGTCGATCACCTTGCTCCGCCATCCACGCTCGTCGATCGACTTGAGCGCGGTGACCTCTTCGTTCGTGAGGATCGGGTGAGGGATCCGGAGCCGGTGCGCGTTCTGTGGCGCAGTCTCGAGAAGGTTGGCTTCTGGGCCGATATAGCACTCGACGGCCATGATCACTTCTTCGCGGATCGAGTCGATCGGCGGGTTGGTGACCTGAGCGACCAGCTGCTTGAAGTAGTCGTAGGAGAGCCGCGGCTGGTCGCTCAGCACCGCGAGCGCGGAGTCGTTCCCCATCGAGCCTACGGGGTCCCGCTTCTGCTCGATCATCGGGCGCAGCATGAACTGGAGGGTCTCGGTGGTGTATCCAAACGACTGCATCCGTCGGAGCAGCGTGTCGGGGTCGAACCCGTGCGCGTCCCCGTTCACCGGTAGCTCAGTGAGCTTGAGGCGGTGCTCGTTCAGCCACTCGCCGTAAGGGCGGCGGGAGGCGATGTCGACCTTGAGCTCCTCATCCGGAATCATGCGTCCCTGCTCGAAGTCGATCAGGAACATGCGACCGGGCTTCAGGCGCCCTTTGGCCTTCACCGTCTCGGGGGGCACCGGCAGGACGCCGACCTCCGAGGCCATGATCACCTTGTCGTCGTGCGTGAGGTAGTAGCGGCTCGGACGAAGCCCGTTCCGGTCGAGGACCGCGCCGATCACGTTGCCATCGGTAAACGCGATCGACGCCGGCCCATCCCACGGCTCCATCAGACAGGAGTGGTATTCATAGAAGTCCCGCTTCACCTGGGGCATGTGCTCGTGCTTCTGCCAAGCCTCCGGGATCATCATCATGGCCGCCTGGGGCATGGTGCGGCCGTTCATGTAGAGAAACTCGAGAACGTTATCGAGCGTGCCCGAGTCGGACATTTCAGGCTCGACGACTGGGAAGAGCTTGCTGAGCTCGTCGCCGAAGAGCTGGCTTTCGACAACGCCCTGGCGCGCCTGCATGGCATTCTTGTTGCCGCGAAGGGTGTTGATCTCTCCGTTGTGGCTCAGGCATCGAAGCGGCTGCGCGCGGTCCCATGAGGGGAAGGTGTTGGTCGCAAAGCGCGAGTGCACCATGGCCAAGTGGGTTTCGTAGTCGGAATCCGTGAGGTCCGGATAAAACGGGATCACCTGCTCGCACGCGAGCATGCCTTTGTAGATGATGGTCTTGCTCGAAAGCGAACACGCATAGAGCATGAGCGCCTGCTCGAGATTCGGATCCGACCGTAGCGGGCTCGCGGCGCTCTTGCGGATGGTGTAGAGCTGCCGTTCGAACGCGTCCTGGTCGAGGCTCTCCGCGGCGCCGACGAAGAGCTGTTCGATCCGTGGCATGCTGGCGAGCGCCGTTGGGCCGAGGTCGGCCTTCTTCGGATCGGTGGGCACTTCGCGCCAGCCAAGCAGCACCTGTCCCTGAGCCTCGATCGCTCGCTCGAACGCAGCCTTGCAAATCGCCCGCTCGTCTTCCTTGGTCGGAAGGAAAACATTGCCGACGCCGTACTTCCCGGGTTCCGGCAGCTCGACGCCGAGCGACTCTTTCGCGACGCGCGCGAAGAGCTTGTGAGGAACCGCCGTGAGGATTCCCGCGCCGTCCCCCGTGTTCTTCTCCGACCCGCGCGCACCGCGGTGGTCCATGTTGCAGAGGATCCGGCGCGCGTCGTCGACGAGTTGGTGGGAGGCCTGCCCTTTGATCTGCGCGACGAAGCCGACACCACAGGCGTCTTTCTCGTTCGCGGGATCATAGAGCCCGTGCTTTTCTGGGAATCCGTACGTCATGCGTTGGGGGGGTGGGGTTGGGGGTGACGTTGGAAACTCACCCTTCGACAAGGGTGCCTCTGCCCCCTACGGGGCTTGGGCAGGTTCGGGGGTGTCGCCTTTGCGACGCTGGCGCTTGCGGCGCCGGGGTTCGCCGTTGGAGTCTTCGGCGGGGAGAGCTACCGCGGCTCTCTCGGTGTGGGTCGAAAGCACCACCATCGTTTCGGTGGTTGCGACCCCCTCCATGGACCGGATGCGGCTGATGAGGCCCTCCAAGTCCTTCGTGTTCCGTGTCTTTACTTTGAGTAGGAGTGTGTGACCACCTGTCACGTGGTGGCACTCGAGCACCTGGGCAACCGACTCGACCCACTGCTCGAACTCGGCAAGCTCTTTTGGCGTCGTGATCGAGACGCCGATGAAGGCGGCAATGTCGAGACCGACCTTTCGAGCGTCGACTAAAGCATGGTAACCCTTGATAATTCCGGCACTCTCGAGCTTGCGGACCCGTTCGAGGACCGAGGGTGCGCTCAAGCCGACGCTTACCCCGATTTCCTTCAGCGATCGTTTCGAATCCTGTTGAAGCTCGTTCAACAGCTGCCGATCGATTCCGTCGAGGACGGTTGTTTCTCCTAAATTCATTAGGCCAGAGTGTCCAGAAGCCTAATAGATAGGGTGTGACCCCCTCGGTGTCAAACCGAGGATGCGTTTATGTCCAAATGACGTGGAAAATCAAGTGGGTATAGAATACTTTGACGTTAACGGCTTCGATGAGACTCGGAGCGCGACCGGGATGCGGGATGAAGGAGCAGCGAGCGGGGATCATGGAGTCGATCGGGCCTAGCGGACCGCCGGAATCATCGCCGTTTTCAACGGTGCCTCAGCCAACGGCGCCCAAGCAGATCGGGCGCTACCAGCTCTGCTTCGAGCTCGCGTCCGGAGGGATGGCGAGCGTGTACCTGGCACGAGCCGACGGCGGGGCGCCCGGGTTCGAGAAGCTCGTCGCCCTGAAACGAATTCACCCGCACCTCTCCTCGGAAACCGACTATGTGGAGATGTTCCTCGACGAAGCGCGCATCGCTTCCCGGATCACGCACGCCAACGTCTGCAGCGTTTTCGATTTCGGGGACGTCGACGGGGAGTACTTCATCGCCATGGAATACCTGGTTGGCGAACCGCTCGCCCGCGTCCAGCGGAGGGTGGTCGCGAACGCCGAGCAGCGAACGTCGCCACTTCTGCCCGCGCGAATGGCGCGTGTCATCGCGGGCGCGTGCGAGGGCCTCCACGCGGCTCACGAGCTCAAGGACGATCAGGGGGAACCGCTGAACGTCGTGCACCGTGACGTTTCCGCCGAGAACCTCTTCGTCACCTACGACGGCGTGGTTCAGGTCGTGGACTTTGGGATCGCGCATGCGAGCAAGCGCGTGCATCACACGTCCGCGGGTCAGGTGAAGGGTACGTTCCCATACATGGCGCCGGAGCAGATGACGGCCGCGGTCGTCGATCGGCGCGTGGACGTTTGGGCACTCGGCGCCGTGCTTTGGGAGCTTCTGACACTCCGTCGCCTGTTCTTGCGGGACACCGACGTGAACACGATGTACGCGGTGCTCTCGGGAGAGATTCGGCCGCCCTCGGACTATCGAAAAGACGTGCCGCCGGAGCTCGACGAGATCGTTCTCAAGGCGCTCCAGCGGAACCCCGAAGAGCGCTGGCAGAACGCCCGTGACATGGGGAAGGCACTTCGGCGCTTTTTGGCCAAGCAGGACGATCTCGTTGGCCCCGCGGAGCTGGCCGACTGGATGCAAGACCTGTTTCCGAGGGGCGCGCAGGGGAAACGTCAGCTCATGGAGATCGCGAGAGGCGGGGGAAGCGACGACGCCAAGATCCCGGAAATGCCAGCGAAGACCCGGTCGCGGTTCTCGATCCCGCAAACGCGACGGCGCTCGAAGCCGGGTGGTCCACCGCTCTCGGCCGGTTTGCTCGCTCTCGCCGTAGGCGGCGGGCTGGTTGCCCTCATGCTCGCGCTCGAGTGGCTCCGCTAGTCGGATTCGCGACCGGAGGTTTCCTCGGGAAGCTTGTCTGAGGCGGTCATCAGACCGAAGGCAAAGTACGGCGGGCCGCCCGCGTGCACGAGGCCCCGCATTCGGCCCTGATAGTCGAGGAGCGGAGCGCCCGAGTTCCCGAGTTGAATCGGGCAGGACGACAGCACTCGGACAGAGGACGGAGCAACCGGTGTCCAAGCCGTTGGGGTGCCCTGGTGATCGACGATGCACCGCCGCGAACGCACCTCGTGCACGTCGTCGTAGAACCGATTTGGAGTGACCGAAACCATGCGGACCACCTCTCCCGTCACGAGCTCCCCTCGGCTCACCGCAAGAGGCGCACGATGCGCGTCGGAACGCAGCCGAAGGATCGCGTAGTCGGGAGCAAGGAGGCTTCCCGAAGCGTCGGAGGACGATTGAACCGACGCGCAGGCGACCCACTCGGGCGCGCGGCCGCCCACGCTCGCGAAACCGAGCCAGACGTCGTCACAGCGGCCTCCGCGGGAGAGCTCCCAAGCCACGCAATGGCCCGCGGTCACCGCGGTCCTCGGCCCGATGAGTGCCGCAGTGCATCGCATCGGCTCTTCGGGTGCTGATCTTCCGACCAGGAGCGCAACCGATTCGGGACAGTCGGAGTCGTCGGCGCAGGCTACGCGATAGCTCGGAGGCGCGAATGAAGCTTCGCTGTGCGTGTTTGAAGAAGTACCCTGGCAGCCCGTCCACACCAAAGCTCCGGTGACCACCGCAGCACGGAACCATGATCGCGTCCTCACTCGATCAACCTACCAAGCCTTCCTCGTCACGCCACATCCTCGGCGATCGACACGTTTCTTGGCCCGAACGTCGAAAACCGATAGACGAAATGGGGATGGCCCGACGCTTGGCGATGTTCGTTTGCTGGGCGCTGCTTCTCGCCCCACTCGATGCGCACGCAAATGCGCCGATGGTCGTCGTGCAGCCCGGAGACGCACTGAGTGTGCTCGCGGAACGCCACGGCGTCTCGGTGGCGGAGCTCAAGGCCTGGAACCAGCTCGAGAGCGACATGATCCGAGCAGGGCAGCGACTCCGCGTCGGCCCAGGTCAACAGGCCGACGGAGACGGCATCGACTGGACGCCGCCGTTCGACTACGGCGAAGCCGCGCCGCCGCCGAAGCCGCACTCGCCTCCGATCGCGACGAAGGAGACGTCCGTCGCGGTGGCGACCGCCCGAGAGGCGGAGGAACGGCGACGAGGTCGGACGATCACGGTCAAGCCGGGCGACACGCTCAGCCGAATCGCAGTGCGACACGACACGACCGTCGCGGAGCTGCTGGAGATCAACCCTGGACTTCATCCAGATCGAATCCGACCCGGTCAGACCCTCGGCATCGGACAGCGTCGACCGGAAGTGCGGTTCCAGCTCGAACGAGGGGATACGCTCATCGCTGCCGCTTCGCGTTACCGGGTGAGTCAGCAAGACCTCGCTCGTTGGAACTCCAACGTGCGGCAAGGCCGCGCTGCCCCGGGAACCGAGATCCGCGTGTTCACGCGCGTCCCCATCAGTCCGTCCGAGGCGATCGGTCCGACGAATCGCGGTCGTCTGGTCGCGCCCGTCGCGCTTCCTCCGCATCGTGGATACGTCATTCGCGCAAAAGACCGTGCGTACGGCACCGAGGAAACCACACGCTGGATCGTCGACGCCTTCGACGCGGTGGATCGGAAATTTCGAACGGTCAAAGTCGTTCGCGTTCACGACATCAGCGACCGCAACGGTGGACCGCTGCGCGGCCACAAGAGCCACCAGAATGGCCGCGACGCCGACTTCAGCTACTACCGGGACAAGTGCCCGAGGAGCGGCTGCCCGTTCGAGAAGGTGAAGGCGTCCGAGCTCGACGTGGCCCGACAGTGGGCGTTGCTCCACCACTGGCTCGAGAACGATCAGGCGACGATGATTTTCATCGACTACCGCCTGCAGTCCAAGCTCTACCGCTACGCAAAGCGCCGAGGTGTGGCTGAGGCAAACCTCCGAAAGTGGTTCCAGTACCCTCGGGGCAAGTACCAGCCGGTCGGAGTGATACGGCATTACAAGAACCACGCGGATCATCTCCACGTGCGATTCGCATGCCCGTACTCCGACGTTCGGTGCCGTCGCTAGAGGGACCTACGTACCGAACGTTGCGCGCTCGAGCTTTCGCATGGCCTGTGCGCGCGCGTTGACCCGACGTCGGAGCGCCGGGGTCATCTCCGCGTAGGTCACCGCAAAGCCGTCCGGAAGGAACATCGGCTCGAAGCCTGCGCCGGTGTCGGGTCGCGTCGGCCAGACGAGGGCTCCGTGGGTCTCACCGCGAAACGTCTCTACTGCGCCATCCGGCAGCGCGAGGCACAGCACAGTGACCCACGTCGTTCGCCGCGAAGCATTCGGGCCGAGCGCATCCAGCTCATCTTGGACCCGCCGCCGAGCGATCGCGAAGTCACGTTCTCGGCCCGCCCAAAGCGCGGTGTCGATGCCGGGTCGACCGCCGAGCGCATGAACGACGACGCCCGAATCGTCGGAGAGGGCAGGCAGGCCCGTGGCATTCATCGCCGCCACCGCTTTGAGGATGGCGTTGTCCTCGAAGGTGGATCCCGTTTCGTCCGGCACGGGAAGTTCGAGCGCCGGCGCGAGCTGAAGCGACACGGGGCGTTGCCCGAGCAGCGTCCGAAGCTCACCAAGCTTGCCTTGGTTGTGGCTGGCGATCACCCAGCTTGCATTCACGTTGTCGAGGGTCACGGCACGCTGAGGGGGGGAGGTGGGGCTTCGGCATAGCTCGGGTAGGGAACTCGCTTGTCGACCTGGGTACGAAACACGCGTGGCTTGGAGGTCGGAAGGTCGCAGCGACCGCGCTCGCAGACGTAGGCCGTCGGCGCGTCTCGGATCGCGCGTTTGCCTTCGAGCCACGGCACGCGTGCCTGCTGCGCTTCGGCTTTGGCGTCGTCCGTCACGGAGAAAACCTTGTTGGGCACATACATGCTGCGCAGCACCGAGGCCAACGTCGCTGACTTCGTCAGTTCTGCGCTCGGCGACACGATCGCCACTTCGCGGGGAACGTCGTAGTAGTAGTCGAGGGCTGCGAGGAGCTTGGGGTAGGCCGTCGGCGCTCGGCTGACGCTTTGGCCGAAGGCCACGAGCAGCGCCTCGGCTCGGTCTCGCCAAGCCGGGTCTCCCGTGAAGTCGTGCAGTCGGAGAAGGTTGAGCGCTGCGATCGAGTTCCCAGAGGGCACCGCGCCGTCATAGGTGGGTTTCTCGCGGACGAGCAGGGTTTCACCGTCGTTGGCCGTCATGAAGTAGCCGCCGCCGTTGGGGTCCCAGTGCGAGGCATCCTGAACTCCTTGGAGCGCGAGCGCAGCATCGAGCCATCGAAGATCGGCGGTGGCTTCGTAGAGGTCGAGGCACGCGCCCACGACGAATGCGTAGTCGTCGAGGAAAGCACGCGGTGCCCGTCGGCCGTCTTTGTAGGTGCGCTGAAGGCGGCCGTCGCCCGCACGCATCTCGGCCAGGACGAAGTCCGCCGCGCGCTCGGCCCGCGCGAGGTAGTTTTCGTCATCCAGCACCCAGCCCCCGCGAGCGAACGCCGAGATCATCAGCCCGTTCCAAGCGGCGATCACTTTTTCGTCGCGGATCGGAGGCGGTCGCTCCGCACGGGCCTCATACAAGACAGGCCTCGCTCGGTCGATCGCCGCATTCACCTGCTCCGTAGAAACGCGGAGCGCCGACGCCACGTCGCGATCGCTGAGAGCGCGGTGAAAAATGCTGCGTCCCTCGAAGTTGCCGCTGACGCTCACGCCGTAGACCTTCATGACGATGGCCGCGTCTCCCGGGCCGAGAAGGGACTCGAGCTCAGCGGGTGTCCACGTGAAGAACCAACCCTCCTCGTCGTGTCCACCTGGGGTCGGGCTATCGGCGTCAGTGGCCGAGTAGAAACCACCCCCGGGTGCGGTCATCTCGCGCCCGACGTAATCGAGAACATCGGCCGCCACACGGCGATACCGAGCGTCGCCCGTGAACTGCCAGGCCTCTAGATACACCAGCGCGAGCTGCGCGTTGTCGTAGAGCATCTTTTCGAAGTGCGGCACGAGCCAAGTCGCGTCGGTCGAGTACCGGTGAAAGCCGCCGCCAATCTGATCGTACACTCCGCCGTCGGCCATATGGTCTAGCGTGGTGGTGACGACGCGAAGCGCCCCCGGATCCCCTGTCCGACGCGCGTAGCGAAGCAGAAGCGAAAGTCGGGACGGCTGCGGGAACTTGGGTGCCCGACCAAACCCCCCGTGAGCGGGATCGAACCCCGCCGCGAGGCGCTGCACCGCCGTGACCAGGACTCGATCGCTCGGAACCCCCGTAGCCGGACTCGTCGCCGTAATGCGCTCGATTCGCTGGCTGAGTTCTTGGGCCTGCTGAATCGCGCGCGTCGGGTCGTCGCGATAGAGACCCGAGGTCTGCTCGAGGATGTCGATGAGGCCTGCGCGTGCACCGCGAAGTCCTCGTCGCGGCGGAAAGTACGTGCCCCCAAAGAAGGGATCCTTGTCGGGCGTCATGATGACGGTCATCGGCCAGCCGCCTCGACCGGTCAGCGTCTGAACCGCTGTCATGTACACGCTGTCGACGTCGGGTCTCTCCTCGCGATCCACCTTGATGGCAACGAAGTAACGGTTGAGAAACGCGGCGATCTCCTCGTCCTCGAACGATTCTCGCTCCATCACGTGGCACCAGTGACAGGTCGAGTACCCAACCGAAAGGAAGACCGGTTTGTTTTCGCGCTTGGCGCGCGCAAACGCCTCCTCCGACCACGGGTACCAGTTCACGGGGTTGTGGGCGTGCTGAAGAAGGTAGGGGCTCGACTCACCAATCAAGCGGTTGGTGAATGTCGGCGAACCATCGGCGCGAAGGTGATGCGTGCGCGGCACGTAGCCCGGGCCCTGGTCGACTAGCGCGGCTCGGAGCCTCCGATCGAGCTCTGCGTCGGGACGATCGACCCCCGGTAGCGTGGGATCGGCGGCAGCTCCGTCGCGATCGGGAGGGTCGTCCGCCGGGGCTTTTGGGCGACACGAAGGGACCGCCAACCCCAGGAGCAGCGCGAGGCCGAGGGTTTGGGGAGCGGTCTTGGAAAAGGAACTCATCGGTACCAAACGTCAATGAAAACGAGATTTTGGGGCCGAATGGCCCTGCCGGCGAGCGCCCCGGTGGCCGAAGAGATGCAAGCATGGCAGGTCCGTGTTAAACACGCTCCTCGTTTTTCCCGCCCGTGGGGGCCGGGTGTAGCCGATTTAAGAGGGACTGTAACCGATGGCTGAAGCAACTCCTTCCGTACCACCGCGCGTGTTCGAGCACGTGTCTCGAAAAGACTGGGGCCGCTCCGTGCTGCTCCAGGAGATCCCAGACAAGCGCACGTTCCTCTTCGAGGATGGCGCCGAGCGCAGCTTCCGCCCGGACTACTGGCACAAGATGGAGCTCGTGGAGGTGCAGGTGAACGAAGCGGTCCGCATCGACCGCATCGCGCGCCGCAACCAGACCCCTGCCGCGGGCTCGGGTCGGAAGTCGAAGGCGCCTCCGAAGAAGCCGGACATCACGTTCGAACAGCAGGTCGCCTACTTCATGAAACTCTACCCGGTGGGCTTCGAAGACGAGTCGTACATTAAGGCGGAACGCGGCGAACAAGGGACCAAAGCATGGGATCGCCTGAAGGATGCCGCGCTCGAGCGCGCCGAAGAGAGCCTATCGCAGAAGCGCCTCGGGGAGCTCGTTGACGGTGAACAGACCGACGAGCTTCACGAGATGCTGCACAGCATCCTGATCGCCACGAAGGGCACCATCCAAAAGGCCGAAGCGACGCGGTTCCAGGGCCTTCCCGCGGAAACCCAGGTTGGGATCGGCCAGTCGCTGCGCGAGCTCCTCTACGGCGACCGCTCATACGCGATTCGCTTCGACTCGTTCGTGGCGGCACTCGATGTCGAGGGCGGACCCACGTGGCCCTTGGCGACGCTGTACCAGGCGCTCGTCTACCCGGCTGATCACGTGTTCGTAAAGCCCACCTTCATGAAGAAGCAGGCGCTGATTCTCGACATCGACCCGAAGTACGACACCACGCCGAACGCAACGACGTACGATCAGTTCGTGAAGGCCGCGCTTAAGACGATGGAGCTTCTGCAGGAAGCGGGTCAGCGCCCGCGCGACATGTGGGACGTCCACACGTTCATCAACAAAACGCTGAGTCCGAAAGCCATCAAGGAAGCGACCGGCGTCGAATAAGCCGGGCGATGCGCCACTCCGTCCGCACCGAAACCTGGCCGATCGAAGGCGGGTTCCGGATTGCGAGAGGCGCCCGAGACGCAGCCGAAGTCGTCGTCGTCGAGTTTGAAGACGACGGGGCCATCGGACGCGGCGAGGCGGTGCCGTACGCGCGGTACGGGGAGACCGTCGCGTCGGTGGTCCGCTCGGTCGAGAGGACGCTGGCTGCGCTCGACGGGGGCCTGACCCGCGAAGCACTGGGAGAGGCCCTTTCGCCAGGAGCCGCGCGAAACGCTCTCGATCTCGCCCTATGGGAGCTCGAAGCAAAGAAAGCGGGCGCGCCCGTGTGGAAACTGCTCGGGCTGCCGGAGGTCCCCGTCGAAGTCGAAACCATGCGGACCGTGAGCGTCGACTCGCCCGAAGCCATGGCGGATACCGCGCACGGACTCCCCGCAACCGTCCTCAAAGTGAAGGTCGACGGGGACGAAAGCGACCTCGAACGCATCGAGGCGGTTCATCAGGCCGCGCCCGGCGCGATGCTCGTGGTCGACCCGAACGAGTCCTGGTCGAGCCCGCAGCTCGAACGGAGGCTGCCGGAGCTGACTGCGCTCGGCGTGGCCGCGCTCGAGCAGCCCCTTCCCGCGGGTGCGGACGATGCCCTTCGGTCGCTTCGCGGCGACGTGCTGTTCTGCGCCGACGAATCGTTTCACGACCGTGGGTCGTTCGACCTCGTGAGCGAGCGCTACGACGTGGTCAACATCAAGCTCGACAAGGCGGGCGGCCTGACCGAAGCAGCGAAGGTATGTTGCGAAGCCGTGTCGCGGGGTCTTCACGTCATGGTGGGGTGCATGGTGAGCACGTCCCTGGCGATCTTACCGGCGCTCCCGCTGGCCGCGACGGCGAAGTTCGTCGACCTCGATGGGCCTTTTCTCCTCGCGAGGGATCGAGAAGGAGCCGCCCACGATGCGAGTCGAAGCGTGCTTCGGCCCTCACCTGCGATCTGGGGGCCGTAGCTCGCTAGGAGAGGAACTCGAGCGTCCTCCGGATGGCTGTCGGGTGGTTCATCACGAACGTGTGGACGGAGGGAACCACCCAGTGAGCCGCCATGCCGTCGAGCTTGGTCTCTTCGACGGTCACCAAGCCGTCGGTGCCCGTGTGGGCAATCTCGGCCGCGACGATCGCCACCGGGGCCCGCGGAACGGGGAGGCCGCGCGCCGCCCCTTCCGCGATCTGACGAAACGAGGGACCCATGACCGTGCGCAGAGGCGAGGTGTCGAGGGAGCGTGCGGAAGCAGCCCCTTGGTTGGGGGGTGCCAACATGACGACCCGATTCACGACAGACTGCCACGGCGCGTCCTTGGCGAACAGCTCGCGCACGATGAGGCCGCCGAGGCTGTGGGTGACGAACGAAAGTTTCTTCGGGCGTTCGAGGTGATCGAGCACCTCAGCGACCTGAGAGGCGTGCTCCTGAATGGTCCGACGCATGCTCGGGTAGTCGAGCCTCGCCGCCGTCATGCCGGCCGCGGTGATCGCGCGGTCGAGGCGGCGCATGGAGTAGCGTGTTCGGCCGAGGCCATGAATGAGCACCACCAGGTGCCGCTGCGACACCTTTCGAGGAGCCATTTGGTCGAGCGCACGTTCGCAGGCTTCGAGCGAGCCGTGCTTGTGCGCCTCGTCCACTGGGTCGAGCAGCCGGCTAACAGGCAATGCGACGTGAGACTGCACGCGCCAGCCGTGGCGCCAACGCACGTCGGCCCAGAGCTGACTCCCAACGTGAGGGATCATCCGCCCAAGTCTTGCTTGAGGCGGTCCTGGATCTTGTCGTCGCTAGGGTAGATCTCTTCGACATGCTCCGAGTCGACCAAAGTGGAAGTGAGCTTTTTCAGCATGTGCTTGACGGACCGTGCGTCGGACCCGGCCGTGACGAGCTCGATCAGCAGTGCGTCTTTGCGATCCGGGTCGAGTTCGAGTTCGCCGTCAGTGACCATCCCGTCGAGTGACAGAGAGAGCGCCTGCATCAGCTTCCGTGTGAAGGGCGTATGTTGGAACGGAGGCGGCTCGTCCGGGTCGTCTTCTTCGGGTGACGGGACGCTGGCGGCCGTGCGCCACGCGTCGTGGCGCTCGATCCATGCCAACGCGAGCTTCGAAAGCCTGGGGTCTTCGCCGACGCTCGCGGCCTCGATGATCCCGGGCACTTCGCCGGTGTGAATCCCCTGCTCGAAGTCGACCAGGTGCTCGACGAGGTTGCGGTGCACCGCGTCCATGTCGGACACCGCAATGTCGGGCGGCAAGTCGAGGTGTCGAGACTCGACGAAGCGGCGCGTGAGCCAGAGCGACAGACGCCGCTGCCAGCCGTCCTCGCGGTCAACCGGCGCCTCATTCTCAGCGGGGTCGACCATGGGCCACTGGCCGCGGGAGATCGCGCCCCAGGCGTCGAACAGAGGTGAGTCCACGAGCTCCTCGAGGATGTACAGACCCGAACTCGCTCCGCGCTCCCACTCATCGTCCAACAGGGACGAGGCTTCGCTCTGGACTTCCTGGAGAGTCGCGTCATCGAACTCACCGTTGGCGTGACGGGCGTGCGCGGCCATCCATTGAAGCGCTCCGGCGAGATCCGAGAACTCGAGGTCGCCGCGGAGTTCTTCGCGAAGCGTATACACCCGATGATAGCCCTCGGGGTCTGCGATGGTGTCCGCGAGGAAGACCACGTCGTCGAGGCCGGGAACGACGAACGGTTCGAGCTCCCCGACCTGAATGGCCCAGTGGAGGCGCCAAGGACGAGAGGCATCGCCGACCGCGATGCCCGGGTAGGGATCGCGAAGCGCCTCCATCAGCCGAAAGCCGTGCTCGGCAGACGACGTGACGTGGAGGAGGTCGACGAAGGCGTCGATTCGAGACTCGCCGAACTCCGGCGGGTCGCCCGGTTGTCCGAGCGCAGTCCAGTAAGCCTCAATACCCTTGCGAAATGCCTGCTGCGGCATAGAGGCAGGTAACTAGTACATTTTCGCCGCCGTGACAGCCCGAAGCCGACTTGAAACACGTTCTATTTCTGCCTACACCGAACGGACATGGCCGCGACGAAACCCGCTCTTTCCCCCGGCGCCACGCGGCTCACGTTCGAGCTGCCGCACGGCATCGACATTGTCGCAGACACCTACGGGGATCCGGCAGCCCAGCCCGTGATCCTGATGCATGGCGGCGGTCAGACGCGCCACGCGTGGGGGGGCACGGCGGCGGCACTCGGGGACCTGGGTTTCTACGCGATCTCGATGGACCATCGCGGTCACGGAGAGAGCAGCTGGGCCGAGGACGGCAACTACGACCTCCCAGCTTTCGTGAAGGATCTCCTCGGCGTGATCGACCAGCTCGACCGAACACCCGTCCTGGTCGGGGCGTCGCTCGGCGGCATGACGGCACTCACCGCGGAGGCGGGGGCGGAGGGGTCCGTCGCGCGCGGAATCGTCCTGGTGGACATCACCCCCAGGGTCGAGACGGACGGTGTGCTCCGAATCCTCGACTTCATGAAAGGAAGTGCCGAGGGGTTCGCGACCCTCGATGAAGCGGCCGACGCCGTCGCGAGCTACCTCCCGCATCGAAGGCGAAGAAAAGACCTCGGCGGCCTGAGCAAGAATCTTCGGCTGTGCGACGACGGAAGGTACCGCTGGCACTGGGATCCGAGAGTGCTCGACAACTGGGACCCCGAATCGTTCACGCCGGAGGACGGCGAACAAATGATCCTCGAGCGCAGCGAGGCGGCACGAAGGCTCACCATACCCACACTGTTGGTGCGCGGCCGGATGAGCGACGTGGTGACCGAGACGCAGGCGCAGGAGTTTCTGGCGCTGGTGCCCCATGCGGAGTACGTCGACCTGGAAGGAGCCGCGCACATGGTGGCCGGCGACAAGAACGACGCCTTCACTGGATCGGTCGGCGATTTCATTCAAAGGCATTTCGGGAGCGAGAGCTGACATGCCCATTCATCACGCTGCGTTCCGCGAGGTGCTTCGAAACTGGGCTAGCGGGGTCACCGTGGTGACCACTCGGGCCGGCGACACGATGCACGGGATGACCGTGTCGGCGTTCTCGAGCGTATCGGCAGATCCCCCACTCGTGCTGGTGTGCGCAAACCAGGCTTCCACCACCCACGAGGTCATCGAGAAGGGCGGCCTCTTCGCGGTCAACATCCTCGCAGCTCATCAGGCCGACATCTCGAACGTGTTTGCCTCGTCGGAGGCCGAAGACACCCGCCTGCAGAGCGTCAGCTGGTCTGAAGGCGAGACGGGGGCCCCGCTGATCGACGGGGCGTTGGCGTGCCTCGAGTGCGAAGTCCACAGCGCGCACCAAGAGGGAAGCCACACCATCTACGTGGGGCGTGTGGAGGCGGTACACGCCACGGACGCGGAACCGCTCCTCTACTACAACGGCGGCTACCGAGCGCTTCACCGCAAAGACTGAACTCAGTCTTCGACGAACTTTCGCCACAAGGTTTCGAGCGACGTCTCGAACATCTCGTGCTTGTCGGGGTTGTGTGGCGTGAAGTTGATCAGCCGAACGTACGCGACCCTCGCATCTTCCCCGCAACCTTCGATGTCCAGGACGTTGACGCATCCTGAGTCCTGTTCGAAACGCCGGTACGTTTCGGGCCCTGCGCCGAGTGCGTAGGCCAGGAGCGTGCGATTCACGACCCCGTGGCAGGCGAGCAGCGCCGAGGTCCAATCGTCGCGCTGGATCAGCGATTGAAGGGCGCTCGTGGCGCGATCGCGGACCGCCGCGAAAAGCTCTCCGGTGAGGAACCGAGCCCCCGGAGCCTCGGCGTTTTGGAAAGCGCCCAGCACGGCAGCTTCCATTTCTTCAGCCGTTTCGATGCTTTCGAACGAACCCGTCTTCGCCTCGGAGAACCCGTCGATCACCTCGATCGGGAGGTCACGGTCGCCAAGTGCGAGCTTCGCCGTTTGCATCGTTCGCTTGAGACCGGTGGCAACGGCAAGGTCGATCGGGACGCGTGCGAAGAATCGACCTAGTGCTCGCGCTTCTTCGATACCTCGTTCACTGAGCACCGGATCAACCGTCGCATCTCCGTCGGCTGATCCCATGTACGCGGCATCACCGTGTCGCAGAAGATAGATGCGTCGTCGCGTAGTCATGTGAGCAACGAGTGTAGCAGTGGCTCGGGCGCGACGCTTCGTGATAGGTTTCGCAGATGTACCGAATCATCGTCATCGTCGTCGTCGCCTCGCTCTCCATCGCTTGCACCAAGAAGCAGGAACAAGCTCCAGCAGACGAGGTGACGATGGCCGAAGAGGAAGTCGTCGTGGCATCCGCGGAGCCCGTGAAGGCGCTGCCGCCCGTCGGCGAGCTGGACATGGTGAAGGTCGCACTCGGTCGGAAGCTGTTTCACGACACCGCCCTCTCCGGAGACGGGACGGTTTCGTGCGCCACATGCCATTCGCTAGACCACGGCGGGGCAGAACCGAGAAAGACCTCGACGGGCATCAAGGGGCAGATCGGCCCGATCAACTCGCCCACGGTGTTGAACTCGAGCCACAACATCGCGCAGTTCTGGGACGGGCGAGCCAAGGACCTCCGCGAGCAGGCGGAGGGCCCGGTGGCCAATCCCATCGAGATGGGAGCCACGTGGAAAGGTGTTGTGAAGCGACTGAAGCGAAACGAAGACTACGTCACCGAGTTCGCTGCGGTTTACGACGACGGCATTTCCAAAGACAACGTCACGGACGCCATCGCCGTGTACGAAGAGTCGCTGATCACGCCGTCGCGTTTTGACGAGTACCTGTCGGGGACTGCCGACGCGATTACGGCACAGGAAAAGCAGGGCTACGCCACCTTCAAGGAGGTGGGGTGCACCGCATGCCACAACGGGGTTCTCGTGGGTGGCGGCATGTACCAGAAGATGGGCCTCGTGAACGACTACTTCAAAGACCGCGGCACCGAGATCACGGAGGTCGACCTCGGGCGCTTCAACGTGACGAAGAACCCTGCCCAGAAACACTTCTTCAAGGTGCCCACGCTTCGCAACGTAGAGCTCACCTCGCCCTACCTCCACGACGGAAGCCGGGACACACTCGAAGAGACCGTCATGATCATGGGCAAGTATCAGCTCGGTCGCGACCTCGACAAGCAGCAGGTCGACGACATCGTCGCTTTCCTGAAGAGCCTCACGGGCGAGCTTCCCGCTCACGCGCGTCCGCCGGGCAGCTAAGCCCTCAGAAAAGGGGACAGGCGCCTTTTTCGGAGGCTGGATGCGCTGTAGGCTAGCGGGGTTATGCGCCGGAAGCCTGTGACGAACGTGAACGTTGAACGCGTCACGCGAGGAGCGCGCGAGGGCACCCACGACCTGGTGGCCGTCGAAGAGCCCCTGCAGATTCTGCTCGAGTACGGCGAAGGGCATGGGCGACGGGAGACCGCGCTCGCAGTGACCATGCGCACTCCGGGCCACGACGTCGAGCTCGTCCGAGGCTTTCTCTTCGGCGAAGGGGTCATCGGCCAACCAGATGACCTGCTCGACCTACGCCACTGCACCCAGGCCGAGACGCCGCACAACGTCGTACGAGCCAAGCTTCGGCCGGGAGTGGTGGTGCCAGAAGGGCTCTTGGAACGAACCTTGCCCGTCACCAGCGCCTGTGGCGTCTGCGGAGAGCGTACGGTGGAGGCGCTACACAAAGCGGGGTGCCGGCCGGTGCAGACCGTTCCGAAGTGGGTCACCGCCGAGGCGATCCGCGCGGCGGTCGCGTCGCTCGAACACGCGCAGACGTTCTTTCGCAATACGGGGGGAACGCACGGCGCGGCCCTGTTTCGGTGCGACGGGACGCTTCAGGTCCATCGCGAAGACGTCGGGCGTCACAACGCACTCGACAAAACAATCGGCGCTTGGCTCGACTCGTCGATCGATGCCGACGATGCGTTCGTGGTCGTCAGTAGCCGCGCGAGCTTCGAGCTCGTGCAAAAGACGGTGCGAGCCTCGTTTCCCATGCTGATTGCCGTCGGCGCCGCCTCGAGTTTGGCCGTCGACACGGCTCGCCGCTTTGGGCTCACTCTGGTGGGCTTCGCACGCGACGATCGCTTCAACGTCTACTCGAACGGAGATCGCATTGCGGTCGAGCGCAACGAAACGGAGTTCCTCGAGGTAGGAGCCGAATAGTGGGGCGTGACGGCAAGAGCCCGGCGCAGCCCCCCGAAGAGGTCGACGAGCGCACCAGGATGCGGGTCGGCGCCCCGAGTTCGCGCGCGGCCGGTCTCGACTCCATCCGATCGACGTTTGCTCACATGCAGCGACACGGTCATGCGCTTCCTTCCGCTGTGCGAATCCTTTCGCGCATGAACCAAACCGATGGGTTCGATTGTCCAGGCTGCGCGTGGCCTGACCCGGACGACCGCTCCGCCATGACCGAGTTCTGCGAGAACGGCGCCAAAGCCGCGGCATGGGAGACAACGAAGCGCCGGCTGCCTTGGGAGTTCTTTCAGAAGTACAGCATCGACGAGCTCGCGCAGCAGTCGGACTACTGGCTCGGTCAGCAGGGGCGCCTGACGGTTCCGCTCATGCTCCGCCCGGGCTCACGTTTCTACGAACCGATCGACTACGAGGAAGCGTTCCAGCGCATCGCGAAGGCACTCGGCGAACTCGAATCGCCGGACGAGGCCGTGTTTTACACATCGGGCCGAACCAGCAACGAAGCAGCATTCTTGTACCAGCTTTTCGTCCGCGCGTTCGGTACCAACAACCTCCCCGACTGCTCGAACATGTGTCACGAGTCGAGCGGCGTCGGGCTCGGCGAAACGCTCGGCATCGGCAAAGGCTCCGTCACGCTTTCGGACATTCACGAGGCCGACACGATTCTGATCATGGGCCAGAACCCCGGCACCAATCATCCTCGAATGCTCTTGGCGCTGCAGAGAGCCAAAGAAAACGGCGCGCGCGTCATCGCGGTGAACCCGCTTCCCGAAGCTGGCCTGATGAGCTTCGCAAACCCCAAGCGGGTATCCCAGGTGCTCGGCGGGAGCACGCCCATCGCGGACCTTTTCCTGCAAGTCCGGGTGAACGGCGACGTCGCACTCATGAAGGCCATCATGTGCCTTCTCCTCGAAGCCGAACGGAAGGCCCCCGGAACGGCACTCGATCCCGACTTCATCGCCGAGCACACGGAAGGCTTCGAGACGCTTCGGGCGCACCTCGCCGAACAAGACGTCGACGCGCTGCTCGAGAGCGCCGGCATCTCGAGAGAACAGGCCATCGCCGCGGTGGACATCATCCTGCGCAGCCGAAAGACGATCGTTTGCTGGGCGATGGGGCTCACGCAGCACAAGAACGGAGTCGGCAACATTCGTGAGATCGTGAACTTCCTACTCATGCGCGGGAGTATCGGAAAGCCGGGCGCGGGTACCTGCCCGGTCCGCGGCCACAGCAACGTGCAGGGCGATCGCACTATGGGAATCTACGATCGACCGACCCAAGCGTTCCTCGACCGAATCGCCGGTGTCTTCGGTTTCGAGCCTCCTCGAGAGCACGGCTACAACACCGTCGAGGCCATCCAGGCGATGCTCGAAAAGCGCGTCAACGTGTTCTTCGCGATGGGCGGCAACTTCCTGCAGGCAACGCCCGACACTGAAAGGACGGCAGAAGCGCTCGAGAACTGCGACATGGTCGTCCACGTGAGCACCAAGCTCAACCGCGGTCACCTCGTTCACGGAAAGTGGTCCATCATCCTTCCGTGTCTTGCGCGTTCCGAGCTGGACGAACAGGCGTACGGGGCACAGTTCGTCACGGTAGAGAACTCGATGGGCGTCGTCCACAGCTCGCAGGGCGACCTGAAGCCCGCGTCACCCGGGCTGTACAGCGAGCCCGCCATCATCGCCCGCTTGGCACAGCAGGTATTGGGCCCTGAGAATCCCGTAAGCTGGTGCTGGCTCATCGAAGACTACGACCGGATTCGGGACCTGATCGAACGAACGATTCCAGGCTTCGAGAACTTCAACGCGCGGGTGAGGGCGCCTCGGGGCTTCGCGCTCTACAACAGTGCGCGAGAGGGGAAATTCAACACCGACAGCGGGAAAGCCAAGTTCACCATCAACGAGGCGCCCGACCTCGAGATCCCCGAAGGTACGTTCCGAATGATGACGATTCGAAGCCACGATCAGTACAACACCACCGTGTACGGCAACGACGACCGGTACCGGGGTGTGCGTGGAGGTCGACGGGTGGTGTTCATGAACGAAGGCGACATGCGTACGGCGGGGCTCGAAGAGCGAAGTCTGGTCGACTTGGAGAACGCACATGGGGGCGCGCAGCGTTTGGCGCCTCGTTTCACGGTGATTCCGTATCCGATCCCTAGCGGCTGCGTAGCCACCTACTTTCCGGAAGCCAACGTTCTCGTCCCACTCGACCGAGTTGCCGACCGGAGTTTCACTCCGGCCTCGAAGGACGTGCTCGTCCGCATTCGCCCAAGCGCCGACTGAGTGCCAGCGCCGCTACCGAAACGGGACGACTTCCAAGCTCGAGATTCCGGGCAGTCTCTCGAACGCGGGCCCGACTTCGCTTGCGGTGGCCACGACCACGACCACCAAGTCTCGCGAGGAGAGTCGGGCGTTCGTGCTTGTGTTGGCCTCTTTTCGGGTCACACGTGAGACCAGTTCGTCGTAGCGATCGACGTAGCGGCGAGGAACACCGAGCAGATCCACGTCGAGTCGCGACTCGAGCCGTTTCGAGGGAGTGTCGGTGTCGAAGCAGTGGCTGTTCACGAGATACTGTTTGGCAAACTTGATCGAGGCTGCGTCGAGCCCTCGATCGACCCAGCGGTCGAAGAGGTCGAGCTGTAGCGCTGCGCACTCGGCGGAGTATTCGGCGCTCGGCGCGCTCCACATGTACCAGGCTTCACGCTGTGACGAGTGCGCGAGGCGGCTGTAGGCGCCGTAGCTCCATCCTCGCCGAGCCCGAACCTCCTGCATGAGAGGGCCCGTGAACGTCCCGCCGAACGCAGTATTGGAGACCATCAGTGGAAAAAGGTCGCGGTCGTGAGTCCGGGCGCCAAGAGTTCCGATGTAGAGCTGCGTTTGCGTACGCTCAGGCTTGTCGACCACCAAGACGTGGCGCCCGCGCCGTGTCCGGGTGACCGGGACGGCGTGCTTTCCGTTAGGCTTCCCCGCTCGTTTTGGAAAGTAGCGATCGGCGAGCGCACGCGCGTCGGCCTTCGTGATATCGCCCGCGAACCCGACCAAGTACGCGCCCTTTTCGTAGTAACGGCCGTAAAACCGCTCGACGTCACGAAGGCTGATTCGCCTGAGACTCGCGGCAGACCCGCCCGACGGCCGTCCATACGGGTGTCCTGAGAATAGCCGCTCACGAAAGTGGACGGCGCCGAGCGCCTGGTCGTCGTCGAGCCGCGCGAGCAGCGATGCCTGAGTCTGGCGCTTGAGCTTGGCGAAGTCTGTAGCGCGGAGCGCGGGGTCCCAAACGAGGTCTGCGAGGAGCGCGAGCAAGGCCTCGAGGTTTCGGCGTAGCGTGGTTGCGCGAATACGCGTCGTACGCATCGACGCGTCCACAGACATGCGTGCGCCGATCCGAGCGAGCCGCTCTTCGAAACGCGTGGTCGACATTCCGCGGGGGCCTCGACGAACGAGGTAGCCCGTGAGCCTGGCGAGCCCCTCCTTGCCGATGGGGTCTTGCAAGCTTCCGATCGGAAACGCGATCTCGATGTCGACCATCGGAAGTACGTCGCTGGTCTCGACGAGCACCTTTTGGCGAGCGCTCGACATCACGCGGCGCTTTCGGAGATCTCAACGCGCGTGCGGCGAGAAGGTCGCAAGTACTTCGCGATCACGCGCTGAACGTCCTGGTCTCGGATTCGTCGGTAGTCGTCGAGGCGGTCGATTGCGCTCGCGCCGTCGGCAACCACCGTTTCGTAGAAGCCGAGCTGCTCAGCCTTTCCGCCCGCAGTCTCCATGCTGTAGAGGAACGACAGTTCGATCTGGTTGACAGCCTTCTCGAGTTCTGTGGCCGTCGGGCCGTGCGTGACGAGCCGTTCGATCTCTTGGTCTAGCATCGACAGCGCGTCAGGAACCCGCTTGCCTTCCCGCATGGAGATCCAAACCTCGAAAAGGCCCGGGTCGATGAACGGAGACACCGCTCCACGCACCGAGAGAGCAAGCTCCTCCGATTCGCAAAGACGCCGATAGAGTCGCGAGCTTCGGCCGCCGAAAAGCACCTCGTTGATGACGATCAGTGCCGGCGTGTCGGCGTGGGCGAAGCCCGGTACGTGATAGCCAAGCAAGAGTTTGTCGGTCGGAGTCGGAGCCTGAATTCGGTATCGGCGCTCTCGTCGCTGAGCCGGTTCGACGGGCAAGGTCCAGCGGTTGGTTTCGCGTGAAGCCGACAGATGGCCGTAGTGTTCTTGGATGAGGCCTAGAACCTGCCGCGCATCGAAGTCCCCGGCGACGATGACCGTCGCTTTGTTGGGCGCATAGTACGAGCGATAGAAGCGGCGACAGTCTCGAACGGTGAAACCGCGGATATCGTTCATCCAACCGATCGTGGGCCAACGATAGGGGTGTGCCTTGAAGGCGTTAGCGTACAGCTGTTCGAGGGCTCGGCCTTCGATGTCGTCGTCGACCCTGAGTTTTCGCTCGTTGGCGACGACCTCCTTCTCGGAGCGAACCTGGGGCTCGCGAAGGATCAGATTCGACATGCGGTCCGATTCGAGTTCCACCAAGAGAGGCAGCGCGGCCTTCGGCGCGTTCTCGTAGTAGTAGGTCCAGTCGGTCCACGTGGCGGCGTTGGCCTCGGCGCCGGCGCGCTCCATCAGGCGATCGAACTCGCCGTGGCTGTGGTTCTTCGTCTCGCTGAACATGAGGTGCTCGAACAGATGCGCGAGACCTGTCTTGCCCGGTTCTTCGTTGCGTGAACCCACGCGGAACCAAGTGTGGTAGCTGACGGTAGGCGCGGAACGATCCTCGAGTAGCAGTACGTTGAGGCCGTTGCCGAGACGATATCGCTGAAGCTCGAGGGCTTCACCGAAAGGCTGTGCACTCACGAAAGACCAGCGCGCGTTGCGGCGTTTGACGCCTCGATTCAGGCGCGCGGCAAGTCCGTCAGGCGAAGTCATGAGCCGTCGAGATTGGGCAGCGCACCTCTTGGGGTCAAGCGGATAATCGAACAGAAAAATCGGCGTCGCGCGTTTTTGGGTGTGTGGGGAAGTGTTCTTCGCCACCGTTCCACTGATATGGTCCGTTCTCTGCGCTGCCGTAACGGGCGCACGTCCGGCGTCCCCGGTGGTGGTCGCCGGAGTGAAAGGAGCACGGGATGAAGTTTGCAATCATTGTGGCGCGTTTGATCCTCGGCTTGATCTTCGTGGTGTTCGGGCTGAACGGGTTCTTCGGGTTCATCGACCCGCCCGAGTCGAACGAAGCCATGACGACGTTCATGACGGCGCTGTTCGGAACCGGTTACTTCATGAATGTCGTCAAAGCCGTTGAAGTCGTGTCCGGCCTGATGATCCTGCTCGGCCGGTGGCTCCCGCTCGGGCTCATTCTTTTGGCGCCCATCTCGGTTCACATCTTGGCGGCACACATCTACCTGGACCAGGCGGGTTTGCCGATGGCAATCGTCATCGTGGTCCTGCAGCTGTTTCTCGCATTTGCCTACCGCGACTCGTTCAGCGGAATCTTGGACGCGGACGCACAACCATACGGGAGCTGACACGTCTGTAGGTTCGCTTGACCCCGTGGCGGGGGGCAGGTAGCCCTCGGCCATGTCGGAAGTCCGTGTTCGTTTCGCCCCGTCGCCGACGGGCTATTTGCACATCGGAGGGGTGCGCACCGCGCTCTACAGCTGGCTGTGGGCGCGACAGAACGACGGCACCTTCATCCTGCGTATCGAGGACACCGACAAAGAACGAAGCACCGACGAGAGCATTCGCATCGTCTTCGACTCGATGCGCTGGCTTGGGCTCGACTGGGACGAGGGCCCGGAGGTCGGCGGCTCCCATGGGCCGTACGTCCAAAGCGAGCGGCTCGCCATCTACGCCGAATACACCGATCGCCTCATCGGGTCGGGCCACGCGTACCGCTGCTACGCCACCAAGGAAGAAATCGCCGAAGCCCGCGCCGCCTTCCAATCCACGGGGGCCAAAGGAGGGTTTCGATTCCAAAGCCCGTGGCGCGACCGAACCGAGCCGCCGGAAGACCCCAACGCACGCCACGTCGTTCGTTTTCGAGCTCCGAGCGACGGTCACACGGGGTGGGACGATGCCGTCAAGGGCCGGATCGACGTGCCGAACGACACTCAGCAGGACTTCATCCTGCTTCGGCCGGACGGAATGCCGCTCTACAATTTCGGCTGCGTCGTCGACGACCTGACCATGGGGGTCACGCTGGTCGCACGCGGCGACGACCACGTCATCAATACGGCCCCGCAGATCCTTCTTTACGAGGCGCTCGACGCGACACCCCCGCAGTTCGCCCACATGCCCATGGTGCTGGCCCCGAACGGCGAGAAGCTCTCGAAGCGTCACGCGGCAGTTGGGGTCCTCGAGTATCGCGACATGGGCTACCTGCCGGACGCCGTGCTCAACTACCTCGCGCGACTCGGCTGGTCGCACGGCGATCAGGAGATCTTCACCCGAGCGGAGCTGATTGAAAAGTTCAGCTGGGACAAGGTCGGTGCCACGGCCGGCAAATACGACGCGAAGAAGTTCCTCTACGTGCAGGAGGAGCACCTTCGAATGCTGCCTGACGACGAGGTCGCGCGACTCTCCGTTCCCTTCCTCGCCGCGATTGGGGTCGAAGCTACCGCCGACGACCCGACGCTGCTGGCTGCAATACCGTACATCAAGCCCCGAGCGTCCACTCTGGCCGACGTCGCCGATGCCGTTCGCTACTTCCTCGAAGACGTACAGTTCGAGGACAAAGCGCGGCGCAAGTTTCTGAAGCCGGAGTTCTCGGACAACCTCGTTCGCCTGGCCGATCTCGTCCAGGACGTCGAACCGTTCTTGGCGCCCCAGCTCGATGAGGTCGTGAAGTCTTGGCTGGAGGAGAACGAGCTTCCGATGAAGAAAGTCGCACAGCCGGCGCGGGTTGCGATGACGGGTCGCACGCGAAGTCCTGGGCTCTTCGAGGTGATGGAGGTCCTCGGGAGAAACAGAACGGTTCATCGCTTGCGAGCCGCGGCCAAACTTGCGGCAAATCCGCCTTCCGACTAGGAACGACGTGGTTTGCCCGTTCAAGCGTCGCACATCGCCGTCATCGTTCTTTACTTGATCACGCTCGGCGTGCTCGCGTTTTACGGGGTTCATCGAAGCGCGCTTCTCTACCTCTACTTGAAGCACCGCCGCGACCGCATCGAGCCGAAGGATCACTTCCGCGAACAGGATCTACCCGTCCTCACGGTGCAGCTTCCGATGTTCAACGAGATGTACGTCGCGAAGCGACTCATCGAAGCGGCGGCTGCCATCGACTACCCGCGCGACCGCCTCGAGGTTCAGGTGCTCGACGACTCGACCGACGCGACACAAACCATCGCCAAGGAGACGTGCGAGGCTCTCCGTGCCCGGGGGATCGACGTGGTCTATCGGCATCGTTCCGTTCGAAGCGGGTACAAAGCCGGCGCCTTGGCCGAGGGACTGCGCATCGCGAAGGGTGAGTTCGTACTGATTTTCGATGCGGACTTCGTCCCGGGGCCCGGAATCGCGCGGTCGCTCATCGACTACTTCACAGACGAGGGCGTGGCCATGGTGCAGGCGCGGTGGGGACATCTCAACCGTCGCCACTCTCTTCTAACGCGATGCCAAGCCATGCTCCTCGACGGGCACTTCATGATCGAGCACTCGGCGCGACATCGCTCCGGGCGCTACTTCAACTTCAACGGCACCGCAGGCATGTGGCGAAAAACCGCCATTGAGGACGCCGGCGGGTGGCAACACGACACCATCACGGAGGACATGGACCTGAGCTATCGCGCTCAGCTTCGAGGTTGGCGTTTCGTGTACGCGGTCGACGTCGAGGCGCCGGCAGAGCTTCCCTTCGAGATGACCAGCTTCAAGAGTCAGCAGTACCGCTGGGCGAAGGGATCGGTCCAAACCGCGATGAAGCTCCTCCTCCCGATCCTCCGAGCGCCGATCCCCACGAAGGTCAAGGTCGAAGCCTTCTTTCACCTGACCAACAACGTGGCGTACCTGTTCCTGCTGGTGCTCGCGGTGCTGCAGCTCCCCAACATGATCATCCGCCGCCAGATCGAGCACCCCGAGCTCCTCATGCTCGACGTGCCGCTGTTTCTGGCGACGTGTGGCTCGGTCGCTGTGTTCTACGTCGTGGCGCACCGCGATCTCTACGGCAGCCGATGGGATGCGGTGAAGAAGCTCCCCACGATGATGGCACTCGGCATCGGGTTGGCGGTCAACAACGCACGCGCCGCCCTCGAAGGCATGTTCGGACGAGACGCGGTGTTCGTCCGGACGCCGAAGCGAGGCCTCGTCGACGGGCAACGCGTAGGTGCAGGCCGGTATCGCGGCCGCTGGTCATGGCACAACGTCGTCGAGCTGTTTTTCGCGAGTTACTGCCTGATCACGCTCGGTTTCGCGCTCGCCACGGGGAGCTGGGCGAGCATCCCCTTCGTGCTGCTGTTTTGCGCCGGCTTTTGGAGCGTTGGCGTGACGAGTATGGTGGAGGCCCTTCGTCGGCCCACGCCTCAGAGCGCGCCGGAGGTCGTCACGCAGCCACCGTCGACGCACTCGTCCCCGAGCCCGCAGTCGATGCTGAGCTGACACTCGGCGAGTACCTCGACGCTGCGAACGCAGAGCGTCTCGTCGCCGACGGGCTCGCAAAACCGAATGGTCGCGTCGATCCGCGCGCATTCGTCGTTGGTTTCACACGGGGTTCTGCACTGCCCGCTACGACAGACCCGGCCCTCCTGGCATGCGTTCTCCGGACAGAACGTTTCTGGCCTCGTGTCGGGGATACACTGAAAGTCGGAACAATACTCGTGGTCTTCACACTGCGTGTCGTCGCTACAGTTCGTGA
>JBCDFZ010000048.1:0-41236 GCA_039177115.1 Myxococcota bacterium
CCCGGGCGGACAAATTTTGTCGAGCGAGGCGGGCAGGACCATCGTCGGCGCCCTGATGGCCTTCAGTCGCCGTCCGGGCGAATAGCTCCAGAAGTACAATCCAATTTTGGCGGCGCTCTGAAACTCGAAGTCGTCCGGAACGATGGCTCGATACCCAGGATAGGCATCGGGCGACGTGAGCAACCCGAGCTTTCCCGCCGGAGCCGACAGCGGAACACAGACGGGTTGGCGCCGAAAGAGCGTTGCAAAACAGTCGCGAACGCCCTGCACGAAGATTCTCCAGGTGTTCCAGAGGCTCCACCAGCGCATGGCGGCGAGCGTAGCGCTCAAACCGCTGAGCATGGGTGCGACCGCAATCACCGCGGCAATGGCGGCGTCGTCCGCCGTGATAGACACCGCGTGCCCTGCGCCAAGCGAGAAGCCCCACGCCACGACAGCCTCGGAGTCGACGTCAGCTCGAGAGCGCGCGAAAGCCACCGCCGCAGCCCAGTCCTCTCGTTGGCCTCGGAAGGAGATCACCTGTCGCGGAGCGCCCCCACTGTCGCCGAAGCCGCGATAGTCGAAAACCAGTGCGCTGTATCCTGCCCGAGCGAACCGCTCCGCAATCGGCATCAGCCCGCTCCGTCGCGTGAGACCGAGCCCGTGTCCGATCACGACGCAGGGTCTCGGCCCTCCCGGCGCCTCGGGGCGGACGAACCACGCATGGCAAGTGTCGCCGCCGCTCTTGAAGGTCACGTCCTCACGCAAGACACCCACCGGGCGCTAAGACTCGGCGATCTCGACTCCAGCTTCAAGACTCCCCCGCTCCGAGATCAGCTTGCGAAGCGCGATGACCTTCGGAGGACGGTTGAAAGTGACTGCGCCGACCAACCTGCCTGACCGCCCGTACAGGGCGACGAACTTCTCATCCTCCGGGGTGCCACCCGTCAGAACCAATTCGTCGGTAGCGCGGGGCCTCCCCACACCCTGAATCTTGATGTCGTACTGGTCTGACCAGAACATCGGCACGGACACGAAAGGGTTACGATCGCTCGAATCCGAGACCAAAGCGCTCGCCACGTGGCGGGCCTGCTCGACCGCGTTGGTCCAGTGCTCTACCCGCATTCGCTCCTCGAAGAGAGGGTTGAACCAGCTCGCGACGTCCCCCACTGCGTACACGCCGGGGATCGAAGACTCGCAGGTCTCGTCGCATCGCACCCCATCTTCGAGCGCGATCCCGCTTCCCTCGAGCCAATCAACCGCTGGAACGACGCCGACACCGACCACAGCGAGGTCGCACGGAATCGTCGTGCCGTCTTCCAAACGGAGTGATTCGAGGCGGCCGCCGCCGACGAACTCCGTGACGAACTGGCCGCAATGCACCTCGACCCCGCGACCCTCGTGCACGCCCTGCAAAATCGCGCCGATCGTGGGTCCGAGGCTTTGGGTCAAGGGTGCGTCGAGTGCCTCAATCATCGTGACCGGAAGGCCTCGTTGGCGAGCGGACGCCGCCACTTCCGCACCGATGAAGCCGGCTCCGATGACCGCGACGTGCGACGCCGCCGACATCGCGTCTCGAATGGCAATCGCGTCGTCGAGGGTGCGTAGAACGAAGACACCCTGCATCTCGGGCTGACCCGGAAGCCGACGCGCACTTCCACCGGAGGCGACCACGAGTCGGTCGAACGCGACCGCCGAGTCGTCGTCTAGACGAACGGTTCGAGAATCCGGTTCGAGCCGAATCGCGCGTCGACCAAGGCGGAGGTCGAGAGACAGCGAGTCGTAGTCCTTACGACGAAGAGCCAACCGATCGGGCTCCCACTCGCCGCGCAAGATCTCTTTCGAGAGCGGCGGCCGATCGTAGGGAAGGTGGGGCTCCTCGCCGATGAGGGTGAGTTCGCCCTCGAAACCCGCGCGCCGAAGGAACTCGGCCGTTCGAAGCCCTGCGAGGGAAGCACCGACGATGGCGATGCGGCCTGGCTCGCTCATCGGTCGAAGCGATCGCGCCTCTGGTTGCTGAGCGCGATTGCCTGAATGATCAGCGTTCGGATATCCCCTGCCGCCGCTTTGACGACTCGGAGAAACCCGGCGAGAACCTCGGCGTGGTCGCGTGGAACGCCGTCGAGGTAGGACTCACGGGCTGATTGCCCCGGGTTGGGATTCGGGCTCCAAGGCTGCGCGGGGGGCTCCGAGGGCCGGACCTGCGGCTCGGGAGGCACCGCGGTCGGGGGAAGCGGGGCCGTGACGGTCACGACGTCAGGGATAGGTGCCGCCTTTGGAACGGCCGCCGCCTTCTCGCGGGACGCTTTCAGTTTGGCCGGGCGAGTGCTCCGCTTCGTGGACGACTTGCTGGTTGCTCGAGTCGTTCGCTTGCGGGCGGGCTTGGACTTCTTTGTGGCCCCATTCGACTTCTTCGCCGCACCGTTGGTAGCCGTCGCCGCAGTGCTCTTCTTGGCCGGACGCTTGCTGGAGCGCTTCTTCGCGCTTGCCTTCGGCGATTTGGTGGCTCGCTTGGGCGGCGACTTGCTCGGGCGCTTCGACGCTCGCTTCTTCGCGGTCTTTTTGGTCGCTGATGCTTTGCTGGGGCTGCGCTTCGTCGCCATGAAGCCTCCGGAGCGAGCCACCTTATCGGAAACCCCGTGGAGGGCAAGGGGCCTCGGGCGCAACGGGGGATTCGGCCTAGTGGTCGACGACGTAAACGAATTCGAGGCGTTCTGGCTGCGCGGGTGGTTTGGCCGCGGGTGGGATGACGCCGACCTCTTCGTAGCCCACCGCCTCGAGAACGCTGACCATGAGCGTGTCGCGCGTGGGAACCTGAGCGAAGAGGTACTGAAGCGGGGTTCGTGCGGCATGCCGAATCGCGTGGGTTGCCAGTGTACGCCCGAGCGATCCGCTCTGTTGCACCAGACACGTCGTCGCTTCTGCCGTCAGGCGACGGCGCGCCGGATCGGAGCTGCACGCGGAGAGCATCTCCCACCCCAACACGGATCCCTGTCCGTTCTGCGCGATCCAGAACTGGAAGACCTCGTCCTGCTTGTCGAGCGCCCGACGAAAGTAGTCGGAGAGCCGGAGCTCGGGGGGAAGTCGACCGTCCCAGTACTCCGCGTGGGTCTCGCACACACGGAGCACTCCCTCGAGGTCGCCCACCTCAGCCTGGCGGATGAGGATGCGGCTTGCGGGCGCTATCGAAGGTCGAAGCATGGGACCCAGGGGTATATCCCTGTCCCGCCAAAAAGGGCAGACCCCTCTTCAGGGACCCCTGTCCGCCGCCTACTCGACGGTGGTGCAGGAGATCGGGTTCGAGGCCGCGTCGTTGTTGTCCTCGACGCACTCGTTGTACTGCTCGCCAGCCATGCCGTCGTCATCCACGGTGGCAAACACGCGTACCTCGGTGACGTCATCGGGAAGCGGAAACACCACTTCGAGCAGCTCACTCTGGCCGGGCAGCAGCCAGTCGGTCGTGGGGTAGGCACCGAGGTCGAAGCTCTCGGAACCGTCGAGCGTTTCCACCACGACGTGGGTGAGAATCCCGGGCGGCACGCTCAGCGACCCATCGTTGCCAACCTCGATCGAGAACGTGAACTGGGTTTCGTCGCAGTCGGTGCGCAGGATTTGCCGGACGACGAAGTCAGGCGCATCGAACAGACCCCCGGGTTGCACGTTCTGTCGGAAGTTGTTCAGACGCGAACTCAACCAGTTGGGCTCCGGCGACCGTGGGATCTGGCCGTCCTCCGTCACGTTGGTGACGCTGTACCCATGCTGGTTCCAGATCCGACGCGTCCGGACCCAGTTGTTGTCCGCGTCCTCCCAGATCTCGATGCCGCCGAGGTCGTCGTCCTCGTTTGGTTCTGGGATCACCACTTCGGATTTACCGTCGTTGTCGACGTCGACAACGATCGGCATTTCGATTCGCGTGTTGCTGTCATGGCTATCGTCTTCATAGAGGATCGCGCCGTCCGTCCCGCGAAAGATGCGGAACGTCGTTTCGTCCGCATAGACAACCTCGGCAGACCCATCCCCTTCGAAGTCGAACACGCTCGAGCCGGTCGCCCGACTGGAGCAGTCGTCGTTTGCCACCATCCAGCGCACCCACTCTCGGTCCGGATGGCAGCCGTTTGGGCGCGGATCCCCGGTGCACTGAAGGTCTAGGACCACGTACGCAGTCGAGCTCGCGGTTCCGATCTCCGCAAACCCATCGCCATCGAAGTCCGCAATCGTCGGAGGCCCGCTTTCGTTCTCGCCGGCGGTGGTTACGGTCACCTGCTGGCCTCCGCTCATGATCGGATTGCCGTCCGCGTCGTAGGCGAGCAGGACGAGTTGGTCCTGGCACAAGATACGCTCTGGGGGTAGCAGGTCGCCGTCTTCATCGTAGAGCGGCTCGGTCGGCACGTAGGCCGCCGGAGAATAGGTCGGAGGCGCGACATCCCCTGGCCCGGAACCGTCGGCGGGCACGTATCCTGGGATTCGAATCGGGACAGGAACCCCAGGAACCGGCGTCCCGTCGTGGTTCAGTATGAACAGCTCTCCGAGTCGAATGATCACGACCTCACCGTCGTCATCGGAGTCGAAGTTGCCCACGGCATTGAACCCGTCGCAATCGAGCACACCCCCACACGGGGAATTGGTGGTCGAGTACTCCCAGGTCCACCGCTCGGTGCCATCCCAGGAGTAGACCGTGTTGCCTGCAACGACTTCCTGAAAGCCATCGCGATCCAGATCGGCCACGGTCGAGGCCGGACCGAGAAACGCGTTGTTCCCGATGCCGAGGTTGGATGTGGGGGTCGAAGCCTCGAGATCGCGTCCGTCCCACGCCACCGCACCCGCAGGAAGGCCCGGGTCGTCCGGGCCGAATCCCGTCGGCCCGTCGAGAACCACGTTACCGATGATCACCTCCGGACGACCGTCCCCGTTGAGGTCGGCGATCGAAGGCTGCGCCCCGCCACGCGTATGCTGATTCGTAGGCAGATCGTCGTTCTGCCAAAGAACCTCCCACGCGGTGCCGTCGTCTTCGGTACGTCTCCACGCAACCGTTCCGCCGTTCTTGAACGTGGCCACGATTTCCGGTGCGCGTTCGCTTCCGAGTGTATCCGGGTGGAGATTCCCCAGCGCGACTCCAGTCGAGTTGCCGATCCAATCGCCCGAAGCCAAGCCCTTGAGCGTCGCCAAGGTGTTCATGGTGCCATCTTCGTTGCACGCGCCCGAGACCACGCGAACGACGCCCCGGCTCGTGCAGCATCCGTTGGCCGTACGGTCGAAGCTCACAAACACGATGTCTGGGGTGTCGAGCGTATCCGTGGCTCCATCGCCGTTGTCGTCCGACAGATTGGCCACGGCGGGGGTCATCACGACTTCGGCCATTGCCGCAATGTCGATCTCCTCGGACGTGGCCCCAGGCGGCGCTGCAGGCGGCGTCCAGCGACATCCAATCGTCGGTTCGAACTCGCCGACCGGCGGCCGGAACTCGCAGATCTCGACCGAGTCACGCGGAATGCAGCGGCCAAGGCTCGGTTCGCAGAGCTCCTCGAGCGCGCAGTCTTCGCCCACGCTGCAGGAGTCTCCGAGATCGACGCATCCGTCCCCAATGCAGGCCTGCCCCGAGTCGCAGCAAAGCTCGTTGTTCGCGCCGCAGAGGAGCGACGTATCCGGGCATTCGCTGACGCACGCGCCCTCGAAGCACTGCTCGGAGCCTTCGCAGCAGATTCCATTGCACTCGACTCCGGTCGCGCATTCGGCGACGCAGCTCCCCGTGCTGCATACCCGGTCGCTCGCGCAGCACTGGAACGTTCCTCCAAACACGCAGGCGGACACGTCGCCGCACGCCGACACACAAGAACCGTCGTCGGCGCAGGCCTCGCCGAGAGGGCAGTCGCATTCGCCGTCGCCGCCCGTGGCGCCCGTGCCCGCCGTTCCGCCTGTCCCTATCCGGGGAGCGCCGACGCCCCCACCGTCGCCGCACGCGACCCACAGGGGCAGAAGCCCCAGAACCAACCAACGCCAACGCATGTTTATAATATATGTGTAAGATTCCACTCATGACAAACCCGTCGAGCGCTTGCGCTCGCGGCCCAGGAAAGTAGAACCTGTTTCACCCGCCGTTTCCGTGCGGCCGGGCCGAGGAGCAAAGGAATGGCGATCGTCGAACCACTTCCCGAGACGCCCGAAGGGCGGCGCCGACTGGGGATCCGAAGTCCGGCAACGCGAGAGCCGGTGGGCGAGATCATCGTGAGCAGCCCGGACGACGTCGCTCGGACGATCGCCAAGGCGCGCGACGCGCAGCAGGAGTGGGCGCAGGTCCCCATCGCGGAACGCGCGCGCATCGTGAGAGGTGCGATCCAGCCGCTCGTCGAACAGCGAGACAAGGTCGTCGACACGATCTGCAAAGAGACCGGCAAGTCGAAGCTCGAAGCGTTGATGATGGAGATCGTCCCGGCGTGCGACTACTTGAACTTCTGGTCGGGACGCGCAGTCAAAGAGCTATCGGACGAGAAGCGAAAGCTCCACGGCTACCTCCGTCCGTTCAAGAAACTGATCATGCACTATCGGCCACTTGGCGTGGTGGGCGTGATCACGCCATGGAACGGACCATTCCCGCTCGCGCTCAACCCCACGGTCCAAGCGGTGCTCGCCGGAAACGCCGTGGTGCTGAAGCCCTCCGAGGTGGCGCCCTACTCGGGCGACTGGGCCGTGAAGCTGCTTCGCGAAGCTGGTGTTCCCGAGGGGGTCGTGCAGACCGTGTTCGGCGACGGCGAGACCGGCGCCGCACTGGTGAACGGCGGCGTCCAAAAGATCTCGTTCACCGGAAGCGTCGGGACTGGCAAGAAAATCGCCGCGGCCTGCTCGCAGCAGCTCATCCCGTACACGCTCGAGCTCGGCGGTAAGGACGCGATGATCGTGTGCGAGGACGCGGACCTAGAACGCGCGGCGGGGGGCGCCGTGTTCAACTCGATGCTGAACTCGGGCCACGTTTGCATGGGCGTCGAGCGTGTCTACGTCGTGGAAAGCGTGGCGGACGAGTTCGAGCGACTCGTCGCCAACATCGTCAAAGAGCTACGGTACGGCCATGGGGACAACGTCGACGTGGGCGCGATCTTCTGGGACCACCAGCTCCCGATTATCGAGCGACACATCGAAGATGCTCGGCAAAAAGGGGCCGACATCGTGGTCGGCGGCGAATCCGACACGGAGAACGGCCTCTTCTACAAGCCGACGTTCGTTCGCAATGTCGACCATTCCATGGAACTGATGCGCGAGGAAACATTCGGGCCGATCATCACGGTAATGCGAGTCAAAGACGAAGACGAGGCGATCCGGCTCTCCAACGACTCGCACTACGGCCTCAGTGGAAGCGTCTGGACCAAGAACATCACGAAGGGCGTCGAGCTGGCGAAGCGAATGGAGACCGGCTCAGTGGTCATCAACGACGCATCGATGGCGTACGGAGCCACGGAAGCGCCGTTCGGCGGGATGAAAGACAGCGGGTTCGGCCACGCCAACGGTCTCGGTGCGCTGCGGAACTACACCCACGAACAGCCGATCATCATCGACAAGTGGGGAATGAAGAAAGAGCGGGTCTGGTACCCGCACACCCAGCAGGCCATCGACGAAATCGACGGCATGATTCGCACGATCTACGGCACGGCGCTGAAGAAACTGCCGTTCTTCAAGTAGCGCCAGGTAGGTGCTCGTCCGCCGTGACCTCGCCTCCGGCGCCGTGCGGCCGATAGCTCGGCGTCTCGACCGGCACGGCATACGGCAACGGCTCGATCGCGCGACCCTGCCGACGAGCCCAAGCACGCGTGAACACCGCGCCCAAAAGAAAGATCTGCGTAGTGTAGAAGATCCACAGCAGCAGGACGATGAGGGAGCCTGCCGCCCCGTACCACGAAGCAGGGCTCGCGTTCCCGAGGTAGAGTCCGATCAGAAGCGAGCCTCCGACGATGAAGATTGACGTGACGGCGGCCCCGATGATGACGTCGCGCCAGGAGATGAACGCGTCCGGGAGCCACCGATACGTGAGTGCGATCAACACGGTCAGCACGGCGAACGCGCTCCCGAACTGTCCGAGCGTGAGCAGATAGCCAGAGCCCCCGAGAAAGCGTGCCGCACCGGAGGCCACGGCGTGCAGCAGCACGAGGACGATGAGCGACGCGCCGAACGCGAGCACCATCGCGAACGCCAGGAGCCTCCGCTGGAGGATCTGACGCCAGTCCGTTCGGGCATGGACGAGCAGCTTCGGCCGGATGCTCCACATGTGGTTGAGCGCGCGACGAAGCATCGTGAAGAGGCGCGCGGACATGTAGATCATGAAGACACCGCCGAGAATCGGGGCGGCGAGACTCTCCGTCTCCGTGCTCATGTCCGACATCGCCTGTGCGAGAAACTTCGCTAGGTCCGGTCCGACGAACATTTCGAGCTGAGCGATCAGCTCGCGCTGCGCCTCGTCGACGGGGAGGACGATCGAAGCGATGAGAACCATCAGCACGCCCAGCGGGGCGAGCGCGAGCGCCGCGTAGAAGGCGATCGCTCCGGAGAGCAATCGCCCATCATGCGACTGAAAGTAGCGCCAAGTCTCGATCAGCAGCGAGACCATGGCGGACTAGTATCGGTAGTAGCTCGGTTTGAAGGGACCTGCGGACGGAACGCCCAAGTAGTCGGCCTGCGCCTTGGTCAGCGTGGTGAGGTTCACTCCGAGCTGGCCGAGGTGGAGTCGCGCAACCTTCTCGTCGAGCTCCTTTGAGAGCACGTACACCTTCCCAGGCTCGTATTTGTCCCGCTCGGCCCAGAGCGAAATCTGGGCGAGCACCTGGTTGGTGAAGGAGTTGCTCATGACGAAGCTCGGGTGACCTGTCGCGCAGCCCAGGTTCACGAGCCGGCCTCGCGCGAGGACGATGATGCGCTTGCCGTCCGGGAAGATGAAGTGGTCGACCTGAGGCTTGATGGGTTCTTCCTCGACGCCGTTCGCAGCGTCGGTGAGCCAAGCCATCTGGATCTCCGAGTCGAAGTGGCCGATGTTGCAGAGAATCGCTTCGTTCTTCATCTGCTTCATGTGCTCGCCCGTCACCACGTCGCAGCACCCCGTCGCCGTGACGAAGATGTCGGCGATTGGCGCGGCCTCCTCCATCGTGACGACCTGGTAACCCTCCATCGCCGCCTGAAGCGCGCAGATGGGGTCGACCTCGGTGACGAGCACACGTGCGCCGGCTCGGGCGAGGGCTTGAACGCAGCCCTTGCCCACGTCGCCGTAGCCGGCGACGACCGCGACCTTGCCTGCAACCATGACGTCGGTGGCTCGCTTGATGCCGTCTACGAGTGACTCGCGGCAGCCGTAGAGGTTGTCGAACTTCGACTTGGTGACCGAGTCGTTGACGTTGATGGCTGGGCACTTGAGGGTGCCGTCACGCTCCATCTCGTAGAGACGGTGGACGCCGGTCGTCGTCTCTTCCGACAGACCGAGAATGCGGTCCGGACCTTCGAACATCTCGGGATACTTCTCGTGCGCGATCGCGGTGAGGTCGCCTCCGTCGTCGAGGATGAGGTTCGGCGCCTTGCCGCCGTCAAACGCAGCGAGCTGCTGGTGAATGCACCAGTCGTACTCCTCTTCGGTCTCGCCCTTCCACGCGAAGACCGGAACACCGGTCACGGCGATGGCCGCTGCGGCGTGGTCCTGGGTCGAGAAGATGTTGCAGCTGGTCCAAGTCACCTCGGCGCCGAGCTCGCGCAGTGTCTCGATGAGAACGGCGGTCTGGATCGTCATGTGAAGGCATCCGGCGATGCGCGCGCCGGCAAGCGGCTTCTGCGCACCGTACTCGCGCCGAAGCGCCATCAAACCGGGCATCTCGTGCTCGGCGATGGCGATCTCCTTGCGCCCCCACTCGGCCAACGAGAGGTCGGCAACCTTGTGCTTGAGATCTGGATTCGGGCTCATGATGGTTCTGTCTCCTGGTTGGGATCACGTTGCGCAGCGAGCACCTGCCACTGCAGGTGGGTGTCCGGGCCTGACCCGTATCGCGCTGCGGGAATGGCAAAAACTTCCGGGTCGATCAACCCGGCGGACTTGGCGAAGGCCGTGAGCTCGGACGGCTCGAAGCCCAGCCATAAATCGGCCTGTCTTTCACGCATGGCCTCATCGTCGTGGGCGCGGTAGTCGATGATGAGGACCTGCCCCCCTGGACGCGCGAACGAGGTAATCCTCGAGACCGCTTGCCTCGGCCTCGGCGCGTGGTGGAGGAGCCTCACGGCGAGCACGCAGTCGGCGCCGCCCAGCGCTTGCGCGCGCGCCGCGACGACGGGGTCCTGGTAGTCCGCTTGAATGAGCTCGACGTGGTCGTAGCGTTGGTGGGACAGCCTGTTTTCCGCGACCTTCAGCCGCTCGGCCGAACGGTCGACGGCGAGCACGCGATCGAACAGCGGCGCGAGGAGCTCGACGAGCGCACCGTCGCCCGTGCCGATATCGACGGCAAGCGCGCGCCGAGGCAGGAGAACGCGGAGTGCGGTCAGGTACGCCGCCCATTCCGCAGCCGGGCGTTCCGCAGCACCCGACGCTGGACTGGCGAAGAACGCGCGCGTCTGCTCGTCGCGTGCACCAATGACTTCGGCCACGCGACGAAGGCTCCCGTCCTCGGCACAGAGCTTTCGGCCAGCGGCAACCGCATCGGAGATCAGCGGGTCGCCGTGAAGCTCGGCCGCAAGGCTTGCGAAACCGCGCGTGCCCTGGCGCCGCACGACGACCAGGCCCGCTTCGCGCAGCTGCTTTAGATGCTTCGAGACGTTCGGCTGCGCCTCGCCGGTCAGCTCCGCGAGCTCACCGATGGAGAGCTCGTCTTCGGAGGCGAGCCCCAGCAGCCGAAGACGGCTCGGCTCGCCGAGAAGGCGATAGAGCTCCCACCGGGGAGAATCCTGCACGGCCACGGCCATGGTCAGATATATTCCACGATTCGCATGGATGCAAATAATACCTGGCAGGGGTGATTTTGCCCTAAATTACGGGCTCTCATCGGCGGCGGGCCGGAGCGCGGGGAGCCCCGCGAGCTTATTGGCCGCGTCGAACGCCTCCGCGGTCAGCGCGAAATGGTGAAGCGCCTGCACCGCCTTCTCGGAAAGTGTCGGAGCCCCAGGCCGGGACAGGAACTGCGCTGCCTGGGCAAACGCGCCGAGGTCTCGTACAGCGCGCACGTAATACCCTTCGGCGAACGTGCCACCCCGCTCACACGCCTCTTCGAGGAGAGGAATGGCCTCGTTGGGCCGTCCGAGCTCGGTCAGTACGGCCCCTTCGAGCGCCGGATCCGCGGTGCGTTCGCCGGACATCGAGCGAATCGCGGAGTAGGCCTCATCGGCCTCGCCGCTCAAGAGGCGACCCCAGCCGAGCAGATGGAACGCCTCATCGAGATCGGCCGCCGACCCCGCTTGGTTCACGAGGTCGGACGCGACGCTCACGAGCGACTGGCCGTCCCCGCGCTCGAGCGCGGCAAACGCCTGCCCGACCAGCCCCTTCGGTCCCAGGAGGGGCTTACTCCGCTCGGCGCGAAACACCTGATAGGTGCTGAAGCCCAGCAGCACCAAGATGATGGTCCCGAAGTAGAGCTTATAGGCAATGGTCACCGGGAGGAGCAGCCCGATCACCGCGAAGGAGACGTAGGTTGCGAAGAGCCGCCCGCGAGAAGGCGCGACGAACTCGAACAGCGAGGCCACGATGTTTCCGCCGTCGAGCGGCATGATGGGAGCGAGGTTGAGCAGCCCCCACCCGAGGTTGACCCAGACGAGGGAACGAAACGCGTACCGTGCGAGCGACGGGTCAGGAATCTTGAGCAGATCCATGGCGAGCAGAGAAAGCAGGCCAACGAGAATGCCAACCGCGGGACCGGCAGCGCTGACCACGAGGCTGCGGCCCGGGCTCATCGGCTCACGCTGCTCCCACCAGGTGAGTCCCCCCAGGGCGACTAGTTCGATGCGCGGGGAGCGACCAAAGGCTCTGCCCGCGAGGGCATGCCCCATCTCGTGCATCACGATGCCTTGAAAGACGACCGCAACCCACACCAGAAGGCCGGCCCAGCTCTGCTCGGGGCTGATCGACCAAAGCCAAAGCGCCATCAGCCAAAACCACAGATGGATGCGGATCGGAATCCCAAGCAATCGGAAGGCGATGCTCATCACGGCCACTATGGGTCGCCTCGCGCGTCCCGACTACCCCAACAACGCTACCGTCGTTGGGATTCCTCGCGAATTCGCTTCTTGGTGGCCGCCCAACCGCAGATCCGGCACGTGGCGAGGTCGTGCCCACGGGCGGGGCAGTGTTCGCGACCGAAGTAGATGATCTGGAGGTGCCGCCGAATCCAGGTGTCCTCCGGAAAGACCTTCTTGAGGTCGACTTCGGTCTTGGTCACGTTCTTGCCGCTCGAGAGGCCCCAGCGTGCGGCAAGCCGGTGGATGTGTGTGTCGACCGGAAAGGCGGGCTGCCCGAACGCCTGACACATCACGACGGACGCCGTTTTGTGCCCGACGCCGGGAAGTGCCTCGAGCGCGTCCATGTCGGCGGGCACCTCACCGGCGTGGCGTTCGAGGAGAAGCGTCGCCGTCGTTTTGAGGTTCTTCGCCTTCGTCGGCGCAAGCCCCACGGTCCGAATGAAGCGAAGGATCTGCTCGGCGGAGAGCGTCGACATGGCCGCCGGGGTCGACGCCTTCGCGAAGAGCGCGGGCGTGACCTCGTTGACCTTCTTGTCGGTGGTCTGAGCGCTCAGCATCACCGACACCAACAGCGTGAAGGCGTCGGAGTGGTCGAGCGGGATGGGCGGCGTCGGGTAGAGCTCGTCGAGGATCGACCCGATGCGGTCGGCCTTGTCCTGTCGGGTCATCGCAGGAGCTCAGGGCTCCTGGGCGTCCGGGTTGATGGTGTACTTGCCCATGATGCTCGCCTGACCGAGAACGTGACCCTCGATCGCCGCGAGCACGTCCGCGGCAGTGAAGTTCCCGTCGACAGCCACGCGATCGACATCGAGCGCGTAGACCGTGAACGTGTAGCGGTGGATGATTGCATCGTTGAAGGGCGGGCAGCCGCCATCGTAGCCGAAGTAATCACCGGACATATCCGCGTCACTTGCAAACCAGCTAGTGAAGTCGTTGATGCCGTGACGCGTCCCGTCTGGCGCTGTAGGGCCGTCCTTGCCGCGAGCCGTGACGCCGTCGCTGTGGGCGCCTTCGGGGATCGAAGAGCTCGGCGACGCGTCGACGAGCACCCAGTGGGAGAAGTCCGTCCGCGGAAGATCGGCGGGCACGACACGTCCCTCCTGGTTCACGTCGTCGGGTTTCGTCGGAACGTCCTGGTCCATGCAGATCACTGCAATCGATTTCGTCCCCTCCGGAAGGTCCGACCACGCGAGGTGCGGGTTCTTGTTGTCGGCGAGGTCGATCTTGCCGTCGGCGCTTCGTTTCCCGAAAGCCAAGGGTACGGGCATGAACTCGCCATGTTGGAAGCTGTCGCTGTGTACCTTCATGGCCGGGAATGTCAGCACCGACGGTCTAGACTGTCAATCGGCGAGCGCGTCGAGATAGCGTCCCGCCGCGTGCTCCCACCGAAACGTCGATGACACGTAGTCGGCGGTTCTAGCGCGCATCTCGCCGAGCGCTTCGGGGGAGTCGAGGAGCGTGAGAATGCGATCCGCAAAGCCATCCGCGTCCCCGCTCGTGCAGAGCCAGCCATTGACGCCTTCCTCGATCACGTCCCGTATGCCTTCTAGGGCAGCGGCCAAGGTCGGCACGCCGCACGCTCCGGCCTCCAGCATCACGATGCCAAATCCCTCCATGTCGCCAGGGACCGGTATGTTGGGCATGACGAAGAGGTCGGCTCGAGCATAGAGCGAAATCAAATCGGCTTCGCTGACCTTCCCGAGGCACCGAACCCGGCTGCCGAGACCGTTCGATGCGATGGCACCTTCGATGGCGCTCCGTTCGGGGCCGTCCCCCGCCAGCCAGAGATGGACGCGGTCGGGCAGCTTGGGGATCACGTGTTCGATGAACCAGGAGAACCCTTTCCGGCGAACCTGTCGCCCGACGGCCACCAAGAGAAACGCATCTTCGGCAAGCTGATGTTCGCCTACCCGAAGCGAACGGCTCGATGCGGCCTTGGTTGCGCTCGCGAACCGCTCGACGTCGACGGCGTTGTGGACCACCTGAATCCGTTCCTTCGGAAGCCCGAGGGCCTCGAGCTGCTCGCCGGTCGCGCGGCTCACGGGCATGACCAGGTCGAGGTGCGGTACGATCCGGCGAAGCGCCGTCTGGTAGGCCGGGTTGGTGTCGGTGACGTCGAGCCCATGCGCGATCGCCGCCACGCGAACGCCATGAGAGCGCAGGGAGCGACCCGCAACGAGGAGCGGCAGCGCGGTGGTCATGCTCGTGAACAGCACCGCGTCGGCCGAGAAGCGCTTGGCTAGCCGGGGAAGGCGTGCCCCCACCGAAGCGAGGAACGGAACGGAACGAACGTGAACCCAGCGCCAGCTCGATCGGAGTGCCATCGTCTGGAGCTCGACGTCACCTCGGGCCTCGAGGGCCGAATGCAGCTCCATCGCAACCCGCTGCATCCCACCCACGTTGCTGAGCGGGGCTCCCATTGGGGTGAAGGAATGAGACACGTACACCAAACGCACCCTCCCCCCCTACGGCAACCGCCCTCCGTGAGAAAGCAGACGGCAACGATCGGTGGCGGTCCGTGCGCATTTCACCGCGACCCTACAACTCGTGCTACGCCACAGGCATGATCGTCGAGCATTTCTCCGTCGCTCCCCTCGGCTGCAACTGCGTCATCCTCGGCGACGAGGAAACCAAGAAGGCCATCGTGGTCGACCCGGGCGGAGAGGCCCCGCGTATCCTATCGCGACTCGCGGAGCTCGGGCTGACCTGCGAAGGCATCGTGCACACGCACACGCACTTCGACCACATCGGGGGGACGAAAGAAGTTCAGGAAGCCACGCACGCGTCGAACATGATCCACGAGGACGATCTCTTCCTCTACGAAGGCGTGCAGATGCAGCTCGACGGGTTTCGGGCGCCGTTTCGCGCCCCGGAGGTGGCCGAGATTGACCGCTTCGTGGCTCACGGCGATACGGTTCACGCCGGCAGCCTCGAGTTGGACGTGGTTCACACGCCGGGGCATTCCCCGGGGAGCATTTGTCTGACGCTCGAGAGCGACCGCCCCGTCGTCATCGCAGGGGACACGCTGTTCGCACGCAGCATCGGTCGCACCGACCTCTGGGGTGGCGACATGTCGCAGATCGTCGACTCCATCCGTCGGAAGCTCTTTTCGTTGCCCGAAGAAACGCTGGTCATCACCGGCCACGGGCCGACCACCACCATCGGAGAAGAGCGAAAGCTCAACCCGTTCGTCCGCCTCGGCAACTAGGGCGACTAGGGCCAGTCCCAGAGGCGACGTGCCCCTTGAAGCGCGTCTTCGAGAGCGAAGAAGCGAACGTTCGCGGGAAGATCCCGCTGCACGTGGCGCGCGTTCCCGCCGCCGAGGTGCAGGCGATCGTAGCTAAAGAGCTTCTCGAGCTGGACGACGGCATCGAACACGCGCCCGGACCACTCTTCTGCGCCGACTCGCTTGAGCTCGGTGTCCCGCACCAGGTCTTCGTAGGTGTGGCCATCGCGAAACGGGTGATGTCCGAGTTCGAGATTCGGAACGAGCATCCCCCGTGTGAAGAGCCCAGCGCCCATCCCCGTCCCGAGTGTCAGCACGAGCTCCACCCCGTGCCCCTCTACAACGCCGAGCCCCTGAAGGTCAGCGTCGTTCACCGCGCGCGCCGGCACGCCGAGGAGCTCCTCCACCCGAGCCGCCAGCGCGACCTGCGCCCAAAGCTCGTTGCCGAGGTTCGGCGCGTTGAACGTGACCCCCGACTTAACAATGCCCGGAAAACCGATGGAGACCCGGTGATACACCTCGACCTTCTCGGCGAGCCGTTCAATGACGCCCAACACCGCCTCCGGTCGCGCGGGGTCTGGCGTCGTCTCGCTCGAAGGCGCCCCGACGGTAGCCCCATCCTCACCGATCGAGAGCGCTTTGATGCTGCCGCCGCCAATATCTATCGCCAAAATACTCATGAAGCCGAGTCTCGGTGGCGACGATAGTACTCGATGAGCTGCTGCGTCGACCCATCATGTGCCCCGGGCGCCCCCGTCAGCTCGCGCAGGACGACCTTCGCGAGCTGCTTTCCGAGCTCGACGCCCCACTGGTCGAAGCTGTAGATGTTCCAGATCACGCCCTGGACGAAGATCTTGTGCTCGTAGAGCGCGATGAGCCGCCCGAGCGCAGTCGGTGTGAGCCTTGGAAGCATGAAGGTATTGCTCGGGCGATTTCCTGGGAAGGTTTTGTGGGGGGTGAGCTTCTCGATCGCGTCAGCCCCGAGGCCTGCCGCCGAAAGCTCCTGCTCCACCTCGGCAGCGGTCTTTCCTCGCATGAGCGCTTCGGTCTGCGCGATGCAGTTTGCAACGAGGATGTCGTGATGCGCACCGAGCGGGTTCTGGCTCTGCGCGGGCACGATGAAGTCACACGGGATGAGCTGCGTCCCTTGATGGATCAGCTGGTAAAACGCGTGTTGCCCGTTGGTTCCAGGCTCACCCCAGACGATCGGTCCGGTTTGGTAGCTGACGAACGCACCGTCGCGTGAGGCGCGTTTGCCGTTGCTCTCCATGTCGGCCTGCTGAAGATACGCCGCAAACCGGTGAAGGTACTGGTCGTAGGGCAGCACGGCATGCGATGTCGTCCCGAAGAACCCGTTGTACCAAACGCCGAGGAGTCCCATCAGCGCGGGAACGTTCTCCTCGAGCGGCGTCGTACGGAAGTGCTCGTCGACCTCGAAGGCCCCCTGCAAGAGCGCTTCGAAGTGGTCCATCCCGATCACGCATGCGATCGATAGGCCGATTGCGGACCAGAGGGAGTAGCGACCGCCCACCCAGTCCCAAAACTCGAACATGTTCTCCGGGCTAATTCCGAAGGCAGCGACCTCTTTCGCGTTGGTCGAAAGCGCAACGAAGTGCTTGGCAACCGCGTCCTCCGAACCGAGCGCATCGACGAGCCAAGCGCGCGCCGATCGGGCGTTCGTCAACGTTTCTTGGGTCGTGAAGGTTTTGGACGCGACGATGAAGAGCGTGGTTTCGGGGTCTACTTGCCTAAGCACCTCGCTCAGATGCGTTCCGTCGACGTTAGATACGAACCGCGCGCGGAGGCCTTCCTGCCAGTACGGTCGAAGCGCTTCGGTCACCATCACGGGACCGAGATCCGACCCGCCGATTCCAATGTTGACGACGTCGGTGATCGGTTTGCCCGTATGCCCGCGCCACGACCCATCGCGAATCGCGGTCGAAAACTCACGCATGTGTTGAAGGACGGCGCGGACGCCGGGCATCACGTCCGAGCCGTCGACGACGATCGCGCGCTCGCCTCGATTGCGAAGCGCAGTGTGGAGAACCGCACGCCCCTCGGTTCCGTTGATGGCGTCGCCTTCGAACATCCTCGCGATCCAGGCGGGCACCTCGCATGCCTCCGCCAGCTCGATCAGAAGAGACACGGTTTCGTCCGTGATGCGGTTCTTCGAGAAGTCGAAGAGGAGGTCGCCGAGACTCCGCGAAAACTTCGACGCGCGCTCTCCGTCAGAGTCGAAGAGGTCCCGCATCTGCAGGCTCTCGATGTCGTCGTAGTGTCGCGCGAGCGCGGCCCAAGCATTCGTCCGTGTGGGATCGACCATGCCGCTGAACCTAGCCCCCCGTGCCCAAAAGCAAAAGGCCCCGCGAGGACGTGCTCGCAGGGCCTTCCTTCGAATCGTGCTGGTATCAGCCGCCCGCGAGAAGCGGGGCGATGACGAGGGCCACGATGCTCATCAGCTTCACGAGGATGTTGAGCGAGGGTCCGGCCGTATCCTTGAAGGGGTCACCGACGGTATCGCCCACGACCGCAGCGTTGTGCGCTTCGCTTCCCTTCGGGTGCACGGAGCCGTCAGTCATCTTGTAACCGCCGCCTTCGAACGACTTCTTGGCGTTGTCCCAAGCACCGCCCGAGTTCGACATGAAGAGCGCCATGAGGACGCCCGACACGGTGACGCCAGCGAGAAGACCGCCGAGCGCCTCTGCCTTCATCAGAAAGCCGACCGCGACCGGAGTCAGGATGGCCAGCGCGCCCGGCGCGAGCATGCGGCGAATCGAGGCCTCGGTGGAGATCTTCACGCAGCGTGCGGTGTCGGGCTTGGCTTTCCCCTCGAGGAGGCCCGGAATCTCACGGAACTGCCGACGCACTTCCTGAATCATGTCCATGGCGGCCACGCCGACCGCCTTCATCGCCATCGACGAGAAAAGGAACGGCAGCATCCCGCCGATGAACAGACCGGCCATGACGAGCGGCTTCGAGATGTCGATGCCCGTGATGCCGGCGGTCTGCGCGAAGGCGGCGAAGAGAGCGAGCGCCGTCATGGCGGCGGAGCCAATCGCGAAGCCCTTCCCGATGGCGGCGGTGGTGTTGCCGACCGCGTCGAGCTTGTCGGTGCGCTCGCGAACCTGGGGATCTTGGCCGCTCATCTCGGCGATGCCGCCCGCGTTGTCGGCAATCGGACCATACGCATCGACGGCGAGCTGAATGCCCGTGGTGGAGAGCATGCCGAGCGCCGCAATCGCAACGCCGTAGAGACCTGCCACCTCGGCCGAAACGACCACGCCTGCGGCGATGACGAGGATCGGCATGGCGGTGGACTGCATGCCGACACCGAGTCCGGCGATGATGTTCGTGGCGGTTCCCGTCTTGCTCTGCTCGGCGATGCTGTCGACGGGGGTCTTTTCCATCGAGGTGTAGTACGAGGTGATCATGCCGACCGCGACACCGGCGGCAAGGCCCGCGACGGTTGCGATTCCGACGTCGAGCCACTCGACGAGCTGCCCGGCGGCGGTGGTGGTGCCGCCCTCGGGCCAGAGGTAGTACGCGATACCGAACGTCGCGAGCGCGGTGATGCCGGCCGCGCCGAACGCACCGCCGTCGAGCGCGTGCTGGGGGTTGCCTCCCTCTTTGGTTCGGACGAAGAAGGTGCCGACGATCGAGCAGACGGTGCCTGCGGCGGCGATCACCAGCGGAAGGATGACCGGGCCAATCGAGCTGCCGTCGCTCACGGCGGCAAAGCCGAGCGCGAGAACCATCGCGCCGATCATGGCGCCGACGAACGACTCGAAGAGGTCGGCGCCCATGCCGGCGACGTCGCCCACGTTGTCGCCCACGTTGTCAGCGATGACCGCGGGGTTACGGGGATCGTCCTCGGGAAGCCCGGACTCGACCTTACCGACGAGGTCGGCACCGACGTCTGCGGCCTTGGTGTAGATGCCGCCGCCCACGCGCGCGAAGAGCGCGATCGACGAAGCACCCATGGAGAACCCGGTAATGACGTTGACCGTGCGGGCAAGCTCCCAGCCCAACCCCTGGCTGAAGAGGATGTAGAGCCCGCCGAGGCCGACGGTCGCCAAGCCGACGACCGTCATGCCCATGACGGTGCCGCCAGAAAACGCGACGTTGAGCGCCGGAGCCAGGCCGTCCCTCGCGGCAGCCGTGGTGCGGACGTTGGCGTTGGTGGCGACCTTCATACCGGCCCAGCCTGCCGCGGCCGAAGCCAGCGCGCCGATCACGAACGCGCCGGCGATCTCCCAGCCGCGCGTCGGGTCACCCGCGTAGGCGAGCGCCAAAATGCCCGCGACGATGAAGACGAACCCGGAGAGCACGCGGTACTCAGCCTTCAGAAACGCGAGCGCGCCCTCCTGAATCTGGTTCGCGATCTCGACCATGTTGGCCTCGCCCGGGCTCTGCTTGGCGACCCACTGCGCCTTGGACCAGGCAAAAATCAGAGCAAGCACGCCCGCTGCAGGGGCTGCGTAAATCAGATTGTGCATATCGGCTGAACCTCTATTCGGCCCGATCCCGGTGAATTGCTTGAATTGCAATCGGGCGGCGCGTTTCTACAAGATTTGAAAACCGGGTCAAACGCCGGGTATGGCAATGTGTCAGAGGGCTGAAATTACAGTGAAATCAGCCAGCCCGGGCTTCCGCGATGGCCTCGCGCGCCGGAGCAAAGTCCGATGGCCCCTGGACGCTGACCCGCCCGACATCCTTGTCGATTCGGACGAGGAGCCCGCTCAGCACGCGGCCAGGGCCCACCTCGACGAAGAGCGACACGCCGTCGGCGATCATGCGGCGCACGCTGTCTTCCCAGCGGACGGGGCGGCTCACCTGTCGAAGGAGCGCGTCTTTCGCGGCCGCCGCTTCGGTCACGGGGACGGCGTCGACGTTGACGTACACGGGCAAGCCAGGATCTGAAAACGGGATCGACGAAATGTCGCCGGCGAGCTGACGCTCGGCGGGCTCCATCAGCGTAGAATGGAAAGGCGCGCTCACGGGGAGCGTGCTCGCGCGCGCGCCTGCCTCCTTCAGCTTCACGCCCGCTTCTTTCACCGCACCGGTCTCACCAGCAATCACGATCTGCTTCGGAGAGTTGTAATTGACGGCTTCGACCAAACCGGGAACTTCAGAGCAGATCCGCTCGACGAGGTCTTTGTCTGCTTTCAGCACCGCGGCCATCGCTCCTTCGCCATAGGGGACCGCGGTCTGCATGTACTGCCCGCGCTTCCGGACGAGGCGAATCGCATCGGCCAAATCGAGTGTCCCGGCGGCAACATGGGCCGAGTACTCGCCGAGGCTATGACCCGCCACGACGTCGAACGTCGCGTCGAGCGCACGCAGGAGCGCGATGGACGTCGCCAACACAGCAGGTTGCGTATTCGCGGTGAGCTTGAGGTTCTCCTCCGGGCCCTCGAAGCATAGCGTCGACAGCGCCTCACCGAGCGCAACGTCTGCCGCATCGAAGACGGCTCGCGCTGCTTCAAACTCATCGTACGCCTCGCGCCCCATGCCCACTTTTTGGCTCCCCTGGCCCGGGAATACGAATGCGACCTTGCCCATGATCCCGCTCCATAGCACGATTCCACGGGGAGCCGTTTTGGAACCAGTTGCCAGCGCAGAGGACACCGAGCACCTGAGCGCGCTCTCGGTAGGCCACTTCATGATGGCCGGCCTCACGATGCTCGGCATCATCCCGCTGATTGCCTACGCGATGCTCGGGGCAAGACTGGCCAAGCAAATCGGTCGCGAGGTCAACCTGACCATGGGCGACATCTCGGGACAGGCGGGCGTCGACCCCATGGCCGGCGCCGACGCGATGCTCCAGAACGCCGGGGCATGGTTCACCGGTCTCTTCATCGTCTTTCTGGTAGTCACCCTCCTCACGGCGGTCGGCTTCCTCCTGATGGGACTCAAGATCCGTCAGCGTCAGTGGTGGACGTTTTGCTACCTGAGCGCCTGGGGCGAGTGCCTGGCGTTCCCATTCGGGACGATCCTGGGCATTTTTACCATCATCGTGCTGTCCCGCCCGTCCGTGAAGACGCTATTCGGCATGGACTGAGACTGCGGCGTGTCGGGCCGTCTCGGTCGCCTCGGGCGGCTCCGCGGGATGAACGACGTCTCCTGCGAGAACGCGATCCCGCTCGTCGAGAAACCAGCGAGCCGCCTCTGCGAGCGTGTCCTCGAGCGGCGTCACCTGATACTCGAGCTCGTCGACCGCCTTCGAGAGATCGAAGAACAAATAGCGGTTGCCGATGTAGAGCATGCCCTTCTCCGCGAAGTAAGGCTTGATCCCCGTCAGGTTGGCGAACCACTCGTTGAGTCGGCCGAGCCAAGCGAGCTTCCGTGGGTTCACGGTGTACTTCGGAACCTTCGACCCAGCCGTTGCACAAAGGACACGGGCGAACTCGGCGTACGTCACGTTGTGCCCACCGAGGATGTAACTCTCTCCAGGTCGACCGCGCGTCGCGCACGAATGAAGCCCGGCGGCAATGTCACGCACGTTCGCCACGTTGGCACCGCCGGTGAACACCGAGGGGTTCTGTCCGAGTACATAGCGCTGCGCGAGCATTCCCGTCGGCGTCGGCGTGATGTCGTTCCGGCCGAACGGGAGGCAGGGCAGCCCGCACACGACTTCGATACCGCGACCGTCGAAGCGAACCGCCTCATTCTCGGCCATGTACTTGCTCATCGTGTAGTCGTCAGCGGTGTCCCAGTTGTTGAACGGCGTGTTCTCGTCGGCGCATAGCTCGTTGGGTAAGGTCCCGATGGAGGCAACTGAACTGCAGTGGACGACGCGCGTCACATCGGCCGAGACCGCGGCACGAAGGAGATGGATCGTGCCTTCGACGTTGACGCGAAACATCTCGACCGGCTTCGGAAGCCAATAGTCGAAGATTGCGCCGAGGTGGTAGACGGTATCTCGACCCTCGACGGCCGGGACGAGTGAGTCGGGGTCCGTCAGGTCGCCCTCTACCATCTCGACGTTGAGCCCGTTGAGATTCTGGGTGCTCGCACCGGGAACGACGAGCGCGCGGACTTCCATCCCCTCTTCGATGAGGACCCGCACTAGGTTCGAGCCGATGAAACCACTGGCACCCGTGACGAGTACGCGACGGGGCTGATGGGAGATGGGGTTGGTCACGCGTCGAATTAAGCACAAGATCAGCGCCTGCAGAAGGCGCCCCGATTGACAATCGTGGACCTGGGCCGTAGCGAAAGTGGCTGAACTGGAGGCTCGACGATGGTGGAAGCACAAGAGCTCGAGGAGCGGATTCGGCAGGGGCTCGGAACGGTGTCCCACATCGAGGTGACCGACCTCACGGGGACCAAGGACCACTGGGAGGCCTTGATTGTCTCGGCCGCATTCGACGGGAAATCCCGCATTGAACAGCACCAGATGGTCTACGCGGCACTCGGCGAGTTGATGGCCGGCCCCGTTCATGCACTTGCGCTCAAGACCTACTCGCCCGAGAGTTGGCAGAAGCAAGAGGGTTAATCACATGGAAGACTCGGTACGCGAACAGATTCAGGGGCTCATCGACGCCAACGACGTAGTGTTGTTCATGAAGGGCTCCAAGCACTTCCCGCAGTGCGGCTTCTCGGCCACGGTGGTCGAGGTGCTCCGCCGTTCGGGGTCCGACTTTCAGGACATCAACGTGCTCGAGAACCCGGCCATCCGTCAGGGAATCAAGGAGTTCACCAACTGGCCAACGATCCCGCAGCTTTACGTGCGCGGGAAGTTCGTCGGCGGTTGTGACATCGTTCGCGAAATGTTCGAGAAGGGTGAACTAGACGCCGTGCTTTCTGCTAAAGAAAGCTGAGGCGCACCCACCCTATGGCCGAGCTTCTTGGCGGCAAATACGAGGTACTCGAGCTCGCCGGCGAGGGCGGTATGGCCAAGGTGTATCGGGGCCGGACCCACGGCGCGGCGGGGTTCACGAGGCCGGTTGCCGTAAAGCGAGTCCTCGCACCGCTCAGCCACAACCCCGAGTTTCTCGAGATGTTCGTCGAGGAGGCACGCGTGGTGTCCGAGCTCGAACACCCAAACATTGCGCAGATCCACGATTTCGATCGAGACCGGACCGGCGAATACTACCTGATCCTCGAATGGGTCGACGGCCTGACGCTCGCCGAGTGGCGCTCTGCCTACAAAGACAGCGGGGAGACGACGCCCTGGGAAATCGTGACGGCCGCCGGGGTGCAGGTGCTCCGCGCGCTCCACGCTGCACACGTCCGCACCGATGAGGCGGGATCGCCGGCGCCGGTCTTCCACCGAGACGTGACGCCCCAAAACGTGATGCTCAGCAAATGCGGCGTGGTGAAGCTGACCGACTTCGGACTAGCCCGCGCAATGGATCGGGGCAGCTTCACCAAACCAGGTTTTGTGAAAGGCAAGGTTTCCTACCTCGCGCCGGAGCTCACCTACGAGGCGGCGCCGAGCGCGCAGAGCGACCTCTTCAGCACGGCCGTCGTGCTCTGGGAAACGCTCGCGGGCAGGAAGATGTTCGAGGGCAAGGACCCAGTAAAGGTCATCGGCACCATCCGAGGGATGGACATCCCTAACCTCCGCGACGTGCGAGGAGACCTTCCAGCCGGCCTCTGCGAAGTGCTGGGCCGCGCCCTCGAGCTCGACCCGAGCGACCGCCACGAGACCGCGCTTTCCATGGGACGCGAACTCAGCGAGCTCCTGCAGGCCCTCCCGGAACCGGTCGACGAGGCCACCCTTGCCGAAAGTGTCGCGGAAGCTCGAAGGCGTCTCGGAAACGACGAGCCCGTGACCAAAAGCTACCCCGCAGGCCGGTCGCTGTCGCTGCGCGGAGGCGCCGACGAAACCATCCCGGACGCAAGCATCCCGCTCACGCGGCGAATCAAGCGCTAGGGGTTCAGCCGGGCGCCAAGGCTCAGAGTAGGTCGACGCCGAGCCCGAACAGCACGGAGATCAAGATGAACGGGGGGGTCATGCCGATGATGGCGGCGACCATGTAGTCGCGAAAACCCACCCCCGACATCGCCAGGGTGTAGTTGACGGGCGGAATCGCCCAGAGGAACAACCGAATGACGATCATGGAACGAAGGGGCTCTTCCTCGAGGCGGTCGAGCCATTTCTTCAGGAAAGGTTGTTTGATCTGTTTGAGGGGCTGACCTCCGATGGTCCGCACGATCACGAAGGAAACGCCGACGGAGATGGTCGCCGCAATGATGGAGGCGACCGACCCCCAAACCGGGCCATACGCAAGGCCCGCCACCGCGACGAAGACGAAACCCGGAATGTACAGCAGCTGCCCGACTGCGAACGTCAGGATGAAGACCAGGAACCCGGCAACACCTGCGTTGCGCATCGACTCGCGAATGCCGTCGACGGTGAGCTGATCCGTAAATCCGGTGGTCTTGCCGAGCACGTACACCCCGATCAGGAAAGCGGCCAAGAGCAGAAGACGCACCCAAGTACGGTTCACGCGCGAAGTAACGCATAGTCCACTGCGGAAGACCAGTTCGATGCGTGACCGAGGGCTAGTCCTGCAGCAGCTCGTCGAGGGGGTTTCGAGTCACGCGGTTCGAGCCGTCGAGCGAGTTGATGTCGATGCGACTCAGATCGACGCGAGGGGAGAACACCACGGCGTGAAAGGAGTCGAGCGCCCGTTCGACGACGGTTCGATCGGTGTCGTCTTCTTGGAGGTCAACGTCGCTGCAACCCCACGACGCGCCCGTTCTGCCGAAGAGGCAAGCCTGTGAGCCCGTCACCTGGAGGCGGAAGCCGTCGTCCGAATCGGTGAAACGCGGGGAGCGGTGGAGCGCATTTGCGATTTGACGATCGATCCCTGCGCCGGAATCCTCGATCGCCACGGGAAGCGCCCACCCGAGACGGCGAAAGAGCCCCGGGTCGGTACCGAGAATCTCTTCATAGAGCGCGACGGCTTGGCGAGGGTCTGAAAGCGAAGCGGCCATGACGGCGCGCACACGCTCAGAGAGGAGGGCATCGCCAGGCTGCGCTTCGGCCAACGCCTCCTGAGCCAGCCTGACCGCTTCGTCGTACTCGCCCTGGGCGAGCGCGACCTCCGCGAGCACCGAGTTGTAGTAGACGCTTGCGCCCGGCCTCTCGTCTTCCGCGCGAGCTTGCTCGACCGCCGCGCGGACGACACCCGCTCCGAGTACCGAGACCAGCTCTCCAGTCAGCCACGGAGGCATTACCGCACTCCGTGCCGTTCCGATCGCGAACGTTCCAACGAGTCTGGACTCGTCGCTCAGGAAGCGCGCGGCCTGCCGCCCGCTCAGCCAGCCCTGGAACCGGAGCCAAGCCGCTTCGACTTGGGCCCACCAGCGCTCGTAAAAAGGCGCCCCGGCGGCCTGCTCGAGGGTGAGCTCGGCCATCATGCGTCGCGCGCGTCGATCGAGAAGCGCCACGATGCTCCGGTCTTGCTCGGGATCGCGACTGTTGTGCGCGCGACGGTCTGGAAGCACTAGTGCCTTCTCGGTGATGCGAAGCGCATCGTCGGGCTTGCCCATCAGAAGGAGAAACGCCGCAAGCGACCGACGCGCTTCGTTCCGGTCGGAGTCTCTTACGTGCGCCGGTCGCGCAGCGCGATGACGTGGCACCTCACGAAGCGCAGACAGCGCTTCCGCAAAGCGCCCGGCCCTCATGTAGAGGTCCGCGAGCTCGAGCCAGGGGTTTCCGTACCAAGACACGCTCCGGTCGGTGGCCTCCATGAGGAGGCGCTCTGCCTCGTCGAAGCGAAAGATTGATCGGGCCGCCTCCGCATAGTTGCCGAGGTCGACCGCGGTCGCACTCCCGAAATGGTCACGCGCATACTCCACCGCGTCGCGGCAGGTTTCGTAGCTCTTTTCGTCGTCTCCCGCCTCGAACTCGATGGCGCAAAGCGCGTTCTTGGCCCGCTCGATCTGGTAGGGGTCTCCCGTGGCCAGCCCATCTTCGGCCGCGAGCCTTGCTTCCTCGAACGCGCGCTTCTTCATCAACGGCCAGGCGAGCTCGGCCTTGAGCTGGGGCGTGTAGAGCTCGTTGAAGCGCGCCATGAACTCGAGCTGCTCGTCGTAGTGCTCGAGATTCCCGTGAGTGGTCGCGAGCGCCGTCAGAATCCGGCCGTGCCAGCGCCAGGGTTGGCTTCCCGTAGGGCTACTCCCATGCTCCGCCTCGAACAGCTCGAGGGCCCGAAGCTCGTGAAAAAGCGCTTTCGGGAAGTTCGCTTCGCCGAGATGCTGGGCTTCGGCAAAAACCAGGTGACCCACGTAGGAGTCGGGGTGCTCGAGAAGAAACCGCTCGGCCTCATCGCGCGCCTTCACGTAGCGGCGCTGCTCGATGAGCTCCCAGAGCTGTGCCTCCTGCGGGGTCGCTTCTTCTCCCTCGAGCAGCAGCGGATCGGTCATCTCGTCGGCGAGCGCGTGGGCTTGTAGATACCCCACGGCGACGACGGCGACCAGAAGCGCGAGCACCCCACGCATCAGACTCAACCGCGCCGCAAGCTCGCCCGCGCGAGCTTTTCGATCTCGACGGCAGTCGACTCTCGGATGAGCGCGTCGATGTCTTCGACGCCCGGCGCGCATTCGAGTCGGTGCTTGAAGATGTAAGGGGCGAGCGCCTCGACGTCCTCGGGAGAGACGAAATCGCGACCGTGAATCACGGCGCGCGCCTGGAGTGCAGGAAGCATCAACACCAGTGAGCGGGTCGAGGCACCCTGAAGCACCCGCGGGTCCGATCGAAGAAGCCTTGCCAGGTCTACCAGCGCCTCTTTCACGACCGGCGCAACGTGGACGGCTGCCCGGGCTTGGCGTCGCGCGGCGAGCACCTCGTCGCGGCTCACACCGGGAAAGTCGGTGGCGAGGTCGAGGCTTTGCCGCGGATACTGATCCAACACTTCGAGTTCGGAGGCGCGATCGATGTGGTTCATCTCGATTTTGAACAGGAAGCGATCGAGCTGGGGCGTAGGCAGCGGATACGTACCGGCGAGGTCGAGCGGGTTCTGCGTGGCAATGACGAAGAACAGGTCGTCGAGTGGATAGGAAGCGTTGTCGACGGTGACCTGTTTCTCGGCCATCGCCTCGAGCATCGCGGCCTGCACCTTCGGCGACGTGCGGTTGATCTCGTCGGCGAGGACGATGTGCGCGAACACGGGGCCGCGGCGGAAGGAGAACCGGCCGCTTTCCACGTCGAACACGTTGGTCCCCGTGATGTCGCTCGGAAGGAGGTCTGGCGTGAACTGGATCCGGCGGAACGTAGCCACGTCACTGCCTGGCCCCGACGCACCGAGCGCCCCTCCGAGGGCGCGCGCGAGAGTCGTTTTCCCGGAGCCGGGGTAGTCCTCCAGAAGCACGTGCCCGTCTGCGAGAAGGGCGACCAGCATCAGCTCGACGACGTCGTTGCGACCGCGAACCGCGGCACGGAGGCGCGCGCCCAGCCGGTCCGCAACCTCCTGAACGGCGGTCAACGAGGTTTCGAGGGGGGGTTGAATCGCTTCCTGCATCTGCGCGCTACTCCCTAAGGATGGCATCATTTCGACCGTAACCAAGACCACGGTGTGATCAGGCCCAAAAACCGCTTCCAGGCTGGAAAACCCTGACGAAGCTCGCGCTGAACCGCAACGGCGTCCTCTTTCAGCTCGGCTGCGTCGATCGTTCGGCCTCCAAACACGGAGGCGATATGCGCGTCGGTCAGGTGCTCGAAGGCGGGCACTCGATCTCGGATCCGCGCAGCGAACGATTCGCGTGACTCGCCGGTCGACCGAAGCATCGCCACCTCTCCGACGCGGTCGAGTTCGGCTCGGTAAACGACGCGTGCGAGGGAACGCCCTGACGTCCACTGTGGCGCGAGGCGTCGCCAGCCCTTCCCTGCGTAGAGGACGAGGAGGGTCACCAGAAGTACGAGCCCCACCCAGGTCGCGAGGGTGAGCGTTGCGCTGCGCGCGAGCTCTTTGAGCTTCGGAAGGTCGGTCGCCGAGATCGGCAGGGGCGACGCGCCCCGCGCCAGCTCCCCGAGGAGGCGCTGCAGGTCGGGGTCCATGGGCGCCTCGGGCGGATCGAGGGCTTGCTGTGGGTACACGTCGAGCACCACCCATCCGTATCCGTCGACGTAGACCTCGGGCCACGCATGGGAAGCTGCGCCGGAAAGCAAAAGCGCCGACCCCCCTTGCCGCGCTGATTCGCTCACGGCGTAGCCGGTGGCCACACGGGCAGGAACGCCCAGTTGGCGCATCAGATACGTCGCGGCGTGGGCGAAATGTACGCAGTACCCGGTGAGGTCCCCGAAGAGAAAGCTCGCAGTCGGGTCGTCGGCGCCGCTGTGCTCGTTTTGGAGGCTGTAGATTCCCTCCCGGCTTAGCCAAGAGGTCACCGCAAACGCGCGAGCAATCGGATCGTCGACCATGGCCGGCGGAAGCTCCGACACGATCTTCTCGGCCAGAGCGTCGTAGCGAGGATCGTCGGGTGCCTCGGTGTAGTGCGACCACTGCTCTTCGGACCACTCGGGGTCGCCTGCTCGCCCACCGAGCATCGCATCGTAGTCGGACGTAAGTACTCCCGAGGTCGCGCGGTACACGCGGCGGAAACGGTTGGGGTGCGGATTGTCGAGCGGCTCGACTTCGACCGGGGCCTCTAGAGCAAACGGCTGGGTATGGTCTGCCATGAGCGCGATCGTCGTCTCGAGGGGGCCACGATTCGCATTGCTGTCGGGCGCGCCCTCGATGGTCGTCGGTCGGGAGGGAAAGTGACGGATCAGATCGCGGTCGACGTCTTGACGGCCCGACGTGACGAGCTTGCGCCCGTTGTATTGACTGAACGCGCCCTGACGAAAGTAGTAGACGCCGCTCGGTGGCGAGTAGTCGTCGTGAAACAACACGACTGCGACGGGCACCCGCGACCCGCCGTCGCTGTACTTGTTTCGAAACTCGAGCTCGCCGTTCGAGGGCCCCTGCTGGTCCTGAGGCTCCCCCCCCTCGCCGTTCTTTCCATCGGTCTCTTCTGAACGGAGGCCGAGTCCGCCGCCGTCGGGCGGCGCCGGCGGCATGCCGATCGTGGGCGTGGCAATCACGACGAGGGCCAAAAGCAACCCTACGATGCCGAGGTTCAGAAGCGCCCGGCCGAACTGCTGCTCGCGGAGCAAGAACAGCAGACCGAACACGGTGGCGGTTCCGCCCATGAAGAGAAACAGCCACGTGGGATCCCACCCGAGCGCGATGATCCAGTCGGCAAGATAGAACGGTCGATTGATGGCTCCGTTCCGGTGCGGGACGAAGAGCTGCGTGAACGCCACGGCGACGAGAAGGAGCTCTAGCACCGCAAAGAGCGGTCTCCGGCGCGACCACGCGCGAAGTGTCGCGCTGACGACCCCTGCCCCGACCAGGGCCGTGAGCACCGACGAGGCCTGCATCGCCCCGAGGGGGCCGAAAAGGCTCGCAAAAGCCGAGCTACCCGTAAGCCCCCAGCGAAGCGCAAGAATCAACAGCAGCCCAACGACGGAGAAGACGCCGATGATGGCAGACCGAAGCCGGGTACGTGAGACCCCGGCCCCCGCAAGGCTGCCCACCACACCCCCGAAGAACGCGGCCACCGACGCGACCGGCGGGGCGAGCGCGGCCACGAGCACGGCCCACGCGATGCCGTGAATCGACGCCCGACCGAGTTCGGAGAGCGCCGACGCGAAAACGGAGAGTGTCGGGCGGGATTCCGTCACGCCGCCCTCTGAGACCAGGTCGTCACGCGGCTTGCGTCGCCAAGGATTCGTCCGCTCCGGCGATCGATCATGACGACCTCGCAGCGAAGCTCTCCAAGAGCCCGACCGAGTTGTTCGACATCTCGACGCCCGACACCAACCCTCGGAGTCGTCGATAGCAGCCACCGTTTCCAGCCCGAAGGCGCGTCGGTCTCGGCAACGGCGTCGAGCGCGATGACCACCCGAACTCGACCGACCCGACGCCGCGAAAGGGCGGCCAGCTCGCCCACCCAGGAGCCGAGCCTCGGAGGCGCGAACACGACGAAGGCCGCAGGCCCTTTTCGATCGACCTCGGCGAGGAACTGTCTCATCCCGCTTCCGCTCGAGGTGGCGCCTGCCGAGAGCATGATCTTGTGGAGGGCTTCCGCGCGGTCTGACGTGGCCTCTGGCGCCCCGTCGGCCGCAAACTGCCAATCGACCCCGAGCGCCTCTTCCTCGATGGCAGCGCGAGCCGCGGCCGCAGCAGCCTCGTCGTGAGCGCCCGACACGAGGTAAGCGACCGTTCTGCGCGCCCGGCTCAACGAACGCTCGGGCACCCGAACCATGAGCTTTCGCGTGCGGCTGAAGGCCTTCCAGTGGATGAAGCGCGCCGGATCCCCCGCAATGTATCGACGAGTCTCCACGCGATCGCCGTCGTCGAGCCCCATGGGATGAGGGATCTCGTCCCCTCCCGTCAGCGAAGTCAGCACGGGGAGCCGTCGAAGCCCGCCGAGGTGAGGGAGGACCTCAATCGGACCCTCCTGGCCCAGACGAAACGCGACTCGCGCCAGCCCGAACGCGTCCTCGACGACTACGCGCCGCACGACGGCAGCGAAAACACCGCGCCTCTCTAGCGTCACCTGCTCGCGCATCGTTCCACTGCGGGACTCTTGTTCGACCTCCGCCCTGAGGGGCGGGTCCCAGGTGCAGCGGAGCCGCACCAACGGAAGCCACCTCAGCGCCGGCAGCCGAAAGCCGGTCGACGAGGCGCGCCCGGTTTCGAATCGTACGACCTCCCACGCGTTCTCGGCCTTTCGGAGACGCAGAAAGGTGACGAGCGCGGTCAGGCAAACCGACAGCGTCGAAAGCGCAATCAGCCCGGCGCCCCCGTAGCCGAGCACCAACAGAACCAGGTCGAGCTTGGCGTAGCCGAACCCGAAAAGCGCGATGCACGCGACGACGGCAAGAGCCACCCCGAGCGGCGTGAGGGGCCATACGTCGAGCAGGCGGCGAACCCTCGGATGACGGTTCATCGAAAGGTGCGCACGCACCTCTTTCCATCGCGCCGGGGGGTTCATGACTGGGATCGTGCCACGCAGGTCCTCAAGCTCAAACACCTCCGAAACCGTCAGTATTTCGCCCCCAAACAAATTCTGTGCGGCAGCGAACAGCGGCCTCCGTGCCTGTCTTGACAAGCCTAGGGCCCCCGCTAACATCGGCCAGCCCCGGCAGGAAACCGGGAGGATCACACCGAGGAACGTATGAGCGATGTGATGATCGAGGCGCGAGGACTGACCAAGCACTACGGTCCCGTTACCGCACTCGAAAACGCGACCTTCGACGTGAAGCGTGGCGAGGTCGTCGGCTTTTTGGGACCCAACGGCGCCGGTAAGACCACCACCATGAAGGTGCTCACCTGCTTCATCGCGCCTTCCGACGGGTCGGCCAAGGTTGCGGGGGCAGACATCTTCGAAGACCCGATCGCGGTTCGCAAGGCCATCGGCTACCTGCCGGAGAGCACGCCGCTCTACAGCGAGATGCTGGTGCTCGAGTATCTCGAGTTCGTGGCTCGCATGCGCGGCCTGACGGGAACTCGAGTGCGGGATCGCATCGTCGCCGTCGCCGACGAGACCAGTCTTCGCGACGTCGTGGGGAAAGCCATCGGTGAGCTGTCAAAAGGCTATCGCCAGCGCGTCGGGCTAGCGCAAGCCCTGATCCACGAGCCCCCTGTGCTCATCCTCGACGAGCCGATGAGCGGACTCGACCCCAACCAGGCGTCGGAGATTCGCGAGTTGATTCGCGACATCGGAAAAGAGCGGACGATCATTCTCTCGACGCACAATCTTGCCGAGGTGCAGGTGACATGCGGCCGCGTGTTGATCGTGTCGAAGGGTCGCATCGTCGCGGACGACACTCCAGGAGAGCTCGCCGCGCGGGCCGGCAAGCCTCGCTTCGTCGCCACCGTGAAACAGAACGGTCACGAGGCCGCCGCGCTCGAAAAAGCGTTCTCCGCAATCGAGGATGCGCAGAGTGTAACAGTCCAGCCAAACGCCGCGGGAGAAGCCACCGTGGTCGTGGTACCCAAAGGAACGCAAGACCTCCGCGCCGATATCTTCAATGCCGCCGTGTCGTCACAGCTGGTTCTGTTGGGGCTCGAACAGCGGGGCGAGAACCTCGAAGACATCTTCCGGGAGCTCACCATGAGCGAGGAGACCGCGTCGTGAAGCACATCCTCACCATCGGCGGCCGACAGTTCCGCAGCTATTTCAATGGGCCCGTCGCTTACATCGTCATCTGCGTCGTCCTCTTGACGCTGGGCTTCTTCTTCTGGAAGACGTTCTTCCTCTTCGGGCGCGCGAGCGCGCGAGAAATGTTCCGCTGGCTCGGCCTCATCTTGGTGTTCGCCCTCCCCGCCCTGACGATGGGCCTGCTCGCCGAAGAGAAGCGCACCGGGACCATCGAGCTTCTGATCACGCTGCCCGTCACGGAAGCCCAGGTCATCGTCGGCAAGTTCCTCGGTGTGCTCGGGCTCTACGCGGTGCTGCTGGCGCTCACGATCTTCTACCCGATCAGCGTGTCGACGCTCGGCGACCTCGACTGGGGCCCAGTCGTGGGCGGGTACGTGGGCCTCCTTCTTCAGGGGGCCGCAATCCTCGCGATCGGCCTCATGGCCTCGAGTTGGACGAGCAATCAGCTCATCGCGCTGTTCGTCGCACTCAGCATCACTGTGTTCTTCTGGGTGATCGACAAGTTCCTACCGCTGCTGCCCGCGAGCATGACCGGGGTGCTGCAGTGGCTCTCGTTCGACTACCACTTTCAGAGCATGACCCGCGGCGTCATCGACCTGCGCGACGTCCTCTACTTCGCCTCCATCACGATTTTCGCCCTGGCGCTCGCATTCCGTGCGCTGGAATCAAGGCGCTGGAGCTAGACGATGGCTTCCAAAGTCCAAACGCGTGCCGCGAGCGAGTCGCTGATCTTTCTCCTGATCGTGGGCGGCATCTTGGTGCTGCTCAACGTCCTCGCCGCATACTTTCCATCGCCCCGTATCGACCTGACGTCGAATCGGCTGTTTTCGCTCGCGGACGGGTCGACGCGCCTCGCGTCGAGCCTGGACGACCGCCTCGAGGTTACGGCCTACTTTACCGAAAACCTTCCGCCCCCGTTCAACGCGACGGAGCGACAGGTTCGGGACCTGCTCTCCGAGTACGTGGCCGCGTCGAACGGCGACGTGCTGGTGCAGTTCGTCAATCCGGACACCCCTGAGAAGCAGCAGGCCGCGCGCGAGGACGGCGTCCAGCCGGTGGCACACCAGAAGATCGAAGAAGACCAAGTGGCCGTGGTCGAGGGGTACCGCGGGATCGTCCTGAACTACCTCGATGGGAAGAAGTCGATTCCCGTGATTCAGGACACGACGGGTCTCGAGTACACGATCACCTCGGCGATCAAGGAACTCGCAGGCGACCGGAAACCGGTCGGTATCGTCGCCGGCCACGGGAGCCCGACGCTCGAAGCCGGTCTCTCGAGCTTGGCCTCGGTGCTTGGCCTCTACGACCTCGAACCCGTCGACGCGTCGCAGGAGATCGATCCGAAGTTCGCCGCCGTGCTCGTAGTCGGGCCGAAGGAACCGTTCAGCACGGATGAGCTCCGACGCCTCGACCAGTATGTGATGCGCGGGGGCTCGCTCGGTGTCTTCGGGGGCTCCCTCAACATCCAGATCCAGGGCGCCGCGCCCACCGCGCAACCCGTCGAGTCGGAGATCGACCGACTGCTGAGCACGTGGGGCGTCGAGCTGCAGAGCGATCTCGTGCTCGACGCGCAGTGCAGTCGAGCACCCATGCGTGGACCGCTCGGGCTCCAGGTGCTCGTGCCCTATCCCCCCATACCCGTGCTTCAGCTGACGCCCGAGCAGAGAGAGCATCCGGTGATGTTCCGCCTCGCGGCGCCGATGCTGCCGTTCACCGCGCCGATCAAGGTCGGCGATGCGCCCGACGGAGTAACCCTGACCACGCTCGGCAACTCGTCGGACGATTCGTGGGCCATGGGCGGACCCTCCATCTCGCTCGAGCCTCGCGACCCCCGTGAGTGGAACATGACCTCGGACCTCGGGCCGTTCGCTTTGATGGTTGCCGTCGAGGGAACGCTGCCGTCTGCGTACAACACCGCGATGAGCGCCGAGCCGTCGGACGTCCAGTCTCCGCCAGCTTCCGAGGGGGACGTCCGGGTGCTGGTGAGCGGGACGAGCGCTTTCCTCGAGGACACCTTCATGCCCCCTTCGCAGGGTGGCGCAGTGCAAATGAACGCGGCCCTCGCGCTCGCATTGAACGCCATCGATTGGCTGGCCGCGGACTCCGATCTCATCGCGATTCGGGCCAAGACTGTCGAGGAACCCGCCCTCGACATTCCAGACTCGGTGCTCGTCGCCGAGGACACGGTCCTCGCGGCCGCCGAATCGGCCGACGAGGCCGGCGTCGAGGCTGCGCTCGAGGAGCGCAAGGCTGCGATCGAATCTTGGGAATCGAAGAAGCTCGCCTATCGGTGGCTCAACACTCTCGGCATCCCCTTCCTCGTCGCGCTGTTCGGGCTCGTTCGTTGGCGGCGTCGGGCGGACATGAAGAAAACCCTGAAACTCTAACCACGGAGGTCCCCCGAGATGCAGTGGCGAAAAAACCGTGTCGCAATCGGAGCCGTCGTCTTCGTGGCGCTGCTCGCCACGACGGTCTGGGCAGTTACCACGCGGGACCGACCCGCGGAAGACGCAGTCGTCGAGCTCCCCACGATCTCGATCGACGAGGACGCCATCGTCGCGATGGAGATCACGCGCCCGGGCGAGGCCGGGGCCGAAACCGTGGTGCTTGAAAAGGTCGAAGACGAGTGGCGCGTCACGAGCCCCCTCGACGCAGACGCGGACGCCAACAACGTGTCTTCCGCGCTCAACCGACTGAGTGCGCTGACTCCGATCCAGATCGTGGCGACTCGGGAGGAGAACCACGCACGGCTCGAGGTTGACGACGCGCAGGCGGTCACCGTCATCGCGCGAATGGGCGACGAGACGCCCCCCCTCGACGTTCGCATCGGCAAGTACGCCAACGGCGTGACGATGATCCGTATCGACGATCGACCCGAAGTGTTTGGGGTCAAGGGGTCTGCGCGGTTTCCTTTCGACCGAGACCTCAAAAACTGGCGCGATCGGCGCGTCACCCAAGAAGAGGCCAAGACGGTCGATCGGGTGACCTTCGAGAGCGAGAACGGCGACTTTGCCTTCACGATGGAGGACGGCGCCTGGGTCCCCGAAGGAAAGTACCGTCGCATCGAGGATTTCGACGGCAAGCAGGTCGCAGGACTCGTCTCCACGGCGGCACGGCTCACGGCTTCCGGTTTCGCTTCGGAGGACGTGTCGAACGCGCGCGCCGGGCTGAACGAGCCGAAGGGTACCGTCACGCTCTACCTCTCGACCGACACGCCCGAAGGATCTGACGCGGAGGAAGGCGGGGAACCCGACGAGGGCGCCCAAAGCATCGTCGTGCTCGAAGTGGGCGACGAAGACGAAGAATCGTCAGAGTACTACCTTCAACGAAAGGGCGACCCGACGATCTACCTGGTGAGCAGCTACCTCGCGAATCGCTTGCAGCCGGGCCCGGAGGCGTTCGAACGCCCGCCCGAACCTGCAGCCCCTCCCACGCCACAGGCTCTACCCGGTCAGATGCCCGGGCAGCCAAACCAGCTGCCGCCCGAGGTCATGCAGCAGTTGCAGCAACAGTTGCAACAGCAACAGCGTTGAGCGGCTGCGGATCGCTAGCCGAGCTCGCGTAGGCGAAGCCCCGCAACGACCACCGCCGCCCACCCCACGAGCAGTGCGAGGCCGCCGATCGGGGTGATCGCCCCGAGCTTCGTCTGGCCAGTGAGGGTCATCGCGTAGAGACTCCCGCTGAACACCAACGTACCCGCAGAGAAGGCCCAACCCGCAACCGTTGCGGGGGTCCCCGCGCCTCGATGCACGAGCCACGCGGCGAACGCGAGCGCGTGCGTCAGGTTGTAGTGGGCCGCCGTCGTCCACCACTCGAGACGCTTCGCGCCGTCGGGGAGCGCTTCGAGGCGCGCGCGAAGTCCGTGAGCACCGAAGGCGCCGAGCGCAACCGCAACAAAGCCGAACAGGCCGGACAGAACGACGAAGATCCTCACCATCGACTCGATGATGCGGCAACAACCTACCCTCCACCAGCCGACGTGCTAGCACCGCACAAACGAACGGGCTACGATGCGAAGCGACCCGGGGTTAGTGAGGCAGCGACTCGGAGATGACCGCAGATTTCGGTGTAAACCAGGGACTCGTCGAAGAACAGTTCCTGAAATGGGTGGACAACCCTCTCACAGTCGACGAAGCATGGAGAAAGTACTTCGAAGGCCTCGCCCCCGATGATTGGCCGCGCATCACCAGCGCAGGCACGATCATCTCGCCGGTGACGGCGAGCGGTACGTTGAGCCCCGCTGCGTTGCCCACGGACGGCAACGGAGCTCCGATCGGGCGGAATGGGAGCGGCGACGGCTACGAGGCCCGGAACTCGCTGTTCCTTCCTACGACCGCCGAGGCTTCGTTCACCCCGCACCTTCCAAGCGCGCCCGAATCGGACACCGACAGCCGCGCATCTTTCCCACCGTCTTCAGAGGTCCTCGCCGCCACGGAGCTACAGGCGCGCCTATCGGCTCTCATCAACGCATTTCGTGTTCGCGGTCACCTGTTCGCCCAACTCGACCCGCTGGGGATCCGTGAGGTCCCTCCCAACGAGTTCATGCTCCAGCGCTACGGCCTCGACCACGTCGACCCCGAGACGATATTCTCGACCGGCGACTTTGCGGGGCCAGCGACCGACTCGCTGCAGTCGATCGTGGCACGGCTGCAGGACACCTACGCGCGAACCATCGGGGTCGAATACACGTTCCTCGAAAGCCGCGAAGCACGCAGCTGGTTGCAGGAGCGCATGGAAAGCACCGGCAACCACATCGATCTCAGCCGCGACGAGCAGATTCGAATCCTGACCAAGCTCACCGACGCCGAGATCTTCGAGCAGTTCCTTCACACCAAGTACACCGGCGCGAAGCGGTTCTCGCTCGAGGGTGGGGAAAGCGTCATTCCCATGCTCGACATCTTGGTTGAGCACGCAGCCGAGCTCGGAGTCGAGGAGATCGTCATCGGGATGGCTCACCGCGGTCGTCTGAACGTGATGGTCAACATCATGGAGATGAACGTTCGCGAGATCTTCGCCGGCTTCGAAGACGATGACCCGGAGACCTACATCGGCCGGGGCGATGTCAAGTACCACCTCGGCTACTCCATCGATCGCAAAACCGCGAGCGGCAAGAACGTCCACATGACGCTGGCGTTCAACCCGAGCCATCTCGAGTTCGTGAACCCGGTCGTCGAGGGACGGGTTCGAGCCAAGCAGGACCGCAAGGGGGACGACCAGCGAATCACCGTGCTACCGCTCGTGATTCACGGGGACGCGGCGTTCGTAGGACAGGGCGTCGTGGCCGAAACGCTGAACCTCAGCCGGCTTCAGGCGTACGGGACGGGCGGTACGGTCCACGTCGTCATCAACAACCAAATCGGGTTCACCACCATCCCCGAGGATTCACGGTCGACCGCGTACTGCACCGACATCACGCGGATGCTTCGCTGCCCCGTCTTCCACGTGAACGGCGAGGATCCGGAAGCTGTCGCCCAGGCCGTCACGCTCGCGACCGAGTACCGTCAGCGATTTCATGCCGACGTCGTACTCGACCTCTTTTGTTACCGGAAGTACGGGCACAACGAAGGCGACGAGCCGAGATTCACCCAGCCTGTGATGTACGCCGCCGTCGATCAGAAGCGGACGGTCCGCGAGGTCTACGTCGACGACCTCAAGAGCCGCGGCAAGATCACCGACGAAGAAGCGGAAGAGATCAAGAACCGACGCCAACAGGATCTCGAGAACGCGCTCGAGGACACCCGGAAGAACGGCGACTACAACCTCATCCCGGCCTCGATGCTCGGCCTCTGGACCGAGTACCGAGGGGGCTCAGACACCAGCGTCGCCGACGCCGACACGCGATTCCCTCGGGAGAATCTCGTTCAGATCCTCGACGGGCTCACGACGTACCCCGACTGGTTCACTCCGCATCCGCGCATCAAGCGGTTCGTTCTCGACAAGCAGCGCGCGGTAATGGAGACCGGCGAGGGTGTCGACTGGGGGACTGGCGAGAACCTGGCGTTCGGCAGCCTGTTGGTAGAAGGACAACGCTGCCGGCTCACAGGCCAGGACGTGAGGCGCGGCACCTTCAGCCACCGGCACGCCGTGATCTACGACAAGAACACGGGTCGTCGCTACACCCGCCTCGGCCACTTAAGTCCGGACCAAGCGCACCTCGAGATCTACGACAGCCCACTTTCCGAGGTCGGTGTCGTCGGGTTCGAGTGGGGTTACTCGCTCGACTCGCCGGACGCGCTACTTTGCTGGGAAGCCCAGTTCGGAGATTTCGCGAATGTGGCGCAGGTCATCATCGACCAGTTCATCTGCTCGTCGGAAGACAAGTGGCATCGACTGAGCGGGCTCGTGATGCTGCTGCCTCACGGGTTCGAGGGCCAGGGGCCCGAGCACTCGAGCGCAAGGTTGGAGAGGTTTCTGCTGCTTTGCGCGGAGGACAACATGCAGGTGGTCAACCTCACCACGCCGGCTCAGCTGTTTCACTGCCTGCGTCGCCAGGTTCACCGGCCTTGGCGAAAGCCGCTCATCGTGATGAGCCCCAAGAGCCTGCTTCGTCACCGACGCGCCGTGAGTACGCTCGACGAACTCGCCGAAGGGGAGTTCCAGCGAATCATCCCGGACGATGCTTCCATCGAGCCGAAGAATGTCCGACGGCTCATCCTCTGCACGGGCAAGATCTACTACGACTTGCTCGAGCGTCGCGAGCGGGACGGCGTGACCGACATCGGGATCATGCGCATGGAGCAGCTCTACCCGCTTCGGGCTGTCGAGCTTCAAGAGCGACTGGCGCCGTATCCGAACGACGTCGACCTGGTCTGGGTGCAGGAAGAGCCGTGGAACATGGGCGCCTGGTTCTTCATGCGCGCGCGCCTCCCCGAGATCCTCGGCACCGATACGCCGCTTCGATGCGTCGCCCGGCCCGAGAGCGCGAGCCCCGCGACTGGCTCCGGGGCGTCTCACAAGCTCGAGCAAAAGCTGCTTCTGGACGAAGTGTTCTCGTGAACGGCGCTCGGCAAGCAGCCGCACGCGCTCATCTTAGTCTTCCGGGTCATCGCATTTGAGAAGCACCTCGACCTCGCTGAGCCTCCCCGCGAACGCCGCGAAGGTGCATACCTTCATACTCCTAACGAAGGATGTCCGACGGAGTATGCGCCATCTGCGGTCGGGAGTCGGGAGAGTTCGCGTCTGAGCGCTTCGAAACGCGGCCGCAATTGAGAAAGGCCCCGCCGAGGCAGGGCCTTCGGGTTTCGTCGAGAGACCTTACTGAGCGTTGACCGCGATGTTCCTCGGGCTTGGCGCTTCCTTCTTCGGAAGCCGAACTCCAAGGACACCGTCGCGCAGGTCGGCGCTGATGGCGTCCGCATCGACGGTCTCGGGCAACGAGAACGACCGCGCGAAGCTCCCGTAGCGGCGTTCCACTCGGCGGAACTTGCCTTCGGACTCCTCGCTGTCGGTCTTCCGCTCACCGCGGATCGTCAGCACGTTCTTCTCGACGTCGACCTTCACGTCCTCGGCAGCAAGGCCAGGGACCTCCGCATCGACGAAGAACGCGTCTTCTTCTTCGCGAATGTCAACTGCAACCGCAAACGGTCGTTCCTTGTGCCCCCTGCCACTCAAGAAGTGGTCATGGAGGCGGTTCATCTCTTCAAATGGATCCCATCGTACGAGCATTGGACGCACTCCTCCGTGAGCTCCGAACGCACCCTGCGTGGAACTCGGTGATTTTCGCGAAACCGCGACCGGCGCCACCATGGCCCGCTCCGATCTCGTCGTTGGGAGCAAACTAAGCACGGTTTCGGTCGTGTCAACTTGGATTCAATCCTCGATATTGACTGCGTTTTAGGGCGCGATACGCTGTCCCCAATGTGGGTGCGCACGGTCGTGATCGTCATGGGGCTGGCGGCGAGTCTCGCCCTGACGTCGGGCTGCATCGAGGACGTCCGGTTCAACCCGTCGGGCTGTGAGGTGCAGGTGCGCGGCCAGTGGTTCGTCAACGGCGAGAACCCAGACGAGGAAACCTGCGGAAACATCGCACTGGTAGAGCTCGCGATCATCAACGAAGACGAAACGGAGTTTTGGGCGGCGCCGGAGTTCTTGCTCCGATGCGATGCAGCGTCCGACTCGAACGCGGTAGTCATCGACGGGGGGGCGTTTCTCGACACTACCATCGTGACGCGCGGCCGCTGCGGAGGAACGGGGGAGATCCTCGAATTCCAAAACGAGCCCTATAGGTACCGGTGGCGGTCCACGACCGATCAGAACTTCATCGTGGACTGCTCACCGATCAACTCACAGCCCATCACCACCATCGACGGAGGTACGACCCTCATCCTCGATCTCCCACCCGTAGACTTCATCACCCAGGAACCGGGCATCGAATGCCCCATCACCAGCATGGAATAGGCTCTCGTGTTTCGATTCCCTCCACTCACCCCCTTCGTCAAGAAGCTCCTGATCGCGATGTTCGCAGCCTGGATTATCCAGATCCTGCTTCAGAACTGGGCTGGCGTTCCAATCTTCGCCCTGCTCGCACTCGACACGGCCAACATCGGCCCGCACACGCTTTGGCAGCTCGCCACGCATGTGTTCGCGGCGCCCACCTCGCCTCAGTACCTGTTCTCGATGCTGATCACGCTGGTATTTCTTTGGTGGATGCTCGCTCCGTTCGAGCAGCGATTCGGCCAAAAGCGA
>JBCDFZ010000049.1:0-40994 GCA_039177115.1 Myxococcota bacterium
CCGAGCTGGCCGCGAATGACCTGCGGCGCATGCTTGGCGAACCAACGAACCGCCGAGGGTGAGAACGACTGCACGGCGTAGAGGCCCGCGTACTGAGAAAGGTGCCGCCAGGTTTCGCGTTCGATGGCGTCTGGTTGGGCGCCCTTCTTCACCTCGACGAGGATCGGGACGCGTCCGGCGACGCGGCTCAAGACCTGCTCGAGGGTGGGGATCGCTTCCGACGAACCGAAGACGCGAAGGCCTGCGATGTCGCGCCAACTCACGTCGCAGAGACGCTTTCGGATACCGCACGCCCGGCGAAGCCCGCCGTCATGGAACACCACCACGGTCTGATCTCGAAGAATCTGAACGTCGAGCTCGATCGCGTAGCCGGCCGCGATGGCTGCATCGAATGCGGCGAGCGTGTTTTCGGGAACCCCCGCGTCCAGGTCGTGCAAACCGCGATGAGCAACCGGCGCATCGACGACCCACGACGGCAAACGCGAGGAAGGCGGAAAGACACGAAGCACCGGGCTACGAGGGGTCTTTGGGCGGGTTGCCGTTGGCGGCGGTCGCAACCACCGGGTGTTCTTCGGCCGTCTCCCATGGGACCGCGGGCCACCAGCGGCCTACCAGCGGACGCTCGGTCGGTTCAAAGCTCTCGCCCGGCCGTGGAAACGCCGTGGTCACACCAGCCTCGCGCGCAGAGACGAGCGTTCGCTCGGCCGGCTCGGTCCAGCCGTGCGCGGCGAGATCGAAGAGCCCCCAGTGCACGGGCATCATGACCTCACCCTGAAGCCATTGATGCGCAAGCACGGCCTGCTCGGGGCCGAGGTGCCAGTCCGGCCACGCCGCGTTGTAGGCTCCCACCTCGAGCATGGTGACGTCGAATGGGCCGAGCTTCTCGCCAATCTCTTTCATGCCGTCGAAGAGGCCGGTGTCGCCCGAGAAGAACACCCTGTGCTCTGGACCGATCAAGGCCCAGCCTGCCCAGAGCGTGGCGTTCTGGTCGAAAACGCCTCGGCCCGAAGCATGCCGGGCTGGGGCGCAAACGATGGTGAGCCCCGCAAGATCGCGGCGGTCCCACCAATCGAGCTCGACGATGCGATCCTCTGGGACACCCCAGTACGCGAGATGCGCGCCAACGCCGAGCGGCACGAAAAACAGCGTGTCCCAGTCCCGGATGACCTCGAACGTCGGGTAGTCGAGGTGGTCGTAGTGGTCGTGCGAAATCAACACTGCATCCACCGGGGGTAGCGCTTCGAGCTCGATCGGAGGCGCGTACCATCGACGCGGACCGGCCCAGGTGACCGGTGACGGTGACGGACCCCAGACCGGGTCGGTGAGCACCTTCTTGCCGTCAACTTCGATGAGCATCGACGAATGGCCGAACCAGGTTACGCGAAGTCCGCTCTTGGGTTCTGCTTCGAACTCGCTGCCTTCTCGTTGAACGACAGGGATGTCGTCGTCTGCGTTCTCGGGTGTCGCAAAGTCGCTGGACTTCAAGATGGCTTGCGCCATTCCCGTCAATGAGGTGTCGTTCCAGAGCGGCTGGGGATTCTCGAAAACGCCGTCGTCCCACTGCGGCGACTCCGTCATTCGCTCGAGTCGCTCACCCTCCGCCTGCTTGCCAAAGGCCGCACGATTGGCGAGTACGACGACAGCGACCACGAGTACAAGCACTGCGAACAGTGTGGCGAGGATACGGAGCAGTCGCCTCAAGATGCGCCAAGAAGTACTCACGGTGACGAACCCTTTCGTGATTGAGCTTGCATCATGGCGCCGGGCGGTAGCGCGCCAAAAAGGTCTCGACGATTTCTTGGGTCATGACCTCGCGCTCGTCGGCGCTCATCGGGCCTTCAAACAGCTGAGGCCAAAAGAGTGCGCCTCCGGCGAGGGCCCAGAAGACCTCGGCGGCCAACTCCGCGTCAGGCACCTCGAGCCGCCCTGCTGCGTCGGCCTCGCGAAGCCACGTGACAAGCGCGCTCTCCGCTTCGGCGGCCTGGCTCATCACCTCCTCGACGAGGGATGGCTGCTTGACGAACACGCCGAACACGACTCGGACGAGGCTCAGCGACGCCTCGTCCTCGCCAATGAGCGACTTCGCGCGCGCGAAGTCGGCAAGCTGATGCTCGAGCGGACGTTCCGGATCCCACGGGACCTGTTTTAGCGCCGCCACGTCTTCGATCAGCCGGGCCACCACCGCCTGGAACAGCGCGTCCTTGCTCCCGAAATGGTTGTAGACCGTGCGCTTCGAAGCACCCGCGAGCTCCGCGATTCGGTCCATGCTGGTGGTCTCGTAGCCCTCGTCCCGAAACGCCTGCGTCGCCGCGTCGAGGATGGTCTCTCGTTTGGCTTGTACCCTTGTTTCTTTAATAGTTTCCATTATTTGAAACCAAACTACACCGTGCAGTGCATTTTGCTCTTGACCCTTCGAAGAGCGACACTACACTGTGCAGTGTAATCGCCGAACGCGCGGTGCGCAAGGGCGAACACATCGATTCCCTCAGGAGACTTTCCCATGACCAAACGCAGTTGGAACGCAGAGCAACTCCCCAACCAGTCCGGTCGCGTTGCGATCGTCACCGGCGCCAACAGCGGCATCGGCTTCGAGACGGCACGCGTCCTCGCGAACAAGGGCGCCACCGTCGTGATGGCGTGCCGCAACCTCAGCAAGGCCAATCCCAAAGCCGAAGAGATTCGCGCCAGCCATCCGAGCGGGACCGTCGAGGTCATGCAGCTCGACCTGTCCGATCTCGACTCGGTGAAGCAGTTCGCGGAGAAGTTCCGCGAGTCGCACACGCGTCTCGACCTCTTGATCAACAACGCGGGGATCATGGTGCCGCCCTACGGAAAGACTGCCCAGGGCTTTGAAACGCAGATCGGCGTCAACCACCTCGGGCACTTCGCGCTCACCGGACAGCTCCTCGATCTGGTCGTATCGACGCCGGGCTCACGGATCGTGACGGTGAGCAGCGTCGCTCACTACTTCGGCAAGATCGATTTCTCCGATCTCAACTGGGACAACGGATACAAGGCGCAGGCTGCGTACGGGCAAAGCAAGCTCGCCAATCTGCTTTTCACCTATGAACTGCAGCGGCGCCTCGCGGCTGCAGGCAAAGACACGCTCGCCGTCGCCGCGCACCCGGGTTGGACCGAGACCAACCTCCAAGACCACGCCGGCGCTGTGAAATTTCTGAACCGCTTCTTCGCACAAGAGCCCTTGATGGGCGCCCTCCCCACCCTGTACGCAGCCACCGAGACGAAAGTGCGCGGCGCCGAGTATTACGGCCCCAACGGGCTTCTCGAAATGAATGGGCCGCCGAAGAAAGTTCGTTCGAACCGACGATCGCACGACACCAGCGTGGCCAAACGGCTCTGGGACGTGTCGGAAGAGCTCACGGGCACCCACTTCGTCATCTAGGGTGCGCGCTCTAGCCTTCGAGGCCAGCGAGCACGGCAGCGCTCCATCGGTCGGCCGCTTCGATCATCGGGAAGTGGCCGACCTCGGGGAGTAGCCGAAGATCGCTCCCAGGGATCTCGCCGTGAAGCACGTGCGCCATCTGCACCACCGCGACGGGGTCCTCTTCAGCCCAGACGACGTGCACCGGCAGGCTTTCGATGGCGCGCAGCGCGCCGATCCACCGGAACCAAAACTTCCAACGCTCGTCGAGGTACCGAATGATGGCCGGGGCCACGTCGCGACCGCCCTCTCCCATCATCATGACGAACATATCGTGGATCTCCGCGTCGCTGAGAAACGTCTTGTCGTGGAAGATGTTGCGAATGTTGCGGCGGAATAGGGGTTCGCTCGCGAGCTTGGCGATCGCTTCACCGACCCTCGGGGTTTTGAGCAACCGCTGGATGACGCGGAGATTCGCCAACTCGATGTGCATGCTCCCGTTACAGAGAGTGAGCGAACGAAACTCGATCGGTTCTACACCCAGGTTCCTTCGAGCCACCAGCTCAGTGGCCACGCTGGTCCCGTAGTCGTGGGCCAGCAGATGCGCGCTCGTGATGCCGAGCTGCTGCCAAAGCAGGATCGCGTGGTCGGCCTGTTCGAAGAGCGAGTACGAGTAGTCCTTCGGCTTATCGGAGAAGCCGAATCCCACGTGATCGTGCACCACGACGCGATAGCGCTCGGAGAGCGCCGGGAGCGCACGCCAGTAGTCGTAGCTGCTGGTCGGGTAGCCGTGGAGGATGGCGAGCACAGGCTTGTCGCCTCCGGTGTCGACACAGAACACGCCGTGCTGGCCCACCGTTCGCATCTCGCCGACGTTCTTCCAGTCCTGTGCGTCCATGGACGCTCTCCTAGGAAGCTATGCGAAGGGACGCAAGCTCGGATGCTCGAGCCAGGCCCGGGGGATCGACACCGGCATGTCGAGCAGCTGCTGGGCGTAGGCTTTTCCCTGCGGATCGAATCGCAGCGAGCCGATGCCCCCGCCCCCGAGCGAATCGCGAAGCACGAAGTTGAGCGCGTCGATCCCCGGGAGATCGTAGCGGAGCACGGCGTCCTCGACCGGCTGCGAGTTTCCGAGGCGATGCGCGAACCATCGGGCTACGACCGCCGCAGACAGCTGCTGCCGGAGCACCGGAAGAAAGTCCGGGTGACGAGCCCGGACGCCAATGTTGGAGTCGGGGCCTTTGTCGCCACTTCGGGCGTGAGCAATTGCGACGAGCGGCGCCTCCACCGGGTCGTCGATCGCCATCGAGGCGATCTCCTCGACTGCTCGAGGCTCTCCATACCCGTCCATGGACAACGAACCGGCGTCGTAGGGAACGGGCGACCCGTCGAGCGCAATGCGGACGTCGACGCGATCGCGAGGGACGAGGTAGCTGTGGAGACGGATCACCGGCGTGGGTCTCGGCAAGCCAGTACCACCACCGGTCAACCCGGGAACGACCATCCCGAACGATCCTACCTCACGAATCGCAGCGGCCAGGGCTTCGCGATCGTCGTGATGGAGTGCGACCTTGACCACGACCTCTCGCGTCCCCCGCGCTTCGGCGTGAGGCCCGTAGGTCGCCTCGGCGCCGAGCACCTCGACATCGTGTGCTCGAAGCGGCGCGTAGCCGTCTCGGACCAGCAAACGAGCCACGCGCTTCAACAACGCTTCGGCAAAACGCTCTGCTTTTCTCGTCGCGTCGCGACCCGCGATGAACAGTAGCGCGGTCACCTTGTATCCATCGTTCGTTTGCGCGCAGGCCTTCAACGAACCGGAAGGCGGCGTCCCGCGAGCACCGCGAACACTCACACGATCGGGGCCGACGCTTTGCAGAGTCACGAAGCGCCAGTCGCAGGTCACGTCGGGTAGCAGGTAGGCGCTCGGATCCCCGATCTCGTAGAGGAGCTGCTCCGCGGCGGTGCGCACGTCGACCAGCCCACCCGATCGAGCGGGTTTCGTGAGGAGGAAGCTGCCATCGGCAAAGCACTCCGCGATCGGATAGGCGGGGTCGTCCCAGCCTTGGACGTCCTCGCTGTCGGTGAGAATCCCGCCCGTGGCCTGCGGCCCGCACTCGAGAAGGTGGCCGGCTAGGCTCCCCTGCGAAAGCCGATCGAAGTCGCCCGCCTCCCAGCCAAACTCGTGAATCAAAGGACCGAGCGCGAGCGCGGAGTCGACGCAGCGCCCGGTGACTACGACATCGGCGCCGGCATCGAGTGCGGCGGCAATCGGGCGGGCTCCGAGGTATGCGTTGAAGCTGAGCGGAGAATCGACGAGCGGTGTGCCCTCGCGCATCTCGGCGACTCCGAGCGAACGGAGAGCGTCCACTCGGCCGAGCAGGTTGTCTCCCTCGATGCACGCGATCCGAAGATGGATCCCGTGCGCCTCCGCGCGAGCTCGAAGGAGGGCGGCGGCCGCTTCGGGATGGATTCCCCCTGCGTTGGTGATGACGCGGGCATTTTGCTCGACGATGCGCGGAAGCTCTCGACCGATCATCTCGATGACGTCGGTGGCGTAGCCGAGGTGCGGGTTTCTCGATCGGGCGCGCGTCAGAATCCCCATCGTGATCTCGGCAAGGGCCTCGAAGAGGATGTACCCGCAGCGGCCGTCGTCGAGAAGCTGCGAGACGGCGAAAGACGAGTCGCCCCAAGCGCCAGAGGCTCCTCCGAGGATCACTGCACGTTCATCGGACGGGGACACAGGCCTACGCGCCGACAGCCTTTGAGGGCGGCGAGACCTCGACGGACGCACGCTGGCTCGCAACGAACGCCTCGATGCGATCGAGGGCTTCGTTGGCCTCGGGAAGAACGTCGTTGAAGATCTGCCACACGTGCACCATGAACGGCCACGTCTCGAGCACCACCGGCGACCCCGCCCGCTGCGCCTTCAGGGCGTAGCGCCTGCAGTCATCGTAGAGCATCTCGGCTTCGCTCGCGTGAATGAGGACCGGCGGAAGCCCGGAGAGGTCTCCATGGATGGGGGAGATGAGCGGATTGGTCGGCCTCATGCGCGCGGCAAACCACACGAGGAAGAGCAGGACGGGCCGTGGGATCCGCATCAGCGCGCCGAGCCCAGGACCGAGCATGGGGTCGGTGTCTGCATTGTCCCGCAGGCTCGGGCTTCGAAACGTGGAGTCGGTTACCGGAGACAGGGCGATGGCCCCGTTCGGCGCACGGATCCCCTGGTCGCGCGCCCACGCGCTGACCACGAGCGTGAGGCTACCGCCGGCCGAGTCGCCCGCGACGAATAGCTCTGTCGGCGACCCCGCCCCGCGTGGGCCGTTGTTGAGGATCCAACGATAGGCGTTTTGGCAATCGATAATACCGTCGATCCGACGATGTTCCGGCATGAGTCGGTAGTCGATCGCCAGCACGGAGAGCCCAGTGCGCCTCGCGAGCGCCGCGGTCAGAGGTCGATGGCTGAGCGGACTCCCGACGAAGAAAGCCCCTCCGTGAAGGTAGAGCAGGCGCCGGTCCGGGTCCGCGTTGGGCCCGAGGACCCACTCCCCGTCGATCCCGTCGACCGCAACCGGCGTGACGGTGACTCCGAGGGCCTCGGGTTCACGAGATTCACCGCCGCCGAAGTTGTTCATCGCCTTACGGAGAGCGTGTACGCGATTGCTCAGCGGCTGGCCCCTCACCTCGCGGTCGAAACCACGCATCGCGTCGAGCACCTTTCGTTGGCCCTCGCTCGGTGCATCCCGAGTGCCCGTCCGAAACCTCAGAGGGTCACCGAGCGCGTTGCGAAGGCGATTTCGATCCCATGCGCTCCAGAGAATCCACAGGAGCGCGAGGGTGAAGCCCAGGAGCAGCCACGTCTGCCAGGTCATGGTCCGGAGTCTTAGCGCAGGCTTCGCACCTCGGCACGGTTGGCCTCGAGGGGGCGGGCGCCGGGCGGGTTAAGCAAGCACCGACGGAGGGATGAGCGCCTTCGAGCCCTTCTCGAGCTGGTCGGTAGTCATGATTTGAAAACCACCCTCGGCGGGAACTTCACCGAGCATCTCCGTGCGGACGGCCGGTGGCATGAGTTCGATTACCTCCACACCCTGGTTCCCGAGCTGCTGACGCAGAGACACCGAGTAGGAATGGGCATCGCTTTGTATCGTGGCGATGCTGGGCGACGCCGCCTTCGCCGCCTCGAGCTTCGCGGGGTTCCGGCCGGTGACGATGACTTCGTTCCCAAGCTCGGCGAACTTCTGGGCGACTGCCAAGCCGATGCCGGCGCTACCGCCCGTGATTAAGATGGTTTTCCCTTGAGATCCATGGTGCAAACCTTCCGTTCGCGCGTGTTGATTCCGTGCTCAGGGCGATCTACGGCCCGTCGGGCAGCTCACCAGGCCCGATCTCGGAGCTCGAGGGCCGGGCGCGCAACTCGAGGGCACGCTTCTCGCAGAAGGCTGCGATCTGTGCGGCTTTCCCGTAAAGGAAGAGTCGATCTCCACGGCTCAGCGCCAAGTCTCCTCTGGGCGCGCCCTCGTATTCACCGCCGTCGCGCTGAACTCCGAGAACCAGCACGTGGGCGTCGAAGAACATCCCATCTCCGACGAGAGCGCCGTCGAGGGGGCCGCCTGGAGGGATCGTGATTTCGGTCACGCCGTAGCCCTGGGCGAGGTGGAGTAGGTGCGAGTAGTCCCGGCCGTCGAGCTCGGTCCATTTGTTGAGCGCCCAGGTGACGAGCCGACCCACGTGATGATCGACGAAGCGCGTCGTCGCCACGAACGCGAGGAACGCCAGCCCCCCCACGATGACGGCAAGGCGAACCCACGGAGCAGACCTGCCTTCGAGCACGATCGATAGAATCAGCGTCGCCATCACCGACACGATTCCAATGTTTCCGAGCAGCATGAGGGAGATGCAGATTCGGCGACGCACTGGGTGGCGAGTGATCTGCTCCGACTCGTTGGTGGTGAAACCGGTCCCCGTGAACGCGGAAGACGCTTGGAAACGCGCTGCGATCGGGGACATCCCCGTTCGAATGAGGGCGATGGTGGCGACACGGACGATGAAGAACGACACCGTCACGATGAACAGGAGGGAGGCAGCAGCGACCATGACGGCCCCGAATTATCACCCCGGCGGCGGCCACGGAAGAAGCCACTGCGCAGACGCCACGTAATCCCGTCAAAAATCTCCCGATCCGTAGAGAAGTTCTGGATACTGCGTGCGAAGGCAGTGCGCACGGGGATGACGTGCGGAACGGAGGAGAGACCGTGACAAAGTTCAACCGGGGTTGGGTCGCGTCGCTCGCGCTAGCGGCGACGTGGGTACTAGGACTGGGTTCGCAAGCATCTGCGCAGAATCCGCAAATCGACTTGAACCAGTTTCGGCCGGCGGAGCTCGCCACGGACGGCTTCGCCCTGAGCACTGCGGACGCACAAGGCCACAAGCGTTTCGGTATCCAGCTGTGGTTCGACTACTCGAACGATCCGCTTCGCCTAGTCAACGCTGAGGGCAACGACGTGGGCGTCGTGCACCAGCAGGTCACCGGACACCTGATGTGGAACCTAGGGCTGTGGGACCACTTGGTCCTCTACATGGACATCCCGTACCACTTCGTGATTCGAGACGGGTCGGGCGAAGACCCGCCTTTTGCAAGCCTGCGTCCGAACGGCCCGTCGCTGGGTGACATTTACTTCGGCGCGCGTGGAAACATCTGGGGTACGCGCGACGACGTGGCGCAGGTCGCCCTGCAGGCCACGTTGATGATCAATACCGCTTCTCTTTCGAAGAGCGGTCAGACCTATGCCGGTGGCGCCGATACAGGCCCGTACATCGGTGGATGGTTCGAAGCGATGCTGACGTTCAACGCCGGCAAGTACATCCGCATCCCGCTGCAGGCCGGCTACCGGCTAGCCACGGCGAACGTACAGGTCGCCCCGGACCTCGTCGTGGGCGACGAGTGGTCTTACAGCGGCGGTCTGATGGCGATGCTCGGCGACGACCACTTCATGATTTCAGCCGAGGTCTTCGGGCGTACCGCCGCCAACCCGAGTATCCGAACCAGGGAGCAAACCCCGGTCGAGGTGCTTGGCGGCTTCAAGTGGTTGCCCGACTTCGGTCTGTCCGTCGGTGCTGGCGGAAGCGCGGGCGTGACCGATGGGTACGGCGCACCTGACTGGCGCGTGTTCGCCATGGTGGGATACACGATGCCCGGGAAGGCGAAGGACGCTGACGGCGACCGCATCCCGGACGACGTCGACAAGTGTCCGAACGAGGCCGAAGACAAGGATGGCTTCGAAGACGACGATGGCTGTCCGGACCTCGACAACGACGGCGACACCATCCCCGACGCGGACGACCGTTGTCCTGACGAGGCCGAAGACATGGATGGCTTCGAGGATACCGATGGTTGTCCCGATCTCGACAACGATGGCGACGGCATCCCCGACGTCGACGATCGCTGCCCGGACGAGATGGGCCCGATCGAAAACCAGGGCTGCCCTGACCCCGACATCGATGGGGACGGCGTGCCGGACCGGATCGACAACTGTCCGAAGGAGCCGGGCACGGCCGAGAACCAGGGTTGCCAGGACAAGCAGCTCGTCGTCATCGGCGACGACCAGCTCGAGATCCTCGAGAAGGTCTACTTCAAGAAGGGCAGCGCCAAGATGCAGAAGCGCTCGTGGGCACTGCTCGACAACGTGGCTGCGGTGCTGAACGCGCATCCCGAGATCAAGAAGGTGCGCGTCGAGGGTCACAGTGACTCGACGGGTAACCTCGGCTTCAACATGCGCCTCTCGAAGAAGCGGGCCGATACGGTGGTGCGCTACCTCGTCGGGCGCGGAAAGGTGCGCCGCTCGCGCCTCGTCGCCGTGGGCATGGGACCGAAGAACCCAATCGTCCCCGACGCGAAAACCAAGGAAGAACTGGCGCTGAACCGGCGTGTGGAGTTCCACATCGTCGATTCGGAAGACCCGCAATAGGTCGGGTGCTCCGCCGGGGCCCGTGGCGTCAGCTACGCGGCCCAGCGCGTGTCGGTGCGCGGACGAAACGTTTTGGCGCTTCCTCCGTACGTACCGGCATGCGCTCACTTCCTTTACTCTTTCTTGGCGCCCTCCTGGTGCTCCCAAGCCTCCTCACGCCATCCGATGCAGCTGCAAACGACGCCGTGCTGGTCGAGCTCTTCACCTCGCAGGGGTGCTCGAGTTGCCCGCCGGCCGACCGGGTGCTCTCTGACCTCGGGCACGACCGCGGAAATGTGGAGATCATCCCGCTCTCCTTCCACGTCGACTACTGGAACTACATCGGGTGGAAAGACGCGTTCTCGTCGTCCAAGTGGTCGAATCGGCAGCGTGAATACGCGGCCGCCCTACCCGGCAACCGCACCTACACGCCGCAGCTCGTCGTCCAGGGAAGGCTCGACTGCGTCGGGTCGAACGAACGCTGCATACGCGACGCGGTTTCGCGCGCGGCGTCGCTGCCGCGCGCCGCGAGCGTCGAGATTGAGGACGCTCGCGAGGTGGCCGGCTCGGTCTACGTCGACGCGGACGTCCAGCTCGAGCCCGGGCAGTCGGCGGTCGTGGCCAACGTGGTCGTGTACGAAAGCGGGCTCTCCACCGACGTGAGGCGTGGGGAAAACCGCGGGCGTGAGCTTCGAAACGACTTCGTGGTGCGCCGTCTCGAACAGGTGGGGACCATCGCGAGCGGCGACACGACCCGACGCCGGGTCACGACCAAGATTCCGGTTCAAAAAGATTGGAAAGAGGACAAGCTCGGCGTGGTGGTGTTCTTGCAGGATCCCGCCACGCGAAAGGTGCTCAGCGTGGCCCGTGCACCCCTCGGGACCAAATCCGCCGCGCTCGAACCGCTCCCCAAGTCGGAGCGTGTCCCACTGTCGCAAGTTGCCCTTGGCGGGCACTGCCCAGTCGCGATCGTCGAAACGGAGCAGCTCGTGAAAGGTTCGGCGAACCTGCAGTACAGGTATCAGGGGAACGTCTACCAGGTGATGAGCAAGTCGGCCGGCGCCAAGTTCGCAAGCCAGCCTGCCCGCTACGTGCCGCCATTCTCGACCTTCGACCCCGTGGTGTTTTCGGAGTCGCAGCAGCGGACGACTGGGTCTTTGAACGTGTTCACGCTCCATCAAGGCAAGCCCTGGTTCTTCCTCAACACCGACAACAAGAATAAGTTCCTCCTCCGACCCGACCCCTACGTTCAGAACGCGCTCGCGCAGTAGGGCCAGTGGCGCCCAGCGACGATCGGTGCCAAGCCCTCGCGGATGAGCGCGTCCGACGTGCCAGTTCAGCCTGCGGCTACGGTCGTCTGCCTTCGCGACGGCCAGGACGGCATCGAGGTGCTGCTGGTGCGCCGAAACTCGAAGCTGGTGTTCCACGGGGGCGCGTGGGTATTCCCAGGGGGGCGAGTCGACGCGGCGGATGCTGGCAGCGCGGCGTTGTTCGACGAGACTGCCGCGCGGCGTGCCGCGGTACGCGAAACTGCCGAGGAGGCGTCCCTCGACATCGACGAGGCTGCGCTGATTCCGCTTTCACATTGGACCACGCCACCGGGAATGCCGCGGCGTTTCAGCACGTGGTTCTTTCTGATCGGTACGCAGCGCGGCGACGTCACCGTGGACGACGGAGAAATCGAGGCGCATTGGTGGGCACGACCAGGGGCCGCGATCCGTCGGAGAGCCGCCGGTGAAATCGAGCTGCCCCCACCGACGTTCGTGAGCCTGACGTGGCTCGCGCAGATCGAAACGACCGACGAGGCCCTTCGAGCGGCCCGATCGCAGCCGCTCGAGCGGTTCGTTCCGAGGCCCGTGCTGCAGCCAAACGGCGTGGTGTCCCTCTACGCCGGCGACGCCGGTTACGACGCAACCGATCCGGAGCGCGATGGGCCTCGACATCGGCTGTGGATGCTCAACGCGGGATGGCGGTACGAGCGACACACCTGACCCGAACGATCGGGCGTGCTACCACGGCGCGGTGATAGTCGGTTCGAGTACCGAGAGAGCCCGCAACCAAACGAAGGCATTCGGGGTCGCCGGAGCGCTCGTCGCTTGTTTGCTGCTCGGCGTGGGCGCGTCCGCGAAGGAGCCGGCCCCCATGGCTTCGCTCGGGCCCGCACCCCGTGACGAGGCAGGGCTCTTCACCAACTGGATAGGCGACCTGCCGCACGGCGGCCTCGGAGTTCGACTGCCCTTCTTCGTCCGCCGCGTTTTGGGTTCGTTCCGCGATCGGCCGGGCGCACCGCAACTCGTCCCAAACGACGGTGCGGTGCTGCGATCCTACGCGCGCGGAGACGAGGCGACCGCGACCTGGGTGGGTCACGCCACGCTGCTGGTCCAGATGGAGGGGGTGACGTTCCTCACAGATCCGATTTGGTCTTCCACCGCAAGCCCCGTGTCCTTCGCGGGCCCGAAGCGTTTCGTACCCCCCGGGATCGACATCGACGACCTGCCCGAGATCGACTTCGTGGTCGTGTCCCACAATCACTACGATCACCTCGACCTCGACACCCTCGCGACGCTTGCGAAGCGGAGCCCAGACACCGTGTTCTTCGTCCCAATCGCCAACGCAGAGCTCCTTCAGGAGAACGGAATCGCCAACGTTCGCGAGCTCAATTGGGGCGAATCCCAGCAGTACCGGGACGTCACCGTCTTCGCCCTACCCGCGCAGCACTGGAGCAAGCGAGGGCTCGGGGACGACCGGGAGGCGCTTTGGGCGTCGTGGGCCGTGATCGGGCCGACGCGGCGATTCTACTTCTCAGGGGACACCGGCTACTTCGAGGGATTCTCGCGCATCGCGGAAGCGCTCGGCCCCTTCGACCTCGCCGCCGTGCCGATCGGCGCGTACGAGCCGTCCGAGATGATGCGGTGGTCGCACATGAATCCGGAGGAGGCGGTGCAGGCCGCGCTCGATCTCGACGCAAAGCGGGCGGTCGCGATCCACTACGGCACGTTCGATCTCTCGGACGAACCGCTCGACGAACCGCCTCGCCGCTTCCGTGCGGCTGCGCAGGAAACGTCGTTGGGCGAAGAGGGAAGCTGGCTTCTGGCGGTAGGCGAAACGCGTAGCTTCTAGCGAATCGAACGCAGCTGTCTGCTCAGAGCCTGGAGCGGCTTCGTCGAGTGCTGAACGCGCGCTAGAAGAAGCGCCCCTTCCACCGTCGCGATCAAAAGCTCTGCATGGTCGCGGGCCTCAGAGGGCGACACTCCATCGTCCTCGAGAACCTTGGTAACCACTGCGATCCAGTCGGAGAACGCCTCCTGCCCGGCTTGCGTGATGGCTTCGGAAGCCGGCACGGTTTCGAGGAGCGTCGTGGCGATGGGACAGCCGGCGCGAAACCCCGACGCCTCCAGCCAGCCTCCGAGAAGCTCGGTGTACGCCGCGACGAAGCCCTCGGCACCTTCCGTAGCGGCGTCGATCTCTTGAAGCGTCCGCGTGACGACCTGACCTGCAAGCGTGACCGCCGTCGCGCCCAGCTGATCCTTGCCGCCGGGGAAGTAGTGGTAGAGCGATCCCTTGGGCGCCCCGCTTTCTGCGAGGATCTCGTTGAGGCCCGTCGCGGCGTAGCCCTTCTCTCGAAACAGTCGAATCGCGGCCTGGATCAGGTTCGCCTTGTGCGTCGCTGCGTTGCCCACGGATGTCCCTTCTACGGTTCGGCTTGACCTTCGACAAGGGCGTCTATAAGATTATATATAGACCAGTCGTTATAATCGAGAAAGCCATGAAACCATTGATATTTGGAGCAACGCTCATGTCTCTCTTCGCGTGTTCCAGCGGCGAGAGCCGCTACGTTGCCTCAGTCGTCCGAGTCCCGGTTGAGGGCGAGCCCGACAGGGAGTCGGTCCTCGACGCGTTCAAGGCGGCCGCGCCGCACTTCGCGTCGGTTCCCGGACTCCTCCGAAAGTACTTCGTGCTGACCGACGACGGAGCGGCGGGCGGCATTTACCTTTGGGAGTCACGCAGTGCGGCCGAAGCCTACTTCGACGACGACTGGCACGCGCGGACCTCGTCCCGATACGGCCGAGCGCCCGAAGTGTCGTTCTATGAAGCGCCGGTGCTTTCGCCGAGCGCGACCGAGGCGTCACCGACGGAGGCCTCCGTCGCGACGATCGTCGACGTGACCCCGCCCTGGTACGCCTTTCGACCGCTAGTCGTCCGAAAGTACCGCGAAGCGGTGCCGACGTATCAAGCGGTGCCCGGCCTGCTCTACAAGTACTTCTCGATTTCATCCGAGGGAAAGATCGGCGGGATCTACCTTTGGGAAAACCGACAGGCCGCGAACGAATTCTACGATGAGGCGTGGCACGCCCGCATCGTGGACACGTACGGCAAACCCGGCCACGTCGAGTACTTCGATGCGCCGCTAGTGCTCGCGAACCGGGAGCGCTGACATGGCAACGATACAGCAGCTCACTTTCGTCGGACCCGGCAAGCTCGAGTGGCAAGAAGTTGCCGCTCCTCGAATCGAACGCGACGTGGAGGCGATTGTCGAACCCGTGGCGGTCGCCCGTTGCGACCTCGACCTCTACATCGCGATGGGGGTCTACCCCGCCAAGCCGCCCTTCGCTCTCGGCCACGAGATGACCGCTGTCGTGAGAGAAGTTGGGACCGGAGTGAAACAGGTGAAGTCTGGCGACCACGTCATCGTCCCGTTCCAAATCCACTGCGGGAACTGCGCGAACTGCAAGCGCGGCTGGACCAACGCGTGCACCGCGGTCCCGCCATTTTCGGCGTTCGGCCTCGGCACGAACCGTGAGCGCGACTTCGGCGGAGCGTTCTCCGACCTGGTACGAATCCCGTTCGCCGACGCCATGCTCGTGCCTCTTCCGAAGGACCTGTCGGCCGAGGCGGCATGTGGTCTCGGAGACAACGTCGCCGACGGATACCGAACCGTGGCGCCGCATCTCGCACGATTCCCCGGTGAGCCTGTGCTGGTGGTGGGCGGATTGGCTCAAAGCGTAGGGCTCTACGCGACGCTTGCTGCACTCGCCCTAGGCAGCCGAGAGGTCACCTATACCGATTTCGACGACAACCGGCTGTCGCTGGCGCGCGCGGCAGGCGCAGAGGCGCTGAAGACCGACTACGCGAACACGAAGCGAGCCGCGCGGCGATCGCTGATCGCCGTCGATGCTTCTGGGACTCCCGAGGGCCTGGCTTTCGCGATGCGCTCGACTGCACCGTGCGGCTTCTTAACCGGGGTGTCAGGCGGCCTGACCGCGAAAACCGCGGTTCCTCTCGCCGCGGCTTACCAGTGGGGTCTCAACTACGACGTGAGTCGTGTTCACGGTCGAACCGTGCTCCCGAAGGTGCTCGCACTGGTCACCGAGGGGAAGCTCGACCCCCTCTCCGTATTGACGCGCAAGGCGACCTTCTCGGAAGCGATCGACGCCCTCGTCGACCCCACGCCGAAGGTCATCTTCACCAGGGACTGACTGACACACCGCCTGCCGATCGACCGCTAGGCACAGTGCGGTCTCGCGCGTATCATGAGCGTCGAGCAAAGTGTCAGACGTCGACCTCATTTACGGTCCGGGAGCTCCCATGGCGGTGCTCGCGGGGAACCTTCGTTCAGCCACCTTCAAGCACGGGCTCTCGCTCAACCTCGATGCGCGTGAAGGCGAGCTCGCCGACAGGCTTGAGCTCCACCTGACGGCCAAGGCCGGCGCAGCGCTGGTCGACCGGCTTCCAAAGTCGCTCCGGATGTGTTTTCCGGTTTTCAGCAAGCGGCACGCGAAGCTGACCGTCGCGCTCAACGACGAACGAACGGTTTGCCTCGAGCTCGAGCCCACGGTGTCGCGCGACGCATATAAAGCGCTCATGCAAGCCTACTGCGGCTTCATCGCAGCGTACTTCGCCGCGACAGACGACGTGGGGAGGGAGGCAGCCCTCGACGGAGCACGCTTCGACGGAGGCATCGCGCACTTCGAAATCGAAGACACGGGCGACGCCTTGGCTTGGCGCCAGTAGACGCTCAGAAGGCCATGCCGAGTGCGTCCCGGTAGGCTGAGTCGTCCGCGGAGGAGTGATTCCAGTAGTCGTCGACGATCGCGTGAGTCCGAACGGCCGTCGTTCGCTGCGGGCCGACCGTCTCGTCCCATGCGAGGATCGCGAATGGAAATTCGGGTTCGTAGTAGATCGTCAACGTTCGAGCGAGCGGCGGGTACTCGATCATCAGAGAACTGGCAGGCTGCTCCAGCAGCTCGGTGGTTGCGTTTTGCGTGCGGGTGACGATCGCGGGATACGGACGGAGCGCTTTGTGCCGCATCACGAGGTAGTCGAGGGCCGGTACGAGCTCCTGCTCGCCCTGCTCGATCGCGCTCGGATCGATTCGAATCTGAGACCAGAGTCCGTCTTCGAAGCGATGGTCCGGCAAGACGAAATTCCGGTCTCCTTCGTCCTGCTTGTACGAGTAGCTCGACCAGTGGAGGCCGTCTGCGCGCCGGTTGACCTGCGTGAAGGTCTGTCCGCACCATTCCTGAACGGTGTTCGTAACCTTGTAGGCGGCCGCGCCAGGGCGTGACGCCGGAGTAAATGAGGATGTCATCAGCGTGTACGGATAAATCCCTGTGTAGAAGCGACGGTAGGCGTTGAGCTTGAGCACAGAAACCGATGCGCTCTTGTCACCGTGCTCCTGCTTGACCTGAAGCTTCGGCAAGAACGGTTCGGTCACGAAGATGAGAACCGCGTCTCCGTCGTGGATGTCGCTGTACCGGTGTTGCCGAAGCGCGTATCGGGTGAGCTCGGCGCGCCCCTCGTACCAATAACGGTCGAACGTCGGGAACTCCTTGGCGAAGGACTCGGGGCTCGGCAGAAAATCAGAGGTCGGCGCGTCCTGAGTTGGTGCACTTGGTTGTTTCGGAGTGGTGCAGGCAACGAGAACGCTGAACGCAGCGAACGTCCAATGATGCAGTCGCATGTTGGAAACGTTGGACCGTGCAGCGAATCGGTCAACCACGGCAGCGCGGAAACCCCGAGAACCATTGCGCACGGGCCGTTTGTGCCCCAGAAGGGCGGGGTGAACGCTTCGATCGTGTCGGTCAACGTCGGTCTTCCGAAAGACATCGAGACCCCCAGGGGTACGGTGCGAACGAGCATCTTCAAGTCCCCGACCGACGCTCGGGTCCGTGCCGTGCCCCACAACCTCGACGGGGACCGGCAGGCCGACCTCGAATCTCACGGCGGCGAGCACAAGGCAATTTACGGCTACGCTCTCGAACACTACGCAACTTGGCAGACGGAACTCGATCGGAGCGACTTCGTACACGGTCAGTTTGGCGAGAACCTCACCACCGACGGCCTCCGCGAAACGGACCTCGGCATCGGTGACCTTCTCGCCATCGGCACCGCAGTCCTACAGGTCACGCAGCCGCGTTCGCCTTGCTACAAGCTCGGTATCCGAATGGACGACCCCCACTTCATTAAGCGCTTCATGAAGAGCGGTCGATCCGGCTTCTACTTTCGAGTGGCCGAGTCGGGCGAGCTCGGTCGCGGCGACTCCGTGTCTCGAATCGCGCGTGGGCCCTCGGGCCTTTCGGTGTGGGACGTGTGGAACCTGAGCTATGGCGAAGACCACGACCGCGAACGGCTGGCGCTCGCGCTAGAACTGGGGACGCTCGGTGAGGAATGGCTGAGACCTATGCGATCGCGCCTCGGTCGGTAGGCCTCCCCTTGGTGCACGAATTTCGCCGCCGTGTGACACCCTCATAACAGTTGGGCGTTCACTCTAGGCGCCACGCGCACTCGGGGTGAAGCTCCGGCCGATGGACGTCGACGTTCCGCATCTATTCCTCGGCGTGCTCGGCGGGCTCGCCGTCTTCTTCTTCGGCGTCCACGAGATGACGGGCGGAATGCGGAGTGCGGCAGGCGACCGTTTCCAATCGATCCTCGAGCGTTTTACCAAACGCCGTGTCTCCAGTGTGGCGTCGGGCGCCGTGACGACGGCGGTGGTCGGCTCGTCCTCGATCGTGACCATCATGACTGTAGGCCTCGTCAGCTCAGGGCTCTTGGCGTTCGAGAACTCACTCGGCGTCGTCATGGGTGCCAACATCGGAACTACCGTCTCGAGCCAAGTGATCGCCCTCGGCCTGACCGAGTACTCCGCCGTGCTGCTCGTCGTCGGCGCTATCCTCCGTTTCTTGGTTCGACGAGGCAACGCGGAAGCGTGGGGTAAGGCGACGATGGGGATCGGGTTCGTGTTCCTAGGGCTCCAGCAGATCGAAATCACGATGGCGCCGGTGCGGGATTGGCCCCCCTTTATCGACGCGATCGCGCAAATGGAGAACCCTTTCTTCGGCATCCTCATCGGAGCGGCGATTACCGCGGTGATTCAGTCGTCGTCAGCCACCATGGGAGTCGTGATCATCTTGGCCGCTCAAGGGGCCGTGACCCTGCCAGCAGGCGTCGCGATCATGATGGGTGCGGAGCTCGGGACCTGCGTCGACACCCTGCTCTCGACGATCGGGCAGACGCGCGGCGCCGTGCGCACAGGGGTCTTTCAACTGTTCTTCAACCTGTTCAACGTGGCGCTACTCGTCGGCTTCACAACGCAGCTTGCAGAGGTCGCACAATGGATGACCCCGGGCTACGACGCGTCCGCAGTCGCTCGGCAGATCGCAAACGCCCACGTGATGTTCAACTGCATGGGCGTTCTCGTCGGCCTACCCTTTGTTCCAGCCGCGGCGCGAGTGATGACGCGGCTCATCCCAGACCGGCCCTCCCCGACGCGGTCAGTGGTCGCCGCCGAATGACGGTGGGCGAGGCAGCAACACCGGTGTCTGTCTTTTATAGCGTTCGTAGTCTTCTTGGCCGCCCCAACGCTCGTCCGCGCGCCGCTCGAGGATGGGTACCCCACTCAGGCGAAGGAGAAGAAACGCGACGAACACGGGAGACACCATGGTGACCCACTGCCATCCGTGGAGCGTCGACGAAGCGATGATGGCGACGCCGGTCCAAAGGACGATCTCGCCGAAGTAGTTGGGGTGCCGTGACCACGCCCAGAGCCCCGCGTCGACGAATCTGCCGGGGTGTTCACTTCGAAACCGGCTCTTCTGCCGGTCGGCGATGACCTCGAGCCCGAAACCGACCGCCCACACGAGGAGCCCGATCGCATCGGTGATTCCAAGAGGAGACGGGTCGAGCGTGGTCATCGCGGCCAGCGCAGCGCAGAGCGTGAGAAACACCCAAAGCCCCTGGAGCGTCCATGCGACGAAGAACCGCCCGGCGTCCGGTTTGATCGCATCGAACCGTCCGTCCGAACCCTGCTGACGAACGCGACGAAACAGGAAGGTCCCAAGCCTCCCCGCCCACACCACGACGAGGACGAATAGCAGGAGCGCCCTGGAGTCGAACCGATCGGTCGCGACGAGGGCGAACGCAGCGACCGAAAGATAGGTGAGACTCCCGACCAGATCGTAGAAGTGCTCGGTCTGGCGCGCGTACGCGGGAACGAACGCAATCCACTGGACGGCGAACGCCAAGACAGCGCTTGCGGCCATGACCGAGACGCCCCCAAGACGGGTGCCGTACTGCCCCCCGGCCCACGCCACCAGTCCAGCGACGAGGACGATTGGAGCCGCGACGAAGAGCGTGCTGACCTGACTTCGAGTACCCATGGGTGCGCTTCGACCCTAAGGTGGGGCCAGGCGGGAAGGCTGTCATGCGATTTGTGAAGGAAAGCATCATCCAGGCGAGCGCGGCAGAGGTGTTCGCCTTTCATGAAGCACCGGACGCTTTCGCGCGGTTGCAGCCGCCCTGGCAGACCACCGAGGTAGTGAAGCCCCCCGCGTCGCTCGAAGTCGGGACACAGGTCATCGTCAGGGTGCGGGTCGGGCCGATCTGGCAGACGATCGTCGCCGAGCATGTGGCCTACGAGCCAGGAAAGATGTTCGCCGACAAGATGCTCGAGGGGCCGTTCGCCAGTTGGTTGCACAAACACATCGTGACACCCGAGGGCGACATGCAGTGCATACTGACCGACGACATCGAGTACGAGCTTCCGTTCGGTGCCCTCGGGCGCACGTTCGGTGGCTCGTTTGCTCACAAGAACCTCGAGCGCATGTTCGAGTATCGCCACGAGGTCACTCGAACGGCCTGCGAATCGGGCGAGTTTCGGCGCTAGAAAACGGCCTCGATGGGCGACGGAAGTCGACGCGTCCTCCTCGGCCTGGATCGACGCTCACGCTCGCGGTTTCCCATCGCGCATCGACGCGGCGCCGCTACACTGCGCGAGCCATGAAACTCGAAGGGAAAACAGCTCTCATCACGGGGGCAGGATCCGGCATCGGCCGGTACTTGGTCGGGGAGTTGGCTCGCCACGGAGCGCAGCTGATCCTCACCGACATCGACGAGGAACGTCTGCGAGAGACCATCGAGACTCAGGGTGTCGAAGCGAGCGTGCTCGGCACCATCGTCGCCAACTTCCTCGAGGACGGCGAGGCGGAGCGGGTGGTTACTCGTGCGCTCGAGCTGTCGCCGCGCATCGACGTACTCTACAACAACGCCGGCATGATGGTCCTCGGGCAGATCCGAAACCAACGCTGGGAGGACTTCGAGCGCCAACAGCGGGTGAACCTGCACGCGCCGGTGAAGATGACCCATCTTCTTCTGCCCACCATGATTGCCCAGGGCGGCGGCTACATCGGCTTCACCTGCTCCGCATCGGCACTCGCGACCCCTCCGGGCGCTGGATCATACGGAATCACCAAGGCGGGCATCGCCGCGTTTTCCGAAGCCCTGCGCGCAGAGGTCCACAGGCATGGAATCTCGGTGACCACGGTGTGCCCGGGGTTCGTGCATACCCCGCTCGCCCAAAGCGCGACTTACCGAGACGAGAAAACCGCCGAGCAAACCAAAAACGTGCCGCAGTTCTTCGGCTCGTCCCCGGCACGGGTCGCCCGCATCTCCGCGCGCGCCCTTATTGCGAGGAAAGCCGTCGTCGTGATCAACGTCGATGAGAAGCTCAAGGTTCTAGTCAAAAACACGAGCCAGTGGCTGTACACCAAGCTGAACCTCTTGTTGGCGCGGATCCTGCTCGACGCATAGCGGGACGGTGACAGCGGGGAACGGGGCTCTACAGTCGGGGCATGGACGAAAGAGACCTCGCCACGGCGCGGCGACAGTGGCGGTTTCGGGGTACTGACCGACCCTCCTTCGCGGCGGAACCGGCCGCCGGTCAGGAATCGGTGTGGGATTACCCGAGGCCCCCTCTCATCGAACCGGACGGCCGCCTGGTCCGCGTCCAGATCGGGGAGACGACCCTGGCCGAGTCCCAGGCAACCGTCAGGGTGCTGGAGACGGCGAGCCCGCCGGTGTTCTACATCCCGCCCGCCGACGTCGATACCGACCGTTTGATTCTCGAAGGCGGGGGCTCGGTGTGTGAGTGGAAGGGCACAGCCAGCTACTGGTCTGTACGCGGTCCAGAGAGCGTCGCGAAAGGGGTGGGCTGGAGCTACGAGTCGCCCTTCGACGCGTTCGAATCGATTCGAGGCTACCTCAGCTTCTACCCGGCGCGACTCGCTTGCTATGTCGGTGAGCATCGGGTGCTCCCGCAGCCTGGCGGCTTCTACGGCGGCTGGGTGACGCCCGAGATCGTCGGGCCGTTCAAAGGAGAACCGGGCACCGGTGGTTGGTAACTCGCGACACGCCTGCTAGGCCAATTGGCGTTGAGAATCCACGTCGATCACCTTACGCGGTACGACTACCAAGCCCCGGTCAGCTTTGGGGAGCACGCGCTCTACCTCCGCCCCCGAGAAAGCCAAACGCTTCACGTTTCCGAGTTCAGCGTGTCGAGCGAGCCCGACGGAAAGCTCCGATGGGTGCGCGACTGTTTCAACAACGTGGTCGCGGTGGTCAACTTCGACCTGCAGGAGGCGAGCACGCTCTCATTTCACTGCAAGATGGAGTTCGACGTCGTCGAGGAAAACCCCTTCGACTTCATCCTCGACTCGCGCGCGACGAATTTCCCTTTCGCATACGACGCGAAAGAGACGCAGGCGCTCGAACCCTACCTCGGACGCGCGAGCGAAGTGGGGCTGACTTCGGGGTGGGTGAGCAAAAACCTGGACACCCAGAACGTCGACACGGTGGGAATGCTGACGTCTTTGAACCAAGCGGTGTTCGAACAAATCCGCTACCAGCGTCGCGACGAAGAGGGGGTTCAACGACCCGAGGAAACGCTTCGTTTGCGGAGTGGGTCTTGTCGCGACATGGCGGAGCTGTTCGTGGCGTCCACGCGTTCCCTCGGCCTCGCTGCCAGATTCGTGAGCGGTTACCTCTACGAGCCGACGGATGACGAGTTCGACGGCACCACCAACCGCGCCGCAGGCTCGATGCATGCATGGGCCGAGGTTTACCTGCCGGGCGCAGGTTGGCGCGGTTTCGACCCCACGAACGGCATCCTCACCGACCATCACTTCTTGACCGCCGCCGTCGCAAACCGCCCCGAGTGGGTAAACCCGATCCAGGGGAAGTACTTTCATGAAGGCGAGGTCCATTCGGACATGCACGTCTCTCTCCGCATCGAAGGGACCGCGTCGTGAAAGAGACGGTCGCCAGCCTCGCGAACCGGGTCGAGCGCCGATTCGAGGCGAGCGACCTCGAAGTGACCATGGGCGGGGAACCCACGTTCATCCCACTCCAGCCGGCGGGCGACGAGTGGAATCAGGGCGCCCTCGGGCCTGAGAAGCTCGGGTACGCGCGCCGGCTCGCCTCGAGGCTCCTCGAGAGCGACTACCCCGGTGCGCTGGTGATGCAGGTGTTCGGAAAACAGTACCCGGGCGAACCGCTGCCCCGCTGGGTCGTGCTCCTGCTCCATCGACCCGAGGGCAAACCTCTCTGGCAGAACCCAGGAGCCTTTTTGCTCGACGACGTCGAGGGAAGCCACGAACCCTCCGAGTCGAAGTCGGTCATGGCCGCCATCGCCAACGCCTTAGGGCTCGAGGACTACGTCCTTCCCTGCGTGAAAGCGGGAGACTCGACCGACACGGTGGGCTGGGTGCTTCCGCTCGAGAGACGAGACGAAGAGTGGGCGTCAGACGCGTGGCCCTTCTCGCAGGACGAGCCGGTGCGACTCGCGGATGGCGAAAGCCCCATCGGCCTCCGACTCCCTCTCGACACGCTCGACGACGAACGCTTGCGGCGAGCGCTGACCGTCGAAGTCAAAGCCGGTGCCCTACACGTGTTCTTGCCCCCGCTCGACCTCGAAGCCTTCGTCACGCTGGTGGGAATCCTCGAACACGTGGCCGACGACGCCGGTCTCGGGGAGATAGTGCTCTGCGGGTACCGTCCCGAGAGCGCCGAGGGCCTGACCCAGCTCGGTTTGGCGGCCGACCCGGGCGTGCTCGAGGTCAACCTGCCGCCGACGCACACGTGGCTCGACTACGACGCGCTCCTCACGCGAATCACGGAAGCCGCAGGGGCCGAAGGGCTCACCACCACCCGCCTTCACCTGAACGGACAGATCCAGGGCACGGGCGGCGGGGCGCACCTTTTGTTCGGCGGACCCACCCTCGAGCGCAATCCATTCTTCAAACGGCCTGACCTGCTCGCGAGCCTCGTTCGCTACTGGCAGCAACACCCGAGTCTCGCGTACCTCTTCTCCGGTCAATACGTGGGCCCAGGTTCTCAAGCGCCACGCGCCGACGAGACGCAAAGCTCCCGACTCTACGAGATCGAGACCGCGTGCGCCGGCGTCGACGCGCTCACCGACGTACCTGACCGGGGCTTTCTCGATCGCCTGTTTCGCAACCTGATGACCGACAGTAGCGGCAATACGCACCGCGCGGAAATCTGCCTAGACAAACTGTGGAACCACGATTCGCCCACCGGCCTCCAAGGCTTGGTCGAACTTCGCGCGTTCGAAACAATGCCCGAAGTCGAGCAACAGTCGCTCGCCGCGCTCTTCATTCGCGCGATCCTTGCCAAGCTGGTCGACTCGCCGTGCGACGGAACGCTCCTACGGTTCGATCGAACGCTCCACGACCTCTACGTGCTCCCCGCAGGCCTTTGGCTCGACGTGGGGCGCGTGTGCGACGACCTCGAAGCCGCCGGGCTTCCCTTCGACCGCGCGTGGCTCTCCCCTCTGATGCGGCATAGGTTTCCGGTGCTCGGCATGCTTCCCTTCGCCGGCGGCGACGTGATCGTACGCCAGGCACTCGAACCGTGGCCGCTGATGGCGGAGATATCGCGCGGCGGATCGACGTCGCGCATGGTTGACAACTCCACCGATCGACTCGAGGTCTCGGTTGCGGGCGATCTCGGGGATCATCGAATCGCCGTCAACGGAGTCGCGGTCGCTCTTCGGGATGTCGAGGGAGCCCAGGTGGCCGGAGTTCGATACAAATCGGCGGATGGCTGGCCGGCCCTTCACCCGCACATCCCGGTGCAGTCCCCCATCCACGTCGAAGTCGTCGACCCGGACGACGAGGTGATCGCGGCGGCGCGCTACCATCACTGGAAGCCCGACGGTTCGAACTACGAGGGAGTGCCCGCCACGGCCGAGGAGGCCCGCGTGCGGCAGTGCGCACGCTGGGTTCCGATGCCAGAGTTGCATGGCAAAGTACGCCGCGTGAAGGAGGCGCGGTACGCAGCGGAGTCGCACTACACGCTCGACCTCCGGCGCCAACCCCAAACTAGCTAGGTCGCTAACCGTCGACCAAGCGCATCGAGCCCGAAGGCACAGGGAGCTTCGGCAGGTCCAGAAACGCTTCTTTGAGACTGTCCTGCCACGCGCGCCGAAGGTCGCGAAGGTAGTCGTCGTCCTCGCCGAACGTGATCTGACTGCCCGAGCGCTGCGTGCCCGCAGAATACAAGAGAAGGTCGATGGGCGGGCCGACCGTGGCGTTGCTTCGCATCGTCGAGTCCATGGACACCAGTGCGCAGCGACCGCCCACCTCGAGGCTCAGCCCGGGTTCGATGATGCGATCGAGAATGGGCTTGCCGTATTTCTCTTCACCGATCTGCAAGAACGGCGCGTGCCGCGAGACCGGTATGTGGTTACCGGCCGGATAGATCATGTGAATCGAATGCTCGCCACCCTGGATCTGACCCCCGAGGATGAAGCTCGCCTCCACGCTGAAGTTCTGGCCTTTGGAGACCTTGAGGTGCTTCTGCTGCTCCTCTCGGCTCAGGCGACCCACGTAGTCCGCCGCGTCGCTCAACCGTGTGACCGACCGAAGACTCGTCTCCGCCGAATCCTCCACGTCGCGACGAAGCCTGTCCACGACGGCACGACTCGTCGCGAGGTTGCCCGCCGTCAGGATCGCGAAGAAGCGATCGCCGTCACCGAAGAAGGTGTGCATCTTGCTGTAGGTGCTGATGTGGTCCGCCCCCGCGTTGGTGCGGGAATCAGAGACGAAAACGAGGCCCTCATCGATGCGGACCGCCACGCAATAGGTCATCGCCACTGAACGTACACTCTCCGGGATCCGAGGGCTATGGGATTCGATACCCTGCGTCGGATATGCTCGAGTCCGAAAAATGAAGGTAAATTGGGAAGTTACCGAAGGCTCGATCGCGATCCTGTAACCGTCCCGCAAGCGCAGAATCGAGGGCTCCTGCAGCCGCGGAGCGCAGCCGAGGGCTGGCGATCACACCCGCGCAACCGCGCGGTGACATTGTCAAGTGCCTCTGCTAGCGTGGAGGCGCGGTGTCGGGTGGATTGCGCCAAAAGATCCTCGACGCCAGCGTCGCGCTGGTGGAGGAGCAGGGGGTCCGCGCGGTGAGCTTTCGCGAGGTAGCTCGTCGGGCCGGCGTCAGTCATCAGGCGCCCTACCACCACTTTGGCAACTACCGCGGCATCCTTCGGGCCATTGCGCAAGAGGGCTTCGCAGGGCTCGGCCGAGCGATGAACGAAGCGGCCGACCAAGCCGGCGACGACCCGATGGACGCCCTCACTGAAGCGGGCGTCGCCTACGTGAACTTCGCCCGCGCGCACGCGGGTCACTTCCGGGTGATGTTTCAACGTGCGCTCGTCGACGTTCGAGACGAAGAAGACCCGCTCGAAGAAGCCGAGGCCACCCACGGCACCCTCCTCAGGCTCGCGGGCGCGGCGCACGCGGCAGGATACGGGGCTCATCTCGGGGACGACGGGCTCGCGCACGTTTGCTGGTCAACCGTTCACGGAATCTCGGTCTTGCTCGTGGAAGGCGTGCTTGCCGAAAAGACGCCGATGTCGGAAACGATTGAGGCGGAGCTCATTGATCAAGTCGTGCGCGGGCTCGGCGCCGTGCTCGGTGTCGATAAGCGCTAGCGTCGCGCTGAAACCACTTGAAAGGCGACCGAAACCTAGCGTATCCGGTCCTGGGTCTCTAGAACATGGCGAATATGATCAAACGAGGGTCGCTCGCGGACGACATCAGGGCGGGGATTGTCGTATTCCTCGTCGCCCTACCGCTCTGTTTGGGGATTGCCCTCGCGTCGAACGCGCCGCTCTTCAGCGGACTCATCGCCGGCATCTGCGGCGGCATCATCGTCACCACCTTTAGTGGGTCGCGGCTCGGCGTTAGCGGCCCGGCGGCGGGCCTCGCCGTGATGGTTGCCACCGGCATCGAGGAACTGGGGCTCGAGGCCTACTTTCTCGCGGTCGTCGTCGCGGGCGTTGCGCAGCTGACGGCCGGTTTCCTTCGCGCCGGAGTCATCGCGCACTATTTCCCAACGACGGTCATCAAAGGGATGCTGGCGGGTATCGGGGTGATCCTGATCCTGAAGCAGATCCCTCACGCGTTCGGCTACGACAAATCGTGGGAGGGCGAGCTCGAGTTCTCTCAGGCCGACGGTCACAACACGTTCACCGAGATCGGGTACGCGTGGGAGGCGGTAAGCCCCGGCGCGATCATCGTCACCGTGTTGTCCCTGATGATCCTCCTCGCGTGGGAGCAGCCAGCACTGAAGCGCAACAAGATTCTCTCGGGTATTCCTGCGCCGCTTCTGGTCGTGGCTCTCGGCGTACTTCTGAATTCTCTCTACAACGCATTCGCACCGAACCTCACCATCTGGGCCGAGCACCTCGTCGCCGTGCCCGTCGCGTCCACGTTCGACGAGTTCATCAACCAGTTTTCGCGGCCCGACTTCTCCCAGATCTCGAACCCGAAGATCTACACGGTGGGGCTCACGCTCGCGCTGATTGCCAGTATCGAGACGTTGCTGTCGGTCGAAGCCACCGACAAGCTCGACCCCGACAAGAACGTCACGCCCACCAACAAAGAGCTCAAAGCGCAGGGCTTGGGCAACATCGTCTCCGGTCTCATCGGCGGCATTCCCGTCACTCAGGTCATCATCCGGAGCTCCGCGAACATCAACTCCGGCGCGAAGAGCCGGTTCTCCTCTTTCCTACACGGGATTCTTCTGTTGGTGTGCGTCGCCTTCATTCCCAACTTGCTGAATCGGATTCCGCTCGCGAGCCTCGCCGCCATTCTGCTTGTCATCGGATACAAGCTGGCCCGCATCTCCCTCTTCAAGCAGATGTGGCGCGAGGGGATTTGGCAGTTTCTCCCGTTCATCGTCACCGTCGTCGGCCTCGTTCTCACCGACCTGTTGACGGGAATCCTTCTCGGGATGGTCGTCGCGATCTTCGAGATCCTCGTCTACAACTACCAGCTCAACTTCTATCGCGAAGAAACCTCCGAAGGCAGCTTCCGAATCCGGCTTACGGAACACATGACTTTCCTGAACAAGGCCGCTCTGAAGCGCATTCTCCGCGAGGTACCCCCCAACTGCTCGGTCGTGATCGACATGACCGGAACGCGCATCCTCGATCACGACGCCCGTGAGGTGATTCTGGACTTCGCCGAGCACGCGAAAGCCGAGGGAATCAAGATGCGAATCGAAGGCGCGTCGGGTCCGCTCATCGCGATGTCTGACCAGAGCTCGACCCCGACCTAAGCCGATCGGCGCCTGCGGCGCGAGTCAGCGCGGCGGAAACACCTCTTCGAGGAACTTCGTCATCGCGTCCCAGCTCTGCTTGTCGGCGTTTTCGTCGTACGCGAGCGGCATTCCGAGCGCCTTGCCTTTGGCCGTGGCCGCCTCGTTGGTAAAGGCATGCTTGGCGCCAGGATACGCGATGAACTGGTAGTCGACCTCGGCTGACTCCATCTCGTGCTTGAACCCGTCGACCTGTTCGGGCGGAACTAGCGGATCCTCCGCACCGTGAAGCACCAGCACTTTGCTCTTGACAGCCCCTTTCTTGGCGGGCGCCTGCGTAGCAAGGTTCCCGTGGAAGCTCACCACGCCATCGAGGTCGACGCCAAAGCGTGCCATGTGCAGTACGACCGCACCTCCGAAGCAATAGCCAACGGCCGCGATCGCGTTGGGATCGGTCGTGCCGTGCTCCTTCAAGAGGTCGTACGCCGCGCGAAACCGCGCCTCCGCGACGTCCATGTTTGAGATCGCCTCGTTCATGAACTTCATCGCGTCGTCCGGGTGGTCGGCGTACTTCCCGTCGCCATACATGTCGAGCGCCAGCGCGGTGTAACCGAGCCGGGCAAGCATTCGTGCACGCATGCGCACGTAGTCACCGTGACCCCACCACTCGTGGACCACTAACACCCCCGGCCGCGGACCCTTCTGGGAGGAGTCCCAGGCCACGTAGCCCGTCAGCTTGGTGTCGCCCGATTGGTAAGTGACTTCTTCAGTGAGGATTCCGGTTTCTACCGCATCGTCGGTGGGGGTCACCTGCGCCTCCTTGGTTTCGGTCGGGTTTGGCTCGGCAGTCTTGCTGTCGCGCTTCGTGCACGCCAACACGCAAGCCGCCGCGGCGATCAGCGCAACGACTCGCACCTACCCAGACTCCGACGGTGTGAGCGCCCGTCTCCGGACAGCCCGTTGAACTTCTGCGAGTTTCGGCGCGAGCATGGCCGGAGACTACCATGCGACGACCCCGTAGACAGCCGACGAGGGCCCGGTTTCGGTGGCCGCAGGTCGCGGAGTCCTGTAGCGTCCTCGCATGCGGTCTCGAGTCTTGGTCCTCGTCGCCCTCGTCGTGGTCACGGCGACGTTCGGTTGCAGCAACGAAGCGCTCGACGACTGCGCCGACTGCCCGGATCCCGACTTCCGCGACGCGTGCCTCGAAGCGGCGGCTGACTGTGACCAGTTCAGTGGCGATGATCGCGAGGAGTGCCTCGAAGAGGCGCGCGCGCTCTGCGAGTGACGCGAGTTCGATTCCGCTTTGCGATGTCGGAACAAAATTCTGCTCGGCTCGCGCTTGCGACCGCGGCCTGCGATCCCTAAGAGTTCAGGAGAGCGTGGCACTGGGCCCGCTCGTATGCCCGCCCGAGAGCGAACCGCCTCGGGCCGCTAGGAGATAACATGCACCCGAGTATCTACTATCGATGGAAGCGATCCCAGCAGTCGTACGGAAGCGAGGCGCACGCCCACGCCTGCGGCGACGGAGGTTGGCGTCGCCCACGCCAGAGCGAACGACGTTCGACGTATCACGCGTCGGACTTCGGCGTTCGACGGCCGTTGCGCTACATGACCCACAAGCTCGACTTGGACGACGAGCAAATCGACACGTTGGCGGCGATTCTCAACGTCATGAAGACCGAACGAGCGCAGGCGCGTTTGGACGAGCGGAGAAGCATCGCGGGCCTGGCCGACGCCCTCGGCGACGAGTCGTTTGACCGAACCGGTGCCGCGGCGGCGCTCGATGCACGCGTCGAGGCAGCCAAGCGGCTCAAGGACGAGGTCCTCAACACGCTCGAGAAGACCCACGCCATGCTCGACGCCGACCAGCGAAAGCGCTTGGCGTACCTGCTGCGCTCCGGCCAGCTCAGCATCTAACGGCGAACGGCTCGGCGAGCAGCTCGGAAATCGGGCTGCTCGTCTCTCGGCCGCCCATCTATTCCGGGTTTTGTCCCTGCCAACGGCTGTCGGTGAGCCGCGCCCCCTCGAGCGCGGAACGCGGGAGCATTTCCTCGTACGTGCGCGTGTATCCCGTTTTGGAGATCCGCCAAACCCCGTCGTCGCCGCGGCGGTACTCGTCTTCGTAGAACGCCGCGCCTCGAATCTCGATGTCGAACTGGGTGTCGATGACGTGATCCACCAAACACCAGCGGCCCGTGGCCGTGTTCTCGTCGATCAGATCGATCTCCGGCTGACTTACCTGATGACTCGAGTGAAAGCTGTCGGCACCCATGGCTCCGGACAAGAACTTCAAGATGGCGTCTCGTCCCACGAAGGAGAATTTGCCGCTGCTGTAGGCCGCGCTCGCATCCTCCGTGAAACAGTCGCCGAGTTCGTCCCAACGCTTCGTGTCGAGGCAGCGCTGGTAGCGATACTTGAGTCGCTTGATCGCTTCGAGATCTTTCCAATCAATTTCCACGACGAGACTCTACCACTCGGCCCCATTGAACGATGTCGGAAAAAAGACCAGCCCGGCGAGAGCCGCATCGGGTAGGATGCTCCCGATGAGCTTCGAGGGTCGAGAAGCCGTGGTGACGGGCGGAACGGGGGCGCTCGGCCGCGGCGCGGTCGCGCGACTGGTCGCCGCCGGTGCAACGGTTCACGTTCCCGTGTTCGCATCGAGTGAGCTCGAGGGGTTTCCTTTCGTCGAACACCCTTCGGTCGTGCTCTACGAAGGCCTCGATCTCACCGTCGAGGCCGACGTAGCCAAGCTCTACGGATCGGTACCCGGGCTCTATGCGAGCATCCACTTGGCGGGAGGCTTCGACATGGGGCCCATCGCGGATACTCGGCTCGACACCTGGGAGCGCCTCCTACGACTGAACGCCACCACGTGTTTCCTCTGCTGCCGCGAAGCCGTCCGAACCTTCGGCGACCGTGAAGGCCGCATCGTCAACGTCGCCGCGCGCCCGGCATTGGTCCCGACGGCACAGATGACCGCGTATGCAGCATCGAAGGCGGCCGTTGCGGCGCTGACCCAATCGCTTTCTGAAGAGCTCGCGGCGTCCGGGGTGTGGGTCAACGCGGTGGTCCCGAGCATCATCGATACGCCAGCCAACCGTCGCGCCATGCCCGCGGCCGACTACGACGACTGGCCGACACCAGAACAGATCTGCGAAACGATCGTGTTTCTCGCTTCGCCGGACAACGCCGTGACGCGAGGCGCGCTGGTACCGGTGTATGGTCGCAGCTAGCTCCGCCCTCCACCACACCGAAGAGTCCCCAAGATGACGAACCGAACGGCCTTCATCACCGGCGCGGCAACCGGAATCGGAAAGGCGCTCGTCGAGAAGCTCGACCGAGAAGGCTGGCGCTGCTTTGCTGGGTACAACCGGCAGCCCCCGGATGCGCTGCTCGCGAACTGCTCTGCGCGAACCTCGGCCGTGCAGTGCAACGTCACCGACGACACGAGCGTGTCGGCTGCCCTCGAATCGATCGAGAGCGCAGCCGGGGACGGCGCGCTCGACCTTCTCGTCAACAACGCGGCCACCACGGGAGGCGCGGGGGGAGGCATCGAGCACGTCGACATCGACCGCTTCAAGGCGCTCTTCGAAGTGAACTTCTGGGGGCCTCTGCGCGTCACACAGGCCGCGCTTCCTCTGATCCGCCGGAGCACCCAGGGGCGCGTCATCAACGTCGGAAGCGCCTCTCAGTACCTCACGATCCCCATCGGATGCTCCTATCCGATCACGAAAGCCGCGCTCCAAAGGCTGACACAGGCGCTTCGGCTCGAAATGAAACCCTTCGGGATCGGCGTGACCTGCCTCGAACCCGGCGGGGTACAAACACCGATGATGGTCATCACCGACGAGCAGAAGGCCGCACTTTGGGCCGCGATTCCCGAAGGGCGACGGGTAGAGTACCAAGCCCACTTCAAGTTTCCGGGTGATGCCATCGAGTCGGCGTTCCCGATCTGGAGCACCGAGAAGTTCGCGGATCGCGTCTACCAGGACGTGGTTTGTGCGCGACGCCTGAAGCCGAACTACCTGATTGGACCGGGCGTTTGGGTGCTCCCCGTGATCCGACGGGCTGTCCCGGACGGTGCACAGGAGAAGATTTTCGAGCGCATGTTCGGACGAAAAACGGGCCAATAATCGATCGACGAATCATTTTCTGCGGATGAGCGTCGCTCGATTCCATGCCATGACCGGTAGACCCAATGGACCCCACCAGCACGAACCGCCTGGACGTGAGTCAGGGCGTCCGATTCGCCGTCGGCGCCCTTCGAGGACGACTTGCGATCCCGCTTTCGCTGATTCGCCAAAAGCTCTTGCCGCTGGCCGACAAAGTAGAGATCGAGGTCGAGGCCGAACCCCCCGGGCTCCGCGTGCGAGGAAGCGCACAGGCGGTCGGTGCGCAGATCGAGTTTTCGGTCCGCATTGACGCAGAGGGCATCGATCTCGAGGGCGAACGGCGACTCGTTCACGTTTCATTGACCGACGTCTCGTTGAGCACTCCCGAGGATGCTCCGGGGCCCCTGGCCGATGCCATCCGGCAGAGGATGATCGATACCGCAAACCCGGGGACGCTCGTCGGGAACATGGTTGCCTTGCCTCCGTTCGTCGTCGAAGCCGAGGGGAGCACGATCGTGCTCGACCTCATGAAGGTGCCGGCGCTTTCCGCGGACGAGACGATGCGCACCTGGGTCGCCGCCGCCACCAGCTATCTCTGCGTGCGAGGGATCGAAGTCCGGGACGACGCCATCGAGCTCGCACTCGGCGTGCTGCCAGGCGGACCTCGTGAGGCTGCACGAAGCACCGCACGTGCCCTACTCTTGCCGGCGGTACGGTACCTGTGGCCGTCCGGAAGGAACGACGCGTGAGTCACCTCTCGAACTGGAACCCGTTCAGCCGTGCGTCTTGGACTTCGCGCGAGGAGGAGTTTCACGACATCGCGATTCGCGCGGCTGGTGGGTACGATGATTTTGGCGATCCAAGCTACCTCGAGGGGCTCCGACGCCTGCTTTACGCGTACGATCACGAGGCGCGTCTTCATCGGACCGGAAAGCTGGTAGCCGCCTACCAAACGGTGGGCCTCTTGGCGACGCGCTTGAAGCTTCACCAGTGGTTCGACTGGCGACCGGACTCCGCGTCGCACGACATCGAACGACCGATCGTGATTACCGGAATGGTCCGCACCGGAAGCACCGCCCTTCACTACCTGATGGGTGCCAACCCAGACATGCAGTGCCTCCAGTATTGGCTCGGACTCCATCCTCAGCCTCGACCGCCGCGCGCATACTGGGAGAGCGCCACCGATTTTCGGCACGCTCGAATCGAGCTCGACATGATGTATCGCGCCGGCAAGAGCATGCTCGAAGCGATTCACCACATGACCGCCGAGGGCCCCGATGAACCGGGACGGCTTCTCGGCCTCGGATTCAGTGACGATCGCTTCGAAGTAGTGTCCACCGTGCCCACGTACGCCGAGTGGTACGACCGCACGATCCACCGGGAGACGTACGCCCTTCACAAGCGCACGATTCAGCTCGTCGGTTCGTACGAACCCGAAACACGGTGGCTCTCCAAGTACCCGGTTCACCTCAGGAACATCGACGCGCTCCTCGAGACCTACCCCGATGCGTGTGTGATTTGGACGCATCGCGACCCTGCCGACGTCCTGCCGTCCTACGTGAGCCTCTGTGCCCACTTTCGTTCGCTGTTCGAAAAAGAGCCCGATCGCCCCCGAATCGCCCTCGAGCAGATGGAGGCTTGGGCGCGGGCGGTCGACCGTGGAATCGAGGTCCGAAAGGGACGCGAGGACCAGTTCCACGACATCTACTTCGACGACTTCATGGCCGACCCGATCGGCGAGGTGGAGAAGGCGTACGCCCATTTCGGGCAACCGTTTTCCGAGCGGGCGAGAGCCGCGCTCTTGGCTTGGCGAGACACTCACAAGCCGGGCCAGTTCGGCACACACAACTACGAACGCGACGACTTCGGGCAGTCGCAGGCTCAGGTACACGCGCGCTACGCCAACTATCTCGAGCGATTCCCGAAAGTCCTCGAAAAGCGTCGGAAGGCCGCATGAAGGACGAAGCAAGGATCAAGCACGAAGCAACGGAAGAGCCAACGCTTCGTCGTACAGAGGAAGAGCGAACGCTGATCGAGGATGCGGAGCGGATCTTTCCGACCGGCACGCGTTGCCTGACGTTCGACGATGCCCTCAACTTCTGCGCCGGCCGTGCGGAAGGCAGCCATATTTGGGACGCGAGCGGAAACGAGTACATCGACTACCTGCTGGGGTCGGGTCCGCATATCTTGGGCCACGCGCACCCCGCGATCGTCGAGGCGCTCGCGACCATCCCCAAAAACGGCACATCGTACCTACTCGTCAATGAGCCGGCGGTACGCCTCGGCCGCAAGATCGTCGAGCACGTGCCCTGTGCCGAGATGGTCAGCCTCCACAACAGTGGGAGCGAGGCCACGTTCTTCGCCCTGCGACTCGCGCGGGTTTACCGAAAGCGCGACAAGATTCTGAAATTCGAGGGCGCCTACCATGGGATGCACGACTACGCGCTCATGAGCAATCAGTGGACGATGGGCGCGCCGGCGTTTCCCAAAGCGATGCCCAACAGCCACGGTATCCCGCAGGTCCTCAACGACGAAGTGCTCGTCGCTCCCTTCAACGACCTCGACCAAACGGCCGCCATCCTGGCCGAGCATCACGACTCTCTGGCCGCGGTCATCATGGAACCGGTGCAACGAACGTTTCCGCCGAAGCCGGGGTTTCTCGAGGGCGTTCGGGAGATCACCAGCAACTACGACGTCCCCTTGATCTTCGACGAGGTGGTCACCGGGTTCCGAATGGGCCTCGGCGGCGCGCAGGGAACCTACGGTGTCACGCCGGATCTCTGTGCCCTCGGGAAGGCCATCAGCGGAGGGCTGCCACTCGGCGTCGTTTGCGGGCGCGAGGATCTGATGTCAATCGGGAACCCTCGGCGACGACTTCAGATGCTTCCCTACTCGATGCAAACCGGAACGTTCTCATCGAACCCGGTGTCGGCCGGCGTGGCGTGCGCCGTCATCGAAGAGCTGGAGAAACCCGGCACGTACGCGCGACTTGAGGCCGCCGGCAGCGCGTTGATGGAAGGCCTTCGAAGCGCCATTTCGAAAGCCGGCCTCGAGGCGTCGGTGACGGGCACACCAGCCGTATTCGAGATCTGGTTCACGAAAGACGAGCCGACGGACCACCGGTCGGCCAAGGGTTCCGACTTCTACAAGAACATCCGATTCTCGGACCTGCTCCTGCAGCGTGGCGTTCTCAAGGCAGCCGAGAAGTTCTTCGTTTCAGCAGCCCACACCGAGGACGACGTTGCGAATACGGTGGCCGCGTTCCACCAGACACTCTCAACGCTCGCGGGGGAGCTCCCGTGAAGCGTCGTGTGCTCGTCACCGGATGCTGCGGCAACATCGGCGCCAATGTCGTCGACGCCCTCCTCTGGCGTGGATACGACGTTCGCGGCCTCGACCTCGGCTCCGACCGAAACGTCAAGAAGGCTGCCCGTTTTGGCGGGCCGGTCGACATGCACTTCGGGAGCGTATGCAACCGAACCCACGTCGATCGCGCGGTCGACGGGGTGGATCACGTCGTTCATTTGGCAGCCGTCGTTCCACCGGCCACCGACGTCGACCAGGCGCTCGGGTATCGCGTCAACGTGATCGGCACCCGGACCCTCGTCGCAGCCTGCGAGGCATCGCCCAAGCGGCCCCGATTGACGTTCACCTCGACGGCCGCGATCTGGGGGGACAACGACGAGAGCAAAGGTCCGAGACGCGCCGACGAGCCCATTTCCCCGAGCGACAACTACACACGTCAAAAAGCGGAATGCGAGGCGATGCTCAGAGAGTCTGCGCTCGACACGGTGGTGTTCCGCATCGCCATGACACCGCCGGTTACCCTGGCCGCGATCTCGCCGTTCGTCTTCGACATGCATCCAGACCTGCGCGTGGAGTTCACCCACCCGAAAGACCAGGCTCGCGGCATCGCCAACTCACTGCTTCACGGAGACGTGGTTGGCCGGACGCTCTTGCTCGGCGGAGGCGCCGCCAACCGCTACCGCTATCGAGAATGGCTCAACTTGGTGTTCTCGGCGATGGGGCTTCCTGAAATGCCGCGCTCCGCGTTCGGAGACGCGCTCTTCCTGACGGACTGGGTCAACTCGGAAGAGAGCCAAGCGATTCTCGACTATCAGCGTCATAGCCTCGACGACTATTTGGTCGAGGTGCAGCGCGAGCTCGGCCCCGCCAGACACCTGCTCCCGAAGATGGGATCGAGCCTGAGCAGCATCCTCCTCAGCTACTCGAGGCATCAAGCCGAAGCGGACGGGAAGCGCGCGCGAGTTCCGAACGCCCTCCGAACAATCCAAACGTTGCGGCGTGGGATCGAGGCTGCCAAGAGCTACCTCTGAGATGGCCGAGAAGATCCTCACGACGAACACCGTGCTTCAGAACCTATTGCGCGACCTCGAGGTTCCACACATCGAGGAACGCCTGCCCCGCGAGTTCTTCTATCGGCAGGGGCTTGCCTTTCCCCAACAATACGGAATCGCCTGCCGTGATGTCGCTGCATGCATACGTCGAGCCGAGGCGCTCGGTGCCGGCCCCTTCCTCCACACCCGGACGAAGCCACCCAATTGGATCGAGCGAGGCGAGAAGCGAGACTGCACGCTCGAGTTTGCGCTCGGATACGCAGGCGATGCGCAGATCGAGTTCCTCGGACCGGGTCGCGGAACGGAGCACTACGCACGCGCCCTCGCCGACACCGACATCGTGCTCCACCACGTCGGGATCTACCAAATGGGCATGCCCCAAATCGCCGAGGCCCTCGAATCGAGCGGCTACCCCACCGCGGTCACGGGAGGACTCACGATGGGCCGAGCCCTGAAGATCGACTTCCGCTACTTCGACGCGCGCCACGACCACGGCCTGTACCTGGAGGTCCTCGACTTCCAACTCTTCGGCTTTCCGCTCTCGACCGAGCCCGTCATCCGAGCGCAAGCCGCCCTCCGTCGCCGCCTTCGCGGCTAGCGAAAGGCGGTTTCGCCGGCGAGCTGGGCGAACGCGTCGAGCATCTGATCGTAGGTGAAGCCCATCGGAGTCTGCGCAAACAGGGCGATTCCGGTGGTGCACGCAAACAAGACTGCTGCAAGTCCGCTGGATGTCGCGTCGTCACCCAACTGGCCGCGGGCGCCGGCGTTCTCGAACACGTCGAGCAGTACCTCTGCCGTCGTGATTTCGCAGTCCGCGATCGCCGACGACACGTCCGGATCGTTGCGCATCTCGATCGGGACCCCTGCAAGAAAGGTCGGGACGGTCGAGTCCTCTCGGTAGAGCGTGCGCGCAGCATCGAGGACCAAGGCGATTGCGTGTTTTGGCCCCTCGGCATGCTCCACCGCCGCCCGATACCGTCCGGCCACGAGCGCTTCCGCCTGCTGAAAGACCGCAACGTAGAGGTCGAGCTTGGAATCGAAGTAGTGATAGAGCGCGGAAGCGGTCACGCTGGCCTGCTCGGCCACGGCCCGGTTCTGAGTGGCGGCGTAGCCGCGCTCGGAGAAGACCCGCCTCGCCGCAGAGATGATGCGGCCATAGGTAGCCTCGGACGAGGTCCCTGCCGGCCGTCCTCGTTTGGAGCTCTGCGGCATGACGCCACAAGCGTACTACAGGGTCCCTGCTTCGGGTGCCTACGCGCCCGCTTCCGCGAAACTCGGGTCGTTCGCGAACCGAGAAACGTGGAACTCTTCGTCGCCAAAGAGGGCGTTCAGCGTGTACATCCGCTTGAAATAGAGCCCGATGTCGTGCTCGTCGGTCACGCCGATGCCGCCATGAAGCTGGAGTGACTGCTGCGCGACCCAGATACCGCCCGTGGCCAGTTGGTACTTGGCCGCGGAGATGTCTGAACGGCGGGTGCCGTCGTCGTCCTCGTCTGCACGCACCGTGGACGCCATCGCAATCGACCGGAGAAGCTCGACCTCGGCATACATATCTACCGCGCGATGCTGAAGCGCCTGGAACGAACCGATCTTCACGCCGAACTGCTCTCGTGTGCCGAGGTACTCTTTGGTCATGGCGAGCATCGTGCTGGCAAGCCCCACCGATTCGGCCACGGCGGCGGCGGCAGCGTAGTCGAGGGTACGCTCGAGTACGGCGGTACCCGACCCTTCGTCGCCGAGACGCGCATCCGAACCCACCTCGACGTTCTCGAGTTCGACGAACGCGGCCTTGTGTCCATCGATGGTCTTGGCCGCCTTGAACGTGAGGCCCGCCGCATCTCGCGGGACGACGAACAGGGTCACGCCCCCGGGCGCTTTGGCTGACACGATGAGGTGATCGGCGTGGTGGCCGTTCAGCACCCAGACCTTGCTTCCAGCAAGTTTGTAGCCGCTCCCGTCGGCGGTCGCGGTCGTCTCGACCGAGCTGACGTCGTACCGGCTTTGCGCCTCGGAGTGGGCGAGCGCCAGCGTGGTCTCACCTTCGATCATCGGCGCGAGGTACGCGGCATGCTGAGCCTCGTTCCCACCGCGGAGCAGCGTCAGCCCCCCGAGAACCACGGAGGCGAGGTAGGGCTCAGGCACCAACGTCGTCGCGAGATTCTCGAGGACGATCGCGCATTCCGCGAAGCCGCCGTTGAAGCCTCCGACAGACTCGGGGAACGCCACTCCGAGCCACCCGAGGTCACCCATGTTCTTCCAGGTAGCCGGGTCGTACCCAATGTCGCTGTCTCGCAGCTTTCGAAATCGCTCGACGGGCGACTCGTTCTTCGCGAAGTCTGCCACCGTTTTGGCGAGCATCTGCTGATCTTGATCGAGCTCGAAATCCATCTGTCGTGTTCTCCTAAGTCCCGGTGGCTCAGCTGCTCGGCAGCTGGAGGATCATCTTGGCGATGACGTTTCGCTGAATCTCGTTGGAACCCCCGTAGATGGTGGCGGCTCGTTCGTAGCAGAAGTACGGTCCAATCGACTCTTCCACCGGAGCAACGACGCCCTCGTTGTACCAAGTGAGAGAGTTCTCTCCCATCACCTCCATGCCGAGCTCGGTCATCTCCTGCACGAGCTCGGTGCCAACCAGCTTCAAAATGGAGGACTCGGGACCGGGCATCCGACCCTTCTGCTGCTCTGCGAGCGCGCGGTAGCTCACCATGAGGTGCGCGCGGAATCGCATCTCGACGCGAGCGATTTTCGCTCGCCAAACAGGGTCCTCAAGCATCGGTCGACCGTTGACCGTCTTGGTGGCCGCGATGCGCTTGATCTTCTGGAGCGTGTTGCGGCAGGGGCCGATCATGGCGAGCAGCGTTCGCTCATGTCCGAGCAGCGCCTTGGCCATGGTCCACCCATTGTTGATTCCGCCCACGACGTTCTCTTTCGGAACCTTCACGTTCTCGAAGAAGGTGTCGCAGAACGCGGGCGTGTGTCCGAGCGTGAGCATGGGCTTCACTTCAACACCGGGCGTCTTGAGATCGATCAACAGGAACGTGATGCCCTGCTGCTTCTTCACGTCGGGGTCGGTTCGGACCAGACAGAAGATCCAGTCTGCGTACTGCGCGTAGCTGGTCCACGTCTTTTGCCCGTTGACGATGAAGTGGTCGCCCGCATCCTCGGCAGAGCACCGAAGCGAGGCGAGGTCACTTCCCGAGTTGGGCTCGGAGTACCCCTGACACCAGAACTCTTCCGCGGAGAGGATCTTCGGAAGGAACCGCGCTTTCTGCTCGTCGGTACCGAAGTTGATGATGAGCGGTCCCACCATCGACAGGCCGAACACCGACAGCTGCGGCGCGCCCGCGGCCTCGACTTCCTCGTTGAAGATGAAGCGGTGTGCGGCGTCCCAGCCGGTGCCGCCGACCTCTTTGGGCCAGTGCGGGGCGACCCATCCTTTTTCATGAAGGATCCGGTGCCACCGAGCGGAATCTTCCGGGCCGAAGTGGCCCTCGCCGGCCGCCTTTCGGCGCATGTCCTCGGGCATGGCCTCTTGAATCCATGCGCGAACTTCTTGGCGAAACGCCTCTTCTTCTTCGCTGAAGGTCAGGTTCATGCCTCTATTGGTGACACGAAGTGCGCCCTCCGGCCACGCCGGGCGCGCGCCGGCGCGAGCTGCGTTCTAGCAGCAGCCGTCCTGCACAAGCGCAACTCCCCATGGGCGACCCGGGAGCGACCCCCGAGCCGACTGTGAGGTCGTGTCGTCTACCAGCGCTTTCGGACCACGATGTGCGGGATTCCCACTTCGTCGAAGTACTCCCCCTCGGTGGCGTAGCCGTTCTTCTCGTAGAATCGAACCGCGTGCTCCCGAGCGTGCGCGTAGAGCTCGCGAACTCCGTTCACCTCGGCATGATGCTCGCAGAACTTGAGCATTCCGGTCCCAATCCCCTGCGATTGAACGGACGGGTCGACCGCCACCCGCTTCATCCGGACCCGACCCGGCTCGAACACCAGGAGGCATGTGGCGCACAGCCAATCGCCCACGAACCCCGCCACATGGGTCAGGGGTCGCTCCGCCTCGACCTCCTCCGGCGTCGTCACGCGGCCCGCCGGATTCTTCAGCAGGTCGTCGCGGAGCCGGATCGCTTCGGCATAGTCCGGCCCTCCGTGCTCGATTGTCGCAAAGCGAGGCATCTCGGTCATCTTCAACCTCGGTTAGCCGCAAGGCATTCCATGCGCCAGCGCGGGAGCCGCTGGAGCGCCTCCCCGCCGCGGGCATCCACGCAGGCGAGCCCGGTTTGAAGGTACCGGTGGATCGTCG
>JBCDFZ010000050.1:0-40832 GCA_039177115.1 Myxococcota bacterium
AGAAACGACGTCGCAGTCTTCCCCAAGATTCTTGGATGCGGAGACGGACGTCGCGATCACGGGAAAAGCGATCCCTGCGCCGATGAGTGTCCATCCCGCGACGTTGAGGCGCTGTTCCTTCTTCGATTCGTACTGCACGACGTCGGTTGTGGTTTCGGCGCTGGCGCGGAGCGGACAGAGATAACACGCGGTCATCATCACAAGCGCCAGACACGGCCAGCGCCACGCTGCTCCTCGCGAAGTACGCGGGCCGGCTTCGAGAAGATCTTCGTTTTCCTCTTCCGACTCCATCAGTGGCGCATCAATCGTTTCGCCTTCTCCGGACAGCCCCCGTCGTTGGAACGAACAACTGACGCGGTTCCCCTCTCCCGACTACAGCTCTTCTTCGATGAGGTCGAGGAACTCGCCTGTGTCCGAATACAAGAGCACCGAGGAACCCGCGGCGCCGGAGTAGATCACCGCCTCTTTCCGGTTGTCGAACGAGTCGAAGCACGGGTGGACCTGCCGGAGGTCGAGCACTCCGAACTCCCCGAGGCGGACCGGGTTGTCGGTCGCTTCGAGTCGTCGAACGGCGTCGGGCACCACGACTCGCGAGTCGAACGGCGTGAGTGGTTTCTCGGGTTCGCAGAGTGTCGGGATGGAGCCTTCCTGCGAGAAGGTCGTCGTTTCGAAGACTTGAATCAGGACCGAGCGATCGCTTCCTTCCCGGTCCGGGAAGAAATAGCCGAAGGTCCAATCGCTAGCGTATCCGTCCGGGTCGAGCAGTCGGGTCTGGCTCCCGCGCGCGATCACGAGAACGCCCTCTTCCCCAACCTCTTGGCGAGCCCGTGTCTCCGCGGTCAGCAGGTCGAAGGTCGCGATATCGGGTTCGCAGAACAACCCCGTCGGATCGTTCGGCCCGTCGCAAAGACTCTCCGCGTCAGACGACCCGCAGCCGCCGAGCGCGACGAGCAACCCGAGGAAAAAGACGAGCCGAAACATGAACAGAGTTTAGCACTCTGCAGGAGAACCCGACATCTATGCCACGCGCACGATACGCGTCAGGCTTCCGGCGTCTCTTCTTCGCTGGCTTCGGCCTCGGGGGCCTCCGCCGGCTCGCTTGGGGCGACGGCGATCGAGCCGAGCTTGTCCTTGAGGGCGTCGCCGAGCGTGGCCTGGGCGCCACCGAGGCTCGGGCCCACCTTGCGAGGGGCGACGCGCTTCTGGGCGTCTTCGGTGCGGGCGACCTGGTTCACGTCCTGGCCTTCCGCGGCGCGGAGGGAGAGCGTGATGGTGCGGTCGTCGCTGTCGAGGCGAATGACCTGAGCCTTCACGATGTCGCCGGTCTTGACGATGTCGGTTGGCTCCTGGCTGAGGTCGGCGCTGATTTCGCCACGCGGAATCACACCCTCGACGCCGCGCTCGAGCTCGACGTGAATGCCGTACTCGTCGGCGCCGATGGCGCGCACCTCGATGACGGTACCCTCAGGGTAGCGCTCCGGCACGAAGCTCCACGGGTCTTCGTAGAGCTGCTTGATGCCGAGGCTGACCTTCCGGTCGTCGTGGTTGATCGACAGGATGATGGCCTCGACCTCGTCACCCTTGCGGTAGAGGTCGGCGGGGTTGTTGATGCGCTGGGTCCAGCTGAGGTCCGACTTGTGGACCATGCCGTCGACGCCCTCTTCGATGCCGACGAACACGCCGTAATCGGTGATGGAGCGCACGCGACCCTGAATGATGTCGCCCGGGTTGTACTTCTGCGTGAAGACCGTCCACGGGTCGGGCTCGAGCTGCTTGAGCCCGAGACTAATGCGCTTGTTCTGCGCGTCGAGGTCGAGCACCACGCACTCGACGTCCTGGCCCACCTCGAGCACCTTCGACGGGTGCTTCGGCTTGGCCCACGTCATTTCGCTGACGTGGATGAGGCCCTCGACGCCCTGTTCGAGCTCGATGAAGGCGCCGTAGTCGGTGAGCGACACGACCTTGCCCTTGACCTTCTTGCCAGCGACGTAGGTGTCGGTCGCGACGTTCCACGGGTCTTCCATGGTCTGTTTGAGGCCAAGCGAGACGCGCTCAGTGTCGGCGTTGTACTTGAGCACCTTCACGGTGACTTCGTCGCCCACCTCGAAGACCTCGGACGGGTGATTGACTCGGCCCCAGCTCATGTCGGTGATGTGCAGCAGCCCATCGATGCCGCCGAGGTCGACGAAGGCGCCGTACTCGGTGATGTTCTTGATGGTGCCGGTGACGATCTGACCTTCCTGAAGGTTCTCGAGCGTCGCTTCCTTGAGGCGGTCGCGCTCCTTCTCGAGAAGCACGCGACGAGAAAGCACGATGTTGCCGCGCTTCTTGTTGAACTTGATGACCTTGAACTCGAAGGTCTGGCCGAGAAGCCGGTCGAGGTTTCGGACCGGACGAAGGTCGACCTGCGACCCCGGCAAGAACGCCTTCACGCCACCCTTGATGGTGACGGCAAGCCCGCCTTTGACGCGCTGGGTGATCGTGCCCTCGATGAGCTCGTCCCGCTCGCACGCGGCGCTGATCTCGTCCCAGACCTTGAGCTTGTCGGCCTTCTCCTTCGACAGCATCACGAGGCCGTCCTCGTTTTCCTTGCTCTCGATCAGGACGTCGACGTTGTCGCCCGCGGTCGCCGAGATGTTGCCTTCGGCGTTGATGAATTCATGCAGCGAGATGACGCCCTCGGATTTGTATCCGATGTCGACGACGACGGTGTCTTTGCCGACTTTGAGGATCGTCCCGGCGACGATGTCGCCCTCGCGGAGTTGATCGGTTTTGGTGGCCGAGGCTTCGAATAGCGCTGCGAAGCTCTCGGGGTTGGGGTTTTGAATTTCTGTGTTTTCGTTCATTTATAAATCACTGGCTCCGGAGCCATCGCGGGCGCCCGGCAATCGCTGCCGTACAACCGAAATTCCCCCGGAAACGCAGGGGAGTGCGTGGGTAGCAGGCGGTTTTGGGGGTGTCAACCAACGGTCGGTCGACGAAAACCCCTGCAAAGTCGGCGCTCAACTGCTCGCGCGCACCAGCTCGAGCACGTGCTCGACCACCGTCTCGAGTCCAAGGCTGGTGCTGTCGAGCACCACAGCATCTTCGGCGGGGCGAAGCGGTGCAATCGGCCGCGTGGAGTCCGCTCGATCGCGTGCGCGCATCTTCTCGAGGATCTCCTCCGGATCGGCACTGATTCCGCGCGCTTGGAGATCGTTTACGCGGCGTCGTGCACGTTCCTCGGCGGACGCGGTCAAGAAGAGCTTCACCTCCGCATCGGGAAAGACCACTGTCCCAATGTCGCGGCCTTCGAGCACGACGCCGCCGTCGCGGCCGAGGTTTCGCTGGAGGTCGAGAAGCGCGCGCCGCACGCCCGGGTACGCGCTGACCTGGCTTGCCCCCGCTGCGATGTCGGGAGTGCGGATCTCGTGGGCGCGATCGACGCCGTCGACGAGAAGTCGCTGGGTCCCGTCTTCTTGAGGCGCGAACGACAGGTTCACCCGGTCGGCGAGGCGCTCGACGGCCGCCTCGTCGTCCCACGACACCCCGCCGTCGCGCGCAGCGAGCGCCACACCGCGGTAGAGGGCGCCGGTGTCGACCAGCAGGTACCCGAGCCGCTGGGCGATGGCGCGTGCCGTCGTGCTCTTCCCGACCCCGGAGGGCCCGTCGATGGCCACCACGGGCCGTCGTCTGGTCACGAGACCTCCTCTTCGATGGGCGCTCCGAGCTTTTGCAGCAGCGACACGAAACCCGGGAAGCTCGTGTCGACGGCCTCGGCGCCGTCGATGCGCGTTTCGCCCTCGGCTACGAGGCCGAGCAGCGTCGAGGCCATGGCGATTCGGTGGTCGTGCCGGCTGTCGACGTGCGCGCCGTGGAGGTGCGCGCCGCCGGTGATGATGAGCCCGTCCGGAAGCTCTTCGACCGGGACACCGAACGCGGCCAGGACCTCGGCCATCGTCGCGATGCGGTCGCTCTCCTTCACACGAAGCTCCTTGGCATCCCGAATCTCCGTGACCCCTTCGCTCACCGCAGCGAGCGCGCAGACGGCGGGAATCTCGTCGATCATCCGAACGACCAGCTCACCGCCCGCAATCGATCCGCGCGTCCGGCGGTACGCGACCGACACCTCGGCCATGGGCTCGTCCCCTGCGCCCATCCCGCTCGCACGGTGTGAGATGTTGGCCCCCGAAAGACGAAGCCAGTCGAACACCCCCGTGCGCGTCGGGTTGATGCAGACGTCCTCCACGCTTACTTCGCTACCCTCGATCATCGCTGCGGCCAGCATCGGAAAGGTCGCGCTCGAGGGGTCGCCAGGAACGTGCCATTCAAACGGGTCCCAACCGCCCGACCAGTCGGCACTCGGGTCGAGCACGACGGACGATCCCGCGGTTTGAAGCGGCACGCCGAGCGCGAGCATCATGCGTTCGGTGTGGTCGCGCGACAGCATCGGTTCCTGGAGAGCCGTCACGCCCTCCGCGTAGAGGCCGCTCAGCAGCATCGCGCTCTTCACCTGCGCGCTCGCGACGGGCATGTCGTACTCGATGCCACGGAGCGACTCGCCTTCGACGAGCGGTGCAATCGAGATGGGTGGGTAGAGTTCGTCTTGTTTGGCGCCGGCGCTGCCTGCGATGTGCGCCCCCCGCGCGCGAAGCGGTTCGATCACCCGCCCCATCGGTCGCTTGGTGAGTGACACGTCCCCCACCATCCTTGTGCCGAACCGCTGCCCGCTCAGAAGGCCGGCGAGAAGCCGCATCGTGGTCCCGGAGTTGCCGCAGTCGACCACGGCCTGAGGCATCTTGAGACCCCGGATACCAACCCCGTCGATGATCGCGCCCTGCTCACTCCGTTCGACGTTCACGCCCATCGAGGCGAACGCGTCGGCGGTGGCGCGGTTGTCGAGCCCCTCGGAGAGCCCCGTCACGTGCGATCGACCTCGTGCGAGGGCGCCGAAGATCAGGCTTCGATGCCCGATCGATTTGTCGCCCGGGACCCGGGTGGTGCCACGGAGCGGGCCCGACTTCCGAACGCGGTAGCGCTTCTTGGCGTCGCTCACGCCGGCCCCTCTAGCACGCGGTCGAATGCCTTGAGAAAGCGGGCGTTCTCTTCGGGCAGGCCGACCGTCACACGGATGCTGTCCTCGAGCGGCGGGTTCATCGGCCGGACGATCACTCCTTCGTGAAGCAGTGCCTGAAACACCTCGCGCCCGGGGCGAGGCAAAGCCACCAACAAGAAGTTCGCTTGGCTGGGCGCGACCTCGAGTCCTCGTTCGGAAAGCGCTGCGCGAAGTGACTCTCGCTGCTCGATCGTCGCCCTCACGGTCCTTTCGAGGTGTGCTTGGTCTTCGAGCGCGACGAGGGCGAGACGCTGCGCAATGGTGTTCACGTTGAACGGCGCGCGAAGCCGGTTGAGGTCGGCGACCAGTTCGCGCGGGCCGATCCCGTAGCCTACACGGACCCCGGCCAGGCCGTAGGCTTTCGAGAACGTGCGGAGCACCATGAGCCGTTCACGGAGTCCACGTAGCTCGGTTGCGGGCGTGAAGTCGTCCGCATCCGCGAACTCCACGTACGCCTCGTCGACGACGACGAGCACCTCCTCCGGGACCTCCGTGAGAAGCCGGCGCAGCTCGGATTCTCCGATGTAGCCGCCCGTCGGGTTGTTGGGGTTCGCCACGAACAAGAGACGGGTCGCCGGCGCGACTGCGTCGATCAGCGCGCCGACGTCCCAGTGCACTCTGTCGCGCAGCGGAACCGCCGTGTGCGGGAGCTGCTCGGCGATGGCGCCGATTTGGTAGCAGGAGAAGGACGGCCGACCGAAGACCGAGTGGTCGTCGCCACTCACGCATACACGGTACAAGAAATCGATCACTTCGTTCGATCCGTTGCCGAGAATGATCTCGTCGCGGTCGATGCCGTGATGGACTCCGAGCGCGGAGCGAAGGTCGTAGGTGCGCGGGTCGGGGTAGCGGTGCGGGTTCCAATGCCCTGAAGCGAGCGCTTCCGTGACGCGCGGAGTGGCGCCAAACGCGTTTTCGTTCGAAGCGAGCTTCACAATTGACTCGAGGCCGAGCTCACGCCGAACTTCTTCTTCTGGCTTTCCAGGCTCGTAAGGCCGAAGGGCCAGCATGTGTGGGGCAATTAGTGGGGTCATCGGTGCGTCCGAGTGTCCGGACGCGTGGCCCGGTCAGCTGGGTCTAGGGTAGCTGCCGATGACCTTGGCATAGCGCGTGAGTCGGCGCAGCTCCTCCACCGCGGTGAGGATGTCGCGGTCGGTGATGTGCCCGTCCATTTCGAGGAAGAACACGTGACGCCACTGGGTCCCGGCGGATGGCCGCGATTCGATCCGGGTGAGGTTGATCTTGCGATCGGCCAGCGGCTGGAGGGCACGGTGGAGCGCGCCGGGCTCATCCCCGGGGGCAATCGCGAGGAAAGTTCGGTCTTGCCCGGTGCGGGACGGCAGGCGGTTTCCGACGATGGCGAAGCGAGTCTGGATGCTCGGGTCGTCTTCGATGCGATCGTCGATCACCGCGAGGCCGTGAAGCTCTCGAAGGAGGTCGGTGCCGACCGCAGCGGCCTGGTCGTCAGCCAATGCGAAGTGCGCTGCCGCCTGCCCCGATTGGACGTCGACCAGGATCGCGTCCGGGTATCGGGAGCGGAGCTGTCGGTCGCACGCGGCCATCGCGGGTGCCGCTCCGTAGATTTTGATGACCTGCGCGGGGTCGCCGCTTTGCGACAGAAGCTGGTAGTGGAGCGGGATCACGCGCTCGGCGCAGAGCTTGGTATCGTTTGACACGAGGCCCGTCAGCGTGGCCGTGATGGCGCCGTCGGTGGAGGTCTCGAGCGGAACCACGCCGAAGGTGGCGTGCCCATGAATCACCGATTCGAGCACCTCGGAAACGGACTCGCCCGGGCGGAAGCTCGGCGCGTGCCCGAAGTACGCGCGTGCCGCGGCGTGGGCCATGCTGCCCGGGGCGCCGAAGAACGCGACCTGCTCGGGGGTGATGAGCTGGGTGCACGCGGAGAGCACCTCGCGGAACACCGGTTCGATGCCGTTTGCAGGGAACGCGTCGGCCATGCCGCGTGCGGCCTCGATCACCTGAGCCTTCTTCGGGAGGCGAAGCGGTTCGTCACCGGCCTCGCTTCGAAGCTGGTTGTAGTCTTGGATGGCCTTCGCACGTGCGTTGAGCGCGTTGACCAGCTGCCGGTCTGCTTCTTCGAGTGATTGCGTGATTCGATGAAGCCGGTCGTTCATGACATCGAGGGTAACAGTCACGTCTCGATCCGTATACGCTTGCCGAACGCAATCGTTAGTCGTCGTCGAGTTTCGCCAGGTCGATCAGTCGTGCCAACGTCACGAGCGCATCCACGGGCGTCATGCGTTCGATGTCGATCGCGCGGAGCGTTTTGTCGACTTCGGACTGCACGGGTGCAGGACGATCGAACAACGCGATCTGATCGGTCGCGGTTTCGTGCATCGTGTCGCGTTCGGCCTCGAGCTCGTCGAGCTTTGCCTGCGCGCGCGCCAACACCACCGGGGGCACACCGGCGAGCCTAGCAACCGCCAGGCCATAGCTTCGGTTCGACCCCCCCGGGACCACGCGATGGAGAAAGATCATCCTGTCATCGTGCTCTTTTGCGGCAACGTTGAAGTTGGCAGCGTGATCGGCACGATCGGCTAGCGCGCAGAGCTCGTGGTAGTGCGTCGCAAAGATTGCGCGACAGCCGACGACGTCGTGCAGGTGTTCGGCCACTGCCCATGCGATCGCCAGCCCATCGTAGGTGCTGGTCCCGCGGCCGATCTCGTCCAGGATCACGAATGACCGTTCGGTCGCACCACGCAAGATTGCAGACGCTTCCATCATCTCGACCATGAACGTGCTCTGTCCGCGCGCGAGATGATCGCTTGCCCCCACGCGGGTGTAGACGCGATCGACGATGCCGATCTGGGCGCGCTTCGCCGCCACGAAACTGCCGGCCTGCCCCATCAGGACCGCCAGCGCGGCCTGTCGCATAGCGGTGGACTTCCCCGACATGTTGGGCCCCGTCAGCAGCATGAGGCGCGTCTCGTCCGGGTCGAGCGTGAGGGTGTTGGGGACGAACTGCCCCTCCGCTGCGTAGCGCTCCACCGTGGGGTGCCGGCTCTCTTCGAGTTGGAGGAGGCGCGTCGCGTCGACCTCGGGGCGCACGTAGTCGTAGCGTTCGGCCACCTCCGCGAGTGCGGCGCTCACATCGATCGCGGCGAGGGCGCGTGCGAGCCGGTGAAGGCGCGGCGCATGGTCCCCGACTTCGGTCCGGAGTGCTTGAAACGTCGACGACTCGAGCGCACGCGCGCGCTCGTCGGCGTGGAGGATGCGGTCCTGGAGCTCCGCGAGTTCCGCGGTGATGAACCGCTCGCCGTTGGCGATCGTCTGCTTGCGAACGTAGTCCGAGGGGACCGCGTCGAGCTTCGATTTGGTGATCTCGATGTAGTAGCCAAAGACCTTCGTGAACTTCACCTTGAGCGACGCGATCCCGGTGCGATCGCGTTCTCGTCGCTCGAGGTCGAGCACGACGTCTTTGCTCTCCGCCGAGAGCTTGCGGAGGACATCGAGCTCTTCGAGGTGCCCTTCAGCAAAGATGCCGCCCTGCCGATCCACCGAGGGCGGATCCTCGACCAGCGCGCCCTCGAGCAGCGTCAAGACGTCGTGGCAGAGGTCGTCCGGCCGCAGCGCCCGAAGCACGTCGTCGAGGGACGACTCGGGCCGCGCGCCGAGAACGGCGTCCAGGTCCACCGAGGCGCGAAGCGCGTTCCGAACGACGCCGAGGTCACGCGGCGTCGCGAGACCCACCGCGGTCCGAACCGCGAGTCGCTCGAGGTCTCCGATTCTACCGAGGAGCTTGCGCGCGTCGTTGCGGAAGCTCGGGTCGCTCGTGAAAATCTCCACCGTGTCGTGGCGACGGCGGATCCGTTCGACGTCCGTGAGGGGCTCGATCAGCCGGTGGCGAAGCGTGCGCGCGCCCATCGCGGTTTGGGTATCGTCGAGGAGGTGAAGGAGCGATCCTTTGCGCTCACCGTCCAGCGTTCGAACGAGCTCGAGGTTTCGAACCGCGGCGTCATCGAGAACCAAGCGGTCTCCCGAGGCGTAGAGCGTCGCGGCGTGGATCTGGAGGTCCATGCGGTGGGCCTCCGCGTAGCTGAGCGCCAGCGCGGCGGCCGAGGCGGCGCCAGGCGCTTTCCGAAGCAGCGCCGCGTCGTTTCGGGGAAGCGACGACTCGAGCGTGTCGGAGTGTGCCGGGCTCTTCACCGCGCGGACCACTGAGTTGGGCAGGGCCTCCTCGCAGAGGGCATGAAGCTGAACCGCGTCTTCGGGGATCACCACTTCGGCCGGATCGAGCCGCACGAGCTCTCCGACCATGTGAGGGCCGATCTCGACCTCGCACGCCCGGAGCGACCCGGTCGACACCTCGAGCGCGGCGACGCCACCGTCCGCGGTCAGCGCGACCAGGAAGTTCTCGGCGCGTGCGTCGAGCGCGTCGGGTTCGAGGCAGAGGCCCGGGGTGACCACCCGAACCACCTCGCGCGGGACCACGCCCTTGACCGATGAGGGGTCAGCCATCTGCTCGCAGATTGCGACCTTCTCCCCATGGCGCAGCAGCGTCGCCAGGTAGCCCGCGGCCGCGTGATGCGGCACACCGGCCATGGGAATTTTCTTCCCGTCCGGCCCCTTCCCGCGCGACGTGAGCGCGATGTCGAGGATCCCGGTCGCGCGGGCCGCGTCCTCGTAGAACATCTCGTAGAAGTCGCCGAGGCGAAAGAAGACGATCGCGTCAGGATGCTGCCCCTTGGCGCGCAAGAACTGCTGCATCACCGGAGTGTGCTCCTTCTTTCGCGCCCTCCCCCTCACGCCCATGACGCGTTGGTTCTACTAGAAGGTGTCGACCGTGGAAAGCGGATCGAACCGAAGCTGCAGGACGCCGTTCTGGAAGTCGACGAAGAAGAGCTCGTCGAGCGTCGGCGAGAACAGCATCGATGAGGGCAAGGACGGCGCGTTGCCACCCGTGGGCTGCAAGAGCTCGGTGAAGCCGTTGAAGATGCTGAAGGTCAAGATGGCGATCGTGGCATCGGTCGGCTGGGAGTCCTCTTGGAAGGGCCCGATCTCAAAGCTGACCAACGGGTTGATGTACTGAACCTCCGGGAACGCCCGTGCCGTCAGGATCGTATCGACGTCGAGCACGTCGGTGACGCCGGGCGTGCTGCATTCCTGGAGGAACGGACCGGTGAGCACCTCGTTGCTGTCGGGGTCCCGGTTGCAGCCGATAGGCCGAGCCGTGTCCAGGATGCACTGGTTCAACGCGACCTCTTCGTTCACGACGTCTTCGCCGGCCGGGATTACCCGGTGGGCGAACCCAGTGAACGTCCCGACGACCGCATAGCTGTTGCGGGTCCGTATCTCATACTCCGTGAAGCCCGTGAAGCACGCGAGAACCTGCTCGAAGGTGTAGCGTGACGGGTTGGGCGACGGCCCGAGCTCCAGCTCGTTGTTGAACGCGCGAACGATCGGGAACCACACCGGGAAATCCTCGATCTCGTCCTCGATGTCGTCGAAAAGGCTCTCGCACTCCGGGTCTTCGCTCGACGCGATGTTCGGAAGCGGGCCCGTGATCAGCAGACGGTCGCCCGAGTACTCGGTGTTTGGTGGCGCGTCTGCGGCCAGCTCAGGGTACCCTGGGAGCTCGATGCCTTCGCCGAGGACCCCGACCTCGCAGAAAGGAACGTCGCCCGCGATGAGCCATCGACCGGTGGTGTTCTCGAGATCCGAGTTGGAAGGCTCGGTGGCGAAGCGGCCGAGCCCCCCCTGCGAGTTCGGAATCGTTCCTTCCCAGGTCGCGTCCCATCGCTGGATGAGCGTACTCCACACCTGCGTCGAGCTGCAGATGAGTTCTTGGGTTGGTGGCTCGGGTCCAAACACCTCCTCGAGCGCATCCGGACATTGGAGGAATTCGAGCCCGGGTCCGTCGGAGTTTTGGGCGGTGCCGGTGTCGGGGTCGAGGGTGCCCTGGGACGCGTTGAAGACGAGCGCTGGGGTCCCCTCGATCTCGATGAACTCGGACGGCGGCGCATTGAGACGGCGCCGGTGTCGGCGAATGCTCGCGAAGGCGTCGACCGAGTCCTCGCTATTGCAATCGTTCGTACCGGATACCGCGCGGCAAGGCGCATTGAGGTCGTAGACGTCGATGAAGAAGAGGTTTCCCTCCGAGAGACTCACGGCCACGAAGACGCCTCGCATTTCGCGTGGGTTCTGCGCGGTCGCCTCGTCGACGTCGTTGCCGATGCGTCCGCACAGGCTCGACTGGGGTACCTCTAAGACGCCGTCGTCGTCCTCCAGCTCGTAGTCCGGCGTCACGACTTCGATGGCGCGTGCGTTCGCAAACGACGACCGCACGCGGTTTCGCCCTTCGACGCCCTCCTCGTTGGCTCGGACGTCGACGCCAGCGATCACAGGAACGACCGCCCCGAACTGGCCGTTGCCCTCCTCGTCGTTGGGCGTGTAGTCGACCGCGAGGACGCTGTCGTCGACGATGCTGATCGCGTAGAGGTACCGCTGCGTGGCCAACTCGTTGTCGAAGCTTGCGGGAACGAACGGCGTGGTGACCACCGCCGACGTGGGTGCGCCCGTAACAATCGGATCGGCCTCGGCCACGATGCCGTCCGTCCCAAGCTCGAATCGATGGATCACGGGTTGGTTCGCATCGGCCACGAGCAGCATGTCGTCCGAGGCGTCGTCCGGCGTCCCGCCATCGTCGATGTGAAGCCGGACCGGGCGAGCCCCTTCCGCCGGGCCGTCGAGGCAGGTGATCGTGGTGTCGACCTGCTTCACGACACGCGCGATCGGCTGCTCGGCCTCGGGACAGATACGGTTGTAGTCGTTCTCGGTGTCAGGCGACGGGGCCACGGGCGTCACGTCTGCACAGGTTCGCGTGGGCAGTGTGATCGGCGTCCCTGGTTCGAAGGCCTCGCCCTCCCAGCGTACCGGCAGGATCTGGCCGCTGTCCGGAAGCGCCGCGAACAGCCACCGGTCTCCGGTCGTGCCCAGCGTGTAGCCGGTGACGATGGCCGGGTCGTCCGGGTCTTCATTCTGCTCGTCGGGTTGCCCGGTGACGAACTCGTACAGCACGAGGTCGGCCGCGCCGAAGTCGAGCTCCACCGGTTCGATGACGGGGTACGGGTCGTCGGGATCCTCCGGCACGCCGATGATCTGAGGAGACGGGAAGCCTTGCAGGCGTCGGCCCGAAAAACTGCTGACCCACACGAAGTCCGGGTTCACGCCCGACACCTGGATGGCCGTCGGCTGCTCCGCGACGAGCACGCCGGTCGCACCGGGGCTTGCCTCCAGGGTGTCGAACACGGTGCCCTCGGTGATGTTGACGGTGACGACCTCACCGCGAAGCGTTTGGGTCGTCGGACCGAGGGCGTTCGGCTCGAAGCCCTCCGCGAGTTGGTCTTCGTCCACCGTGCACGCCACCAGCGGGAGGAGCGAAATGAACACCGCGGTGCGAATGTCGTCCGCGTCCTGAATGTCGGCGCAGAAAAGGTCGATGCGTCCCGACTGCTCGAGCTCAGGCAGGAACACCTGGGTGCCGCCCCGATTGCAGGCCGTCAGGCAGAGGGCGGCCAGCGCCATCGCAGCGAGCCGGCTCATCGCGGGAACTCCGACACGGGCTGAGGCAGCCCCACGAGCCCGACCAATACGGGGGCGCATTCCACGCCGTCGGGCTGTCCGCCGGTGCCCCCGGAGCCTCCCGCGCCCCCTGCACCCGCGGTCCCTTTCAGCGATCCGCTCGTGACGAAGGGAAGCGGTGACGGCGCCGTCACGCCGCCCATACCGCCAGCGCCGCTGGCACCGCCCATACCGCCAGCGCCCCCGTCACCGCCGGCGCCGCCCATACCGCCAGCGCCCCCGTCACCGCCGGCGCCGCCCATACCGCCAGCGCCCCCGTCACCGCCGGTGCCTCCAGTGCCGCCGCCGGTCGGGGCTTCCAGACAGTCGATGAGCGGACCGAGGTCAGCGACGCGCAGCACCGAGATGCTGAAGTCGGCGATGTAGATGCGCTCGCGACTGACGTCGACGACGAACTCGAAGGCGCCGCTGATGTTCGTCAGCACGGTGATGGTTTGGAGAAGCTCGAGGTTGATGATCTGGATGGCTCGCTGATCGAAACAGCTGACGAACGCGGTCAAGGCCGGTTCGCCTCCACGCGTTTCCAGCTCGACCAGCTTCAACCGCGACGGCCCCTCACAGAGCGACACCTGCGCGACGACGTTGAGCTGATTGCCGCCCACCGTGCGCTGCGCCACCACCAGGGACTCGGGAGAACGCGACAGCAGGTAGACGAGGTTGGAGTCGTCGTCGGGGAACTGAATGTCGAGCATGCTGTTGCCGTTGTCGATCCCGGTGACGATCAGCGTACCGGCGTTCGACAGGCTGCTCGCGTAGAGGTCGTCCTCGGCAATACCGATTCCAACGCGAGTGACCTGGGTCGTCAGCTGGCTCGGGATCCAGGCCGTCCCGGCGCCGGGGCCCGTTGGCTGGGGGTCCACGGTGACGGTGACCTGCTCGGGCGCGAGCTCATCGACCGTGGCGATCAGGCTGGGCCTGCCTACCGGGATGTCGGGCGTGTTCTCCGGGACCTCGGTGAGGTCGAGGAAGAGACTGGCTCGGCCTTCCCGGTGCGCCATCACGATGAAGTCGCCCGCGAAGTCGAGCCCGGTGCCTTCCGGGAACAGGGTCTCGACGTCTGCCGCGTAGACGTCGACTGGGTCTTCTTGGCGCTCGACCACCTCGGGCGCGTTCGGGTTTCCGGGGATGGTGGCGTCCTGCCGGAACTCGTCCGAGCATGACGGCACGCCGGCCGTGTTCTCCGCACCGCAGTCGAACACCCCGTCTTCGACGTCGACCCAGGTCAGGTTCGAGTTGCTTCGGACGGGGAGGTAGATGCGGTCGAGGTCGCTCGAGAGGGCGATGCCGTCGGCAAAGGAGCCGATCTGAACCTCGCTCGAGAGGAGATTCGGCGCGATGACGGTGTTGAGGAGCGCCCCCTGGTCTCGGAGAGCGAGCTCCGTCGGAAGCACCGAGCAGCGGTCCGCCGGGACGGGGATGCACTCCAGGCCGTCCGGCTGGCTTTCGTTGGGGTTACACGCGCACGGGATGCAGTCGTCGACGAGGCTCGGGTTGCACTCGCAGTCACGGGTTTCTTCGCCGCCGAGTGCGGGGACGCAGGCTTCGAGGACCCCGTTCGTCGCCTCGCGCTGCAGGCAGATGTTCAAAAAACCCGCGCCAGCGCAGCCTATACCCGTGAATTCTCCTGTGCTGTCGAGGGCCTCGTTCATGATTGCGAGGTCGTACGACTGGAGCGTCCCGGTATTGAACTGGAGGGCGAAGTTCGAGTTCACCACGTAGGCGTAGTCGGGCTCGTCCGGGTCCGATAGCGCGATCGCGATCGGGAAGGTCATCAGGCCCGGAGGGAGCGTCTCACCGTCCTTATTGACGCAGCCGGCGGCGATGACCCCGACGATAAGCAAGAACCCCAGGGAAAAGCTGGTACTTCGACCCTGTGGGCCGTTTGGCGACCCCATGACGCGGCACCCTAGCCGTTGTCCCTAGGCTGGGCAACTCATCAGGAACACCGCTATTTCCACGGATCGAGGATGGGGCCGTTCTCGGGTCGCGGGGCTTCGGGAGCCTCTGCGCGACGGCGCACGCGACGGCGCTTAGGCTCTGCGCTCCGCTCAATCGGAGCCGGTTCCGCCTCGACGGGGCCCTGTTCGACGGTCGGCGACGGGGTCTCGGCCGTCGGTCCTGGTGCGGGTCCTTCCGTGGCCTCGGAGCGGGTCGTCGTCGTCGGTGCCGGTTCGGCGGCGGTCGCTTCTGGAGCTGGCTCGCGGCCCGCCAACGCGGCGACTCCAATCGCCACGCCGAGCAGCACCACGGCGGCCGCAGCGATCGCCCAGGTGGTCGCGGTTCGGCGGCTGTCGGGCTTTCGCTCCTCCGGGGGCATGGGCCCGAGGGTCAGCGTGTCCTGACCGCCCGCGCGCGGCGTCTCTTCGAGGCGTCGGAGGTCTTCCTCCATGGCTTCCATGGTCCCGTATCGCTGTTCGGGCCTTTTTTCGAGTGAACACAGAATGATACGCTCGAGCTCGGGCGAGATGCTGCTGACTCGGGTGCGCGGCGCGACCGGGTCTTCGTACATCTGCTTCGTCAGGATCGCCATCATGCTGTCCGCGTCGTGCGGCACGTGGCCGGTCACCATCTCGTACAAGAGCACGCCGAGCGCGTAGATGTCGGTTCGGTGGTCGACCTCGTCGCCCGAGCACTGCTCCGGCGACATGTAGTGTGGCGTGCCGAGCACCTCGCCGTCGCGCGTAAGCCGGTGCGGTCGATTCGCGACCTTGGCGATGCCGAAGTCTAGAATCTTCACGAAGTCTTCGTCGTTGCGGCGCGTCGTCAGGAAGACGTTTTCGGGCTTGAGGTCGCGGTGAACGATTCCTGCTCGATGCGCAGCGCCGAGCGCCACACAAATCTGGCGGGCGATGTGTACGGCGCGCGCTTCCGGAAGGCGCTGCACCTTGTCGATGGCGTCGATCAGGTCGACCCCTTCGAGGCACTCCATGACGAAGTACGTCGAACCATCGGGCATCGTGCCGAAGTCGTGGATGTCGACGATGTGCTCGTTGCCGATGTTGGACGCGCTCTGGGCTTCGCGTCGAAACCGGGCGAGCACCTCGTCCTCGCGAATGTTCTCGCTTCGGAGCACCTTGATGGCGAGGGTCTTTTGAAGCTGGACGTGGGTGACCCGATAGACGAGTCCCATCCCGCCTTCACCGAGGAGCGCCTCCACGCGGTAACGGCCGTCGAGGGTGGCCCCGATCAGGGCGTCCGAGGTTCGTGAGACCCCGGAGTGGCGGGCGCCGATCTCTCGGGCGTCCTCGATCCGTCGCACGCTACCAGGCATACAGTGTCACCAAAAAGTCCAACCTGTATTGGAACACGGAGAGGCGAGATCTTCAAGCGGAAAACGGGTGGGTGCGCCGTTTGAGCTGCCGAATCCGTGCCTGAGCGGCGGCCAAGCGTGCTCCGGGCAACTGAGGCAGCGGGCAGGACACGAAATCGAGCCCAAGGGCCTCGCAGGCCTCGATCGAGCCGGCGTATCCGCCCTGGTCGCCGCAGAGGCCTGCGACGAGGTTCGGACGCACGCCTCTTCCGCGCTCGAGCGCCGTCTGCATGAGCTCCGCCACGCGGTCGTCGAGATGCGTGAAAGGGTCTTGGGGCAGAAGTCCGAGTGCGTTCAAGTAGCTCGGGAGAAAGCGACCCGCGTCGTCCCGGCTCATGCCGAGGGCGGTCTGCGTGAGGTCGTTTCCCCCGAACGAGAACACCTCGGTGACCCGCGCGATGTCGCCCGCGACGAGACAGGCTCGCGGCAACTCCATCATCGTACCGATCCGATAGGTGAACATCGGTTCGGTTTCGGCGAAGACCTGTTTCTCGACCCCGTGTACGATTTGGCAGACCGCTTCCACTTCCGATGCGAAAGCCACCATGGGCACGAGGACTTCGAGCTCCACCGGCACGCCGAGCTCGATGCAGTCACGGGCCGCGAAGAACATGGCGCGGAGCTGCATGTCGTAGAGCCCCGGGATGGTGAGGCCCGAGCGAACGCCGCGCTGTCCGAACGCCGGGTTCGACTCTGAATGACGCTCTGCGGCTCGCCGCACTTCGTCGGGCTCGAGGTCCAGCGCTTCGGCGACCAGGGAAAACGCCGCGTCATCGCGAGCGGCTGGCATGAACTCCTGGAGCGCACGGTCGAGCAGGCGGATGGTCACCGGACGACCTCGCATAGCCTGAAAGAACTCGACGAAGTCGTCGCGCTGGGATCGCTCGAGCGTGGTGAGCCAATGGGTGCGCAGCTCGCTTTCGTTGGCTAGCAACGCGCAGCGCATCGCGAACAGACGGTCCTTGGCGAAGAACATGTGCTCCGTTCGACAGAGCCCGACGCCTTCGGCACCGTAGCTGAGTGCTGCCCTGGCGGCCTGCGGGGTATCGGCCTCGGCGTAGATGCGCATGCGGCGCACCTGGTCAGCCCAGGTCATGAGCTCCTCGAGTTCGTCCACCGTGCTCGACGCGACGACGTCGAGCGCTCCGTGGTAGACGTTCCCGGTCGACCCATCGAGCGTGAGCATGTCGCCCTCACGAAACGTTTCGATGCCGTCCAGCCGGACGGTGCGACCCCGCGTGTCGATGTCGAGGCGCCCGCAGCCGACGACTGCGCTCTTACCGAGCCCCCGCGCGACGACAGCCGCGTGCGACGTCATGCCGCCGGCGCCGGTCACTACGCCCTTCGCGACCTTCATGCCGTGAATGTCGTCGGCGCTGGTTTCGGGTCGGACGAGGATCACCTCCTGGCCTTCGTTCGCCCACCGAACCGCGTCGTCCGCATCGAACACCACGCGCCCCGTGGCTGCGCCCGGGCTCGCTGGAAGCCCAACGGTGAGCGGTTCGATCCCGAGGTCTGCGAGATCCTCGATGGCGGGAAGTCGGGCCCGGAGGAGCTGCTCGAGCGAGCGCGCCTCGACGCGCAGGAGCGCCTCTGCCTTGGAGAGCACGCCTTCGCGAACCATGTCGACCGCGACGCGAACCGCCGCCCGTGCCGCACGCTTCGCGTTGCGCGTCTGAAGCAGGTAGGGCTTTCCCTCTTCGATGGTGAACTCGATGTCCTGCATGTCGCCGAAGTGCGCTTCGAGAGTTGCGCAGTGGTCGGCGATTTCCTGGAACGCCTCTGGAAGCGCGACCTCGAGGCTTTCGGGCTCTTTCCCCGGGGCTGCGGCGCGCGCGGTCAGCGCCACGGGCGTTCGAATGCCGGCCACCACGTCTTCGCCCTGAGCGTTGGCGAGGAACTCGCCGTACAGCTCGCGGTCACCGTTTGACGGGTTGCGCGTGAAGGCGACACCCGAGCCGCTGGTCGAGCCGAGGTTCCCGAAGACCATCGCCTGCACGGTGCACGCGGTGCCAAGCCCGTGATCGATCCGCTGCATCTGGCGATAGCGCACCGCGCGCGCGTTCTCCCAAGACTCGAACACAGCGGCGATCGAGTCCCAGAGCTGGCGCCTAGGGTCCTCTGGGAACGGACTCCCAGCGCTCTCGACGATCTGCTTGAACCGATCGACCAGGTCGCCAAGCGCTTCCTCGGGCAGCTCCGAGTCGAGCATGCGGGGTTCCCCGAGGTCGACCTTTACCTCGCCGAGCTGGTACTGAAATCGGTCGGCGCCGATGCCGCGAACGACGGTTCCGTACATCTGAATCAGACGCCGATAGGCATCGAGGGCAAAGCGGCGATCCGCGTGGGCCTCGGCGAGCCCGTCGATGGCTTCGTCGTGGAGCCCGACGTTGAGGATGGTGTCCATCATTCCCGGCATCGAGACGGGCGCGCCCGAGCGCACCGAGAGCAAGAGAGGGCGCTGTGGGTCTCCGAGGGTGCGACCGAGTTTCGTCTCGATGCCCGCGATGGCGGCGTCTACCGCCGCGTCGAGCCCCTCGGGCCACGCGTCGCGATCCCGGTAGGCGGCGCCCACTTCCGTGGTGATCGTGAACCCCGGCGGGACCGGGATTCCAAGCGCGGTCATCTCCTGAAGCCCGGCAGCCTTCGTGCCGAGGAGCGACACCCGGCGCTCGGGTTCGAGCGGCGCATCGAAGGGATAAAGGTGGGTCACGACGCTAGGACTTTGTCGCAAGCTGGTGGAAGTGCGCAACGCCGTTGACGGTGTCGGCGATTTCCCCGAGGAGTCGGAGCCGGTTCTCGCGCACGGCGACGTCGTCGACCATCACGAAAACCTCCTCGAAGAACCGGTCGATCGGCTTTCCGAGCTCCGTGGCGACCAGCTTCAGCGCGTCGGCGTAGCGGCGGTCGCGGGTGGCCTCCTCGATTTGGCCCCGGACGGTGCCGAACCGCTTGGCGAGCTCGGCTTCGGCGCCGGGTTCGAGCAGCGCGTCGTCCACCGTGCCCCGCGCGCTCTCCTTGGTGATGTTGAAGGCGCGCTTGAACGCGATGGCGAGCGCCTCGAACTCGCTGGCGGCGCGGACCTCGGCCACGGCCTGCATGCGGGTTCGGAGGTCGCGGATCGAGGCGCCGTCCCACGCCCCGATGCAGGCGTCCACGACATCCCCGGCGTACTGTTCGCGTGTGAGCGCGCGGATGCGGCCTCGGAAGAACTCGTCCAGGGCGCCCGCAGTCTCTTCGAAGGGGCGAAGGTCCGCATCCTGTCCATAGGCGTCGAAGGCTTCCTTGACGAGCGCGCGAAGGTCGACGTCCATCGAGCCTTCGAGCGCGATGCGAATGATGCCGAGCGCGGCGCGGCGCAGCGCGAACGGGTCGGCGGAGCCGCTTGGAACGAGACCGATGCCAAAGCAGCCAACCAGCGTGTCGATTCGGTCGGCCACGGCGACCGAGGCGCCGACGGAGCCGGCGGGGACGTCGTCGTCGGCACCCTGGGGGCGGTAGTGTTCCCGGATGGCGTCGGCGACCGCGTCGTCGAGGCCCTCCTGGCGCGCGTACCAGCGTCCCATCTCGCCTTGGAGCTCCGGGAACTCGTACACGATGAGCGTTTCGAGGTCGGCCTTGCAGAGCCGGGCGCCCTCCTCTGCTGCGGTAGCGTCGGCGCCGGCTCGTTCGGCGACGTACCGAGCAACCCTCTGCAGTCGTCGAACTTTCGCGCCCATCGTTCCGAGTTTCGATTGAAACACCACGGACTCGAGCTTCTGGAGCCGCGTTTCGAGCGGAGCCTTTCGGTCTTCCTCGACGAAGAAGCGGGCGTCGGCGAGCCTCGCGCGGAGCACGCGGTCGTTGCCCTTGGCGATGGTCTCTGGGTCCTCAGCGGTGTTGACCACGTTCAGATAGGCCGGGAGGAGCGGGCCGTCCGCGGTGGACCGCACCGCGAAATAGCGCTGATGGTCGCGCATGACGGCGATGACCACTTCTTCCGGGAGCGCCAGGAAGCTCTCTTCGAAGGTGCCCGGCACGATGAAGGGCTCTTCGACCAGCGAAACGCACTCGTCTGCCAAGAAGGCGTCGGGCTCGACCACGCCGCCGAGCTTGGTGGCGGTGGCCTCGAGCGCCTCGAGCATGCGGCTCTTCCGGCTGTCGAGCTCGACCAACACGTGGGCCTTCTCGAGCGCGCCGACGTATTCGGTCGCCTCGGTCAGGTCGAAGGTGTCGGGGGCGAGGAAGCGGTGGCCGCGCGTGGTGCGACCGGCGCGAATGCCGGCGAAGGTCATGTCGATCACGTCCGGTCCGAGTAGCGCCACGACCCAGTGGATCGGCCGCCCGAACGAAACCTCGCCCTCGCCCCAGCGCATCGACTTCGGGAACGTGATCCGCTGACAGACCTGGGGTAGGATCTCCGCGAGCACGGCTTCCGTCGCCCGCCCCTTCTCGTGGACCTCGACCGCGACGTAGTCGCCTTTGTCGGTGGTCTTTTTCTCGAGCGCCGAAACCTCCACGCCGTGCTTCTTGGCGAACCCCGTGGCGGCCTTCTTCGGTGTGCCGTCGTCCTCGAACGCCGCCTTCCACGGGGGCCCCATCACCGTCTCGTGTCGGTCGGGCTGCGTGGCGGCGAGGCCGCGGATGCGAAGCGCGAGGCGCCGCGCGGTGCCGAGCTCATCGATGGTGAGGGCGTCGGTGTCGAGCCGGGCTTTGCGAACGAGGTCGTCCGCCGCTGCCTTCATCGACTTGAGGGCATGCGTCACGAACGACGACGGGAGTTCCTCGGTCCCGATTTCCAGCAAAAACTCGGCGGACATGGAGTGGCGTTGCTACCAGACCCGATCCTCGGTTGCAATCGGGCGCTACTGCGCCGCGGCCGCCGTTTGAAGGAGTGGAAAACCGAGCGCCTCGCGCTGCGCGTACCAAGATTCGGCCACGGCGCGGGCGATGAACCGGACGCGCCCGATGTAGCGCTGCCGCTCGGTGACGCTGATGGCGCCTCGCGCGTCGAGCACGTTGAAGTAGTGGCTGCACTTGATGACGGCGTCGTAGGCCGGTAACACCAGACGTTCGAGGGGCTCGCGGGAGAACTGAAGCGCCCCGCCCTTCCCGCGCTTGTCGCTCAGCCCGAGAAGCGCGCTCACCTGCGTTTCGTACTCGTCGAAGAGCTTGTCTTGGAGCTTGGTGTCGGCCTGCTCGAAGTTGTACGTGCTCCACTCCCATTCGGCGCGCTTGTAGAGGTCGCCGTATCGGATGCCTGGCGCCCATTCGAGCTCGTACACGTCATCGACGTCCTGGAGGTACATCGCGATGCGTTCGAGGCCGTAGGTGAGCTCTCCGCTGATCGGCTTGCAGTCGATGCCGCCGCACTGCTGAAAGTAGGTGAACTGGCTGATCTCGAGCCCGTCGAGCCACACCTGCCAACCGAGGCCCCAGGCGCCGAGCGTGGGCGACTCCCAGTCGTCCTCGATGAATCGAATGTCGTGCCGATTGGGGTCGGTGCCGAGCGACCGGAGGGACTCGAGGTAGAGGTCCTGGATGTCGAGCGGGGACGGCTTGAGGATCACCTGGTACTGGTGAAACTGCTGAAGGCGGTTCGGGTTTTCGCCATAGCGGCCGTCCGTGGGGCGACGGCTCGGCTCCACATAGGCCACGTTCCAGGGCTCGGGCCCAATGGCCCGCAGGAACGTGTGCGGATTGAACGTGCCCGCGCCCACCTCGGAGTTGTAGGGCTGGACGATCAGGCACCCGTGCTCGGCCCAGAACTTTTCTAGGCCGAGGATCAGTTCTTGGAAGGTCATCCTTCGTCTTCCTCGTCGTCGGAGTCGTCGTCGTCGAGTTCTTCCTCATCCTCGTCGTCGGAGTCGTCGTCGTGATCGTCTTCTGCGTAGGCTTCGCGCTCTGCCGCGAGGCGCGCTTCTTCTTCGCGCTCGAGCAGCTCACGCTCCGCGGTTTCGACGGCTTCCGCGGCGGCAATCTCGGCGGCGGCAATGTCGATGGAGTCGCCCGTCTTCTCCTCGAAGAGCGCTTTGTGTTCCTCGGTGAGGTCGCTGAACTCCTGAAGCGTCGGCAGATCCTGAAGTGAGCTGAGGCCGAAGAACTCGAGAAAGCCGGCGGTGGTTCCGTACACGAGCGGCCGTCCGGGCTCGTCTTTGCGCCCTAGCGTCTTCACCAGGCTGCGCTCGGCCAGCATGCGAAGCGACGAGCCTGAGTCGACGCCGCGGACCTCGTCGACCTCGGGGCGCGTGATGGGCTGTCGGTAGGCGACGATGGCGAGCGTTTCGAGCTGCGCGCGCGTGAGCCGAAGCGGCTTCGGCGCGACGAAGCTCTTGACGAACTCCGAGCTGTCGGCGGCCGACCGGAACTGGTAGCCGCCCGCGATGAAGTAGAGACGCACCCCCCGGTGCTGGTAGTCGGCCACGAGCTCGTCGAGCACGGGCTGGACCTCGGCGAGGGTGGCGTGGGCGGTTCGGGCGAGGCGCTTGGCGGAGACCGGCCGGTCGGACACGAAAATCAGGCTTTCGAGCACGTTCTTCAGCAGCGAGTGGGCGTCGTGCCGGGGGCCGGCGCCGTTGTTCTCGGCCGGGGTTTGGACTTCTGCGGTGGCTTGGCTCATGGCTTCAACTCGTCCTCGATCCATCCGTAGGCCTCTGACGAGCCCGCCGGGACCACGACGGACTCGAGCGGTTCCTGTGCCGGGTCGTCGCTCAGGTCCGGCGCTTGGTGACCGGAGAGCGTGCGCGCCACGTCCTCCGGAACGAGCGGCTCGCCCTGCTCATCGATGAGCGTGTACTCGAGGTAGATGGGCTCTTCGTGATCGGTTTGGTACACGCTCGCGATCCGCATCTTGGCCATCTCGAGGAGTGCGAGAAACGTCACCACGAGCTCGTACGACGTGCTCACGCCTTCAAAGAGCTCGTCGAACCGACAGCGACGTCGGTCGCGAAGCACTTCCACGAGGTTCCCGATGCGTTCCTGGATGGTCATCCGCTCGGCGTCGACCTCGAGGGCAATCTCCGCGTTGATTCGCTGGGCGACACGCTTGAGCGCGTCGATCAGCTTGAATACGCTGAACTTGGCGAGCGGCTGAACGGCGTCCGAGGTGGGCGCCGGAGCGCCTCGAGAAAACACGTCGCGGCCCGCAATCGCGCGTTCACCCAGATCTTCCGCGACCCTTTTGTACTTCTGATACTCGAGCAGGCGGCGGATGAGCTCGGCGCGGGGATCGATCTCTTCGCCCTCTTCCTCGTCCTGATCTTCCGGAGGACGCGGAAGAAGCGTCTTGCTCTTGATGTGCGCGAGCGTGGCGGCCATCACCAGGTACTCTGACGCGATGTCGAGGTTCAGTTCGCTCATCAATCCCAAGTATTCCAGGTACTTATCGGTGATGAAGGCGATGGGCAGATCGAGGATGTCGAGCTCGTGCTTACGGATCAGGTGCAGCAGGAGGTCGAGCGGACCCTCGAAGTTCGGGAGGGTGATCCGAAAGTTGGGGTCGAGCGCCTCCGGGGCATCCGGGGGCGCCGCCACTGGCATGGCCTGGGCGTCGCTCATCGCATTGGAACCATGCGCCCGAACGCTCGGGGGTGTCAATCGCTCCGGGCTTCGTCGAGGGCCTCGAGAACGGCGTCGACGTGCCCTTTCACGCGGACCTTCGGGAAGTGTTTGACGACCTTACCATCGGGGCCGATCACGACGGTCGACCGGATGATGCCCATCGACTTCTTCCCGTACATGTTCTTTTCGCCCCACGCGTCGTACTTCTCCAGCATCTTGCCCTCCGGGTCGGTGAGCAGCGGGAACTTCAGCTCGTATTTGTCAGCGAACTTACAATGCGACGCGATCGAGTCTTTGCTGACGCCGAGTACGACGGCGTCGCGCGACTTGAACTTGCGAAGCGCCTTGTTGAAGTCGTTGGCTTCAGTCGTGCAGCCGGGCGTGTTGTCGCGTGGGTAGAAGTAGATGACGGCGTACTTCCCTGCGAGGTCTTTGAGAGCGACTTTGCCGCCCTCGGATGATTCGAGATTGAAGGCGGGCGCCTTCTTGCCTTCCTTGATCATGAAGAGGCCTCTATTGCGGGTTTGCGGGGTCTGTCAACGCGCTTTCACCGTCGCGAACTTGGCGAGCGCGCCGACCCGAACCAAGATCGGGCCATGACGAGTCGGACCTTCATCGTCGGGGATGTGCACGGTTGCCGTGAAGAGCTCGAAGACCTTCTCGAGGAGGCGGGCTTCGAGGACGACGATGGGCTGGTTTTGGTGGGGGACCTGGTCGCGAAAGGCCCCGATTCGCTCGGCGTGATCCGGCTAGCCCGGGACCTCGGGGCGCGCGCGGTTCGGGGCAACCACGACCAGCACTGCCTGCGATGGTGGGATGCGAAGCTCGCCGGGGAGCCGCTTCCAGAGCTTCGGGACGCCCACCAGGAGGTGGTCGATGTCCTCGACGAGGACGACTGGCGATGGCTCGCGGCACTCCCGCTTTGGCTCGAGCTTCCCGAGTACGGCGCGCTGGTGGTCCACGCCGGCCTCCTCCCGAACGTGCCGCTCGAGGAGCAGGACCCCTATGACCTCATGAACATGCGCAGCATCCTCGAGGACGGCACGGCCTCTCGGGACTACGAGGAAGGCGTTCCCTGGGCCTCCAAATGGCCCGGACCCCGTACCGTGGTGTTCGGGCACGATGCGGTTCGTGGCCTTCAGCGCCATCCGTACGCGTTCGGGCTCGACACCGGGTGCGTGTACGGCGGATGGCTCACGGGCGTCTGGCTTCCGCACCGGGACCTCGTGTCGGTGCCTGCGCGCGCGACGTGGGCTGAACCGGGGGAGAGCTGACGTGAGCGAGGTGTGGGTCTGCGAGGCCGACGAGCTTTCACCCGGCGAGGTTCGGACGGCGCACCTCGGCCACGACGAAGGTGGCCTGCCGATCATGGCGCTCGTGCTTCGCGACCCGGGGGGCGTGCTTCGCGCCTACCGAAACCTCTGCCGCCACCTGCCGGTGCCCCTCGATGGCGGAACGGGCCAGCTCTTCACGGACGACGGCAAGCACCTGCTCTGCGGAACCCACGGGGCGACGTACCGGCTCACCGACGGCTACTGCACCGAGGGCCCCTGCGAGGGCCTCTCGCTCCACCGGCTTCCGTGCCGTGAAGCCGCGGACGGGATCTACGTCGCGCCCCCGACAGCACCGTCTCGCGGTCGGCTCTAGACGGCCTGACGGGTCGCCCAAGCCGCCGGCGCCGAGAGCGGGCCGACCTGTGACCAGGGCAGGTCTTCGCTGTTCTTGGCGACTGCACGCCGCGCGGTGAGCACCTCGACGCCCTCGCGCGTGACCAGCACCGTGTGCTCGAACTGCGCGGAGAGCGACCGGTCCTGTGTGAGCACGGTCCAGTCGTCGTCCATCAGTTCGGTCCGGAAGCCCCCAACGTTGATCATGGGCTCGATCGTGAACACCATGCCCGCCTTCAAGCGCTTGTCTTTGCCTCGCGTGCCGAAGTGCGGAATCTGGGGCGGCATGTGGAACTGGCGACCGACCCCGTGGCCCACGTAGTCGCGAACCACCGAGCAGCCCTGCCCCTCGGCGTACTCTTGAATCGCAGCCCCGATGTCTCCGATGCGCTTGCCATGCTTCACCTCGGCGATCCCGAGTTCGAGGCAGCGCCGCGCAGTTTCGACGACGTGCTTGGCTTCCTGGCTCGGCTCCCCCACGTAGAACGTGAGGCTCGTGTCGCCGTGGTAGCCGTGTTCGCGCGGCAGGTAGGTCGTGACGTCAACGTTGATGATGTCTCCATCCTTCAACACCTGCGGGCCCGGGATCCCGTGGCAGACGCACTCGTTGACGCTGGTGCAGACGCTCTTCGGAAACCCTTTGTAGTTGAGCGGTGACGGGTACGCGTCGTGCGAGACGATGTACTCGTGCACGAACCGGTTGATCTCTTCGGTGGCGAGTCCTGGCGTAAGCATCTCCCCCACCGCCGTGAGGCAGTCGGCTGCCAGCTGGCAGGATTGGCGCATGTCTTGAAGCATGCGGGGGGTCATGAGTTCGATGGCAGACACGGAAAACCTCGGGCGATTCGCCTGTCGTTATTAAGGCGAAGGACCGGATTGTCCAGAAAATCCGCGTGGCATGGCGCCTTCTCCGAAGCATCACCAAGGAGCCAATCCCCCGCTTTTCGGTGGTTTTCCGGCCCATGGCCCGCAGAGTTGACCGGTCCTCGCGATGGCACTATCTAGCGAGGCGCGCAGAAGCAGGGAGTGACCGGATGGCAGAGACCTACAACAACGTTCCCATGAGCGACTCGCTCGAGCAGTCGACCGCCAAGTCGGATGCGTTCTGGAACGGACCGAAGCTCATCGTTCTCAGCTTCATTACGCTCGGCGCCAGTTTAGCCCTTCTCTGGGCCATGGCCGAGGGCATCATCGGCCCCACGCAGCACGAGGCCGACTACGGGCACGAGCAGCACTTCATGCAGCCGGGCGGCGGTCCGCTCGACTGATCGGCGCGGGCTCGCTCAGCCGAAGTCGAAGTCGAGCTCTTCCGGCTCGTCGTTACGAAGCGAGTCGTCGTCCCCGGGCTCGAAGGTCGCCTCGGAGTAGAGATCGTCCAGGGACCATCCCGCTTTGTGGTGGCGCTTGAGCTCCTCGCGCTCGAACTCGGCCAGCGTGAAATAGTTCTTCGGTCCCTTCGGGCGCATGTCCCCCCCTTTTTTCGTCGCTCGCCAGCCCTCGATGGTGTGGCGATTGACTACTTTGTCCTACACTGCAGCACACCCTACCCATCCCGATCCGGAGTGCAAAAAAACGGACCAGATCGCGCACCCCGTCCATCTCGATTGAAACCGAAGAGGGTCGCTGGTAGACGCAATCCATGAGTCGCGTGGTTGCGATCGCCAACCAAAAGGGCGGGGTGGGCAAGACGACGACGGCCGTGAACTTGGGGGCAAGTTTGGCCGTCGCGGAGCAGCGCGTGCTGTTGGTCGACCTCGACCCGCAGGGCAACGCGTCGACCGGGGTCGGCTGCGATCCCAACGACGAGGACATGGAGGGCTCGTACGAGCTCCTGCTCGGCGAGGTGGAGACGGCCGACGTCATCTACGAGACCGAGATGCCGTACATGCACGTCATCGCCGCCACCCAGGACCTCGTCGGCGTCGAGCGCGACCTCCTCGAGGCAGACGACGCGGCCACCCGTCTTCGCGACGCGCTCGATGCGGTCCGCGACGACTACGACTTCATCGTCGTCGACTGCCCGCCTTCGCTCGGCATGCTGACCATCAACGCGCTCACTGCCGCCGACATGGTGATGGTCCCCCTTCAGTGCGAGTACTACGCGCTCGAGGGCCTTTCGCAGCTGGTCGGTACCATCGAACGGGTTCGCGCCTCGATCAACGAAGCGCTCGAGATTCACGGGGTGCTCCTCACGATGTTCGACGCGCGCAACAACCTCGCGAACGAGGTGGCCGACGAGGTGCGCCGCCACTTCCGCGTGTACGACACCATCATTCCGCGAAACGTCCGGCTCGCGGAAGCGCCGTCCCACGGAAAGCCCGTGATCCTGTACGATGCGTCCTCGCGGGGGTCGTATACGTACTTGAGCCTCGCTCGAGAGCTTCTCGAGGACTTGGAGGAAGCGGCGTAGTGGCGCGACGACGGCTGGGGCGAGGTTTGGACGGGCTGCTTCCTGCGGCGCCGCCTCCCGCAGAGCGAGCCGCGAAGAACACCGCGGCCATCGAGGACCTGCACCCGGGGCGCATGCAGCCTCGGACGCGCATCGACGCCGAGGCGCTCGCCGAGCTGGCGGCGTCGATCCGCGAGCACGGGGTGCTCGAGCCTGTGCTGGTCCGCAAGCGCGACGCGGGAGGATACGAGATTGTGGCCGGCGAACGTCGTTGGCGTGCCGCCCAGCAGGCCGGTCTGAAGGAGCTCCCGATTTTCGTGCACGAGCTCGGCGACGAAGCAGCCTTCGAGGCGGCGCTCGTCGAGAACCTACAGCGCGAAGACCTGAACCCGCTCGAAACCGCGCGGGCCTTTCAGCGCCTCGTCGACGACTTCGGGTATACGCAGGAAACCATCGCTACCAAGGTCGGCAAAGAGCGCTCGACGGTCGCCAACTCGCTGCGACTCCTGAAGCTGCCGGAGCCGGTCATGGCGATGGTCGAGGACGGGCAGCTCACGGAGGGCCACGCCCGCGCCCTACTCTCCGCGCCGAGCGTCGCGGTGATGAAGAAGCTCGCAAAAAACGCCATCGCCAAGGGCTGGAGTGTCCGGGAAGCCGAGCGTCAGGCGCGCCGGCAAGCGAGGGCCGACGGGAACGGATCGGCGACCAAGACCAAGTCCGGGAAGAGCGCCAACGTGCTCGACCTGGAGAACCGACTATCGAAGGCGTTGGGCTCCACCGCGACGGTGCACGAGTCCGGCAAGGAGCGGGGACACATCCGCATCCACTTCGCGAGCTACGACGAGCTCGACCGGCTGATCGACGAGCTGACCTGAGCGGGCGCAGCGGGCCTTTTCCTGGCGACCGAAACCCGGTACCGTCGCCGCGTGTCCGTACCTTGGCTTCGTGTGCTTTTCCTGCTGCTTCTGAGCGCCGCGTTCGGCTGCGCGGGCACGAGCAACATGGACAAGCAGACCCTCGGGTGGATTCGGGTCGAAACCGAAGACCTCGTGATCCGCACCGACGTCGACGCGGACGACGCAGTCGAGCTCGCCAAGCGCTACCAGAGGCTCCGTACGGCCATCGCGCAGAACGAGTTTCCGTGCGCGTTCGAGCGCGGCAACGCGCCGATGGAGCTGGTGATCTTGAAGGACGAGCGGGAGCTGGAGGCGATCGGACGGCGCTACGACATCGGTTTCCCAATCAGCCCGCCGAGCAACAAGCTGGATGCGAAAACCCAGCTCGCGATGACGCGAAGGGGTGCAGGCAGCTACACCCAGCTTTTCGTGGGGCAGCTGGCGTACGGCGCGATGCGTCTGTGCTTCCCGGAGGCGCCCCCGTGGTTCGTCGAAGGGATGTCGTCGTTCTACGAAACTGCGCGAATGGAGGGCGACGAGCTGGTGATCGGGATGCCTCGCTATGCGTTCGTCGAAAGCAACGATACCGAACCGTCCGCAGACATCTACGACGTACATGCGAACCGCGCCTTGGTGACCGTCATTCCGAGGCGCCGAGCGCCCGATTTCGACGAGCTTCGCCGACTCGACGTCGAAGGCTTCTACCGGCGCGGCCGCAAATACCGAACCCCGGATGATTTCATCGTGCGTGACAGCAACTACGCGGGGTCGTGGCTCGCCATTCACATGTTTCAGCTCGGCGAGCCTTCGTTCGCCGATGCGTTTGCCCTCTACCTCGGCTCGCTATCCCGCGGCGTCGACGACGAACAGGCCTGGAAAGACGCTTTCGGCGGCATCGACGTGGCCGCACGCTACGACGACTACCTCGTCGAGGACTTCGCAATGGGGCGGAGGCCCGTCGATCTTTCACGGTCGAGCGAACCGCTCGTCACATCGATACTCCCGGTCGACGTTGCGCTCCTCCGGGCCCAGATGTGGGGTTGGCGGACCGATGCGCAACGGGGAGAGTCCCTCGCGTACATCGACTACGCAGCCCAACAGGCGCCCACGTCCCCAGAACCGATGCTGTATCGGGCGGCTTGGCTGGACGATCGCGGCGACCAGGCCGCGGCTGAGGGCTGGCTTCAGCAGGCGATCGACGCGGCTCCGAACGATCCGGAGACGCTTGCGACCGCGATTCTCTGGTACGCGCGCCGCAGGGATTTGCGGGAGGATCGGCGGGCCGACCTCGATCGCTGGGGCGAGACGCTCCGAGGATCGGCACAGAACTCATTTCAGTTTCAAGAGCTCGGGGAGTATCTCCTCCGCGTGAAAGGGGACCGAGAGGCCGCGCTCGAGGCACTCAACCGGGCGCTCTTCCTCGATGCGACCCGATGGCGGACCTATGCGCTGGCTGGGGACGCGCTTCGAGACCTTGGCCGCCGGGAAGAGGCGATTCGGGCTTACTACACCGCGATCGGGTTGAGCCGCACGCAAGGCAAACGCGTTCGGGCCGCTCTCAAAGAAGAGATCGCCAAGCTCGAGGCGCAGCGATAGGTCGGCTTGGGGCCCTGGCCGGCTTGCTCGCGTGCGGGAGATCCCCGTGGAGGTTCGGACCCGAGCGAACGAAACCTATCGCGTCTCGAGGTTCACAGGCTGGTGTCGCGCTGCCGGCACGCCGGCGCGGAAGCCGTATCGCGGGGGGCTCGCGGCTTGCCGAGGCGCTCGCCGCGTTCTCGAGGATCGTCCGCTGGCCGCCGGCCGCTTGCTAGCTCTCTCGGGCCTCGGCGGCGTCCACGGTGTTGCTGAGAAGCAGGGCAATGGTCATCGGGCCGACGCCTCCCGGAACGGGGGTGATGTGCGAGGCGCGGCTCGCGGCTCCCTCGAAGTCGACGTCGCCGGTGAGCGTTCCGTCGTCGAGCCGATTGATGCCGACGTCGATCACGACGGCGCCTTCCTTGATCCAGTCACCCTTGACCAGATTCGGCCGCCCCACGGCCGCCACGACGATGTCGGCTTCACGCACGCGCTCGTCGAGGTTCTCGGTGCGGGAGTGCGCGACGGTGACCGTCGCGTGCTTTTCGAGAAGCATGAGCGCGATGGGCTTCCCGACCAGGGTGCTTCGCCCGAGCACCAGGGCTCGTTTGCCCTTCGGATCGCATCCGACGTGGCTGAGCATCCGCATGCACCCGCTCGGCGTGCAGGGGCGAAGCCCGTTCCTTCCCACGGTGAGGAGCCCCGCGTTGAAGGGGTGCAGGCCGTCGACGTCCTTGCCGGGGTCGATGGCGTCGACGATGGTTTGGTCGTCGAGGTGGTCGGGAAGCGGGAGCTGCACCAGGATCCCGTCGATGTCGGACGCAGCGTTCAGCTTGCCAACCAGGGCCAGGAGGTCGGCCTCCGTGGTTTCGGCGGGCAGGCGGTGAACCTCGCCGGCGATGCCGACTTTGCCCGCGGCGCGCTCTTTGTTCCGGACGTAGACCTGTGACGCCGGATCGTCCCCCACGAGCACTACGTGAAGACCCGGGGCGCGCCCGTACTTGGCCGCAAAGGCCTCCGCCCGTGTCTTGACCTCCGCCCGCACCTCCTTCGCGAGCGCCTTCCCATCGATGAGCTCCGCCATGCGCGGGATGTAACAGCTTGCCTGCGCTCCCTCAAACCAGCGCGTGACGTGGAAATCGCGCCGCGGCGTGGTATGTCGCGTGGCCATGTTCGACCCCGTGTCCCCCCAGGTTTCTTTTCCCGAGGTCGACGCGACTCAGCTCGCGTTCTGGGAGGACAAGCGCATTTTCGACAAGAGCCTCGAACAGGCGCAGGACGAAACCCCATTCGTGTTCTACGAGGGGCCGCCCACGGCCAACGGGATGCCCCACCCTGGGCACGTCATGACCCGCGTCGTCAAGGACGTGTTCCTCCGCTACCGGAGCATGTGCGGCTACTACGTGCCGCGTCGGGCCGGATGGGATACCCACGGGCTCCCCGTCGAGGTCGAGGTGGAGAAGGCGCTCGGCATCAGCGGGCGTGAGGCGATCGAAGAGTACGGCGTCGAGGCCTTCAGCCGGCAGTGCATCGACTCGGTGTTCAAGTACATCGACGAGTGGCAGAAGATGACCCGCCGCATCGGGTTCTGGGTCGATTTCGACGAGGCCTACGTGACCTTCCACAAGTCGTACGTGGAAAGCGTGTGGTGGGCGCTCTCCGAGATGTTCAAGCGGGGGCTCCTCTACCAGGGGTACAAAGTCGTCTGGTGGTGGCCGCAGGGCGGCACGGCGCTTTCCGCCGGAGAGGTCGGCCAGGGGTACAAGACCATCGACGACCCCTCGGTGATGGTCCGGTTTCCTGTGCAGGGTGAAGAGCGCATGTCGTTCCTCGCCTGGACCACCACGCCGTGGACGCTGCCTTCCAACATCGCGCTCGCCGTCGACGCCGAGACTGTCTACGCGACGGTCCAAGTCGAAGACGGCGAACGACTGATCGTCGCTGATGCGCTGGTCGACAAGATCTTCAGCGACGAGGTGACCGTCGTCACGAAGCGCAAGGGCGCCGAGCTCGTCGGGACGCGCTACACGGCTCCGTTCTCCTACGCGGAGCCCGAGGGCGGTCCGGCGTGGCAGGTGGTGGATGCCGACTTCGTCTCTCTCGACAGCGGGACCGGGCTGGTGCATCTCGCGCCTGCGTTCGGCGAAGACGACTTTCGGGTGTGCAAGGAAAAGGGTATGGGCTTTCTGCAGCTCGTGAACCCGGACGGCACGTTTCCTCCCGAGGTGGCCGACTTCGCGGGGCGCTTCTGCAAAGACGCCGACCGAGACATCATCCGGCACCTTCGCGATCGAGGCATCCTCTACAAAGAGGAGGCGTACCGCCACGACTACCCGTTTTGCTGGCGGGCGATGGACGACCCGCTCATTCAGTACGCACGGCGGTCTTGGTTCATCCGCACGACCCAAGAGATCGACGAGGTCAAAGAGAACAATCGTGCGATGCACTGGGAGCCCGAGCACATCCAGAGCGGGCGCATGGGGCAGTTCCTCGAGGGCAACGTCGACTGGGCGCTCTCACGCGAACGCTTTTGGGGCACGCCGCTCCCGATCTGGGTGAACGACGAAACCGGAAAGATGGCCTCGGTGAGTTCCTGTTCGGAGATCTTCGAAAAGAACCCCAAGGCGTTTGCCCAGTTCGAGAACGCCAAGGCCGACGACCCCACGCTGCAGGAGCATCTGATGGTGCACAAGCCGTGGATCGACTCGGTCACGTGGACCGAAGAGGGGGAGCCGGGTGTGTATCGGCGGGTCCCCGAGGTGATCGACTGCTGGTTCGACTCGGGCTGCATGCCATTCGCGCAGTGGGGCTACCCGCACCAGAACCAACAGGCGTTCGAGCAGGCCTTCCCCGCCGACTTCATCACCGAGGCGGTCGACCAAACGCGTGGCTGGTTCTACTCGCTCATGACGATCAGCACGCTCATGTTCCCGAAGCAGTCGCTGCCTCACCCGTTTCGAAACTGCGTGGTGATGGGCATCATCACCGACGAAAAGGGCAAAAAGCTCAGCAAGCGCGACAAGAATTACACCGACCCGCTGGTTCTGATGGACCGTGTCGGCGCAGATGCCGTGCGGTGGGCGCTCTACGCGGGGACCGTGCCCGGCCAGAACACGCGGTTCTTCGACAACGCGGCCACCGACGCGGTGCGCGAGTTCCTTCTCAAGATCTGGAACGTCTACAGCTTCTTCGTCACGTACGCGAACATCGACGAATGGTCGCCTTCAGACGAACGGCCGCCGCTCGCGCAGCGTTCCGACATGGACCGCTGGGTGCTCGCAGAGCTCGACTCCACCGTGCGCGCGGTGCGCGAAGAGCTCGATGCGTACAAGAGCCACATGGCGGTCCGCCACCTGCTGAGTTTCGTGGACGGATTGAGCAACTGGTATGTGCGTCGCAGCCGCGCCCGGTTTTGGGCGAGCGAGGACACGGCCGACAAGCGCGCAGCGTTCAGCACGCTCTACGAGGTGCTCGTCGACCTCACCAAGATGTCGGCCCCGTTCATTCCCTTCATGACCGAGACGCTGTTTCAGAACCTGGTGTGCAAGCACGATGCGGAGGCGCCGGAGTCGGTGCATCTCGCGGCCTTTCCGGAGCCGGACGCCGCGCGCGTCGACGACGATCTTCGCCGTACCGTGGAGCTCGTGCGGAATGTCGTCGGTCTCGGGCAGCGCGTGCGAAACGAGAATAAGCTCAAGGTTCGTCAGCCGCTCGCCGAGGCCATCGTGGTGGTCGCAGACGATGCGCAGCGACAGTCCATCGACAGTTTCTCGAGTGCCATCCGCGAAGAGCTCAACGTGCGCCATCTCGGGTTCACACAGGAGCCCGAGAAGTTCGTCGAGTTCGAGCTCGTTCCAAACTTCCGAGTACTCGGGCCGAAGCTCGGGAAACAGGTGCCTGCCTGCAAGAAGGCACTCGCCGAGGCCGACGGGTCCGCGCTCTACGCGGAGATGGAGGCCAATCAAAAGATCGAGGTCACCCTTCCCGACGGCCCCATCGAGCTCACGCCTGACGAAGTCGAGGTTCGGCTCTCTGCACGCGAAGACTTCGTCGCAGCTTCGGGCGGCGGCCAGGTGGTCGTGCTCGACACGCGGATCGACGACGACCTCCGTCGAGAGGGTATGGCGCGCGAGGTCATCAACCGAATTCAGCGTGCCCGAAAGGCGATGGACCTCCCCTACGAGGCCCGCATTCAGGTGAGCTGGAAAGCCGAGGGCGAAGTCGCCGACGCCATCCGGGAGCACACCTCCCGTATCGCCCAAGAAACCCTTGCGACCGCGCTCGAGGCCGGCGACGGTGACGGCGACACCGTCGAAGAGACCGAAGTCGAGGGCACGCCGCTCGTGCTCGGCATTCGCCAGAGCGCCTAGGCAGCTTCCGATGAGCGCGCGCAAACGACGGCTTCTTTTGCGCGTCGCGGAAAGCGACCGCACCTTCGAGCGGAAGGAAGCCCGAGGCGAGATCGTCCTCGAAGGCAAATGCATTCACTGTCAGCGCAAGCTCGCCCTCGCGCTCGACGGCACCCCGCTCAGCGACGCCACGCTCGAGCACATCGTTCCGAAGAACCACGGCGGCAGCGACGACCTCGAGAATCTCGCGATCGCCTGCGCCCGCTGCAACTCGGAAAAGGGCCTCCGTCACGACCACAAGTCGGCCAACGACCCGAAGCTCAGGGAGATCATCGAGAACCTTCAAGCCCGCCGGCGGCAACGCCTGCGCTAGCGCCTCGACGACCTACCGAGCGGGATCGACGGAAGGAACTCGGGCGGTCGTCGCTTGGGGAGCGCCTGTTCGAGGGCGAAGGCGTAGCGCAACAGGTCAGGCTCTCGGTATGGGCCGGAGAAGAGCGAGACGCCGACGGGGAGGTGGTTCACGTAGCCGCCCGGCATCGTGAGGTGAGGATAGCCGGCCATCGCCGGCATGGGGAAGCAGCCGCCGAGGATCTTGTCGCCGACCATGACGTCGATGGCGAACGCCGGGGTTCCCGTCGTCGGGGCGACCAGTGCGTCGAGCTGGTGCGCCTTCATCGCGGCGTCGATGCCTTCGTCCCTGGACTGACGGCGGCACGTTTCGCGGGCGTCGAGGTACGCCTTCGCGTCGAGTCCCGTGGTGGCGTTCGCCTGCTCCAGGATTTCCTGTCCGAAGAACGGCATCACGCGGTCGGCGTGAGCGCGGTTGAAGGCGATCACGTCGTCGAGGGTGCGTGCGGGGGACGAGGGGTGTTCCGCGAGATACCGGTTGGTTTGCACCTTGAACGTGTGGAGACACATCACGAGTTCCTCGTTGCTCAGGAGCTGATGGGTTCCGAGGCTGACCTCGCGCACGATGACCGCGCCGAGGCCGGCCATCGTTTCGAGTGCGTGTTCGACTACCGCGTCGGCCCCTTCGTGAAAGCCGAGGTAGTCGGTGACCACGCCGATACGCGCGCCTTCGAGGCCGCTCGGGTCGAGCGCCTGCCGGTATTCGGTCCTCGCGTGGTGCGCCCCTTCCGCCGACCTCGGGTCCTCGGGGTCGGGTCCGGCAATGACGCCGAGAAGGATGGCCAGGTCGGTCACGGTTCGGGCCATGGGGCCGAGCGTGTCCTGCGGCTCGCAGATGCCCATCACCCCGGAGCGGCTTACGAGCCCCACCGTCGGCTTCAACCCCACGAGGCCACACATGGAGGACGGGTGCACGACCGAGCCGTCGACCTCGGCCCCGAGCGCGCCGACACAAAGGTTGGCGGCCACCGCCGCGGCCGATCCCGAACTCGAGCCTCCCGGCGTTCGGTCGAGGACGTAGGGGTTTCGCGTTTGGCCGCCTCGGCTGCTCCAACCGCTGCAGGGTCGGGATGAACGAAAGTAGCCCCACTCACTCATGTTGGACTTGCCGAGTATCACCGCGCCTGCCTTGCGCAGCTCGGCGACCGCGAACGCATCGGTTGGCGCGCGATTGCCTACCAGCGCGAGCGAACCGCCCGTGGTCATCATCTGGTCGCCAGTGTCGATGCTGTCCTTCACCACGAGCGGAACGCCGTGAAGAGGCCCCCTCGGGCCGCGCTGGGCACGCTCGACGTCGAGTGCACGCGCCGCGTCGAGTGCGTCCGGGTTCAGCTCGACCAGTGCGCGCAGCTTCGGGCCGTTCCGGTCGAGCGACTCGATCCGCGAGAGGTACGCCTCGCAGACCGACTCAGCGTTGCCTTCGCCCGACTCGAAGAGTCGCTGGAGGTCGTCGATGCTGTAGTCGGGGGGGTTCATCGGCGGCGGTGGACCGCCGCAGCATAGCTCAGAACCTCGGCCGGCGATCAGGCCGCGTCTGCGACGACCCGCTCCTGCTCCCGCTTTCCGTCGAGAAAGCCGTCGATCAGGATCAGGACGACGCCAACCGTGATCCACGCGTCCGCGACGTTGAACGTCGGGTAGGCCCACTGGTCGTTGAGGTGGAAGCGAACGAAGTCGACCACGTAGCCAAGTCGTACGCGGTCGACGAGATTGCCGATCGCGCCTGCGACGATCAGCGGTACGCTCCAGGCGAACAGCGTGCCGCCGCGGCCCGTGGCAAACATCCACAGTAGCAAGACGACCGCACCCATCGCGGCAACGTAGAAGACCCCTTTCCGCACGAGCGAAGGCATGTCTCGCATGAACCCGAAGGCCGCGCCGCAGTTCTCGGCGTATCGGAACTCCAGATAGCCGTCGACGAGCACGACGGGTGCCGTCTGCGTCCGCTGTTGGCGGATGCGGCCGTGTTCATCGGGGGTACAGACCGGCTCCGAACCGAACGACGACGGCTCCGACAGCGCATCGAGCGCCCACGCCTTGGTCCCGAGATCGACCGCGGTCAGCAACCCGACGGCAACGAGACACAGAACGAGGGCCTTTCCGGAGCGGGGGGTTCGATGCACGGCGCCGGACTCTAACAGCTCGGGATCACCGGTCAAATCCGGACGACGCACCGGCCGCAGCGCCCGATGTATCACGAGAGAGAAAGCACTGTGATACAAAAAAATAAAGATAAATCAAATATTTACAAATTTTGTATCACGATGGATTGTTTTGGTGCTACAGCTGTTACCCCCCAGCAGGATGGCCGATAAGAAACTCACCCGCGGCGGCAAGAAGGAACGCGTGCTTCACACGCGCGTCCCCGCCGTTCTCGAACAAGAACTCAAGCGAGTCGCCACCGCCTGGCGCGTCCCCGTGTCGAACGTGGTGCGCGCGCTCCTCGAAGACGCCCTCGACACCGTCGACGTCGTCGGAAGGAAGGCGGAGGGAGAGCTACGCGGCGTTGCCGAGATGCTGGCGAGCGAGCGCTCGAAGCTTCGTCGAGCCTCCGCCGAGCAGCTCGGGAAGATCGCCACGGACGAGGAGTCGGAGCCCGAGGGGCCTCGGGCGACACCGGACGATGGGGATCCCCTTTCGGACGCGATCGGGGTCACCCCCATCACGCTCGTGCACGACGAGGTCTGCGGCGTGACCGGTCAGCCCGTGGCGGCAGGAACCAGCGCCTACCTCGTTCTCTTTCGGCAACCGGGCAAACAAATGATTGCTGGGCCAGACGCGTTGCCTGACCTGTCGGCCCCAGAGGAGACTCATCATGAATGAGCAATTTCGAATCAACTCCGAACAAACCATCCAGGCCGCCCGCGAACACGTCGAAAAGGCGGTGGACGAGGCGGTGGCGCTCGGGCGCAACGTGACGGCGCTCTGGCTGGGCGTGGGGCGCAACGCGATGGATGCGACGGCGGCAACGCTCAAGACGACGTCGGTCGCGATCGAGACCCTGTCGCAGTCCGTGGCTGAGTTCTCGAACCAAGTCCGCGGCACCAACAACCAAGCCTAGGCGGTCTTCCGATCGAATGAGCGGGTCGGCGCGGCGTGCGTTCGCGGACGTCTTTGCCGGTCCGCTCAGCGTTTTCGGGGCGGGTCGATGGGACCGTGAGGCAACCCTCGCCCGTCGCGCAGGTGGCGCACGGCATTGATTCCCCAGCGCGTCAGGAAGTAGAGGGGGATGCCGCCGAGCAGCCCGAGGATGAAACCGCCGAGCCACAGTTCGCCGCCGGTACTCACGAGCACTCGTCCCGTGTCCGACCAGAACTCGCGTTCGAGGAGCCGTTCCAGGCCGGTTTCTCGAAGAGCCCTCCCCGTTTCGCCGAGCCAGGCTTTGATGGTGCCCCGTGTGACCCGGACGCCGGCCTCCTCCGGATGGAGGACATGCGCGCCGATTCTCCAGGTCGCGTAGTAGAGGGGTACGGCGGTAAACGGGTTACTCACGAACAGAATCGGGATGCCGGAGACCTTGTTGGCGCCGAAGAGCGTGGCGACCAGCACGTAGAATACGATCTGCAGGCCGAGTGTCGGCGTGAAAGCGATCATGGTGCCGAGGAACACGCCCCAGGCGATTCGGTGTGGGGTGTCGTCCAGATGCAGGATGTTGTGGAATACGAACTGCTGAAGGCGACGCCATAGCTCGCGCGAGTTCATCCGGATGCACCCCAACCGCCGCCGCCGGGTGTCTCGATTCGCAAAACGTCGCCCGGCTCGACGTCGACGGAAACCCGATGCGAGAGCTCTTTGCCGTTGAGTAGATTCATGCCGCGCGCACCAGGGCCGCCGCCGCGCATACCATAGGGCGGAAGCACGCGCCGCTCGGAGAGAACCGACACCCGCATCGGCTCGTGGAACTCGATCTCGCGCACCAGGCCGTTCCCGCCGCGATGAGCACCCTCGCCGCCCGAGGCCTCGCGCACCGAGAAGCGCCGGATCCGCACCGGGAAACGCGTTTCGAGGATCTCCGGGTCGGTGGCTTTAGAGTTCGTCATGTGGGTGTGCACGGCCGAGGCCCCCGCCCGCCGTGCGGTCGCGCCGGCTCCGCCGCCAAGAGTCTCGTAGTAGGCCAGGTGGGCGCTGCCGAACGTGACGTTGTTCATGGTGCCCTGGCTGGCGGCCGCCAGTTGCAGGGCTCCGTAGAGCACGTCGACGATCCGCTGCGAGGTTTCCACGTTGCCCGCGGCTACCGCCCGCCATGGTTCTGGACAGAGAAGCGAGCCCTCGGGCACCCGGAGCGTGACCGGGCGGAGGCATCCGCTGTTCAGCGGAATGGGTTTTCCGATCAGAACGCGAACCATGTAGAGGACAGCAGCCACCGTGACCGCACGCGGCGTGTTGAGGTTGTTGTCTACTGCATCACCCGTCCCGGCAAAATCGATCGTCATGCGACGGCCGGCGACCGTAACCCGGACGACGATGGGCGTCCCGTCGTCGAGGCGATCCTCGAACTCGTGTACTCCGTCGTCGAGCAGGCCGATGGCGTCTCCGGTCAGCTCGGCCGCGTTGTCCTGAATGTGGCCCATGTATGCTTGAACGACATCGCTTCCGTACCTGCCGAGAAGCTCGCCAAGCAGCTGGACCCCTTTTTCGTTGGCGGCGACCTGTGCTTGGAGGTCGGCCTGGTTCTCCTCTGGCCGGCGCGCTGGGAACCGAGAGCTGCTAAGCACGCGGTCCAAGAGAGCCTGGTCGAAGCGACCGCCTGCCACCAGCTTGGCATTGCGAAAGAGCACGCCCTCCTCGTCCAGGCGTGTCGAGAACGGGGGCATCGAGCCTGGAGTCGCGCCGCCGACGTCGGCGTGGTGACCCCGAGAGGCCACGACGAACTCGAGCCTTCCGTCGGCTGCATGCAGCGGCGTGACCACGGTGACGTCCGGAAGGTGAGAGCCGCCGGCCGCGGGGTCGTTGGTAACGAACACGTCGCCCGGTTCGGAGTTCGGATGCGCCTCGAGCACGGCGCGCACCGATTCGCTCATGGCTCCGAGGTGGACCGGGATGTGCGGCGCATTCGCGACGAGACCCCCTTCGGAATCGAACACGGCGCACGAGAAGTCGAGACGGTCGCGAATGTTGGTGCTCATCGCCGTCCGCTGGAGGACGACACCCATCTGCTCCGCGATCGACCGGAACTGGTTGTGGAAAACCTCAAGCAAAACGGGGTCGACCTCTGCCGTCGCGCGCTCCTGAACGTCGGCCCCAGTTACGCGGACCACCAAAGAGTCGGTCGCGTCTCGCTCCGCAGCGAATCCTTCCTCCACCACGATGGTCCCAGTTTCGTCCAAGATGAGCGCAGGCCCTGCGACGGGCGTGTTCAAGGGAACGTCCTCCCGAAGATAAACCGGTGCGTCGGTGACTCGACCCTCTGACAGCATCGAGACGCGTCGAATCGATTTGCCGGATCCCTCGTCGACGGTGGGTAAAGACGGCGCGGCGCGATGAAGCCCGACGCGTACTCGGAGGGTGGCGCTTTCGATCGCATGGCTCGGGCGCAGATATCCGAACTCCCGCTGATGCTGTTCCTCGAAGTCGGCGCGCATCCTCTTCGGGTCGGAGACGCTGACCGGCAGAGTCGCTTCGGTGCCGCGGTATCGCAGTGCGACAGAGCGTTCGACGACCCAAGTGGAGTCGTCCCCCGCATCCTTTTCGAGCGCGGCGTGCCCTCGCGATGCGAGCGCCACTAGGTCGGCTTCCCACTCCGCGACGTCCAGGTTCGCAAGGTCGATGCGCCCGGCGTCTTTTTCTCCGTGCCACTCGAAGTCGGCCACGCCCATGCCGAACGCAGAGAGCACCCCAGCGTAAGGATGAAACACCAGCGTCTTGATACCGAGACGGCGCGCGATCGCGCACGCGTACTGCCCTCCCGCGCCGCCGAAGACCACCATCGCGTGGGTGCGTACGTCGTGGCCGCGCCCGACCGAGACCCGCTGAATGGCCGACGCCATGTTCTCTACCGC
>JBCDFZ010000051.1:0-40628 GCA_039177115.1 Myxococcota bacterium
TCCGGCGACGGATGCCCCACCACGTCGAGCGGGAACTCGCCAGGCACGTTGAAGGTCGTGACTTTTTCAGCGCCCTGCCCGTTGCGCCCCACCACCCAGATGTCGTTGTTCCGGAAGCCGTCTCGCGCAAGTTCTTCCGTACGCTCGGGGTCGCCCATGTAGATGGCGGCGGTTTCGTCTGCGGTGTACGACCCGTGCTCGTTGAAGCCGCCGGACGCCAACACGGCGACTTCACCGCTTTCCAAATCGAGCTCGCTCAGGGTGGTTTGCTGGAACCCTGGGTTGGTCTGGTTGGTGGCAGTGTGAAGAAGGTAGCGGTTCGTACGATCCAGACTGTGGGTTTCGTAGAAGCCCTCGATGCCCGGCTGGTAGCTCTCGACGTCATCGACGGTCGGTCCATCCTCCGTCCACGAAACGTCGGCAACCATGAGCGTCCACGCGCCGAAGTTGAGCGCGGGATTTGAGAAGTCGGCTCGCTTGGTCGCCTCCGCCCAAATCAGCTTGGTGCCGTCTTCGCTGAAATGCGGATGCAGAGTGCCGCTGCTCGCATCGCAGGCCGTGTCTCGCAGCAGTCGGGTGGCTCCGGACTCCGTGTCGATGCCCCAGAGCTGTGCTGAGAACCCTGCGCCAGGATGTTTGAGAACCGCCGGAAGAAAGCAACTTGCAAACGCCACTTGGACCACCAGCCATCGGCCTTCAGGCCCCCACGCCGGTTGGCCGACGGTTGCACCCGCGGGAAACAGACCGCAGGACACGCATTCGATGTCGCTCCCGTCGTCGTTCATGGCGTAGGTGAGAAAGCTACCGTTCTCCTCCGCCTCGGGAAGCTTCGCGCTGTCGAACGCGATGCGACCCGTGGCCTTCGACCAGTCGACGCGCCCGCCCTCGCGCATGAGCAACGTGTAGCTCGACTCGCAGATCGGGGCCTCCGTCGAGTTCGCGCCATCGCCGCACGCGAGCGTGAGTGCGAGAATCGCAATCACCCCGCAACGTAGTGCCCGTCCGCACATCGACGTTGGGTAGCTCGGATCGAGCACCGTCGCCAGTGCTCGCCTGCGGATCGTCAGGAGCGGTTTCGCGCGACTAGTGCGTCATCTGCACCAGGTGGTGGTAGTTGCGCCGGCACGACCAAAGCGGCTTTCGTGCCGGGCTGAGGCCTGCTTCTCGGGCGATCTGGTAGAAGTCGTCGAGCGTTTCTGGGAGGTCGGCTTCGCGCATGTGGGATGCGATCGCTGCGTGCTCGTGCGGTCGGATTTCCGTCCAGTCACTTGCGATCCAAGCGATGTACTCCTCAACGAACTCGTCTCGCGTTTCGTGCTTCGAGTAGAACGCGTCGTAGGTCATGAGGATGCCACCGGCCTTGAGTACTTCGCGCGCGTATCGAAAGAACTCGCGCTTGGCACGCGTCGGCAGGTGATGAAGTGCGTAGCCACAAAGGACCACGTCGAACTGCTGCGACGTCGTCCGTAAGAAGTCGACCATATGCGCCCGCTCGAACTCCAGGTCCGGCACCAGGCGCTCGAGGCGTTCACGCGCGCAGTCGAGTGCGGCTTGAGACTGGTCGACCCCCACGTAGCTGCTGATCCGCCGATTCGCGGCCAAACGAGACACCACCTCTGCGTCGCCGCATCCGAGATCGAGCACCGACGCGTCTTCGGGGGCTTTCTGGAGCGCGTCCCCAACGGCCCGGGTGACCGCGGTGTGCTCCATGTAGTCGTTCTCGACGACTTTCCGATAGAGGCTCCATTCGGAGAACAGGCGATGGCTGGGTGGGATGGCGCGAGGCATGTTCGTACTCAGGGAACCTCGGCGGTGCGGGGTTTATTTCGCTTCCTGCGGCACCCTCCGGAACCTCACACCCTTCCGGGCCTAGGACGTGTTCCTCAAAAAACACATCGTCCTTAAGGTCGCGTTAAGGTCCAGCTGCTTCGATAGTGCTGCAGCGCGACTTCCGTGTCGGGAGGAGCGTCGAAGCACGGAGCGAAGCAGATGACGCGATACACGACCGGATGTCTCCTCACCATGGCCCTCCTTTCGTCCGCGATGCACGCGACCGCCCAGCCTCGAGGACGCCGCCCCCCACCCGCGGCGTTCGAAGCGTGCAGCGGAAAATCAGAGGGCGACCGATGCACGGTCGACACGCCTCGAGGGACCATGGAGGGCACCTGTGCTCTCCTCTCCGAGGAGGAGGAACTCGTCTGCTGGCCCGATAAGTTCGGCGACCGCAGGCCCCCGCGCTAGCGCCACCACATCCTGTCACTGCCGGGGGTCTGCGCGCGGGGCGGCGGAAGTAGGGTCCGCCGCCCCGCGACCCGCCACCAAGGGACGTCGGTCTGGATGCTGTTGCCGTTCGGCGCGTACTGGTCCTCAGACTGGTCCCCGTGGCCGGACGTTAGACAGCAGTGACGTCGCCAGGGGACCTGCAATCCAGCGAGGTCGAGTTAGGAGAGATCTCGCTTGTTCGTCTCTTCCATAACGGCAAGCGCTTCGAGGGCACCCACCTCGAGCCTGGCAAGGGACTCGAGGACCGCGGCACTCTTTCGGTGCCCTTCGGCCACGTCGAGCTGGGCGAACGCGTCGATCGCCTCGTCCATTAGCTGAGCCAGCTGCACCTTGACGCTTGCGAGCAGCGCGGAGTGCAAGAGATTCACGGAGCTCGACTCCTCCTGATCGCCGAGAAGACCGTGTTCGAGCTTCACGCTGGGTTTCGAGTGCTTTGGGTGACGCATGTCGGACCTTTCGCTGGGACTGTGATTGGGCCACGAACCCCTTACGCGAACCTTAAGCGCGTCGTACGAGCCGCTTCCTTCGCTCGGGCAAGACCGAACGAGACCCCATGCGCCCTTTTCAGACGGGTTAAGAAACTTCTCGCCGCTTCGGACCGAAAACGCCTTCATGGATGTGCTGACACCGCTCGACGATGGCTACCCTTTTCGGTTTGGCGATCTGCCCTTCGCACCCCCGTGTCTGTACGTCCAAGGGGAGGTGCCCTCACTCGAACGCGTGGTGTCGATCGTGGGCACTCGCTCGGCCGACGACGAGGCCATGGACTTCACCCGACACCTTTCGCGAAGCCTCGCCGAGGCGGGCGCCACCATCGTGTCCGGCGGTGCGCGGGGGATTGATGCCGCCGCACACGAAGGTGCGCTGGCTGGCGGTGGCCCCACGATCGTCGTTCTGCCCATCGGTCTCGACCAGCTCTACCCGGCCGAGCACCGGGATCTCTTCGAGCGCGTCTCACGCTCCGGCTGCCTCCTCACGGAAGTCGACCCGGGTGCGCCTATTCAGAAGGGCCGCTTTCTGGCCCGCAACCGGCTGATCGCCGCGCTAGGCGATGCCGTCGTCGTCGTTCAGGCGCCATCTCGTTCCGGCGCACTCTCCACCGCGCGACACGCCTCGCGCCTCGGTCGGACGCTTTTTGTGGTGCCGGCTTCCCCTTGGGATCCGCGTGGTTCTGGAGTTCTCGCTCTCCTTCAGGGCGGCGCGAGGATTTGCGTCGGCCCGGACGATGTCCTATCCGGCTCGGCGTCCGCCTTGGCGAAAATTGGGGCGCCGGGCGGGGAAGAAGGCCAAGACCCCACTGATTTCAGCGATTTGAGTCCTATCGACCAGCAAATTCTTGAGGCACTCGGGGGAAGGCCCCGCCACCCCGACGAGCTCTGCGCTCGCACCGGAATTCCCGCGGTCCGGGTTCAGCAGTCTATGCTGGCGCTGCTCGTGAGGGGGCTCGTGGAGGAGCGGCCGGGGGGTCGGTTCAAGAGTTGCAGAGCCCGCAACGGGTCTTACTAAAGGAGATCGATGTCCAAAACTCTGCTCATCGTGGAGTCCCCAGCCAAGGCGAAGACCATCAAGAAGTACGTCGGCGACGGCTATGAGGTTCTTGCGTCCAAAGGCCACATCAAAGATCTCCCGAAGCGCGGCGGCGTCGACATCGACAACGGCTTTCAGGAAACCTACGAGTTCCTCGAAGAGAAGGGGAAGCCCGAGGTGGTCAAAGCGATCCGCGCCGCGGCCAAGAAGGCCGACAAGGTGCTGCTCGCCACCGACCCCGATCGCGAAGGCGAGGCCATTGCGTACCACCTGATGGAGGTCGCCAAGAAGGCGAACAAAGAAGCCCAGATCAAGCGGGTGCTGTTCGAGGAGATCACCAAGCGCGGAGTCAAAGAAGGCCTCGAGCATCCGCGTGACCTCGACTCCAACCTGTACGAGGCGCAGCGAACGCGCCGAGTGCTCGACCGAATTGGCGGCTACCCGCTCTCGAGCCTCCTCTGGAAGAAGCTGGCCTTCGGCCTCTCCGCCGGTCGTGTGCAAACGCCGGCGCTGCGCATCATCGTCGACCGGCAGCACCAGCGGGACGCGTTTGTTCCAATCGACTACTGGCTGGTCGACGCGCGCCTGAAGGGCGAAAAGCCGCAGTCCTTCATGGCCACGCTTCAGAGCGTCGACGGCGAGAAGCTCGACAAGGTGGGGTCGCGCTTCGCGGCGCTCACGGAGGCCGACGCCGGGAAGTACCTCTCCGACCTCAAGCGGGCCGAATACGAGGTCGGCGGCATCACCAAACGCAAGGCGTCACGGCGCGCGCCCGCCCCGTACACCACGTCGAAGCTCCAGCAGGACTCGGCCAACCGGCTGAGCATGCCCCCGAAACGCACCATGCGGATCGCGCAGCAGCTCTATGAGGGCATCACGCTCGGACGCGGAAAGAACGCCGAGACTGTCGGCCTCATCACGTACATGCGTACCGACTCCGTTCGTTTGTCGCCCGATGCCGTAAACGAGGCGCGCAAATACATTGGCGAGAAGTACGGCAAGAACGCAGTCCCCGAGAAGCCAAACCTCTTCAAGTCCAAGAAGCAAAACGTTCAAGACGCTCACGAGGCCATTCGCCCGACGCGTCTCGATCTCCCACCCGAGTCGGTGAGCAAGTACCTAAACGACGCCCAGCGAAAGCTCTACAAGCTCATCTGGGATCGCTTCGTCGCGTCGCAGATGATCCCGGCGGTGTTCGACCAAACTGGCGTCGAGATCCACGGCAAGGTGGACGGTCACACGTATGGGCTCCGCGCCAGCGGAAGCGTTCTCAAGGTTCCAGGTTGGCGCGCCGTGTACGGCGCTACCACCGAGCCCCTCGCCGGCGAAGACGAGCAGGCCCCGCAAGACGACGACGACAGTCTTCCGGAGCTCGCCGAGGGAGAAGCCCTCACGCTCGTCATCCCACCCGGCGTCGAATCACATCACAAGCAAACCGAACCGCCCCCGCTCTTCACTGAAGCCACGCTCGTGAAGAAGCTCGAAGAGGAGGGCATCGGTCGTCCGAGCACGTATGCCGAGATCATCAGCAAGGTGGAGCAGCGGGCATACGTCCAGAAGGAAGGCAACAAGCTCGTTCCCACGCCGCTCGGGACGCTCGTCATCGAGAAGCTGGTCGCCGACAACTTCGACCTCGCCGACATCGGCTTCACGCGAAAGCTCGAAGACGATCTCGACGCGGTGGGCGAAGCGCGCGCCAAGCGGCTCGACGTGCTCCAGCCCTTCCACGAGCGTCTTCAGGCGCAGATCGCCCAGGCGGTCGAACAGAAGGGCAAGTGGTGGCCCGAGCCCGTCGAAATCGGTGAGAAATGCCCCGAGTGCGAGGGCGGCAACCCGCTCATGAAGCGCTGGGGTCGGAACGGGCCGTTCGTCGGCTGCGTCAACTACCCGGATTGCCGCTACACCCTCAACATCGGGCCGGACGGCGAGATCGAAGAGCCCAAAGAGCCGGAGCTCACCGACTACGACTGCAACGAGTGCAAGGCCAAGATGACCAAGCGCTGGGGTCGCAACGGGTGGTTCCTCGGCTGCTCGAAGTACCCTGAGTGCAAGCACACACGTGCCGTGCCACTCGGCTACAAGTGTCCGAAGTGCAAGACGGGCGACATCGTGCCCATCAAGCCCAAGGGCCGAGGACGGCCGTTCTACGGTTGCACCAACTATCAGTCGGAAGAGCAGTGCGATTTTCGCATTTGGCAGAAGCCGATCGGGAAACAGTGCCCTCAGTGCGATACCGACTTTTTGGTGGCCATGGGCGGCAAGAAGAACCCCAAGCTCAAGTGCGTCAACGAGACGTGCGACTTCGAACAGTCCTACGATCCCACCGAGCTCATCGAATCCGAGGGCGAGGAGTCGCCACCTGCCGCGGGCTCCGCAACGGGCTAAGGTCCGCGCATGCACCGAGTCACCGTCGTAGGGGCCGGCCTGGCCGGCACCGAATGCGCCTGGCAGCTTGCCGAGCGCGGTGTGCCGGTGCGCCTGGTCGAGCAGAAGCCCCGGACCAAAACCCCGGCTCAGCATTCGGACGACTTCGCGGAGCTGGTTTGCTCCAACTCGTTTCGCGGAGCGGCGCTTCACAACGCCGTCGGCCAGCTCAAAGAGGAGATGCGTCGCGCCGGCTCGCTCGTGATGGGGGTCGGCGAGGCGGTCCGGGTGCCCGCGGGAGGTGCGTTCGCCGTCGACCGCGATCGGTTCAGCGCCGAAATCACACGTCGCGTGTCCGAGCATCCACTTATTGAAGTCGTTCATGAAGTCGCCGACGTGATTCCCGAAGGACGCCCGGCGGTGCTAGCCACCGGTCCGCTGACCTCGGGTGGTCTCGCTGCCGCCATCGCGGACGCCGTCGGCAACGAACACCTCGCCTACTACGACGCCATCGCGCCCATCGTCTCCGCCGACTCCATCAACTTCGACCGCGCTTTCCGCGCGTCGCGCTACGACAAGGGCGGTGACGCTGCGTACATCAACTGCCCTCTCGACGAAGCCGAATACCAGGCGTTCGTCCAGGCGGTTCTCGACGCCGAGAAGGTCGAGGCTCGTGAGTTCGAGAAGGTGCGTTACTTCGAAGGTTGCCTGCCCATCGAGGTGTTGGCGGCGCGCGGTGAGAAGACGCTGTCCTTCGGGTGCATGAAGCCGGTGGGGCTCACCGACCCGAAGACCGGCAAGCGCCCCCACGCCGTGGTCCAACTCCGTCAGGAAGACGCCGGCGGCACGGCCTACAACATGGTCGGCTTTCAAACCCGCATGAAGTGGCCCGAGCAGAAGCGCGTGTTCCGAATGATCCCCGGGCTCGAAACGGCCGAGTTCGAGCGCCTTGGAAGCGTGCACCGGAACACGTTCGTGAACTCCCCCGAAGTGCTCGATGACGACCTCGCCATTGCGGGGCTTCCGGGCGTTTACCTCGCCGGGCAAGTGAGCGGTGTCGAAGGTTACATCGAGAGTGCAGCGTGCGGGATGATGCTCGGCATCAAACTCGCGCATGAAGCCCACGGCGTTTCGGCGTCGTTTCCGCCGAAGACCACCATGCTGGGTGGCCTCGTCGGCCACCTTCGCGCCCCGAACGCGGACTTCCAGCCCGCCAACGCCATGTGGAGCATGGTGCCGCAGCCCGAAGGTCGTCGCATGAACAAGCGCGCACGTCGCGACGCGCAGTCGGCGCGCGCTCTGCAGGATCTCGAGAGCTGGCTCGTCGACGTGATAGAGTTTCGCGATGGCCACCGACAAGCTGACGACGCAGATCGAGGCGTTCGCGCAGTACTTGGCGGATGAGCGACGAAGCTCCCCGCGCACGGTGGAGACGTACACGCGAGACCTTCGAAGCTTCGCGAACTTCGTGAAGGCCGAGGGCCTGCCGTCCGACGCCAACGCGATCGACATCGTGGCGCTCCGTGGTTTTCTCTCGAGCCTCTTTCGCGAGAACCAGGCGAGCACGCTCTCGAAGAAGGTGAGTGCGATCCGGTCATTCTATCGGTTCCTCCTGAAGCGCGGCATGGTCACCAAGAATCCTGCGGCGGGGCTTCGCTCCCCGAAGGTCGCCAAGTCACTTCCGCGCTTTCTCTCCGTCGACCAAGCCTTTCAAGTGATGGACGCTCCCCCCAACGCCGCTGGAAGGAACGAAGCGTTGGTGGCGCGTGACCACGCGATCCTCGAGACGCTCTACGGAACCGGGGTTCGCGTCGGCGAACTCGCGGCCATGAACCTCCGCGACTGGGATCTCCGGTCGGCGTCTGCGCGCGTGCTCGGGAAGGGTGGCAAGGAACGCGTGGTGCCGCTCGGCCGACCTGTGCTCGATGCGCTCGATGTATACTTGCCGCACCGACGTGCGCTGCTTACCAAGTCGAAAGCGCCCGACCCCGACGCACTCTGGCTGTCGAGTCGCGGGGGTCGGCTGAGTGTGCGCCAAGTGCAGAACGTGGTGCGTCAATACGGCGCGCTCGGGGCCGGCCGCGGCGATCTGCACCCGCATGCCATGCGACACACGTGTGCGACACATCTTCTCGACGCCGGGGCCGACCTTCGGTCGATTCAAGAGCTCCTCGGGCACGCGAGTCTTTCGACGACGCAGCGTTACACCCACGTCAGCGTCGACCGCCTGATGGAGGTCTACGACAAGGCGCACCCTCTCGCGCGCGGCAAATCCGGGGGCAGTTGACAGCCTAAAAGGGCATCCTTACGTTGCCTCGGCTCTCATGGATCCAAAGGAAAAGCCCGTTTTTCGCTCCACGACAATCGTCGCCGTTCGTCGTAACGGCCAAGCCGCCATGGCCGGAGACGGCCAGGTATCGCTCGGCCAAACCGTGATGAAGGGCCAGGCCAAAAAGGTCCGTCGCGTGGCCGATGGCAAGGTCGTTGCTGGCTTTGCCGGCGCCACGGCCGACGCGTTCACGCTCCTCGACCGCTTCGAGTCGAAGTACAAAGAGCACCGGGGAAGCCTTCAGCGCGCTGCCGTCGAGCTCGCCAAAGACTGGCGCACCGACCGCTACCTCCGGCGCCTTGAGGCCATGCTGGTGGTCATGAACGAGGAGACCACGCTGCTCTTGAGCGGCACCGGCGACGTGATCGAGCCCGACGAGGGCGTCATTGCGATCGGATCGGGGGGCTCTTACGCGCTCGCAGCGGCCCGCGCGTTGATGCGAAACACCGACCTCACGGCACCCGAGGTCGCCCGCAAGTCGCTCGAGATCGCGTCCGAGATTTGCGTGTACACCAACGACGCGTTGGTCGTAGAGGAGATTGGCGGATGAGCGTCGGAAACTTCACACCCCGCGAGACGGTAGGGGAGCTAGACCGTTACATCATCGGTCAACACAAGGCGAAGCGCGCAGTTGCCATCGCCCTCCGGAACCGCTGGCGTAGACAGCAAGTCGGCAACGAGCTTCGCGACGAGATCGCCCCGCGCAATATCATCATGATTGGCCCGACGGGTGTCGGTAAAACCGAGATTGCGCGCCGTCTTGCCAAGCTCGCCCGAGCTCCGTTCGTCAAGGTCGAGGCTTCGAAGTTCACCGAGGTCGGGTACGTAGGACGCGACGTCGAGTCGATGATCCGCGACCTGGTCGAGAACGCGATTCAGATCTGTGAGCGGGAGGCGCTCGAGGGCGTCGAAACGCGCGCGCAGGATGCCGCCGAGGAGCGCCTCGCCAAGATGATTCTGTTGGCAGAGCGTCCGGCGCCCCAGCAGCCCGCCCAACCCGCTCAGCCGCAAACTCATCAGTTCGGCCCGCTCAGCTTTCAGATCAGCCCGCAGCAGGCGGCGCAGCCTGAGCCGTTCTATTCGGGCAGCGAGGTCAACGACATGCGCCAGCGCATTCGCGACGGCGCGCTCGACGACACCGAGGTCGAGCTCGACGTCGCCGACACCAACAACCCGTTCATGACGATCTTCGGCGCCCAAGGAACCGAAGAGGTGAACCTTCAGGACATGATGTCGCAGATGCCCGGCTTCAAAGGAAAGACCAAGCGGCGGCGTCTCAAGGTCCCGGATGCCCTCGAGGTGCTGAAGGTCGAAGAGGCTAAGAAGCTCATCGACCACGACTCCGTGCAGCGCGAGGCGGTGAAGCGGACCGAGCAGGCGGGCATCGTCTTTCTCGACGAGATCGACAAGGTCGGCTCCGACCGTCGTATCGGCGGGCCCGACGTCTCGCGTGAGGGCGTACAGCGCGATCTGCTCCCCATCGTGGAGGGCTCGACCGTGAGCACCAAGTTCGGACCGGTCAAAACCGACCACATCCTGTTCGTCGCCGCCGGCGCGTTCCACGTGTCGAAGGTGGCCGACCTGATCCCCGAGCTGCAGGGTCGCTTCCCCATCCGGGTCGAGCTCGACTCTCTCGAGCGGGAGGACTTCATCCGCATCCTCACGGAGCCGCGGAACGCGCTCACCAAGCAGTACGAGGCGCTGATGGCAACCGAGGGCATCGAGCTAGTGTTCGCCCCCGAGGCCGTCGAGGAGCTTGCCGGTTACGCCGCCGAGGCCAACCGCCGCGCGGAGAACATCGGCGCCCGTCGCCTCTACACCATCATGGAAGCCCTTCTCGAGGAGCTTTCGTACGACGCATCAGAGCGGGCCGAGTCGAAGTTCGTAGTCGACGTGGACTACGTCAAAAAGACCCTCGAGCCGATCCTCGCCGACCAGGACCTCGCCAAGTACATCTTGTAGCCAAGGTCAGCCCGCTCACGGTTTTCTGCTATACGGGCCGTGATGGACGAACTGATTCGCAAGGCCGCAACGCTCCAGGAAGCGCTTCCGTACATTCGGCGCTTTCACGGGGACGTGTTCGTCATCAAGTATGGCGGAAACGCCATGGTGGACCCGGTTCTTCGCGATGGGTTCGCGCGCGATGTCGTCCTGATGAAGTACGTGGGCCTCCACCCCGTGGTGGTGCACGGGGGCGGGCCTCAGATCGACGACGTGTTGAAATCGATGGGCGTCATTACCGAACGACTCGACGGCCTTCGCGTGACCGACGACCACACGATGGAAATCGTCGAGATGGTGCTCGGCGGCAAAATCAACCAGGAAATCGTCTCGCTGATTTCGGGCCATGGCGGACGGGCCGTGGGCCTGACCGGCAAAGACGACGCCTTTCTTCGTGCCAAGAGGGTCGAGAAGATGAAGACCAAGGGCGGCAAGTGGGTCGATCCCGGTCGCGTCGGAAGTGTCACGCACGTGAACCCCGACGTGGTGCGCCGGCTCGTCGACGACGGGTTCATTCCCGTGATTGCTCCTGTCGCAGTCGACGCGGAGGGCCGGTCCTTGAACGTCAACGCCGACACGGTGGCGGGGAAGGTGGCGGAAGCGCTTCGCGCGCGGAAGTTCGTGGTGCTGACCGACATCGAAGGGGTACGTGGCGAGGATGGCGAGGTGGTGAGCTCACTGAGCGCCAGCGAGATCGACGCGCTCAAGCTCGACGGCGTCATCCAAGGCGGGATGATCCCCAAGGTCGAGTGCGCTTTGAACGCGCTGGCCGGGGGGGTGCGAAAGGCGCACATCATCGACGGCCGAGTCCGCCATGCAGTGCTCCTCGAGATCTTTACCGACCGCGGGATCGGCACCGAAATCACGCGCTGATCGCGCTCGTCCACCGGGGTCGACGCCCCTCAGCAATGGTGGTATGCCGGCCGTTTCCCGAAGGAAATCCATGACCAGGCAGGAAGACATGCTTCGCACCGCCAAAGAGGTCCAGCTCGGCAACTACGCCCCGGCTCCGTTCGTTTTGACGCACGGCCGCGGCCGCCGTGTGACCGATGCGGGCGGGCGTGAGTACCTCGACCTGTCCGGGGGTATTTCCGTGCTGTCGGTGGGCCACAGTCACCCCACGCTTGCCGCGGCGATCGCAGAGCAGGCGGCGCGCCTCATGCACGTCTCCAACATCTTCTACAACGACCGCGCCATCGAGCTTGCCGAGGCGATCTGCGACCGCACGCCGTTTTCCAAGGTGTACTTCTGTAACAGCGGGTCGGAGGCCAACGAATCGCTGCTGAAGCTCGCCCGGCGCTATCACCACGACCGGGGAGACGAGGGCCGCGTCGAGTACGTCTCCACGCACAACAGCTTCCACGGCCGCACCATGGGGTCGCTTTCCGTCACCGGGCAGCCGAAATACCACAAGGGCATGACGCCGCTGATCGATGGAGTCACCTTCGTCGATTACAACAATCTCGAGGCGCTCGATGCGGCGGTCACAGACAAAACTGCCGCGGTGATCTTCGAGCCGATTCAGGCCGAGGGCGGCATCATCGTCGCCACCGACGATTTCATTCGGGGCGCCCGGCGGATCTGCGACGAGCGCGGCGCACTCTTGTTCCTCGACGAGATCCAAACCGGCTATGGCCGCACGGGCCGTTTCCTCGCGGAGGAATGGTTCGACGTGGTTCCGGACGCGTGTTCGCTCGCGAAGGGTATCGGAGGAGGCTTTCCCCTCGGCGCGATGGCCGTGACCGAGAAACTGGAGGCGGGGCTTCCCCCGGGGAGCCATGCGAGCACGTTTGGCGGCAACCCTCTCGCGTGTGCAGCCGGGCTCGCGGTCCTCTTCATCATGGAAGAGGAGGGCCTCATCGAGAACGCCCGGACGCTTGGGGACTACCTCGGACGAAAGCTCGCAGATCTCGATGCGAGGCTCAGCACCACGAAGGGCACGCGAGGGCTTGGTCTGTTGCAGGGTCTCGTTCTCGACGAAGGCGTCGACCCGCGCAAGACGCTCGCACGAGCGTTCGAGGCCGGCCTGCTGATCACACTCGCGGGCGGCACCGTCATCCGGATTTCGCCCTCGCTCAACGTCACGAAGGAAGAGCTCGATGAAGGGCTCGCGATCCTCGAGTCTGTCCTGAAGGAGGTGACGTCATGACCGTCCGACACTTCCTCTCGATTTCCGATCTGAGTCGCGATGAGTTGTTTTCGCTCCTCGATCGGGCGATCGCGCTCAAGGCACTTCGCGGGACGCCGGAACATCCGACGCCCCTCGTCGGGAAATCCGTCGCGGTCATCTTCGAAAAAGCATCGACCAGGACCCGTCTCTCCTTCGAGGTCGGCATCCACGAGCTCGGTGCGCTTCCAGTGACCCTGAACTCGAAAGACACCCAGCTCGGCCGGGGCGAACCCATCGAAGACACTGCGCGCATGTTGAGCCGCTACGTCCACGGAGTCGTGTACCGAACCTTCGGGCACGACCGGGTCGAGATGCTGGCAAAGCACTCGTCGGTCCCCGTGGTAAACGGCCTTTCCGACCGATCCCATCCCTGTCAGCTCTTGGCCGACCTGATGACGGTTCGGGAGCACGTCGAGCGGCCGCTCGACACGCTGCGCGTCGCCTGGATCGGCGACGGGAACAACATGGCCCACTCGTGGATCGCCTCTGCGGCCGTCGCTGGGTTCGAGCTCACGCTGGCGTGCCCGTCCGGGTACCAGCCCGACGCCGACGTCTATGACGCGGCCATCAAGGCAGGGGCACACATCACCCTCGGGGACAGCCCGTCCGCAGCGGTGGAAGGTGCTGACGTCGTCACTACCGACGTGTGGGCGAGCATGGGTCAGGAGGCCGAGGCGAAGGCTCGTCGCCAGGCGTTCTCAGGCTACATCGTCGACGATACTGCGATGGCGGCAGCCTCCGAAGATGCGATCTTCCTCCACTGCCTGCCCGCTCACCGCGGAGAAGAGGTCGCGGCGTCGGTCATTGACGGTGTTCAGTCCCGGGTTTGGGACGAGGCCGAGAACCGACTGCACGCGCAGAAGGCCCTCCTAGAGTGGCTGATTCCGTAAGCCTCACGCTAGAGTGTTCCTGGAGGGGGTAGCGCGGGGCAGTGCTCGAGGAGAAGATCCCACGGCTAATCGAGGGGGCGGACGCCAGGGCTCACGACATCGACGCCAAGGACGGCTTCGTGCACTCGTGCATCGACGGGGTTCTGAACCTCGAAGACATCGCCGACGTCACCGTTCTTTCTCCTGACGAGGTGCGCGCATCAATCGAGCGGCTGATCGCGCTCGAACTGGCGGAGTGGGTCGAGCCGAAGGCCTCGAGCGCGCCGCCGGAAACCGAGGTCGACTCGGATACGGAGCTTCCCGAAGACCTCCAGAAGCGCATCGTCGAAACGTTCCATCGCATCAACAAGCTCAATCACTACGAACGACTCGGTCTCGGCATTGACGCCGACCGGGCTGCAATACGAAAAGCGTACTTCGCGCTCTCGAAGACCTTTCATCCGGACGCTTACTACGGCAAGCAGCTCGGCGAGTTCCAACACAAGATGGAAGTGGTCTTCAAGAAGATCACCGAGGCGTACGAAGCCATCGGGCGTCCGAAGAAACGCGAGGCCTACGACCAGTACCTGAAGCAGCAGAGGGCCGTCAACGCGACCGAACAACAGATGGACCGTGTGGAGGCCCGAGCACAAGCCATGACGCGCGCTCTGTCGAAAGCGCCGGTCGCCGAACGCCAGGCCGAGGTCGCAAGCGGTGCGGAGAGCGCCCGCTGGATGCCGTCCTCGGTGCCCGAACCCATCCCGCTCGAAAGTGAGCCGCCCGCGCCGTCAGTTCAGCCAGGCTCGTCAGAGCATGCGCGCATGCAGCGCAAACGAGAGCTGCTCGAGCGTCGGCTTCGCGGCAAGGCGAAGCCTCGTACGAAGCCAGGTCGATCGATGCCCGCACCGACCGCGAAGGTCGGAACCAAGGCTGCGCTTCGCGATCTCACGCGCTCACTCAAGCACACGGCCGCGATCACCGGCGGCGTCGATCGCGCGGAGCAGCACGTCAACAACGCACGCGTGGCCGAAGCCAAGGGTGATCTTGCAGCAGCCGCCACCGCACTTCGCATGGCGCTCGCGCTCGACAAAGAGAGCACCGAGTTGCAGGAGCAGTATCGTCGAGTGAACTCGAACCTGCGCGTGCAGCTGCTCGACATCCACCGGCAGCAGGCCAAGTACGAGGAAGAGAACAACCTCTGGGCCGCGGCGAGCATCTCATGGGGCAAGGTCGCCGAGGCCGCGCCAGAAGACGCGGAGGCTCCGCGGCGTGCCGCCAAGGCGCTGATGGCCGCTGGCGGGGATCTTCGCAAGGCTCGCGACTTCGCCCTCCACAGCCTCGACCTGAAGCCCGATTCGCTCGATACGCGCCTGCTTTTAGCCCGGATCTACATCGAAGCGGGTATGGACCGTAGCGCCCAGAAAGAGGTGGAGGAGGCCGCAAAGCTGGACCCGGGCCACGAGATGGTGAAAAATCTGAAGAAGCAGTTGGGGGGGTAGCGTGAGTCACGCGGTCGACTGCTCGGAAACAGGGGCATGGAAAGAGTCATCGGAATCGACCTAGGCACGTTCAACTCGTGCGTTGCCGTCGTGGAGAGCGGTACACCCGTGGTGATCGCGAATCGCGGCGGCTACAAAGTCACGCCGTCCATGGTTGCGGTCACCGAGGGCGGGAAGCGACTCGTCGGTCACATCGCCAAGCGTCAAGCGGTTACCAACGCTGAGAACACGGTCTTTGCGGCCAAGCGTCTCATCGGTCGAAAGTGGGACACCCCACAAGTGAAGAACGCGATTCAGACGTGTCCGTTCCACATTGTGGAGGGGCCGCACGGCGATTGTCGTATCAAGATGCGCGACAAGGTCTACAGCATTCCCGAAGTGAGCGCGATGGTGCTCCAGGAAATGAAGATGGTCGCCGAAGACTACCTTGGTGAGGAAGTCAACAAGGTCGTCGTCACTGTCCCGGCGTACTTCAACGACAACCAGCGTCAGGCTACTAAGGATGCGGGAGCCATCGCGGGCCTCGACGTCATCCGGATCATCAACGAGCCCACGTCGGCTGCCTTGGCCTACGGGTTCGGAAAGAACATCGACCGAACCGTAGCGGTGTTCGATCTCGGGGGTGGAACCTTCGACATTTCCATTCTGGAAATCTCGAGTTCCGGAGTGTTCAAGGTCATCAGTACGGCGGGCGACACGTTCCTCGGCGGCGAGGACTTCGACCAGCGCGTCATCGACTGGTTGGTCGACGGGTTTCAGCACGAGCACGGAATCGACCTTCGCCAGGACCGCATGGCGCTCCAGCGCCTCAAGGACGCGGCGGAGAAAGCCAAGTGCGAACTCTCGGCGGTGACCGAGACCGAGGTCAACCTCCCGTTCATCATTTCGAGCTCCCGGAACGAGGCTCTCCATTTGCAGAGGCTGCTCACGAGAGCGACTTTGGAAGAGCTCACGGCCGACCTCATTGATCGCACCGTTCAGATTTGTGAGCTGACGCTTTCCGAAGCGGGCCTCGGCAAGGACGAGATCGAAGACGTGATCTTGGTCGGCGGCATGACCCGCATGCCCAAGGTGCAGGAGCGCGTCAGCAAGTTCTTTCAGCGGGATCCGTGCAAGGGCGTGCACCCGGACGAGGTCGTCGGCCTCGGCGCCTCCATTCAGGGCGCCGCGCTCGTCGACGAGTCGCCCGAGATGGACATGGTCCTCCTCGACGTCACGCCGCACACACTCGGCATCATGGTCGTTGGTGGCTACTTCGAGGAGCTCATTCCGCAGAACACCACGGTTCCCACGTCGAGGAGCAAGCCCTTCACCACGGTCCGCGACAACCAGACCGCCGTGAAAATCCTCGTGCTCCAGGGCGAGTCACGGAGAGCCGAAGACAACGAGCTTCTCGGCGAGTTCATTCTAACCGGGCTCCGACGCGCCTCGGCCGGCCAGGTCGAGGTGGAGGTGACCTTTGAAATCAACGCGGACGGCATCGTCAGCGTTCATGCGAAGGACGTCGAAACCGGCAAGGAGCAGTCGATTACCGTGACCGCGACGAGCGGCCTCACCGACGACGAGATCAACGACATGATGGCTGACGCTTCCGACTACGCCATCACGCGGCGCGAGGATGAAGCCTCAGAGCAGGTTCGCCAAGAGGCGGAGACGCTCATCGCCGAAATCGAACGACTCTTCCCCGAGGTCGAGCAAATCGTGGCGGGGAGCGATTTCGGGCGAGACGCGATCGACAAGGCCAAGGGCGTCGTCGACAACGCACGCACTCTGCTTGAACGCGGCGACATCGGTGGGCTCAAGGAAGAGCTCGAGTCGCTCGGCCGCACCCAGCGCATGTTCAAGGGCGTCGTCGGCAAGTCGGCCTGACCATGGGCTCGCGCCGCTCCCAATCCAGCGGATCTGGATTCCCGAGCGTGCTCGGATCGGATGGGGGGATCGACCTCACCGGGGAGAAGCGCCCGAGTATCAACAAGAGCCGGCCTCCAGCGCGACCCTCCGGCGACGCGTGGGTCATCGACCGCGATCGGCGAAGCTTGCCGCCGCCGCCCACGGCGCAGTCGCCCTCGCCGAGTTCTCCACCCCCCGTACTCGAGGTAGACGAGAACGCGCCCGAGGAAGAAGTTCACCGCGAGATTGCCGATCGCTTCGCCCTCGGGGACTTCGCGGGGGCGCTCAGCGCCGCGGAGCTTCAGCTCGGGCGCGATCCAGACGACGCCGAGGCCAAGCGGTACGCGAAGTCCAGCCGCGAACGCCTGGAGACGCGCTACGCCACGCGCATCGGGTCGCTCGAATACATCTTCAACGCGTCGGTCCCGCGCGCCAAAATCAAGTGGCTCGGGCTCGACCCTCAGGCTGCGTTCCTGCTTTCCCTGGTGGACGGGCAGACGACCGTCAGCGAGGTGCTCGACATCTGCCAGATGGGCCGGCTCGAGGCGCTCCGCGTGTTCACCGAGCTGCTCGATGCGAAGGCGATTGAGCGGGTGGCCTGATCGGGGTGCCGCCGTCCAACGGCCCCCTTGCACGGGGTCTCCGGAACGGTACCCTCGTCGCCCATGACTGCCTCGCCCAAGAAGATTGTGCTCGCCTACAGCGGCGGGCTCGACACGTCGGTCATCCTCACCTGGCTCAAAGAAACCTACGGTTCCGAGGTCGTCGCGTTTTGCGCAGACGTCGGCCAGGGTGAGGACCTCAGCGGTCTCGACGAGAAGGCACGCGCTACCGGCGCCTCCAAGTGCATCATTGCGGATCTCAAGGAAGAGTTCGCCCGCGATTTTTGCTTTCCGATGCTTCGCGCCAACGCCGTCTACGAAGGCGACTACCTTCTCGGGACTTCCATCGCGCGGCCGGTCATCGCCAAGGCCATGATGGACGTCGTTCGCGAGGAGGGTGCCGACGCGATTGCCCATGGAGCGACGGGCAAGGGCAACGACCAGGTGCGCTTCGAGTTGACCGCCATGGCCATCGACCCGCGCGTCCGGGTGATCGCGCCCTGGCGGACGTGGTCTCTCAAGTCGCGCAGCGACTGCATCGCCTACTGCAAGGAGAAGAAGATTCCGATCGAGGTCACGGCCGAGAAGCCGTACTCCATGGACGCGAACCTCTTTCACATCAGCTACGAGGGCGGGATTCTCGAGGACCCGTGGACCGAGCCGAGGAAAGACATGTTCCGCTGGACCACAGCGCCCGAGGACGCGCCCGACGAACCCGAGTACGTGGTCATCGGCTACGAGTCGGGAAACCCGGTCTCCGTCAACGGTGAGTCCCTGAGCCCGGGAGCGCTCATCGCGCTGCTGAACGAGGTCGGATCGAAGCACGGAGTCGGCCGCGTCGACATCGTCGAAAACCGCTACGTCGGGATGAAGTCGCGCGGCGTGTACGAGACGCCCGGCGGGACCATCCTCCAGAAGGCTCATCGCGCGGTCGAATCGATCGCGGTCGACCGGGAGGTGCTTCGTATTCGGGACGGACTCATCCCCGAATACGCGTCACTAATCTACCGCGGTTTTTGGTACGCACCTGAACGCGAGATGCTTCAGGCCCTCATCGACGAAGCCCAGCGTGACGTCACGGGCGAGGCGCGCCTGAAGCTCTTCAAGGGCAACGCCGACGTGGTGGGTCGTCGGAGTCCGAACACGCTCTACGATCCGGAGTTCGCGACGTTCGAGGCAGACGAGGTGTACGATCAGCAGGACGCGACTGGATTCATTCGCTTGAACGCGCTTCGCCTGAGAATTCGGGCGCTTCGCGGGCGGCGGTCCTGAGTTCTTCGCCTCCTGTTGCGGTGGATTCGGGTCCTCGGTAGTCTGGAAGAGTCTAAAGGTCTTGGACGTTCCCAGTATAGAGATGGCCGCCGGAGTGCTCGGCGGCGTGGGCTTAGGCGCCTTGCTAGCCGGCGTCAGCGCCGGGCTCCGCAACCTCGGGGAGGCCGGCCTTCAGGCCGTGGCCGAGGCCGGCGGACGCAATGCGCGCGCCGCCGAACGAATCTTCAAAGACCTCGATGCCGTACAGGCCCGGCTTCTCGTCGGGCGAGTGCTTTGCGTGTCGCTCTCCGTGGGTTTCGCTGGCTACTGGCTGCTCCAGCGGGGAACGCGGCTCCACGCATTCGGCGGGATCGCGGGGGTCGCGTTTCTCTACGCGCTGCTTGCTACCGGCGTCGGGACGGTGGTGCAACGACGTTCCGCCGAGGCGACCCTTAGGGTTTGGAAGTGGCTGAGGCCGATCGAGTTGCTGCTCAGCCCCTTGGCGGAACCGCTTCGTTGGGTTCGTGCAGGCGTTGCCCGTGCGGTGCCGGAAGTTCACGTCGTCGATCAGGCGCGACTCACCGATCTGACTGTCGAACACGTCATCGAACAGGGTGAGGAACAGGGTTCCATCGCGGAGGACCATGCTCGCATGCTCCGCAGCGTGCTCGAGTTCAAGAACACCGTTGCGCGTGAGGTCATGGTCCCGCGCAGGCAGATCGTGGCGTTTGATATCGAGCTCGGCATCGAGGAGGCTCTGGCCATCGTCATCGAGTCGGGCCACAGCCGCTACCCCGTTTACCGGGGCCAAATCGATCAGGTCGAGGGAATCCTCTACGCGAAGGACCTTTTCCAGGTGCTCCGCAAATCCACGGAAGACTCTGCGCCGGACCTGGCAGGTCTGATTCGCGAACCGGTCTTCTTCGCGGCCGAGAGCCAGAAAATCGGTCACCTGCTTCGTGAGATGCAGCGCCGGCACTCGCACCTTGCGGTGGTAGTCGACGAGTTTGGGGGCGCCGCTGGCATCGTGACGCTTGAGGACATCGTTGAAGAAATCGTCGGTGAAATTCAGGACGAGCATGACGAAGAGACGCCGCTCGTGTTCGAGCGTTCGCCGGGCCACTACTTCGTCGACGCAGCGATCTCGGTATACGACCTCGAGGAGCATCTCGGAGAGTCCATCTGCGAAGACAAGTCCGAGTTCGATTCGCTCGGTGGTCTCTTGGTACATCTTGCCGGACGTGTTCCGGCGATTGGCGAGACCATGGTCACCGGCGCGTTTCAGATTGTCGTGCTCGATGCGGACGAGCGGCACGTGCGGCGAGTCGAGATGGTCAAGACGACCACGGCGCCCGACGAGCAAGAAGCGAAGGCCGTCGCAGGCTAGTCACGACGCTTGAGGCGTTCCGTACTCGACCCAGTCTTGGAGGATGTCGGCGCCGCTCATCCGCGGCGTGAGAATGGTGTAGTGCGCGATCTCGCCCTCGGGGGCGGCTCCCACCGAACCCACGTTGACTACGTGGTACTCGAGGACGGTGCGCTGAAACGGGACGTGGGTCGCGCCACAAACGATGATGTCAGCGGGATCGTCGGCAAGCAGTGGCAGAATCTCTTCGTCGGTTAGGTCGTGGCTGATCTCGCGACCGTTGTCGGCCGGCGCGCCGTGCACCATCAGCACCTCTCGTCCGTCCAGGAGGGGAATGCGTTGGTGTTCGGGGAGCCTGCGAAGGCGCTCCGCGACGAGATCGCCGATGGCCGAACGGGTGTCGGAGAACGCCCTAGCTTGCTTCCGCTGCTCGTCGTCGAGCGGCAGAAGGCTCCCTGGGTCGACCGAACCGAGAGCCATGTCGGAAAGGCCCCGCGTGCAGACCGCACCGAGGTCTTGAAGCCGGTGCCACACCTCGAGGGGCTGCGGGCCCCCGAGAAGCAGATCTCCAGCGACGTAAACGCGCTTCACCTCGTGGCGTTCGAGCTCCGCGAGTACGCTTTCCAAGGCGGCGAGGTTCCCATGGAGGTCCGACAGGAAGCCGATGGGGCCGCTTTCCGGGGGGTGCGCCATGGGGGCACTCTAGCACCGCAACGCCGGACCGCTCGGGCCCGAGATCCATGCTTGCACCGCACGCGGGGAGGCCTATTCTCACCCGGGGAGCATCGATTGGGCGAAGGCGGCGATCGGGACAACGTGATTCGCGTTGGCTTTGGGGCGGATGGTAAGCTGGGGCGGACGACGGCCCCTGGCCCTACGTCGGCCCCAGCCAAGCACGCGGAGGTCGGTGACGACTCGGGGGCAGGACTCTTCACCACCTCAGAAGTCGCGCGGCTCTTTGGATACCGACCCGCGAGGCTCCGCTACTGGCACCGCTCCGGCGTCATCGCCCCCTCGGCGCGCGTCGGTAGGAGGAACTACTACACGTTCCAGGACTTGGTTGGCGTGCGGGCCGCCAAGGGGCTCCTCGAACAAGGGGTTCCGCTGCAGCAGGTTCGTCGCACCGTCGAAACGCTGCGTGCGACGCTCCCCCGTACGGAACGTCCTCTGTCCGAGCTGAGGGTGCAGGCCGAAGGTGGCACGGTTGTCGTTCGAGACGAGGGCGGCTCGTACGAGCCGACTACGGGTCAGCGCGTTCTCGACTTCTCCCTCGACGGACTCGAGTCCGAGGTGGTCCGGGTTCTTCGGTCCGGAAGCGCCGATCGCTCTCGCGCCTACGAGTACTACCTGGAAGGGTGTCGTCTCGATGAAGACGAGGGGACCTTCGACCGAGCCGAGGAGGCGTACCGGAAGGCGCTGTCCCTCGACCCCACGCTTTCGAACGCGTTGACCAACCTCGGGAACCTCAACTACCGGCGCGATCGGCTCGACGACGCCGAGGAGTTCTACCGGCGTGCGCTCGAGTGTGACCCCGAGCAGCCCGAGGCGCTCTATAATCTGGGCTTCCTCTACTTCGAGCGCGACGGGGTCGATCACGCGGTCGTTCTCTTCCGACAGGCGGTCCGGAGCGACCCCTCCTTCGCGGACGCGCATTTCAACCTCGCTATGGCGCTCGAGGAACGCGGAGACCAAGCCGGCGCTCGGCCGCATTGGCACCACTACCTTGCACTCGAGCCCGACGGTTCCTGGGCGGACATTGCCCAGAAACACCTCGATCAGGGTCCGATTCGGTGACCGTGGACGACCCGATTGCCCGTTTTTCCGAGGTCTACGCGCGCGCGGCGGACTCCGAGTCGTTCGACCCGGCCCGATGCGCATTGGCAACGGCGGACGGCGATGGGAGACCCTCGGTTCGCTTCGTTCTCCTCAAGGCGTTCGATGCGCGCGGTTTCGTCTTTTACACGAACTTCGAAAGCGACAAGTCTCGCGACATTGCGGAAAACCCGAGCGCAGCTCTCGCGTTTCATTGGCACACCATCGGCGTGCAAGTGCGTATCTCCGGCACTGTGACGCGCGTGTCGGACGAAGAGGCTGACGCATACTTCGCGACTCGCGACCGCGGAAGCCAAATCGGTGCATGGGCATCGAAGCAGAGTCGTTCGCTACCGGACCGCGACACGTTGAATGTCCAGGTCACCGAAACAGAGAAGCGTTTCGAACATGTTTCCGTCACGCGTCCTCCGTATTGGGGAGGCATGCGAATCGCTCCTGACGTCGTGGAGTTCTGGAAAAACCGCGACGATCGATTGCATGACCGATGGCGCTACAGGTGCATCGACGGTGAGTGGTCTCACCAACGTTTGTATCCGTAGCGCAAGCGTGTCGTCTCACGCGTTCGATTCGAGAAAGGCACTTGACGAACAAGTGGTTCAAGCGGATGTTTTTGTTAATGACCGGGGACAACCGAGTGGTTCGCATCCAGTCGAGGGGTCATGCAGATAGGAATGGTTAAGTGGTTCAACAACGCGAAGGGATGGGGTTTCATCAGCGGCCAGGATGGCTCCGACATCTTCGTTCACTACTCACAGATTACCGGCGACGGCTACCGCACGCTTAGGCCGGGACAGAGCGTCGTGTACGAACTCAAAACAGGCCCCCGCGGCCAGTTCGCCGAGAACGTACGGACCGAGGAAGAAATCACAGCGGCTGCGAGCTGAGCCGCTTTCGGTGTCGCGCTCAGGGCTGGACGTATTTGTCCAGTTCCAGGGCCCAACGGACCTCCTCGACGGTCGCGTTGACATCTTCTAGCGCCTTGCGGTACGTCACCTCGTGCCAAACATCGAGCACGCGGGATTCGTTCACCGGGTCTTTCACCTCGACGATTTCCGCGCCCACCTCTTCGTAGCCGCGGTCTCGAGCGTCACTCCCGACCACTTCCCGAACGCGGGCGAACAGCTCATCGGACTGAGCCGAGGGGGCGTCCGAACGCTGGGTTCGCGCCGTGAAACGGACCGCCAGACCGGACGACGCGGCCACCCGCACGCCGGAGTCCATGATGTGGAGGCGGACGCGCTCGGCGATGTGAAGCTCGTCGTCGCTGGAGCCGTAGATTTCGACCCCTGCCTCTGCAAGCGCCTGCTGAATGTCCTGAATCGTCAGCGTTCCCTCCAACGCAACCACGGGAGACATGCGGTTTGGGCGGGGCAACCTACCACCCAAGACGTAGGGGGCGCAAATCACCGCGGCCCGGTGCAAGGAGCTGAGCAGTGACCGGGGTACGAGACGCCCTCGGGCGGACCGTCAGACTCGGTCGCCCCGCGCAGCGCATCGTTTCTCTCGTACCTAGCGAGACACTTTCGGTCGTCGAACTCGCCGGCCTCGAACGGCTGGTCGGACGGACGGACTACTGCATCGAGCCGGCCGGAGACATCGAGGTGCTCCCGTCTGTCGGCGGCACGAAAGGGTTCGACGTGGACGCCGTGTTGGCGCTCGATCCGGATCTCGTGCTTGCCAACAAGGAAGAGAACAGTCGTCCGTTGGTGACCGCGCTCATCGACCGCGGCGTGCCCGTGCACGTGAGCTTCCCGCGCACCGTCACAGAGTCGAACGACTATCTGACCAGCCTCTGTGCGCTGCTGGGCCTCGACGACGACGACGGCCTGCTACAGCGCTGCCGAGCCCTGGCTTCTCCGGACGATGCCCCTGGTGATCCGCTCCCTGTGTGTGTGCCAATCTGGCGCGACCCCTGGATGACGTTTGACGAGCACGTGTTCGCAAGCGACATGCTTCGTCTGTGTGGCGCCGAGAACGTCTTCGGCGATCGCACTCGTCGGTACCCACTCGCGGCTGACCTAGGAAAACGCGCCCCGTTGACCGACGAGCAGGTCGCGGAACGCGACACGCGCTATCCCCGAATCGTGCTCGAGGAGATCGCCGAACGTGGAGCGCGTGCGGTTCTGTTTCCGGACGAGCCTTACGCCTTTACGGAATCGGACTTTGCAGCGTTCGACGACGTTGACGGATCAACCTCGATGCACCTCGAGCTCGTCGATGGAAAGGACCTGTTCTGGTACGGCACGTACGTGGCCAGAGGGATCCCGCGACTGCGCGACGCGATCGCACGCATCGCTTGCTGACAACGCGAACGTTTGTTGGCTCCCGCACAGAACGTTGACACGGTCTCCCGTAATGTGGGTGCAACGAGCACAAAACGCTTCCCAAGGATCGCGCGCTCCGGTATGTTCCGCGATGTCTTGGCTCCCGTTACCGAAAGGCTCTCTTCGATCTTGCCGAAGGGAAATGCGGATGCAGCGCTTCATCGTGGCGCTCGCCGCCACGCGCGTCGATGGTCGCTCGACGCTGAGGTCGAGCTCGTGTCCCCAGGCCGCGGTTCGGGGATGGCCATCAACGCCAGCGTAGGCGGGCTGCGAATCGCGCTCGACCGCGGCGTGCCGCTCGACGAGGTCTGCACGCTTCGGGTTCGCACCGCACCGGACCGCGAAACCATCGAGCATGCCAGGGTGGTTTGGTCCAAGGCCCAACCCGACGGTTTCGTGCTCGGTTTGGCGTTCGTCGAGCCGTCTTTAGCCTGAAACCGCGGCACTTTAAGGGGCTGCAGAGTTGCCGGCTGCAACGCTTGCGACGATGCGCGATCAAGGGTAGTTTCGAACTCTGTCTGAGCGTACCCGATCGGGACGCTACGGAGGTTCAAATGCGGCGACGTATGTTTCTCGGCAAGATCCACCGGGCGACGATCACACACGCGGATTTAGACTACGAAGGAAGCGTGACGGTCGATGCCAACCTGCTCGATGCAGCGGGTATTCTCGAGCATGAAGAGGTGCAGATCTGGAACGTGACCCAGGGCACGCGCCTTGCGACGTACGCCCTCGAAGGGCCTCGCGGGTCGGGAGTGATTTGCGTCAACGGCGCCGCCGCACACCATATGAGTCCCGGCGACCTCGCCATCATCGCGAGCTTCGGCGAAATGAGCGACGAGGAGGCGAGGGCGCACAAACCGAAGGTCGTGCTCGTCGACAGCAAGAACCGTATTGTCGACACAGGGCCTGAGCGTCCGGGGCCACAGATGCCTCGACGGGTCGACGAACTCGTTCACTAGCCGGTCAGGCTCGAAACGACATGGATCTGTCGGTCCGTTTGTGACTAGCGGGTCGACGATTGCTGGCTCGTCCGTCGGTTGATATCGTCGTCTGATGAAGTCTTACTTGTTTGTGTTGCTCCTTACACTGGCTTGTGCGCTGCTGTCTTGCGGAGATTCTGAACCCCCTGCCTGCGTCGACACGGAGTGCGATGACGGCAACGAGTGCACCGTCGATCGCTGCAACGCCGAAACAGGCGCCTGCGAGTCCATCGGCGTCGAAGACGCGACCTCCTGCGGCGACGCGGAGGAGTCCGGTTTTTGCGTGGGCGGGATCTGCGCCACACCGAGCTGCGACGACCGCGAATGCGACGATGAGAACGCTTGCACCCTCGACCTGTGCGCCGACGTACTCGACGCGTGCCTGTTCATTGCGCTGCCCGAGACGAGCATCTGCGAGGCCGACGGCGAGTTCGGACGCTGTTTCGACAGCGAGTGCAACTTCGAGATCCCACCAAACGGCAGCCTCGTGTTCAGCGTGGCTCCAGACGCGTTCGAGCCAGCCAGAGTTCGCTACAGCCTTCGCTGTGCGGCTGACACCAACCTGGGTGGCGACCTGTCTCGTGACGAGGAAGAGTGGACCGCCACCCTCGAGCTACCCGCCGGTACGTGCGCCCTCGAGGTGTTCGCGCTGGACGCCGATGGCGAGGTCATCTGCGACGGGAGCACCGAGGTGATGGTCGTGCCGGAGCAGACCGTCTCCGTCGATGCACTGCTGACCTGCGATCTGTGATCCTGGAAGCACGCCCCTTGGCTTTACCGAGGGTGGAACGGTGCGGGGCGACGCCGCACTCGGCAGGCCGGTGCGCGATAGGTGGACGTGGCGCTCAGTTCAGGCAACCTTGCGTGTGAAGCCGGGGTGGCGGAATGGCAGACGCAGGCGACTTAAAATCGCTCGTGAGTTTTCACATGCGGGTTCGAGTCCCGCCCCCGGCACCGTGAGCGGTTGCGGCGACTTGCTCCGAGGTGCAGTGCGTGAGCTTGCTGTGGAGGTGTGGTGTGGCGGAAAGACCCCTCGAGATTGAGCTGTATACCGATGTGCTTTGTGTTTGGGCCTATGCAGGGCAGGTTCGCGCCGACGAGCTTCGGGAGATGTTTGGGCCCCGGATCCAGCTCGTCGAGCGATATCTGAGCGTCTACGGGAACGTGAACCGGCGCGTCGACGAACAGGCGGGAGGCGATGCGTCTGCTTACGCGGACATCAAGCGTAGGGTCGCCGCGCGCTTCGATCATACGAAGATGCACCCGGACGCATTTGCGCGCGTCGCCCCCCGATCGTCGAACATGGCCCACCTCGCCCTCTGCGCTGTGCGCGCTGCGCAGGCGAACGGCCTGGTTGATGAGGATCCGGAACTCATGTCGCGTCTCACACGGCGAGTGCGCCTTGCTTTCTTCGAGGATGCCGAGGACATCAGCCAGCGCGACGTGCTCATCAACCTGCTTGCGGGAGAGGGAGTGCCACAAGGAGCGCTCGACGCGATGCTGCTGAACGGTGCTGCCATGGCCGAGCTGAGCGACGACTTGGCCCAGAAAGAGAAGCTCGGGCTCGTCGGGAGCCCCACCTACGTACTCGATGGCGGGAGGCAGCAACTCTTCGGCAACGTGGGTTACCGTATCCTCGAGGCCAACGTTGCAGGTCTGCTCGACGGTGATCGTACACCGAGTGGGAGCTGGTGTTGACCTAGTCGATGTAGCCTAGAGCTCGGAGCTGGGCTTCTTCTTCTGGAGATAGCGCGACAGGCACGTAGCCGGGGATGTCGTCAGCCCATGCGGCCAGGGCCTTGCTTAGGCGCTCCGATGCTTCTTCGTTCTCTTCGGTCACGTCTACGATCTCATCCCGGTCGGCGGATAGGTCGTAGAGTTCTCGCGAGTACCCGCCTTCAAAACGGGGTTTCTCGACGAGCTTGAATCGCCCATCGCTCACACTTTGTTCTCGAATCGCCCCGGGCGACCAGCGATCTCGAGCGGCCATGAGCTCGGCATAGGCTTCCGGGTGTTCGTCGGAAACGTCTCTTTTTCGCTCCGGATCGGCCGACCGGTCGTACAGCTTGGGCTTGCGACTGCGCTTCCAGCAAAGCGAGTAGGGGTCCTTGTTCACACAGTAGCCGGTTCGGGGGCGTCCTGAGATCCACGCCTTGTGGTAGTTGATCAAGAGCGCCGCACCGCTCTGCGAGTAGGCGAGTGACGGCACGGTGTCGCCCTCTTCGCCCGATCCGAGGAACGTCGCGTAGCTCACGCCGGTCATCTCGGGCCACTTCTCGCGTTCGATGTTCATCAGGTCGAGGAAAGTCGGCGCGAGGTCGTGCAGGCCGATTGCCTCCGTGACCCGCACGTTCTTCGGGATACCGGCACCAGCGATGATGAGCGGTACCCGAATTGCGCCGTCGTGCACGTTGACGCCGTGACCGTAGAACGCGCCCCATTCGCCGAAGTTCTCGCCGTGGTCCGAGGTGAACACGACGACGGCGTTGTCGAGCCGACCCGCTTTCCTGAGCCTCTTGAGAAGCCGGCCCACTTCGTGGTCGGTGAAGGCAATTTCGGCATCGTAGGCGTTGCTGCAGTGTGGAATCGCGCGCTCGGAGTGCCCGCCCACGTTCGCCCGTCGTCGGCCGCGTTCGATCTTCAGGAGGGCGTCGCAGTCGGACTGATCGTCGGCCCGCCATTCTTTGGGCGCCTTGTACGGCGAGTGCGGATCGATGTAATGAACCCACATGAAGAGCGGCTCGCCCTTCGGCGCATTCTGCTCGAGGACGATGGCGGCGTCGGTTACCTTCGCGGCATTGTACTTCGCGTTGAGCTGCTCGAACTCGTCGAAGCCGGCAGCGAAACCCTCCTCACGCCCCGCGGCTGGGTTTGCCGTCACTGCGGCGGTTGCGAAGCCCGCGTCCTTGAAAAGCGTCGCCACGAACGTGCCTTCCCGGACCCGCTCGTTGACGTCGCGTGACCCGTGCTCGTGTGGCCACAGGCCTGTCATCATGGATGCGAGGGCTGGAGTCGTTCGCGGCATCGGCGCGATGGCGTACTCGAAGGTCACGCCTTCCTTGGCGAGCTGGTCGACGACGGGGGTTCGCGCCTCGCCGTAGCCATACGCGCCGTAGTGGTCGGCCCGGACGGTGTCGACACTGATGACGATTAAATTGTGGGGAGCTTCCGGGTCGGGCGATGGCAGGATCTCCTTCGAGCAGCCGACGACCGTGAACGTGAGTCCGATCAAGATAAGGAGGGCGTTCCGCATGCGGTGAGCCTTTCGTTGGGCCGAATAGTCAGGCTGTGGCCCTTCAGAGTCGCAGCGAAGCATCCCCTGAGCGTGCCGGCTTCGCAAGACGCCGCTAGCGGAGCCCGAGAGACCACGCGATTGCCGTCCCGAGGCGGTCGTTCCCCCAGAAAAGCTCGCTTCCGACCGTGAAACTGGGGGCTCCGAACAGGCCGCGCGCCCGTGCTTCCTCGGTCTGGCGGCGGAGGCGCTGCTTGATGGTGTCGCTCGCCGCGGCCTCCAAGATGGCCTCGGCCGGTCGTCCGAGGTCGGTCAGGATCTCCTTGAGTACGCCGGGGTCGCCGATGTCTCGGTCCTCGGCGAAGTTGGCGGTGAACACCGCGCGGCTGAAGTCGGGACTGAAGCCGTGCTCCTCTGCGACGAGAGCGCATCGAGCCGCCCGAAGCCCGTTCCGTGGAAACACCGACGGCCGCTTGAAGGGCAGCGCGTAGTCTTCGCACAGGCGCTCCAGGTCGCGCCACATGTACGTGCCCTTGTTCGTATAGATGTTGAACGGGGAGTCGTTCCATCCCTGATCTCCGAAGATCGGACCGAGGAGAAAGGGTCGCCAGACGATCTTCGCTCCGGCAGCTCTCGCCACTTTATCCACGCGCATCACCGAAAGATACGAATACGTGCTAGCGAACTCGTACCAAAACTCGAGAGGGTCCCCCACGTCGATAACCTAGCACTCTCGGCCTCAGTCGCAGACCACCTCCGTGATCGGGCCGTCTTCGATGAATGGGGGTTGGAGCGGGGCAGGGCGAGGATCGCTCTCCAACAGCACGCCGCAGTCTTCGCAGAGAACGTTCGCCCAGGCGGGGTCTTTGTCGTCCGGGCCGCTATTCAGCATGGCAGTCACCCAGTCGACGAGGAGGGGGACGCCGCCGGCCGTGTCGGTGTAAACCTTTGGAAAACGAAACACGGTGTGCTCGGTTCCGCTGCCGAAGTAGTAGCGGTAGTTCTCGGGGACGGCTGCGAACGTCTGCTCGGACTGCTGGAGCGCCAAGTCGCCAAACTCGCACACGGCTTCCCACCACAGGGCGGTGCCGGCGGGACTCCCGTCGTTCAGCATGACGTTGTAGAAGCCGCTCTGCCCTCCTGGGCTCCCGTCGTAGAACGCGGTGTAGTGGGCCCAGTTGGTGTTCGGAAAGGCGGTGGCCACCGCCTCACTATACGCGGGCATCCCGCCGCCTTCAGTGATCGCCTCGACGGTGCCCGGCACGTCGGCCAGGTTCGGCACGAAGTTCCACACGCTGAACTCGTTCTCGAGGAAGTCCTCGGTGATCACTCCGTTTCCGGCGTCCGCTAGGATGTGCATCTGGGACGCGGGCCAGACGTCGTGAAGAAGTGGGCCGTGGAACCACGCCCCGTAGGCGCCAGCGCTCGAGCCGGTCACGAACACCACTTCGGGGTTCAGGAAGTGCTCACGCGCCCATTTCTCGACGACCTTCGCGTTGTGAAAACCGAGGTGCTGCGTGGGCTCTTCATCCTCGTCGTAGGTGACGCTCGCGTCGCCGAAATGGATGTCACAGGAGCAGTACGTGACGAACACGACGTTCCAGTTGCGGAACGGGTTTCGTTCGTCCGACAGGTCGAAGAACCCTTCCGCAGCGAACTCGTCGAGGTTGTCGTTGGGCTGCGCCCGGCATGTGGGGATTCCACACGTGAGGCCGTTCCAGCACGCTCCGCCACCTTGGTAGTAGATGAGGAGCTTGTTCTCGCTCCCACGTCTCGCGAAGTACCGGTACTCGGAACCTTGGACGCACTGCGGTGTGTAGGTTCGTCCGAGATAGTCGGTTGGGCCCGGGCTCAGCGTGGTGTACTGCGAATCATCGAGACCGGGTGCGACCACCGTGTCGCGGACCACGGAGCCCGCCAGGTCTACGATGGGTTCGCTAATCTCGTCAGAGATAACTTCCAGGGCGCAGTCGGAGCCAGTCGAGTCAGCGAACGCGGTTTCGAAGGCATCGAGGGCCGTCGTGCGTGCTTCGGCGAGTGTCGCCCCCTCGGGGTCCTCGTCGAGGCTCCGGAGATGGACGCTCTCGGCGTCCAACAGGGCCGCGCAGAGATCGCCGGCGGACCCGAGAAGGGCCGCCGCACAAGTCGCGTCTTCCGAACTGGGGTCGGCATCTGTGTCGACGTAGCGTGTGGCCAGGTTCGCGACCTCGGCGCCTATCTGCGCGCTCACCTCGTCCGCTCCTTGGGCGAGGTCGCTACAGTTCGCGCTGCTCTCGGCGGCGCTCGCTTCGGCCGCGCTCCAGGCTTCCACCAGGGTCTCTTCGGCACGGCCGATTGTCTCTTCCCGTGTCGTCTCGTCTCGAACGGTTTGGAAAGACGCCCATGCGTCAAGCGCGGCTTCGCAGAACGCTCCCGCCGCCGCCTGCTTCTCCCCGACGCAAAGGTTGGCAGGATATGCGTCGAACGTGCGTGGTGTCCCACCCGATCCGCCGGAGCCCCCGGACCCGCCTGCCGCGTCATCGCCATCGTCACCACAGCCGGCCCCGAGCGCGATCGCGGTCAAGAACAGAAAAGAAAGCGTCTTCGATTTCATCGGGCCTCCGGACGCGTTTCTCGCACGGAGTCGCCGCCCTCTTCAAGGGGCGCCATAATTCCTTTGGATCCGGCCGTCGCGCGCGCGATACTGTTCCGGTGGCGTCTTGGGGGAGACTACTTTGCTGCGTGTGCCTGCTCGGCCGCGGCGGGAGTTCCGCAGCCGACACATGCCGCGAGGCCTGCGACCTGCCAGACCAGTGCTTTCAGCAGTTCGGGATCCCCTCTTTCGGCGATGACTGTCAGAGCACGTGCGGCTCGGTGATCGACGACATCGGAGTGGGCTGCGTCGACGCGATTCTCTCAGGGATCGACTGCCTGGGCACTTGTGACTTCAGTTCCGCGACCGATGCCGAGCTCGCTGCCTGTGCGGACGAGGGGCGGGCCGTCGCGTCGGCCTGCGACTAGGACTCTTGCAGCGGCGCGCTAGGCTGCGCGCGTATCGTCGACACGCCCGGCCTGGTCGACGAATCGACGGCGCTCCGAGTTGACGAGCTCTAGGAGTTCCTTCTGGTCTACCAGTTTGGCGTCGAGTAGGGCGCGCATGTAGCCGTCGGCGTAACCTCGTGCCTGCGCGAGCGAAGCGTAGTTCGCACCGCTGAATCGGGTTTCGATCGTTTTTCGCACGAGGCCGCGCAGCGTTCCTTTGAGCTCGTCTAGGTTCATGGTGATCCCTTCTTAGACCGAGTTTCGAGATCGCCGATGCGGGGTCAAGAAAACGGTCAGGGTGCCGACCGGCTAGAAGCTCGTGATGCGACGGAACTCGGTGATTCGGGCATCGATGTCGGTCCGCGACAGATCGCTGAGGGCAGCAACCCCGACGTCCTGCACACAGAAAGACGCGACCGCCGACCCGCAGATCACCGCCTGTCGAAGGTCGCCGCCGTCGGAGCGAGCCAGCGATCCGAGGAAGCCCCCAGCGAAACTGTCTCCCGCGCCAGTGGGGTCGGCCACGTTCTTGAGGGGGTACGCTGGGGCACAGAAGATCTCCTCGTCCACGAAGAGCAGCGCGCCGTACTCCCCACGCTTGACGATCACGGTCTGAGGCCCGAGTGCACGAAGCCCTTCCGCGACGGCCAGCGGGTGATGGAAGCCCGAGAGCTGACGTGCCTCCTCTTCATTGATGACCAAGATGTCGATGCGCGAGAGGAGCTCCTTCAACGCACCGAGTGCCGTATCGATCCAAAAGTTCATCGTGTCAGCGACTACGAGCTTCGGCGATTCGACCTGATCGAGCACGTGAAGCTGCAGCTCCGGAGCGATGTTGCCGAGCATGACGTACTCGGAATCTCGGAACGAAGCCGGGATCTTCGGCTCGAAATCAGCGAAGACGTTGAGGTCGGTGCGGATGGTTTCGCGAGACGTCAGGTCGGCGGAGTAGCGACCCTCCCAGTGGAAGGTCTCCCCGTCGGCGACTTCTACACCCGAAGTGTCGATGCCGCGGTTCTTGAGGACCTCCATGGTTTCGCTCGGGAAGTCTTGGCCGACCACCCCGACCAATCGGACGGGCGCGAGCTGAGAGGCTGCAAGAGATGCGTATGTTCCTGCGCCACCCACGATCCGTTCGTGGGAGCCCAGATGGTTGTGAATGGTGTCGAAAGCGACGGAACCGACGACGAGGATCGAAGACATGGGGCCTTTTGAGCTAGAGATACCGGTCGATGAGGGGTGCCAGCTTCTTGCGGGCGGCCGCGGAGAACGTGCTGCGGTCAGTGATGATCGCGTTGGCGAGCGCGGAGGTCGCGGGTCGCCCAGCAGGGTCGGGCAGCGTTCGGGAGAGTTCCACGATGATCTGCCGGGCCGCGGCCACATTGGCAGTCATCACGGCGATGACCGACTCGACCGACACCGACGCATGCGATTCGTGCCAGCAGTCGTAGTCCGTGGCCATGGCGAGCGTGGCGTAAGGGAGCTCAGCCTCGCGCGCTAGTCGGCACTCGGGCATGTTCGTCATGCCGATCACGGCCACGCCCCACGATCGATACAGGTCGGACTCCGCCCGAGTGGAGAACTGTGGGCCTTCCATGCAGAGGTAGGTGCCTCCGCGGTGAACCGTCGCGCCAACGCTCTTGGCCGCGTCGGTCAACGACTCGGCGAGTGCCGCGTCGATCGGTTCGGCGAATTCCACGTGCGCCACGACGCCGTCGTCGTCGAAGAAGGTATCGGTGCGGTGTCGCGTTCTGTCGATGAACTGGTCGACCACCACCATCTCGCCTGGATGAATGTCTTCACGCATCGAACCCACGGCGGACACACTCAGCAGCTGTTCGGCGCCGGCCATCTTCAGGGCAAGAATGTTGGCGCGGTAGTTGATCCGGTGCGGGGGGATGCGGTGGCCGCGCCCATGACGAGGCAGGAACAGGAGTCGTGTGGTTCCGAGGGTCCCCGCAACGATGGAATCCGAGGGATCGCCAAATGGCGTCGAGAGCGTCACCTCTTCCACGTCAGACAGACCTTCGAGCTCGTAGAGTCCGCTACCGCCGATGATCCCGAGCGTTCGCTTGATCGTCGTCATCCAATACCGGCTCGCTCGTATCATGCGGCCAGGGCCGCGTCGAATGCGCTGGCTTCCCCCGCTATCGGTAGGCCTGGCGCATCACCACGATGGTATGCACCTCGCGGTCACGAAAAACACCGAGTTGCACGTTCGAACCGACCGGGCCTCGCAGCCTCTCGACGATTTCTTCATACGGCATGGCTCGGACCGATTCGCCGTTGATGGACAGGATCACGTCGTCTGGCTGAAGCCCGGCGAGAGCTGCTGCCCCGCCGGGCGGTGCGTCGACGACGCGCAGCCCGCCCCCCTCCGAGTAGCCGAGTCGTGCGTGAATCCCGCCCGTGGGCTGCGCCTGGCTTCCGCCGCCGCAGCCCACGACTGCGCCGACCAGAAGCAACGCCGCCCAAGCGTCTGTCGTCAATCGCCCCGTCACGCCCGGTGGCATAGCGCTAGGGGCCTAACCTGAAAAGCGGAGGCGGCGACGGAATTGACACCTCGGGGGACCCGAGTACCATTTCCCAACCCCTTGGAACTTCGGGTGAAAACGCAACGGGGTGGATGCGATGCTCAAGCTGGTGATCTCGGACGACGAAGGCCAGACCACGGTCGTCCCGCTCCTGCGCGACGAGATCACCATCGGTCGACAGGCTGGCAATACGATTCGTCTCACGGAGCGGAACGTTTCGCGCACGCATGCGCGACTCGTGCGGCGCAACGGGTCGTACGTGGTGGAGGACCTCGGCTCCTACAACGGCATTAGGCTGAACGGCGAGCGCGTCGACGCGGCGGCGGAGCTCGCCTCCGGCGACCAGCTTTCCATCGGCGACTACGCGCTTGCCCTCCAAGCCGACACGGCGACCTCGCGACGGCCGCCCGCCGAGCAAGCTGAAAGTGGTCCGCCTCCGCGCCTCGTCGTCATGAGCGAGCCGGCTGCAGGTGCCGAGTTCTCCCTTGGCAAGTCCATCATGCGAATCGGTCGTGATGAGCGCCTCGACATCTGGATCAACCACAAGTCGATCTCACACGAGCATGCCGAGATTCAGGTGGTGAATGGTGTCGTCACGGTGTTCGACCTCGATAGCGCCAACGGCATCCGCATCAACGGGATCGACACGACGCGCGCGATTCTCGAACCGGGCGACGTCCTCGAACTGGGCGACGTCGGCTTTCGTCTCGTCGTACCCCAAGGAACGCACTCTCTCCAGGAGCTTCCCAGGCAAATGTCGGTTGCTGCGGAAGTTCCATCGCCTACGAAAAAGCCGCTTTTTGCCCTGGGTGTCATCGGCCTGCTGGTGTTGGCGGGAGCCGGTGCAGTCGTGGTGACGATGCCGTCGGAGAACGGGTCTCGGTCAGAGACGCCACCCGCTTCTCCGGTTGCGGCCCCTCCGTCGGAGCCGACCACGATCGTGACGGTGGCGGGAACTACGGAAGCGGCTGACGACGCGGCGCCGTCCGCCGAGATCCCGCTGGATCCACCGCCCACGAGACCGAAAGAAGCCAAGGAAGCGCCTCAAGAATGGGAGGAGCTACTCGCTCAGGCCCAGGCGCAGCTCGCGCGTGGGCGTGTCGATGCGGCCTATCGCATCGCGAACCAGCTCCCCGGCGACAGCGTTCTGCGACGCACTCTCGAGTACGGAGAGATTCGCTACCGTTATGTTCAAGCGCACATCGATGCCGGGGAAGACGCGCTTGCCGCGGGAGCCTTCGACGACGCGCGCCGTGAGGCGCGACTGGTGCTCGGGATTCCGCGCATCACCAACAAGCAGCGTCGCGATGCCCGTCGGATCCTCACGAACGCCAAGCCCGCGCGGTCCCCCAGGCCGGCCGGGACGAAGAGGCCTTCACCCGAAGAGGCCCTCGCCGAGGCGCATCGCTGTGTGAGCACAGGGGACAATGCCTGCGTGATTCGTGCCCTCGAAGCGGGACAGGCGCGCAGCCCTGCTGCCCTCGCGCTTCTCATCGAAACCTACCGGGCCATGGACGATCTTCCGGCGGCCCGACGGCATATGAGAGCATTCGTTCAGCGCTATCCGGGTAATTCGAGGACCCCTCGATACCAGCAAATGCTGGGCTCAGACTGACGCAGACGCTCAGAATCGTTGATTAACGGTCTCTGCCCATGACAGACTGAAGGTCGGGTGTTTGGGGGAACACACAAGGTCTTGCGGTTGTCGCCGTGGCTCGCGTTCGCGATCCTCGCCGCACTTGCGTTCGGGAGCCTTCCAGCGACGGGCTACGCTCAGGGTAATGCGCGCCTATCCGAAGGCGGTATGGATCTTCATCTGTACCGCCCTGCGGTGGATACGCGCGGCTACTTCAGCGTGAACGGCAGCGGCGTCATGCCGCACAAAGAGTTCAGCTTCGGACTCGCGATGGACGCAGGCTTTGGTCTGCTTCGCTACAACGGGTTCGTCACCGACGATCAAGTCGCGGCGGATGACGCGAACCGCCAGAACCGAATCTCCAAGCAGTCGTTTACCGGGAACTTCATCTTCAACTTCGCGCTCATCGACCGCTTGGTCGTCGGCATCATGCTGCCCATCACGTTCTTTCGTGGGAATGCGGTTCAGGTGCCGGATCGCGGCGGGGACTGTAGCGTCGACGACTCCCCCACGTGTCTCTACAACTCCGGCGACGATCCGCGCGGGCTGAGGTCGCAGGGAATCGGAGACCTCCAGCTTCACGTGAAGGCGCGGCTCTTCAGCCTTCGTTGGTTGGGCATCGCTGCAATCCTTCGCGCCCAGTTTCCGACCGCGAAAACCGATCAATTCGCCGGAGAGCCCGGGGTGGCCCTTTGGCCGACCGCAGTGTTTGAGTTCTTTCCCACGGAGCGAATCCGGCTTGCGGTCGAGGGTGGCTACCGCTGGAACTCCGGCAACGGCGCTCAGTTCATTTGGGACGGTCGTTCGACGGTGGGCAGTCTCATCGACGCCAGCAATCCAGTGGACGACCCCGACGCGGGTCACCTCTTCACCTACAACGACCTGATCACCTTCGGCTTCGGTGCGAGCTTTCGTATCGCGCGACAGTTGGACCTGGTCGTCGAGTACTACGGTTCGCAGATCGCCCAGGAAATTGGGACCAACGGGACTCTTTCGATGGAGGCCCTCGGCGGCCTGAAGTACTTCGTAGCCGGCAACAGCTTTCTCTACTTCGGCGCGGGTGCGGGCATTCCGAAAACTGGTTTCCAAGCGTCGGACGTCCGAGCACTGCTCGGGTTCATGTACGAACCGGCGACACAGGACCGTGACGGTGACGGCATCGTCGACGACCGCGATGGCTGTCCTGACGAGGCAGAAGACAAGGACGGGTTCGAGGATTCAGACGGTTGTCCCGACCTCGACAATGACGGGGATGGGATTCTCGACGTCGACGACGACTGTCCTCTCGTCAAGGAAGACTACGACGGGGACCGCGACGAAGACGGGTGTCCCGAGGGACGCGAGGGCGACCGTGACGGCGACGGTATTCCCGACGAGGTCGACAACTGTCCCGACGTGCCCGAGGACTTCGATGGGTTCCAAGACGAGGACGGCTGCCCCGAGGAAGACAACGACGGGGACGGCATTCTCGATGCGAACGACCTTTGCCCGAACGACCCTGAAGACGTCGATGGCTTTGAAGACGAAGACGGCTGCCCCGACGTCGACAACGACGGCGATCGCATCCTAGATGTCGACGATGCATGCCCGAACGATCCCGAGACCTACAACGGCACCGAGGACGAAGACGGCTGCCCAGACAAGGGCCTGGTCATCGTGGAAGACACCCAGATCACGATCCTCGAGAAGATCTACTTCGAAACGGACAGTGCGATCATCAAGTCCCGGAGCTTCCCGCTTCTCGATGCCGTCGCGGCCACCCTCAACGGGAACCCGCAGATCGCGCTCATCGAGATTCAGGGCCACGCGGACGAGCGCGGCAGCGACAAGTACAACATCAAGCTGACACGAGCCCGCGCTGAGTCCGTGATGAACGCGCTGATCGAGCGGGGGGTCCTGAAAGACCGCCTTCGATCGGCGGGATACGGCGAACGTTGCCCGGTCGACCCCAAGCACAACGCAGCCGCTTGGGAGAAAAATCGGCGGGTTGAGTTCAAGATCATCGAAACCGACGCCGGTCCCACCGGAGTTGAGGTAACATGCCCGCGGGGCCGACCTTTGGTGCCGAGGTGATATGTCGCGCGAGCGCTTCGTCGAACTGATGACGCCTGCACTGACCCGCTTCAGTCAGGATCTAAAATCCGTGCTGCGAATCGTCGAAGATCCCGAGATCGACGACGAGAGCCGTACTGCGGCCGCGGGATGCCTGCTTCACGTCATCTCGTCGTCCGGCGCCATCCCAGGAGTTCGCGGAGTTCTCCGGCATCTTGGGGACGTACTCGTTACGCGCATCATGCTCGACCGTGTTCGCAACAGCTCTCCCGACGCGTTTGAACGCCACTCGGCAGAATCACCCGAGATGCTCGAGCCTCTCACCGAGGAGCTCGAAGCGATGGGCGCGTACCTCGGAGACCGCGTGACCGTCCTCGAGAAGGTCGTCGACAAGTTCCCCAAGCTGAATCATCAAGGGCATCAGGCTGCAGGCTGCATCCGCGACACCGAGTCGGGCAACTGGCTGTATGACGCCGTTCACGAGGCGCTCATCGACGAGATCGAGTTCGACGATGAAGACGTCGTGCGAGAGATGAAGCACGTCGACCAGATCCTCGATCCACTCGCGGCACGCGTTCGCCGCTAGCTAGGTTCGCTCAAGCGGCCTTCGACGGACGCTCTGTGAGCTTGCGGAGGAACCAGCTTCCGCTCGACTTCCGGAGCGGGCGCAGTTGAGTGCGGCACTCGAGCGATCGGATTAGAGCGGCCGTGCCTCGTCCCCACTCGACGACTCGCCCGATTCGCCCGTCGTCGGTGCGAAAATCGGGCTCTGCGCCGGTGGCTCGCCGCACGAGATCGTCCGCGTCCGATTGGGCTCGGGTTTCGACCAGCAGCATCACTTCGCGTCGGGCCACACAACCGATGCTTCGGCTCGTCGTGATCAGCGATAGACCGAGGAGCCCGGCGCGCTCTTTGGGCAAGATCACGCGACACCGCGGCGCGTTCTTCTCATGTGTTTCCCAGCGAAAACACATCGGTGGGGCGTCGTGGTCGATTTTGAGTGAAGAGACGAAACGAGCGAGTACTCGCGCGCACTCCTTGTGGGAGGGGCATCGATGATGACGTGTCGCCGTCAGATAGAGAGGTAGCGTCGCGATCGCCAAGACGGGCTCGCCGAGCGCCAGCATCGCGACCGTCGCGCCCGTGGCGACGACCCATCCCGAGCCCAGCGTGCCGTCGACCAGATCGCTCAGCGGTGTTTCCCGAACCGCCTCGATCATCGGTGTTCGAGCCTCCCAGCCGCGGGCATGTGGGATGTTGGACTCACGGGAGGATCGATGCGCGATCATCAGCAGCAGGGCGACCGCGGCCACCGAGGGCTCCGGCGCGGCTAAGGTGACCGCCAGGACGAACAGGGCGGTTCCCGCGAGCACCAGGGGCCAAGGCGCGTTCAAGAGGAGAGCCGTTTTACCGAGCGTCACCTGAATCGCACGTCGTTTGGCGAGGACGAGCAGCGCGAACAGCATGATTGCCCACGGGACCGAACGGGGTTCGGTCGGCAGAAGGGGCTGAAACCCGTTCGGAGACTCGCGCTTCGGACCGCTCGTTGGGACGGCCAAGGCGCCTTTGGGCGCATAGAAAGAGAGCTTCCAGGGTGTATGCCGAGGAAGGTGAATGCGACGCCAAACCAGCTGGCTCACGCGAGGCCGTTCGTGCGACGTCAGTTCGATCCCGGGGCTGTTGTCGCGAAGCTCGACCGGCACGTGCGAGCCGCGCGGCGCGCGAATGTCCACCGACACGTCGTGTAGGCCGGTCTCCCAGGCTGGCAGACTCCAGCTGACCTCGGTCTGTCCGGTCCGACCGACGGCGCGGGTTTCTGCTCTGCTTCGGTAGCGAATCAGCACGCGGTACTCGCCCCTGCGGGGAGCTTCCCGTCGTTCGAAGGCGAGTCGGATGCGACCGTCGTCGGTCAGCGTGGCTTCCGGCCGGTAGACCTCGCCCTCGTCCGAGCGAAAGTAAGGTGGATGGCGTCGATCGAGCTCGACGTCGTCGCCGAGCCCGGCGACCTCGAGCTCACGAAGCCATCCGGCGTGGACCTCGACTTCGAGGTTCAACAGCACTGAAGCCGATGCGTTCCGGTCCACCTCGACGGTGGCGTCGGCGCTTTCGACGATCGCCCGGGTCCACGCCGCGGCCTCCGAGGGCTGCCACCCCCAAACCACGAGGACGGCCCCAAGGACGAACGCGAGCTTCGACGACATGCCCCGACCCTATGAAATTAGCCCCTTTCGGTGAAATTTCCTACTGCAGCCTGAGCCACGACGGCATGAAGAGGAGCGCGAACAGTCCGAGCGTGAGCCAGCCGACGACGCGCCGGCCGGGAGAAAGCGACGAGTCCTCCGTAGGCGGGTGCCCTGGACCGGTCGCCCGCGTCAGCAGCCAGAGCACGAAAGCCCACACCAACCAGTTCATTCCAGCGCTCGCGTCGTAGATCAATCGGTCGCCCCGCTCGCCGGACAGGTAGGTCGGCAGCCCGTAGACGAGGCAGACGACCACCGCGAGTACGGGGAGTGCGCGCAGCAGGGTGCGCGAGACTCGGTCCTGTCGTGGACCGAGCAAGGCGTACGCGACGTGTCCGCCGTCCAGCTGCCCAAACGGCAGGAGGTTGATCATCGTCACGAGCAGCCCTGCCCATCCCGCGAGGGCAGTCGGTGTGAGCATGATGTCGTGACCGCTCGGGATCGGCCCCTTCATTCCATTCAGAAGGGCGAGGTAGATCAGAGACCGCCCCTCGAGGAAGTAGCTGCCGTCCGGAAGCGGCTCGATCGGGGACGTCCAAATGCCATATGCGAGGACCGGAATCGCCACCGCCAACCCAGCGAGGGGTCCAGCGGCCCCGATGTCGAGCAGTGCGTTTCGAGA
>JBCDFZ010000052.1:0-40544 GCA_039177115.1 Myxococcota bacterium
CCGGAACTGCATCAGGAGCGGGTCGTTCCGGCGAGCGCCCCAGTTGGCGGACGGCATGAAATCGACGAAGTGCATCAGCTGGTAGTTCAGCTGAATCCAGAGGTTCTCCGCATCCATGACGATCGGTTCGTTGTCGATCACCCGGTAGCAGTGAAGCGCTTCTAGTTTGTCCAACCGGTGGAGGTTCGCGGTGAGCTCGGCCAGCAGCGCCCGATCGTAGAAGAGTCGGACGAGTGAAGGGAAAGCCTCGATCTGGTTGGCTTCGAAGTCGGTGAGCCGCTCGCGAAGCATCGGCAGTTTGTCTACCGTCATTGCAAACGTGTTCGTGGCGGTTCCGAGGATCGAGTGGAGCAAGGCCACGTTGGGTGAATAGGCCGAGTAGTGGCGGGCCGCGTAGTCGTGGCAGAACACCAGGTGCTCGAGAAACGTGCCGTCCGCGTGTTCCATCGAGAAGTCGCACTCGTCCTCCATGAACGCGATGAGGTCCGGATCGACCGGCGGCGTGGGCGCCTCGGACTCGGCGTCCAAATACGCCGTCTCGATCTCGCTAACTGCCGCGTCGCTCCAAAAAGGCTCCTTCGCGAGCTTGTCCTCCATGACGGCGCGCTCGACCTTGCCCTGGAGTCCGCCGAAGATGGTCCGCCCCATGTCGAACCGCTCCATCGGGACTACGCGAACGCGGCCGGCGTGATCGACGGCGCCACCGGCGACGAGAGCGGCTTTGCGCTGAAGGTTGAGGTTGGCGTCGAGGCGCGGCGCGGGCTGCTTTGCGGGGCTGGGTGTGGCGGGGACTTGGGTCTGGGCGATGCTCATGGGAGCCCTCCTGGGGTGGCTTCAGATTGCGTTTGAATGACGGGTGTAATGTAACGAGAGCCGAGGCGCAACCTAAAAAATGACATATGTCATATAACGCTCGTATTTTATCTGAACTCGTGCTAGTCCGAGGCATGCCTCCGAAGACCCGATACACCCGCGAGGCGGTCCTGGACGCTGCGCTCGAGGTCGTACGGAACCAGGGTCTCCGGGGCGTGAGTGCGCGGACCGTTGCCCGGACCCTAGGAGCGTCCACCGCCCCCGTCCTGGCAACCTTCGAGAGCATGCAGGCGCTCACGGACGCCGTGGTGGCTGCGCTCATCGAGGAGCTGCTCGCCGCGATCGATTCGACAGAGGCCAGCGACCCGATGCGGGCGGCGGCTTTCGCGATGGCCCGCTTCACCGCGGACCACCCGCACTACTACGAAGCACTCTTCCTCCACGCGCACCCCTCACCGCCGGACTGGGTGGCGATCCGGAGCGGTTTCTCGGGACCGCTCGGCGCCTCCGACCGCTTTCGCCACCTCGGCCGGCGGCAGCGTGATGCGCTCGCCTGGCGCGCCAGTGTGGTGGCTCATGGCATCTGCATCGAGATCTGGTCGGGGCGTTGGACACAGACGAGCGACAGGGCGATCTGGCGCCTCGTCGATCAGCTGATCGAACCGATCATCGGGCTCTTTTTGGCCGAACGGTCCTCGTGACCGCCAGAGCCGGCTGAGCTGTGCCGCCCCCGGGACAGGGGTTCGTTGGAGCTCAGCGCGTGAACTTGACGCATCCGCGGAGGGCGCTGCTCGCTTCGATTGTTGGAATCAATTTTCAGGAACTCGGGTTCCCACGTTGAGGCCAAACTCTGGTCAACCCATTGAACGAGATGAGCATCAACCCAAAAGACTACAGTCGCGAATCGCCCTACCGAATTTCGGGCACGGTGTCGCGGACTGTCCTCGGGGCGCTCGAAGCGCTAGGTCTCGAGAGTCTGACGGTCTGTGACCGAGCCGGCCTGAGTCATGCCGAGATGACCGACAGCCGCTCTCGGATCTCCGGGAACGATCTCGTTCGACTGTGGCACGCGGCCGCCGAGCTCAGCGACGACCCGTTTCTCGGGCTTCATGCCGCCGAGGTTGCGTCGTGGCCCCCCAAGAACCTCGTGGCCGCCCTCGCGCTGAGCGGCGAGACCCTGGGCGCCGGCCTTCGAAAGCTAGAACGCTTCGCCGGTCTAATCGCGGACGGGCAGTGGCACCGGATCGAAGACGCCGGAGACGAAGTGCACAGTCTTCTGCCCGGACTCTGCGCGCGTTTGCCGAATCACTCCGAGTTCCTTGTGACCCTCATCCAGCGTGCACTCGACCTGTGCGCCGCGGAGCCGCTCACCGCCGAGGAAGTGTGGTTCCAGCACTCTTCTCGCGGAGGTGAGGCCGAGTACGGACGGATCTTCCGATGCCCGGTCCGCTTTGGACAGAAGTCCTGCGGAATGGTGTTCTCGAAGCGTACTTGGAACACCCCGATGTCGAGTTGGGACCCCGTCTGGGCGCAGCAGATCGAAACCTGTGCGGTCGACGCCGCGGCCCTCTTGGCGCCCCCTGGTATCGTCGACTCCGTTCGCAGCGTCGCGCACCGTCTCCTGCCGACGGCGAAGTGCGATGTGGAAACCGCGGCGCGAGAGCTAGGGATGAGCGATCGAACGCTGCAGCGACGTCTCAAGGAAGAGGGGACCACCTTTCGCGAGGTTGTCGACGAGTCGCGGCTTGCCATCGTGGAGCGGAATGAAGCGCGTGGGATGCCGACCGAGCTCGCGCTACAGCGTGCTGGCTTTCCCGATCGACGAGCCTATCGCCGCACGTTGCGACGTCGACGGGCGTACGGTCGAGGTTAGGCCAGGAGCCGCCGATCATACCGTACGAGGTCAAGACGGTCTGTCGGTCCGGACGAAATGGCCGCCGTCCCCGACCCTTCTCGATGTCAGGAGCCTCCCGGTTGCCGACCCGTGTTCTCGCGCGCCTGGTTGATGGGCGGGACCCGATGGCGCTCATCGCCTTCTGAGCTAGGTTTGCGGCGCGCCATGGCGGAAGCTCGGACGACTGAGGAACGCGTCGACGTCATCGAACGATTCGGCGAAGAGTGGTCGCGCTTCGATCAGACTGGGCTGTCCGAGGCCGAAAGCAGGGCTACGTTCGCGTCGTATTTCGAGGTGTTCCCGTGGGACGATCTTCCTGACGACGCCGAGGGGTTCGACCTCGGATGCGGGTCCGGGCGATGGGCGCTTCACGTGGCGCCGCGGGTAGGCGTGCTCCACTGCGTTGACCCGAGCGATGCGGTCTTGGTCGCGGAGCGCAATCTCTTCGGACATCGCAACGTCGAGTTTCACCGGGCGACCGCAGCCGAGTTGCCCTTCCCTCCGAACTCCATGGATTTCGGTTACAGCCTCGGGGTGCTTCACCACGTCGCCGACACCGAGGGCGCTCTCCGGCGCGCGGTTTCCAGTCTGAGAATGGGCGCCCCCTTCCTGGTGTACCTCTACTACGCGCTCGACAACCGTCCCTGGTGGTTTCGAGCGCTGTGGCGTTCGAGCGATTTTGCCCGGAGGCTCATCGCTCATCAGCCAGGCCCCGTTCGGCGTCTCGCTTGCGACGGGATCGCCGCAGGGGTCTACTTCCCCCTGGCCAAAACCTCAGCGGTCGCGGAGCGTCTCGGAGTGGACGTCGCCAACTGGCCGCTGTCGGCCTATCGAGACAGGACGCTCTACGCCATGCGAACCGATGCACTCGACCGCTTCGGCACTCGGCTCGAGAAGCGGTACACCCGCGAGCAAGTCGAAACCCTTCTTCGCGACGCGGGGCTCGAGAACGTCCGTTTCTGCTCCTCGGTTTACTGGTGCGCCGTCGGGACGCGCTGTCGCTGAGCTCACGCGGCAGGCGTCAAAGAGTGGCGCTCCCGAAGGTGTCGCAGTCGTTGACGTTGCCAGACTCGTAGCCTCGACTGAACCAGCGCACGCGCTGCGCCGAGCTCCCGTGGGTGAAAGATTCGGGTGTGACGTACCCGCGCGACTGCTTTTGCAGCCGGTCGTCCCCAATCGCGCTCGCTGCGTTGAGCCCTTCCTCGATGTCGCCGTCTTCGAGCAGGTTGCGCGTCCGGTCCGCGTGATGCGCCCAGATCCCCGCAAAGCAGTCAGCCTGAAGCTCTTGCCGCACCGAGAGCTGGTTGCCCTCCACCTGTCCAACTCGCGAACGTGCCCGATGCACTTGCTCCGAGATGCCGAGCAGCGTTTGGACGTGGTGCCCGACTTCGTGTGCGATGACGTACGCCTGCGCGAAATCGCCCGGGGCCTGGAAGCGGTTCTGGAGGTCCGAGTAGAAGCTGAGGTCGATGTACACCTTTTGGTCAGCGGGACAGTAAAACGGACCCATGGCGGCCTGCCCGAATCCGCACGCGGACTGCACCGCGCCGCTGAACAACACGAGCGTCGGCTTGTCGTAGCGCCGTCCTCCTTGATCGAACAGGGCGGTCCACGTGTCCTCGGTGTCTGCCAGCACCACGGCGACGAACTGCGACTGCTCGTCGTTCAGTTCCGCGGGGCCGACCGGTGCGGGCGATGGGGAGGCGGTGTTCGAGATCGACTGCTGCGTTGCGACGACCTGAAGCAGCGTTGTCGGGTCGACGCCGAGCAAGAGGCCTACAACCACCAGCACGAGCACGCCGAGGCCGCCTCCCGCAGCGGCCCGGCGACCGGGGCGCATGCCGCGCCGGTCCTCGATCTGGGTGCTTTGCCTCCGGCCTCTCCAGCGCACTCACACCTCCGTGTTCGTTGGAAGGTGACCGAGTGCTCCCCTACGTGCCAGGCGGGGGCACGGGCTCGTTGCCGAGGGCGCCCCAGGGGTCGAGCGCCTGCACCCAGTCGCTCCGCGGCGGAATCTCGAAACGCTCTCGAAGATCCACCAGGGGTTCGTCCGCCATCGAGAAGAACTCGACGTCGAGCACCAGGTCGGTCTTGCATGCGTTTCCGCGCTTCACGGCTTCGGCCATGCGGTCGGGGCCTCGATCGCGGGAGAGACCTTGGCCTGGATACGCAACCGTCACGAAACCCTCGCCCATGATCGCCGACTCGAAAAGCGCCAGCGCGCCGATGAGCCCGAGGAACACGCCGGGGCTCCGGCTGGAGCCGTTCATGAAGCTCAGCACCTCGATCTCTCCGAGCGGCGTCGTTCCGTAGTCAGCAAGCAGGTGAATCCAGTCGTGGTGCGCGACCGCCTCGCTTGCAGCACCCTCCTCACCGGGGAACGCGAACCCGCGCTCTTGGTAGAACTCGTAGAGATATCTTCCGAGGCTGCCCTCTGGGCACGACTTCAAGTTGTCGTAGCGGGCAGCCTTGTCGGGGTCGACCTCGACCGTCGAGGCGTAGGCCTCCGCGCCGAGCTCTCGGAGCTTGGCAAAACCTGGCGTTCTGTGTGAGAGGTCGCCGATCCAGTTCAGTCGGTAGAAGTCTTCGAGCGTCTTTCGCACCTCGCCTTCGGCGAGGTCTCGCAGGTACACCAGGGAGCGCTCCGGGACGCCGAGCTTCGTCGCCCACGCCGCCACCGACTGCTCCATCTCGGGGGATGCCTCGGTGCAGAGGATCTCGACCATGCACATCAGCTGCACGAGTTCGTGGCGCTCTTCCGGAGACTCGAGCACCGTCGCCGCTTCCTCTGCGGCGTTAGGCTCGAGCGTCTCGAAATCGTAGTCTTTCCCGAGAAGCTCGTGGAAGAGGGTCTTGAGGAGCCTGGGCTGCGTGGGCGCTTGCCACCCGTCGAGCCGGCAGGCGGCAACCAAGGCCCCCGCTAAAACCTCCGCGTGGTCGGTCGAAATGTGCGTCAGGAACAAGGTGTGACCTCTAGTCGAACACGTTCCCGTGCTCATACCGTTCGTCCAAGCCGGCCGCTTCGGTGAGCGCTGCCACGTTCGACTTGGTGAAGAAACCCTCAAAGCCGTGGCACCGCTCCACGTATTCCGTGATCAAAATCGAGTACTCGCTGTGCTTCGAAAAGATCTGCTTTAGATCGGGCTCCTCGCCGCAGGACCCGACGACGTGCGCAAGGAACGGGATGCCGAACGACCTCAGTTTCTCGACCACGTAGTCGATGTTCTTCTGCCCGCTCGGATGGTCGCCGTCGCGTACTTCGTAGGCGATGTGATGCATCCGTCGCCCATAGTTTCGAACGAAGTCCTCCGTAGGCATTGGGAGACCTTCGAACGAGTTCACGAACGACGGGGTGTTGTTTGCCGTGAATACCTTGGCAGGCGACAGGGTCTCGTCGGTGATGGCGGGGTTCCGGTTGACGTTGGTGGACGAGTTCATGTCCTTGATGTTGTAGGCGCCCCAGAAGTAGTAGCTAGACATCGTGAGAAACTCGAGGATCGCGTCCTCGCGCTCGCCGGCGAGAATTCGCGTGGCCATGTGGTCGGGGCCGCGTAGGAGCGACGAGATCCCCATCTCCTCTGACCACGCGGCGGCTTCGTCGAGGGCCGCCTGCTGCGGTTCGGTCAACGTGAGCTTCTGTCCGAAATCGATGGCGCCGGGATCGAGATCGATGGCCGCGTAGCCGATACGGTTCCCTGTGAAATCGGACGGCACCGTGAACGCGAAATTGCTGTTCGAAAAGAACGGGTCCTTCTCTTCGCCCGGCGCATGAAATCGAATCTCGTGTGACTCGAGCGTTCGTCGCGTCTCCGCGAGGTCTTTCGTGTGAAAGATCTCGCCAACGTAGCGCGCGTGCGGTTTGGGCCTAGCCTTCGGGTACAGCATGTTGAGCCGCGTCAGATCGTCTTGATAGTCGGGGTTCAGCGGCTCGAGCACGATCATCCGCGGCTGCTCAGGCTTCGACGAAAGGAAGTAAACCTTGTGCGTGTCGTTGAGCCGCGCGCAGTCAAACCGGTACGGCGACATGGCATAGAGTTCCTTCAGGTAGTCGAGGGCGTCACCGTGCTGTACTTGGATGACGATCCCCTTCATCCCTCCGAGTAGATCGGCAAGCCCGCTCGACTGTCGCCGCTCGTAAATCTTGAGTCGGTACTCGTTGAAGAAGTCCGAGTTCTTTTTGTCGCCTTTGGGCTCGTACTTCAGAATGTCGAAACTCATCGGATCTCCTCGTGAGGTCTCACTTGGCTAGTTCCCTTCGGCACGCGCGAGCCGAAGCGGAGAGTAGACAGGGTCCCAGCGGCGGGCGTCGATTCGTGCGCGCATCTCTTCTTCAGGGCTCTCGTCGGCGACCCCGTCGGCCTGGGCCTGGGCGGCCACTGCGTACGCGATCCCAGTGGACACCGCGCGGATGTCGTCGAGCGGGGGCAACAGGCCTTTACCGGTCCCGTTGACCTCGGGAGCCTCGCAGCTGAGTGCCTCCGCCGCGGCCATGAACATGCCGTCGGTCACTCGTCGCGCGCCGACTCCGAGGATACCGAGACCCATCGCGGGGAAGATGTAGCTGTTGTTGCACTGTGCAATCGGATACTGTTTTCCTCCGTAGCTCACGGGTTGGAACGGACTGCCCGTCGCCACCAGCGCGCGCCCGTCCGTCCATGCAATGAGGTCTTCGGGCTTTGCCTCGATGCGCGAAGTCGGGTTCGACAGCGGAAAGATCGTCGGTCGCTCGCAGTTGGAGGCCATCAGGCGAACCACCTCCTCGGTAAACGTGTTGGGCTGCCCCGAAACGCCCACCATGACGTTGGCCTTGGCGTGCCGCATGACGTCGAGCAGCGAGATCTCGCCCGAGCTCGCGCTGGCCCAGTCGCGCACTCGGTCGCTCGGCTGGACCAGTCTCTGCTGCGCCGGCGTCAGGCCGGTGATGCCATCGTGGAGAAGGCCTGGCCGATCCACCATGTAGATTCGTGCCCGCGCCTCGGCCTCGCTCAGTCCCTTTGCCATCATCGCCTGGACGGTTTGCTCTGCGATGCCGCAGCCTGCGGAACCGGCGCCCAGCATGACGACCCTCTGGTCGGAGATGTCCTTCCCCGCGGCCTTCGCGGCGGCGATCAACGTGCCCACCGTCACCGCGGCGGTTCCCTGGATGTCGTCGTTGAAGGTGCAGAGCTGGTCGCGGTAGCGCCCGAGGAGCGGCGCTGCATGAGGTTGGGCGAAGTCTTCGAACTGGAGCAGCACGTTCGGGAACTTGCGTTTCACGGCCTGTATGAACACGTCGACGAAGTCGTAGTAGTCGTCGCCGGTGATTCGTTCGTGTCGCCAGCCGATGTAAAGCGGGTCCTCGAGGCGCTCCTGGTTGTTCGTCCCGACGTCGAGCAGCACTGGAAGCGTTCCCTCCGGGCTGATCCCAGCACACGCGGTGTAGAGCGAGAGCTTGCCGATGGGGATCCCCATCCCCCCCGCGCCCTGGTCTCCGAGCCCCAGAATTCGCTCGCCGTCGGTGACCACGATCACGTCGACCCGGTCGACGGGCGCATGGTCGAGGATGGCGTCCATTTGGTCGCGCTCCGGGTACGATACGAAGAGTCCCCGCGGTCGCCGGTAGATCTCGCTGAACTGCTCGCAGGCAGCCCCGACGACCGGCGTGTAGATGATGGGCATCATCTCGTCGAGATGATCGTGGACCAGTCGATAAAACAGAACCTCGTTCGTGTCTTGGAGCTGCCGAAGGTAGATGTGCCGCTCGAGGTCGTCGTCTTTTCGAGAGTACGCTTCGTAGGCTCGTGCGGCCTGTGTCGCGAGATCGCTCACGTGTGGCGGGAGTAGGCCCGAAAGCCCGAACTCGAGGCGCTCCTCCGGAGGGAATGCTTCCCCTTTGTTTCGGAGGGGGCACTCGAGGAGCGACTGGCCGCTGAGCCCGATTTCAATGGGTGCGCGTGTTGTGGATTCGGCCATCAGAGCTCCTGTTCGCGTTGTGACGGGAACCATACGCGGGCGGCTCTATCGCGTCACGCATCCATTGAGTTTCAATTGCCAAAATGACAATCGGCGCTCCTCGATCCGCGTACGGAATACGACGTAACAACCGCCCGTTTCCCAACATAGAACCATCCGTAAGGGGAATCTGATGAAGCTCGAGATCACACCAGACACGACCGCCACAGAGACCACGCACGACCGGCTTTCGGTGTTGCGTGACGAGAACAGCACGTTGATTGCGCTTGCCGACGGTGCCGACGCTGGGCCGGCGTCTCAGGCCGCTGCGGCGCTCACCGTTCGCGAGCTTGCACGGTGCTTCCGTGCTGGGTCACTCCCAGACGATCCTCGTGACTGGGAGATGATTCTCGACGCGATCGACCTCACCGTGTTCAAGGACCCGGTCGCCGGGGAGACGAGCGCACTCGTGCTTCTCGTCCGCCACGGGACCGTCCTCGGAGCGTCCGTCGGCGACAGCCTCGCATACACGGTGTCCGACCAGGGCGAGCTCGAGGTCATCACACCGACGTTCCGCAACACGACGCGCATCGGAACCGCGATGGCGAGTCCCATCGGCTTCGGCCCGGTGCCGCTCCGTGGCCGCCTGATCACGCGTCGCGGGTCTCGTGTTGCTGCGCAGGCCGATCGGTCCACTCACGCGGCGGCCTGAGCGTTAAATCGAAGTCTCCTCATCTGGAGCGTTGACGGGCGGTAGTCCCGCCGATAGAACCGGTCGTGCTCGAGTCGCCGAGCCCTCGTAGGGGCGCGCCCGCCGATGAAGCTACCGTTTCCGATCCGAGAAGCCACCCACGTCGTCAGCGAGGGTGCGGCGCAGTCGACTCGGCTAGCAAGTCGGTTCCTCGAAGCGCAGCGCAAGGGGGCACCCCTGCTGCTCACGGCCACGGCCGTCGGCGCCCTCACTGGAACGGTCGCAAGCCTCTTTCACAAGGTCCTCGACTGGGCTGACAAGACTCGCGAGGTCGTCTGGGCCACCGACAATCCGCTGATGACCTGGGGGATCATTCCTGCAGGCGTCGCGATCGCGCTGCTCATCTCGGTGTGGCTCGTACGGGCTTGGGCGCCCCAGGCTGGCGGTAGCGGTGTTCAGGTCGTCGAGGGACTTCTCGACGGCGTGCTCTCCATGCGCTGGGCTCGCGTCATCCCGGTGAAGTTCATCGGCGGCTTCTTGGCGCTCGGTTCGGGGCTGCTCATGGGTCGTGAGGGCCCTTCCATTCAGATCGGCGCGGCGATCGGTCAAGGCTGCGTCAAGATCCTGCGGCTGCCGAAGACCCTGATGCACGGCCTGGTCGCCTCTGGGGCTGCGGCCGGTCTGACCGCGGCATTCAACGCCCCGTTCGCCGGCATCCTCTTCATGATCGAAGAGATGCGCCCACAGTTCCACTACAACGTGCTGTCGGTGCAGGCGGTCGTCTTGGCCTGTGCCGTCTCCGACGTCATGACCCGACTGATGACCGGCGATGTCAACGACATCAGCATGCCGATTCTCGCCATGCCGGAACGCGGGACCCTTTGGCTCTTCGTCGTGTTCGGAATGCTGTTCGGGGTACTCGGCTTCGTGTTCGAGCGCGTTCTGCTCAGCACCGTCGACTGGTTTCGTTCGCTGAGCCGCTGGCCGTTCATCTTCGCCGTTGCGTTCGTGGGCCTGTCCATCGGTTGGCTTGGAGGCGCCGACCTTCGTTTCGTCGGTGGCGGCGAAGAAGTCCTCGAGGGTTTTCTTACCGTGAAGACCCCTCTCAAGTTCTTGGCCATCGTGTTTGCCGTGCGCTTCGTGGCCACCGTCGCCAGCTACTCAACCGGGGCGCCCGGTGGTTTGTTCGCACCGATGTTGGCCATTGGAACCATTGCCGGCGTCGCCTATGGGCAGGTCGTCCAGGACCTCGGTCTCGGCGGCGCCCTCGTTCCGGCACACTTCGCTGTGGCCGGTATGGGCGCCTTTTTCGCGGCCGTCGTTCGTGCTCCGCTCACCGGCATCATCCTGACAGCCGAGATGACCGGCAACTTCACCCAGATCCTTCCGCTGATGCTCACCTGCATGGCGGCGACCATCACCGCGCACAGTCTCGGAACGCGGCCGGTCTACACTGCGCTTCTCGAGCGCACCCTGTCCCAGCAGGGCAAGCCACCTGACCCGGCGCGCGACGAGGACAAGACGGGCTAGCGTTCCGACCTTGCGCGACGAGGACATCGCGGCGGACGGCTTTCCTCGTTGCCCGCCCGAGTGCCCACGTGTTACTGACTTCTTCTGCACCGCGGGTGAAGCTAGGGACCCGCGGTTTGCGGTGCCGGCATGTTCGATCCAGTCAGCCCCCAAGCGAGCGCCATCTCGGACCTGTTCGTCCTCGTGCTTTGGATCTGCGCTGGGATTCTCGTGGTGGTGTTGACCATCATCACGTACGCCATCGTTCGCGCGCTCCGCGAGCGTGCGCGGGGAGAAGAAGCGCCTGACGCCGTCGAGAACGACTATCCGATGCTCGAGGCCATCTGGACGGCGATCCCGCTCGCCATCGTGATTGCCATTTTCGTCGTATCCGTAGGCGCTGCGCGCGAATCTGATCCCGTACCCGACGGGCCACCCGACATCGTGGTGCGCGGTCACCAATGGTGGTGGGAGGTCGAGTATCCAGGCAGCGGCGTCATCACCGCCAACGAGATCCACCTGCCGGTTGGCAGAACCGTCCACGCAGAGTTGGTCTCAGGCGACGTCCTCCACGACTTCTGGGTGCCACAGCTTTCCAGAAAGATGGACGTGGTGCCCGGCCGTGTGCACCACGTGGTGTTCGAGCCGCAGAAGACCGGCACGTACGAAGGCATCTGCGCGGAGTTCTGCGGAGTTCAGCACGCGTGGATGCGATTCGATGTGTTCGTGCACACGCAAGAGGAGTTCGACGCGTGGCTCGAGGCCCAGGCCAAGCCCGCCGACCCTCCCGCATCGGAAGAGGCCAAGGCCGGCCTCGCGGTCTACAACCGCGAAACCTGCAGTACCTGCCACGCGCTCGCCGGAGTGCCGCACGAGGGTCTGCCGATGCAGGTCGGACCCGACCTCACCCACCTCGCCAGCCGCCGGCTCCTCGGCGCTGGCGTTCTCGTCAACGATGAGGCGAACCTCGCGCGCTGGATGAAGAACCCTCAAGTCATCAAGGAGGGTTGTCACATGCCGAACTTCCAGCTCTCCGATCAAGATGCGGACGCACTGGCCGCTTACCTTCACGGGCTCCAATGACGCTCGAAGCCACCATGGAAAGCCGCGCGGAGGAAGCGCACTCGGGTTTGATCTCCTGGATCACCACCGTCGATCACAAGCGGGTCGGCATCATGTACCTGGTCACGGCCGTTCTCTTCTTCGCGGTGGCCGGCCTCGAAGCTCTTTTGATTCGCGTCCAGCTCACGGTGGCCGAGAACGATTTCCTTTCGCCGGAGCTCTACAACCAGCTGTTCACCATGCATGGCACCACCATGGTCTTCCTGGTGGGGATGCCGCTGATTGCCGGCTTCGGGAACTACCTCGTGCCGCTCATGATTGGCGCGCGAGACGTCGCGTTCCCGCGTCTGAACGCATTCAGTTTTTGGCTCGTGCCGTTTGGCGGCCTCATGCTCCATTGGAGCTTTCTAGCGGGCGGGGCGCCCAACGCAGGATGGTTCTCCTACGCTCCGCTCACCGAGCTTCCCTACAACCTGAACGAGGGAATCGACTACTGGCTTCTTTCGCTGCTCGCCCTCGGAATCGGGTCGGTCGGAAGCGCGATCAACATCATCGTCACGGTCGTTACTCTTCGCACGCCAGGCATGAAAATCTCTCGGATGCCGCTCTTCATCTGGATGATTTTCGTCACCTCGCTGCTGATCCTTCTGGCTATCCCGGCGCTCAACTCGGCCATCGTCATGCTGCTCGTCGACCGGCACCTCGACGCAGCGTTCTTTCTCCCGGAGCGCGGTGGCAGTGCGGTGGTGTGGCAGCACTTCTTCTGGGTGTTCGGCCACCCGGAAGTCTATATCCTCATTTTGCCGGTGTTCGGGATGATCTCCGAGATCATCCCCGTGTTCTCCCGGAAGCCGATCTTCGGATACTCGTTCGTCGCCGCTTCGACGGTGGCCATCGGCATCCTGAGCCTAGGCGTTTGGGCGCACCACATGTTCGCCGTGGGGATGGGGCGCGGGCCCGACCTCTTCTTTACTGCCGCCAGCCTCCTCATCGCCGTTCCGACCGGCGTCAAAGTTTTCAACTGGTCGGCGACCATGGTCGGAGGTCGCATTCAATTCGATACCGCGATGCTGTTCTGCATCGGCTTTCTCGTTCAGTTCGTCATTGGTGGTCTGAGTGGCGTCACGCTGGCATCAGCGCCCATCGATTGGCAGGTCACCGACAGCTACTACGTAGTCGCGCACTTTCACTTCGTGCTGTTCGGCGGTTTCGTCTTCGGCATGGCCGCCGGCCTGTACTACTGGTTCCCCAAAATCAGCGGACGCATGCTCGATGAGCGGCTCGGCAAGTGGCAATTCTGGACCCTGATCATCGGGTTCAACATGACGTTCCTCGGCATGCACTTCCTCGGTTTCATGGGGATGCCGCGTCGCGTGTTTACCTACCCGGATCTTCCCGGCTTCGAGATCCTGAACATCATCTCTACGGTCGGCACCGTCATCATCGCCGTTTCCGTTTTGATCATGCTCTACAACATCGGCCACAGCCTATTCCGAGGGAAGGTTGCCGGCGACAACCCGTGGAACGCATGGACGCTCGAGTGGGCCGCCGAGTCGCCGCCCACCGAACACAACTTCGACCTGGTGCCGCCGGTACGGAGTCGACGCCCCCTGTTCGACTTGGCGCACCCCGAACGTGCTCCCGGCCCCGAAGCACCGCCCACCAAGAAGCCGCCGCAAGCCGCGATCGTCTCGGTCACTGCCTTCATCGCGTCCGAGTCGATGTTCTTTCTGATGCTGCTGGTGGCGTTCGTCATCTACAATTTCTTCGAGTTCGGCTCCGGCCCGGGTCCGCTCGACATTCAGCGCACCGGAGCCTTCAGCGTCGCGCTCTTCGCCAGCAGCGGTACCCTTTTCTTGGCAGAGCGCGCCCTTCGGCGAGGCAACGATTCCGGCACGACGACCTGGCTGGCGGTCACCATGGCGCTCGGCCTGATCTTCCTCGGCGGCCAGGCGTGGGAGTACTACGACCTCATCACCGGTCGCTTTACGCCGGAGGGTTCACTCTTCGCGGCTACCTTCTTCACCACCACCGGCTTTCACGGGTTCCACGTGTTCGTCGGCCTGCTCGCTCTGTTGATCGTCACGCTGATGCGGCGCGACGGCGGCCTCGGCAGGAACGAAGAGACCATCGTGAAAGCCACGGGGTACTACTGGCACTTCGTCGACGTGGTTTGGATCTTCGTGTTTTCGATCATCTACCTAGGGAGGATCCTATGACCACGTGGCAAGTCCTGACCGACCTGTGGCGTTTCGACTCGCCAGCCTGGTGGGTCGCCGGCATCGCGCTGGCTGCGTATCTCTGGGCCTTCGGGGTGCGTCTGAACCTTCGACTCGCCGCGTTCTTCGGCGCCGTCGCGATCTTCCTCTTGGCCACGGCTTCACCCATCGCAGTGCTGGCCGACGGATACCTGTTTAGTGCTCACATCGTCCAGCACCTGCTGCTGCTCCTTCTCATTCCGCCGCTTCTGATTGCGAGCCTCCCGCCCGAACGCGTCGCTTCGGCACTGAGGCGCCCGTCGTTTCGTTTCGTCCAAGACACCTTCGGTCGGGCGCCCATGTCCTGGATGCTCGGGCTCGGCATCATGTGGCTCTGGCACATCCCGACACTTTGCACGGCGTCCGTCACGTCCACGACGGCGTACGTCGCTCAGTGCACGACGCTCATCTTCGCCGGTTTCGCTTTCTATTGGCCCGTCGCGCATCCCATCCGGTCTGAGCGTCTCTCGCCTCCCGGGGCCATCGTGTATCTGTTCACCGGCTGTCTTGCCTGCACCCTTCTCGGCGTCCTGCTCACGTTTGCACCCGTGTCGGCGTGCCCGATCTACATGCATCCGGTCGACACCTTCGGCATCCTCCCGCTCATTCACAACCAGTGGCAGCTCACCCACGCGTCCGATCAGCAGCTCGGCGGGCTGATGATGTGGGTTCCCACCTGCATGGTGTACCTCGCCGCGATCCTGGTCATCGCACGCCGCTGGATGGCAGACGGTGCGGCTGACGTCGCCGCAGGAAGGGGGACCCATGGCGTCGGATGACCTAGACGACCGCGAGGGTTGGACCAAACCTGGTCCCGAGCATCTGCCGACCCCAGGCTTCTGGCCTGCCGGATTGGCTCTCGGAATCGTGTTCTTCGTCATCGCGCCGGCCTACGAGTACGTGGTGTCCTACGTGTTCGTGGCCACCGGCCTTCTGATGATGGCCTTCTCACTGGCTGGTTGGATCATCGACATCCGCAACGACATTAGGAGTCGAGATGAATGAAAACGAAGAATACGATCGTGAGAAGGATCCATCGCGACGACGAATGCTCTCGAGGCTCTCTCTCGCCCTTGGGGCATTGAGCGGAGCCGTGCTCGGGATTCCCGTCGTCGGCTTCGTGGTCGGGCCCTTCACCAAACGCATCCAAGAGGTCTGGCGTGACGTCGGGTCCCTTCGGGAGTTCGAGGTCGGCAAGACCGTCAAGGTCCAGTACGAAGATCCGTCTCCTCTTCCCTGGGCCGGGGTCACGGCCAACACCGCGGCGTGGCTTCGACGCGACGGCGACGAGGAGTTCACCGCGTTCTCGGTCAACTGCACGCACCTCGGCTGTCCCGTGCGATGGATTGCGAGCGCCGACCTGTTCATGTGCCCCTGCCATGGCGGCGTTTACTACGACGACGGCACCGTGGCGGGCGGGCCGCCGCCACGGCCGCTTCCCCGCTACCCGGTTCGAGTTCACAACGGCCTGGTTCAGATTCGCACCAGCCCCATTCCGTTCACCACCTATCCCGGGCCCAAAGACGAGGCTTGAGGACCACCGATGCTGCGTCTCAAGGCGATGTGGAAATGGATCGACGACCGAGGCGGGTTCAGTGACCTGCTGAAGCCGTCGCTCGAGCACATCGTCCCCCGGAACGCCACGTGGTGGTACGTGTTTGGCTCCGCGACCCTGGCCGCGTTCCTCGCGCAGGTTCTCAGCGGGATCGGCCTCGCGTTCTCCTATGTGCCCTCGTCGGGCGAGGCGTACGACAGCCTCGTTTACATCACCAACCACGCGCTCTTCGGAAGCTGGCTTCGCGGCATGCACTACTACGGTGCGTCGGCGATGATCCTGCTGGCGGGCGTTCATCTCGCGCAGGTTTTTCTGCACGCCACCTACAAGTACCCGCGAGAGCTGAACTGGATGACCGGCGTGCTGCTGCTGATCTTCACCATCGGCATGGGCTTCACTGGGCAGCTCCTTCGCTGGGACAACAACGCGATTTGGTCGGTCGTCGTCGGCGCTCAGCAGGTCGCTCGCGTGCCCTACGTCGGCGAAGAGCTCGCGCGGTTCGTCGTTGGCGGAGACACGTTCGGGGGCGCGACCCTCAGCCGGTTCTTCGTCATCCACGTGTTCTTGTTCCCGGGCCTCATCATCGGTTTCGTGGTGATTCACCTGTCGCTGGTGCTGCGCCACGGCATTTCCGAGATGCCCAAGAAGGGCGAGCCCGTCGAGCCGGAAACCTACGTCCAACAGTACGAGGCGCGCCTCGAAAAAGACGGTGTGCCGTTCTGGCCGAACGCGGCGTGGCGCGACATGACCTTCGGGTTCCTCGTTCTCGTCGGGATCGCGTTCTGCGGATGGTTTTTCGGTCCGCCGGTGCTCGAACCTCCGCCCGATCCTGCCATCATCGACGCCTACCCGCGGCCCGACTGGTATTTACTTTGGTACTTCGCGGTTCTTGCGCTCCTGCCGCCTGCGGTCGAGAGCTTCGTGATGGTGCTCGTGCCGATTTTCGCACTCGGCTGGCTGTTCGTCCTCCCACTCTTCTTCAACAAGGGTGAACGACACTGGACGCAGCGGCCGTGGTCGGTCGGCGTCCTCTCGCTGGTCCTCGTTTTCGTGGGCTCGATGTGGATTGCGGGGGTGCAGGCGCCTTGGTCTCCGGATTTCGAAGCCGAGCCGCTGCCCGCGGACGTTGTAGGCGCCACCGAAGGGCCCATCGCGCAGGGGGCGCTCTATTTCTACGAGAAGGGCTGCCTCTACTGTCACCAGATCGAAGGCTACGGCGGTCACCGCGGCCCCGACCTTTCCAACATCGGCGACCTGCTCACACACGACCAACTCGTCATCCGTATCCACAACGGCGGCACCAACATGCCGGGCTTTGCAGGGAACCTCACCCACGAGGAGCTCGAGCTGATCGTCGAGTTCCTCCAGAGCCGCCGAAAAGAAACCCCGAGCACGCTCTCCTGGTAGTCGCACCACTTCCTCGCGCGCGAGGAGCATGTTAGGAAGCCGAAAAAGGGGAGCCCATGAAGACCAAGCTTTCGGTCATGTTGACCATCACGACGTTCTTGACGATCGGAACCGCAGCCTCTCAGGAGGCACCGCCGTCTTCCGACGCCGCCGATGCCGAAACCGAGGCGCCAGCGAGCAGCACCGCCGCGACGGCCTCGGCGCCAGCGAACGGAGATATCGACGGCGAGCCACCAGAACTTCGCAAGCTCGCAGGCAGCTACACGTTGGTAGGCAACCAGGCGGACAGCGTCGCGAAGATCGAGGCTGCCGTCGATGCGGCCACTGCGGACATGGGCGCGCTAAAGAAGAAGGTCGCGCGCAAGCGTCTCGACAAGATCAACAAAGCCGTCGTGCGCCTCAAGATCTCGAGCGTGCAGAAACAGGTGACCGTTGGCATGGACAACTACGTGGTGACCGCCCCGCTCGATGGCGGGACCGCCGACGTCGTCACGTCCGCCGGCGATAAGGCACGGGCGTCGTTCAGCCTTCAGAGCGCGGCCCTCATCCAAGATATCGTGGCCGAGCACGGCAGGCGCGAGAACGTGTTTCGCTTCGACAGCCAAGGCCAACTCCTCATGCACGTTCGCGAGACGAGCCCTGCACTGACCGCCCCTGTGCGCTACACGCTCGTCTACAAGCGCGCCGGGCAGTAGCAGGGCGCAGGCGGCTTCCCCGTCGGGTTTCCCGGAGGCGAGCGAGCTTCGCCTCGAGCGAGACCCCGGTCTCCAGAAACAGAAACGCCGCATCCTTTCGGACGCGGCATCTCAGTGCCTCTGTGACTGCCGTTAGGCGACTTCGAGAAGCAGTCGAGCGACCGTGTAGGGGTCGATGTTCGCGCAGGGGCGACGATCCTCGAGGTAGCCCTTGCCGGCGTGCGCCGTGGCCATCGGAATACGAATCGATGCCCCGCGGTCGGACACGCCGTACTTGAACTCCTGCCACGAAGCGGTCTCGTGAGCGCCCGTCAGGCGGTCCTTGAGGCCGTAGCCGTAGTTGTCGAGGTGGAGGGCGACTCGCTCTGGCGTGCCGAGTTTCTCGCAGTACGCCGTGATGACGTCCATGCCGCCGTCAGCACGCATCGGCACCGTGCTGAAGTTGGTGTGGCAGCCCGCGCCATTCCAGTCACCCTTGGCCGGCTTGGCCTCGTAGGAGATGTCCACGCCGTAGGTCTCGGCGATACGACCGAGGAGGTAGCGGGCCATGTACATGTGATCGCCGCTTTCGACGGGACCGGCGGGGCCGATCTGGAACTCCCACTGGCCCGGCATGACCTCGGCGTTGATGCCGGAGATCTTGAGGCCCGCCTCGATGCACGCGGTCATGTGATCCTCGACGATGTCGCGGCCGAAGATGTACTCCGCGCCGACGCCGCAGTAGTAGGGACCCTGCGGACCGGGGTAACCACCCTCCGGGAAGCCGTAGGGGTAGCCGTCCTTCATCATCGTGTATTCCTGCTCGAACCCGTACCACGCCTCCAAGTCCTTCTTCTGCTCCCCAAGGTCGACCACCGCGCGGCGTGTGTTGGTCGGGTGGGGTGTTCCGTCTGCGTTGTAGACCTCGCAGAGGACGAGAAGGTTGTCGCCGCCACGAAGCGGGTCGCGGGTCGCGAAGACGGGGTAGAGCTGGCAATCGGAGTTGTCACCCGTCGCCTGTTCCGTACTTGATCCGTCGAAGCCCCACTTCGGAAGCTCGGTGACGCCGGCGATCGCGCCGAGGACTTTGTCTAAAATGCCCGCCTCGACCATCCTCGTCTTCGAGCGAAGAAGCGGCGTCGGCTGAGTGCCGTCGATCCAGATGTATTCGGCCTTGATGATGCTCATCGTTTACTCCTACAAAATTGCCTTCGATTCGCCAGCCAACGAGCGCAGTCGTCGTTCTTATCATGGGGAGGGACACCCCCGTGCCGATAACCCGCGTCGAGGGGACTCGTCGTCCGGATCTGTGGCCTGCGATTGTTTCGCGTAGGTTTCGGACCGCTTTCCTGGTTGAAAAAAGTCCGCCCTTGGGCCGGGCGCTCGCGTCCCGAGATGGCGCTGTCCGCCTATCCACGTGACTTTTTTCGCGATTCTTGCGCCCTGAGAGACCATGGCGGCACGAGCCAAAGGGTGTGGCCTCCTAAGCATTTGAAACAAATGACTAATTCGTCAGGAATGCGCGCTGTACCGATTTGCACGCCTTACAACCTCTTTGTAGAATGTCGACATAGTTGGCTTTTTCAATTCTCTGGGGAGTTCGTGATGGTTCGTTGGCTTTCGATCTTGGTAGTCGCGCTAGGCGCCTTTGGGCTGACCGCGTGTAGTGGATCCGGGAACCCGCTCGGTGCGGGTGGCGCGGGTGGAAACGGCGGGGGCGTCGGCGGAACGCCTCGAAGCTGCGACGAAGCCCCTCTCCCGAGCTGCGGCGACTCCTGCAGCAGCACCACGGACTGTGGTGCTGGAACGTACTGCGGAGGCACGGGCACGTGCACCTTCCAGTGCACGCAGGGCCTCGAGTGCGGCGACGACAACCCCGACTGCAACATCGACTGTAACGAGGGCTTCGAGTGCACCTCCACGGGTCGATGTCGTCAGATCTTCACTGGAACCGGAGGCACCGGGAACCAGGGCGGCGAGAACGAGTGCCAGTCGGTCGAAGTGACGCCGACGCGAAGCATTCCGAACGTCATGTTCCTCGTCGATCAGAGCGGCTCGATGACGTCGGGCTTCTCGATGGGCCAGGACCGCTGGCAGGCCGCGCGAAACGCCATCACTACCGTAGTGGGCGAGAAGGAATCGATCGTGCGCTTCGGGCTCACGACATACACCTCGGACGACGGCAACGACCCGTGTCCGCTCCTTCCGGTGGCCGGAAACCCCCAAGCCGCGAGCCCTCGCGTCGATTTCGCGCTGAACGCGAGCGCGGCCATCAGTGACACCACCACGTATCCGACGAACTATCCGAGCGATGCAGGCGACGAAACGCCCACGGGCGACAGCCTCGACCTCTTGGTCAGCATCATCGAGGGCAGCCCGCCTCCCGCCGAGGGCCCGACCATCGTCGTCCTGGCCACCGACGGCGAGCCTGACTCCTGCGAGCAGCCGAACCCGAACCCGACCGATCAAGCGCGAGAGGAGGCCGTTGACGCGGCAGCTGCAGCGCATGCCGCTGGCATCGACGTGTTCGTCCTCTGGGTCGGAGACCTCGACGACAATCCGTCCGATCCCACTCGGAGCCACATGCAAGACGTCGCCGATGCGGGCGTCGAAGGAACCGGCACGGTCTACGTCGGTGACGACCCGGTGAGCCTCTCGAACGCGTTCGAGACCATCATCAGCGACAGCATCTCGTGTGACATCGAAATCGACAAGCCCTTCGCCGACGTCGACGAGGCGTGCGAAGAGGGCGACGTTCAGCTCAACGGCGTCAGCCTCGCGTGCCCGAGCGAATGGCGCGTGAAGCCCGGCGAGGCCAACGTCATCGAGCTGGTTGGGTCCGCATGCGACACGTTCAAGGCCGAGGCCTCGACGTTCACCGCGGTGTTCACCTGTGGCGCCATCGTCGTCGAGTAGTTAGTTCCCGAGACTGAGCTCGATGCTCCTGCGCTCGCCCGGTGCGATGCGCACGACGCGCTTCTTTGCGGGCAGGTCGCGACCGACCTCGACCAGGTGACGACCCTCGGGCACGCGGGCGGTCACCGGTGCGCGGCCCATCCACACGCCGTCGATCCAAACGTTGCCCCAGGGCTGAACGACCACGCGGACCCAGCCGCGGTCTGCCTGCGGCCGCTTCTCCTCCGTTTCGCCAGGGGCTCCAGGCGTGACCTCGTCGGGCCCGCCATCGTCACGCATGGATTCACCGGAGCTAGGGTCGGCTTCGGCTTCGGCTTCGGCTTCGGCTTCGGCCGACGGTTCGACGGCTTCTTGATCGACGAGCGAAGCGCCTTCCTTCGGTGCGCGGTATTCCACGATGCCCGCCCCGCCTTCGGTGTTCGTCTGCGTCGACCGAAAGACGAACACGGCGCCCGCGAGGAGTAGGGCGGCCACGAGGGCGGCAGCGGACCAACGCCGCAACGCGGGCGCCCTGACTGCCTCCGGCGCCGGCTCGTTCGACGGCAGCGGGCCCGGGGGACTGAGCTCGGTGTCCGGGTCTTCCTGGCGGGCGCGCACGTGCATCCGCGTCGACGGCCCTCCGCGCATCGCTTCCACCATCGAGGCCAACCGTCTTTGCCCCTGTGCGCTCCCCTCCACCGCCGAGATCGAATCGACCAAGGCCGTCGCGCTCGGTGTCCTCTTCTCTCGATCCACTTCGAGGAGTCGATCGATGCACTGTGTGAGTGACGCAGGGACGCCTGGGGCGACGTCGTTCAAGTCGAGCCGCTCGCCTTCCACGACTCGTTGCATCGTCACGACGTCGTGGGCGCCGTCGAAAGGACGCCGACCCGCTACGGCTTCGAACAACACCACCCCGAGCGAAAAAAGATCGGATCGCGCGTCAACCGTCTCGCCGCGAATCTGCTCGGGAGACATGTAAGGAACCTTGCCAGGAACGTTCCCGCTCGAGGTCACTCGTGCGCCCCCGACCGGCTTGGCGAGCCCAAAGTCCGCGAGCTTGGCTTCACCGCTTCGTCCGATGAGCACGTTTGAAGGCGAAACGTCTCGGTGCACCAGACGCTCGTGCGCGTGCTCGAGTGCGTAGGCCAGGTCGAGTCCGATGCACGCGACGAGGCTCGCATCGAGCCGGTGTTCCGGCTGTATCCTCAAGAACGAACGAAGGTCGACTCCGTCCACGAGCTCGAGCGCGATATAGCTGACCCCGTCGACCTCTCCGAAGTCGGTCACGCCGACGACGTTGCTGTGCCGGAGACTCGCTGCGAGCCGCGCCTCTCTCTGAAATCGCTTCACGAAGCTCGGATCGTTGCTGAACGCCGGCAGGACGCGTTTGAGGCAAACGCGCTGCTCGAACCCGCCGGACTCGCGCCGGACCGCCTCGAAGGTCTCTGCCATTCCGCCTACCCCGAGTCTTCGGAGTAGCCGGTAGGAGCCGAACTCTCTTTGTTCACCCGACACGCGCGCCGATGCTACCACCGCGAGCCTCCGCTGAGTCATCGCAGAAAGGTCGAAAAACACTGGCGTGCTCTCGCGCGTCGATGCACCCTCCACGGCCGTAATGAAGGCGCTGCCCGATCTCGTTTCAGGCGTCGACCGCACGATTTTTCGACGCCTCTTCGATCTGGCCATGCCGATCGTCGGTCTCAACGTGCTCAGCGTCATCACGTTGGCCGTAGATACTGCGATGTGCGGTCGATTGGCCGGCGCCGAAGATGCGTTGACCGCGCTCGGCTTCGCGAGCCAACTGGTCTTCCTGCTCATGGTTGCGATGCTCGGACTCACGGTCGGGACCGTTGCATTCGTGGCGCGCGCACACGGCGCCGGCGAGACCGAGCGAGTGAACCACGTTCTTCAACAGAGCATCCTTCTCACGTACCTCGTCTCGGTTTTGGTGGCCTTGCTCGGCAACGTTGGTGCAGACGCGGCCATGGGCTGGCTAGGTGCCGATGCGGCGGTCACCGAACTCGGTGTGGCGTACCTACGCCCCCTGTTCACCTTCACGGTCTTCTACTACCTCAACATGCTGTTTGCCGCAGCGCTCCGCGCGGTGGGCAACACCAAACTGCCGTTCTTCGTCTCGATCATCAGCAACATCCTCAATATCGGACTCAACTACGGATTGATTCTCGGTCACTTCGGTCTCCCGAAGCTCGGCGTCGAAGGCGCAGCTTGGGGAACGGTCGTGGCGCAGGCCGTGGCGGTCCTGCTCATCGTCTTGCTGCTTCGGCGCGACGTCGTTCCAGGGATGCGTGCGAATCTTCTGCCTGCACGCCTCGATCGACCGCTTGCGCGCGACCTGTTTCGGGTCGGCGCACCCGCTGCACTCGACATGGTGATCCTCAACGTTGCGTTCCTGTCCATCGTCGGCATGCTCGGTCGCATTGCCCAGGTCGCCGTCGCCGCACACGGCATCGGCCTTCGGATCCAGTCGCTAGCCTTCGTCCCGGGGCTGGGTGTCTCGCAGGCGACCGGGGCGATGGTCGGCAACGCGCTCGGGGCGAATGACGTGTCCGAAGCGCGCCAGGTCGTTCGCTCCGGGGTGATTCTCTCCACGGTCATCATGAGCTTCATCGGGGTCTCGATCATCGTCGGTGCCGGGCCCATCATCGGTATTTTCGACGTGAGCCCCACCACGGAGCTCGGTGAGTACTCCATCCTCTGGATGCGGATCCTCGGTTGGGGAATGCCTGCGGTGGGCATTCACATCGCGCTCATCGGCATGCTGCGCGGTGCAGGCGCCACGAACACGAGTCTCGGCATCAACATCGTAGGGGTTCTCGTCCAGGTCCCGCTGAGCTACTTCCTCGGTTTCGTAGTGGGTTTGGGCGCCTTCGGGATCTGGGTCGCGCTACCGGTCTCGTTTCTCGTTCGGATGTGCCTTGGTATCCTAGCGTACAGACGAGGCCGGTGGGCGGCCGTCGGCACCAGGGTTTAGGACTACGAGCTACCCGATTTCTCCATTCGGAGGCTTCTTGGTATAGTGAAGCCATGCTCAACGCCTTGATACGGGCGGTGTATCGGGTTGCGCATTGGGGGCTTCGTCTCGTGTGGATGATCCGGAAACCGGAAACGACCGGCGCACTCGTGGCCGTGTGGCACGAAGGTCGGGTCCTCCTGGTGAAGAACTCGTACCGCAGTCAGATGACGCTTCCCGGCGGCTACATACGGCCGCGTGAAGATCGCCGTACCGCCGCGGCCCGTGAGCTCCGTGAGGAAGTGGGGATCAACGTGCAGCCGAAGCGGCTCGTCCACGCCTATCATGGGACGCACCTCTTCGAACACCGAATGGACACGCTCGATATTTACGAGCTCGAGGTTGACACGGCTCCTACGGTGCGCGTCGACTCTCGCGAGGTGGTCGAGGCCGAGTTCCATCAGCCGGAGCAGGCTCTCGCGCTGCCGATTGTGCCGCATCTTCAAGAGTACCTCGCCCAACGGGGCGCGCGCGAGGCCGCTTGAGTCACGCGCCCGGGCGCGAGGAGACCGTTGCCGAGGCTCTCGCGCTTCACGATCGCTATCAGCAGGACGTCGTCGAGCGTCTCGGGATCTGCCCTTGGGCGCGGAAGGCCCGCTTCGAAGGACGGACGCGGACGCATGTGATCCTCGATCCCTCTGCCGAAGCATCCGTTCTAGATGCCGTCTTAGAGGCCTGGGTTGCCGACGGTACGGTGGAGGTCGGCTTCGTCATCTTGCCTCGATTCCGAGACGGCTTTTCTGCGCTCGAGCGGTGGGGTGACGCGCTCTCCGAGCGCACGGCGTCCGCGTTTTTCGCAGCTGCGTTTCATCCAGACGCGCCCGCTGACGCGGGGCCTGTTCGCTTCTTCCGGCAGAGCCCGCACCCGACGGTCCAGCTCGTCCGACGAACGCGTCTCGAGGAGGTCCGGGCGCAAGATCCCTGCCACTACGCCGACATTTTCACCCTCACGCTCGAGGACCTGCGTGGCAGTGGCCCGCGCAAAACCGCGGCGGCCGCGGTGCTCGACCACAACCGTCGCCTGCTCGAGCAGCAAGGTCGCGACGAGCTGCTGGCACTTTTCCCAAGAGCGCCAGGCACTCCCGAGCCCAAGCCCTAGCGGAATCGGCGTGTGAGGTAGCCCGACGACAACACCGCCCAGACCGAACCCACGAGCAGGCCGCCGAGATGAACCCAGTTTGCGATGGGGCCGACCCAACCCGTGAACCCGAGCGCGAGCCAAAGCAGCATGAACGTCACCAGCATCTGCGGAATGCGGTAGGGAAAGCTCGGGTCGAGCCGTCCGCGAAGCCAAATGAACGCGAAGAGCCCGTAGACCACACCCGACATGCCGCCGAAGTTCGTCGGTCCCGACATCACGTACTCGAGGATGTGGGAGAACACCGCAATGCACAGAACCAGCACCAGCAGGTATCGAGAAGAGAACACGCGCTCCACCGCAGTTCCGAGGTCTTTCAGCCACCAAAGGTTGAACGCGATGTGGAGAATCCCGAAGTGCAGGAACATCGGCGTGATCAGTCGCCACGGCTGCCCCTGCCAAATCGCGCTGACGTTTCCGAAGTAGGCCCGAGCACCGTCGAACTTGATCGGGGTGAACGTGAACGCGCTGACCGCCTGAAGCTTGTCCCCAAACCCGGTGTACAGAAAAACGACTACGCAGATCGCCATGAGCCCGACGGTGACGGGCCCGATCCGCATGTTCTGCCGCGCTTCGATCTGCTTGCGGATCTTCTGCGTCCGGGCGCGGAGCTTCTCGTCAGCCTTGGCCTGCTCACGCTTCTGCGCCCGTGCCTGCTTGGCCATCTGTTCGAAGCGCTGCGATTTGGGATCGAAGCGGTCCAGGAACGCGCGGGCTTGCTCCATGCGATCCTCGTCCTGCACCCATACGGCGAAGTCGCCATCGCGGGTTTCCTTGATGGTGGTGGGAACCCCGTCTGTGTAGAGGGCGTCGCCGAGGGTTTTCGCCTCGCCTTCGTCGGCCACCGTGGTCAGCAGTCGCATCGAACGGGCGAGTGTAGCGGCTTCGATCGTCGGATCAATCGTTTCGGACGATGGCGTACATCAGGCAGTCTCTCGGGGTATCCGATCGGTTTGGGAGGCTCCGGTACTGCCGGAGGCGCCCTTCGTGCTGCATGCCGATCTTCTCCATGACGCGCGCCGACTGCCTGTTCTCTACGTCGCATAGGGCTTCCACCCTGGCGATTCGCGGGTCGGCAAACGCGGCCTCGCAAACCTTCTCGAGTGCTTCAGGGATGTACCCCTGGCCCCAGAACCGACGGGCCAAAGCGAACCCAACCTCGACCCGGTGGCGGTACACCGAGCAGCCGAGCGCCCCGAGCAGCTGTCCATCGTGTTTGTGTTCGAGCAACCAAACGCGGTGACCCATGCGAAGGTCCCACGCGTCGATCGTTTGCTGGAAGAACTCGCGCGTCTGCGCAACGGCCGTGTGTGCGGTCCAGGTCAGGTAGGTAGTGATGCTCTCGTCGCTGGTGTAGGTGTCGAACGCAGCCTGCGCATCGTCGAGGGTCGGGCGCCTCAGCTCGAGCCTCTCGGTCGTGAGCGTTTCGGGCGGAAACTCCACGAGCGTCGTATAGCACGGTGACCCTCGCGCGGTGTCGGACGAACTGATACCGTGGTGGCGTGCCGATGGACGACGTCACGCTGGACGAAGCTGCACGCGAACTCTGCGAGGGACTCGGCTACGACTTCGAGAGTCCAGCGCTGCTGCGTGATGCACTCACCCACAGTTCGTTTCGCAACGAGCGGCCGGACCTCGCGCCGGAAGACAACGAGCGTCTCGAGTTCCTTGGTGACGCAGTCGTTGGAATGGTCGTCGCGTCCCTGCTCGTCGAACACTTTCCGTCCGCTGACGAAGGGGAGCTCACACAGCGGCGTGCCGACCTCGTCAGTGAAAAGGGCCTCGCCAAGGTAGCCGTCGGTCTCGGTCTCGGTCCCGCCATGCGCCTCGGACGAGGCGAAGAGAAGTCGGGAGGCCGGGAAAAACCACGTCTTTTGTCGAGCGCGCTCGAAGCCTGTTTCGGCGCCATCTACCTCGACGCGGGCGTTCAAGTCGCGTTCGAGGTCACCCGAAGCGTCTTCGAATCATGGCTACACACGAGCGCGCCCGGACACCGGGATTTCAAGAGTCGGGCTCAGGAATGGGCGCAGGGACGGCTCGGGATGACGCCCAAGTATCGGGTTGTTTCGAGCGACGGGCCCGATCACGCACGCCAGTTCATCGTCGCGCTGGGGCTGGATGGGAAACAGGTCGCGAGGGGCGAGGGGCGCTCTAAAATCGAGGCCGAGCAGGCCGCAGCGCGAGAGGCACTCTCGATCTGGTCGGGCGACGAAGCCTGAGCCGATCCGCGCTCAGACCGCGCGCGATGCGGCGTAGCAAGCGAGGCGGGCGTGCGCCCAGTCGACGTCGCGCTGAAGCTCGTCGTAGTCCGGGCCCTCGTAGAGCTCGTCGTAGCCCTTGAGCGCTTCCTCGGCGCGCGCGAGCTCCTCACGGACGGCGTCCGGGTTCACTTCATCGGGCGTGGCGAACAGGTCGGTCAGGAGCAGCACCTTCGTCGGGCCGCCTTCCACAAACCCAGGTCCGATGGCCGCCGTCTTTTTCTCACCGCCGACTTCCCACACCAGCAGGCCGCACTTGAGCGCCGCCAAGAGGGGAAGGTGGTTCGGCAGCACCCCGAACTCGCCGTTGACGCTCGGTGCCTGCACCGAGTCGACCGTGGTCGACAGAACCGAGCCCGTCGGAGTCACGACGTCGAGCTGAAGCTGCTCCTCTGCCATCGATCAATCCTTCGAGCGCTTGGCGAACGCTTCCTTGACCTCGTCGATGTTACCCTTGAGGTAGAAGTCCTGCTCGGGCACGTCGTCGAGCTTGCCTTCGAGGATCTCCTCGAAACCAGCGATGCTCTCCTCGAGCGGAACGTACGCGCCCTTGAGGCCCGTGAACTGCTCCGCAACGAAGAACGGCTGCGAAAGGAAACGCTGAATCTTTCGGGCGCGGTCCACCACCATGCGGTCGTCTTCGCTGAGCTCGTCCATCCCGAGAATCGCGATGATGTCCTGGAGGTCCTTGTACTTCTGAAGGGTCTCCTGCACGCCGCGGGCAACGCGGTAGTGGCGTTCTCCGAGGATGCCGGGGTCGAGCATGGTCGACGTCGAGTCGAGCGGGTCGACGGCGGGGTAGATGCCGAGCTCGGCGATGGAGCGCGACAGCACGGTGGTGGCGTCCAAGTGAGCGAACGTGGTCGCCGGCGCCGGGTCGGTGAGGTCGTCGGCCGGAACGTAAATCGCCTGGACTGACGTGATCGATCCCTTGGTGGTCGACGTGATGCGTTCCTGAAGCTCACCCATCTCGGTGGCCAACGTGGGCTGGTAACCGACCGCCGAAGGGATACGGCCGAGAAGCGCGGACACCTCGGAGCCGGCCTGCGTGAAGCGGAAGATGTTGTCGACGAAGAGGAGCACGTCCTGGCCTTCTTCATCGCGGAAGTGCTCCGCGACGGTGAGCGCGCTCAGCGCCACGCGGGCACGTGCGCCGGGCGGCTCGTTCATCTGGCCGTATACGAGCGCGGTCTTCGAAAGCACGGTCTCGCCGGTTTCGAGCTTCGACTCGCTCATCTCGAGGAGAAGGTCGTTGCCCTCGCGGGTGCGCTCGCCGACGCCTGCGAAGCAGGACACGCCGCCGTGTGCCTTCGCGACGTTGTTGATGAGCTCCATGATGAGAACCGTCTTGCCGACGCCGGCGCCGCCGAAGAGGCCGATTTTGCCGCCCTTACGATACGGAGCGAGAAGGTCGATGACCTTGATGCCCGTCTCGAAGATCTCGACCTCGGTGCTCTGCTCGACGAACGGAGGCGCCTCTTTGTGGATCGGCGAGAACTTCGAGGCGTTGACGGGCCCGCCCTCGTCGACCGGCGCGCCGACGACGTTGAGGATGCGACCGAGGCACTCTTTGCCCACCGGCATCGAAATCGGTGCCTCGGTGTTCTTCACGGACATGCCTCGCACGAGGCCGTCGGTGGAGTCCATGGCGACCGCACGCACGGTGTTTTCGCCCAGATGTTGTGCGACCTCGAGCGTGAGGTTCCACTCCTTTTCGTCGATCGCGGGATTGCTGACCTGAAGTGCGGTGAGAATCGCCGGGAGGCTCCCCTGGGGGAAGGTCACGTCGACGACCGGACCAATGACTTGGGTAACCTGTCCGTTCTGAAGCTCTGCCATGTTCTTTCCGGTGTGTTTGGAAGGGTGTCGGCCGGCGGTTTGGCCCGCCCACAAGCGGGCGCGACGTAGCACGGGCCCCTTGGGCGGTCAACGATGCCCGAGCCCCAGGCGTAGGGTCGCCGGGGCCGAAAACAAGCGGAACGAGGTGCCAGGCCTGGGCGTCGAGGCGCTAGAACGACCAGCCGACCAGGAACTGATAGGTGAAAGCGCGGTCCGTGCCGCCACAGGACAGACCTTCCGGGCAAATGTTGCCGCGGGAGGGCACATTCTCCGTCGCGCCTGCAAAGTCGAGGTCGTAGGTCTCGAAGATGAAGCGGAACGCGTAGCTGAAGCCGACGTCGAGCTTGCCGCCGAGGGTTGCGGTGGCGTCCCACCCGATCGCGGAGCTGTCGTTTCCGAACGCCGCGTCGATGCCCCCGAGCGAAAAGGGCTTTCGGAACCCGCCATCCACCCGAAAACCGAGGAAGTCCGAGATGATGGTGTACCCGAGCGCGCCGCCGACACGCATGTACACGTATCGAATCGAGGGCAGGGCCGGGTTCAGGTCCACGGTGAAGGTGTCGACACCCGCGCCGACGAGGCCACCCACCTGGAGCTTTTTGATCGGGTAGAGGTAGCCCAGCTGTCCAAGGACCCGCCACGTTCTCACGTCGCTTTCCGCTCCGGACGCGTCGAGGCGAGCGCGGAGTCCAAGTCCGACGCCGCCGTCTCCCTGAATCACGATGGCCTGAAGGGCCGGCTTTTCGGAGCGGCCGAGCGGGCGGATCAGGAAGTACCCGCCGACGTCGGCGTAGGCGCCCGAGTCGAACGCGCGCTCGGAGGGCCCGCCATTGTTGCTGCCCGTGGTGAAGTTGATGTCCCGAAACCGAACGCCACCACCAATGAAGATCTCGAACACCGGCAGCTCCGAGACGCTTCGATCCCTCTTCCTTTCCTTCGGCTCCTTCGCCTTCTTGTCGGGCTTCTCTTCCGGCGCCGGCTTTGGGGAACTCGAGGCAGCAGGTACGCTCGCTGCGGCCGCGGTGACGGGCGCGGCGGCGGCGGCACCCGCGGCAGCGCGGCGCCGGCTGCGCGGTGGCGAGAGCTCCTTGGCCTCCTCGAGCGCGGTTTGGGCCGCCTCTTGAATCAGCGCATTTCCTCGGCTGGTCCCGGGCGCGCCCGCCTCGTAGCCGGTCAGCGTTTCGCCGTCCGTGCCGGCCACCCGGATCTCGGTGCGCGCCGTGCTGCCTCTCCCTTTGACACGACCGAAGAACAGATAATCCGCTCCGAGCGCATCGCCGATCGCCGCTCGACCGGCGCTCGATGTTCCCTGAAGCCCGCGCTTCGAGAGCAACTTCTCGGCGTCGGCCCGAGGAATGAAGTCCACGCGCCCGCGAAGTGCTCGGATGACCTGCGTTCGCGCAGTGGAGCCGCCGGGCCCTGCAAAACCGAGCACGGCCACCCGCGGAGTCTGCGCAGCGGCGGACGCCGAAGCCGCGGTACTCGCTAGAATCGCTAAGGAAAGGAAGAGGCGAACCGTCGAAGACATCCGGATTCAATCTAGCAAGCAGTCCGGTCTAAATGCATTTTTCTAACAGCAATATGTAGTTTAGTATCATACATCATGCTACCTTTGCGCGACCGTGGGGTAGACGAGGTGACGTAACGTCACCACGATCTCCTCGTACGGGCGAGTGGAGAGAGTGATGAAACCTTCGGCAACCATTGGAGCCACGCTGGTCGCGCTTGCGGTGGCGATCGCGCCGCACACCGTTCGCGGAGACGACGCACCGAGCGTGCTCACCGCCCAGATTGCCCAGGAGGGTTCGAACATCGCCTGGGGTCAGGCGGTCGTCGAGCTGGACCAGCCCATCGAAGAGGTGCTTCCCGTCATACTCGACTATGCGAACTACGTGCAATTCATGCCTAATTTCACCAAGTCCAAGGTGCTCGCGCAGCGTGGCACCCGCGCTCGGGTCTACCTCGAGGTCGCAGTCGCCAAGGGCGCGGTGACGCTCTGGGGACAGCTCAACATCGCGGAACAGGCCCAATCGGCTGACGATCGCGTCGTGCAGGCGAGCCTCCTCGAGGGCAACGTCGACGCCTTCAGCGCAGAATGGCAGCTGACGCCGATCGACGACGGTCAGCGAACGCGCGTCAGCTTCAAGATCTACGTCGACCCCGACATGCCGCTCCCCTCCTCGATCTTCAGCCGTGAGAACGAGAAGGCGGCGGGCAGGGCGCTGCGCGCGCTCCACGCGCGGCTGCTCGAGCAGCCTCACGGCGCCACCTAAACGCGGGTCCGGCCCGCGTTTCGCGGGCATTCCTTGACTGGGTTCGGCCCCGTGCTACGAACGCGCGCCGCTAGGGTTTACTCCTTGTCCGGCGTCTCAAACGGCCCCAGCCGCCTTATTAGGACGCCTGTTCGCCCCTCCGGAATGCCGCTGCGATGAACGTGCTTTTCACAGCCCTGCTCTCTGAGGGCTCCATCATCGACCTCGACAACACGATCTGGATTCAGCTCGTCCTTTTCGTAGTTGCCTTCCTCGTGCTCCGGCCGCTCGTCTTTCGGCCGATGATCGCCCTCTTCGAGGCGCGCGAGGGCGCCATTCACGGAGCCAAGCTGGAGGCACAGCGTCTCCAAGACGAAGCCCAGGCGGGCACCGCCGAGTTCGACGAGGAGATGCGCAAGCTCCGGCTTCAGGCTGGCGAAGAGCGAGACCGACTTCGAAACGAGGGCAAGGCGCTCGAGCGCGACGTGCTAGACAAGGTTCGCTCCGAGACCGCAAGGCAGCTCGCCGAGGCAGACCAAAAACTGAAGGCCGACGCGCAGCGCCTTCGCGCCGAGGTCGACGCAAACATTCCCACGCTTGCCCGCGACATCGCGTCCAAGATGCTGAACCGGGAGGTGCAATGAACCTCCGCGCACTGATGCTGCTCCTCACGGTCGCCGTCACTGTCCCGTCTGCCGCGCTCGCCGACTACGAGAAGGACGAACAGGGAGCCCAGGAGCTTCTCGAAGAAGCCGAGGACCACGCGCCTTCGCACGGGGGTCAGCTTCACCTCTCGGATCTCGACACGCTCAACCTCGTCGGCACCTTCTTCAACTTTGGTGTGCTCCTTCTGATCATCGGCTGGGCCATCAAGAAGCAGGGCAACCCAGCGCTGAAAGCGCGTCGGGAGGAAGTCGAAAAAGAGCTCGCCGAGGCGCAGCGCCTTCGCGCCGAGGCCGAGGCGCGCCGGGCTGAGACCGCCGCACGGCTCGAGAAGCTCGACGAGGAAATGGCCCAGATCCGCGCTGACATGGTCAAGGCCGGGGAGGCCGAGCGCAACCGAATCGTCGAGCAGGCCGAGGAGAAGGCTGCGCGCATGCGGAAGGACGCGAGCTTCCGAATCGACCAGCAGCTCAAGCAGCTCCGGAACGAGCTCACGACGGAGGCTGCGTCGGCTGCCGTGACCGCCGCGCAAGAGCTGCTTCACGAAAAAACCACCGACGCCGACCAACAGAACTTGGCGGAAGCCTACCTCGACCGGCTCGACGAGGTGGTGGGGGAGCAAAGCTCATGAGCGTGGTCGGCCGTCGTTACGCGAAAGCGCTCCTCGAGCTGGCGCGCGAGCAGAACGTGACCGACCAGGTCATGCGCGATGTGGGCGCGCTCTCCGACGCGTGGAAGGAAAGTGCCGAGCTTCGCGACCTCATCCGCAACCCCGTGGTTCCGCGGCCTGCCCTCGCTGCCGCGGTCAACGCGATCATGGACCGCCTCGGTTCTTCGACGCTCGTTCGAAACACGGTCGGCCTTCTTTCCGATCGCGGGCGTCTTCCGGTCCTCGAGGACGTTCTCAGTGCGTTCGACCAACTCGCAGAGGCCGAGACCGGCCGTGTCCGCGCCGAGGTCGTCAGCGCCAAACCCCTCCCGGACGCGTACTACACGCGCCTTCAAGAAAAACTCCAGCGAGCGACGGGTCAGCAGATCGTGCTCGTGAAGAAAGAAGATCCCTCACTCATCGGTGGCGTGGTAACGCGCATCGGTGACCGCGTGTTCGATGGCAGCATCAGCAACCGGCTGAGCGAGTTGAGGGAGAGTTTGCTTGCGAACGGCGAGACGCCGTAACCCGCACCATTCAGGAGCACCCCATGCAGCTTCGCGCCGAAGAGATTTCCAACATCATCAAGCAGCAGATCGCGTCGTACGAAAAGTCCGTCGACGTGGTCGAGACCGGCACCGTGCTCACGGTCGGTGACGGCATCGCACGTATCTACGGTCTCGAGAGCGCGATGGCTGGCGAGCTCCTCGAGTTCCCCGGCGGCGTTTACGGCATGGTTCTCAACCTCGAGGAAGACAACGTCGGCTGCGCCATCTTCGGTTCCGACGTCGGCATCAGCGAGGGTTCGACCGTCAAGCGCACCGGCCGAATCGTCGAGGTACCGGTCGGTCCAGCGCTCGTGGGCCGCGTAGTGAACGCGCTTGGTCAGCCGGTGGACGGCAAGGGTCCCATCGAGAGCAAGCTCACCCGCCGTGTCGAGGTGAAGGCGCCCGGCATCGTCGCCCGCCAGCCGGTCGCCGAGCCGCTTCAGACCGGCATCAAGGCCATCGACTCGATGATTCCGATCGGGCGCGGTCAGCGCGAGCTCATCATCGGCGACCGACAGACCGGCAAGACCGCGGTCGCCCTCGACACCATCATCAACCAAAAGGGCAAGGACGTCTTCTGCGTGTACGTCGCCATCGGCCAAAAGCAGTCCACGGTCGCCCAGGTCGTCGACAAGCTCGCGCAATTCGGCGCCATGGACTACACGACGGTAGTCGTTGCCAGCGCGTCGGAGCCCGCGCCGCTTCAGTTCATCTCGCCGTACACAGGCGTCACGATGGGCGAGTACTTCCGCGACAACGGACAGCACGCGCTTCTCATCTACGATGACCTTTCGAAGCAGGCCGTCGCCTACCGACAGCTATCGCTCCTGCTTCGACGCCCGCCAGGCCGAGAAGCTTACCCGGGTGACGTGTTCTACGTTCACAGCCGCCTCCTCGAACGCGCCGCCAAGATGGCCGAGGACTGGGTGGTCGTGAAGGCCGACCAGGAACCGAGCCGTCTCGGGAACCAGGTGTTCACCGGCCCCGAGTCGCGCCACGAGGCGGAAGCAGCCGCAAAAGAAAAAGGTGACGGGTACACCGCGAAGAAGCTTCCCGACTCGGGCGGCTCGCTCACGGCGCTTCCCATCATCGAAACGCAGGCCGGTGACGTCTCGGCCTACATTCCGACCAACGTCATCTCCATCACCGACGGTCAGATCTTCCTCGAGTCCGACCTCTTCTACTCGGGCGTTCGCCCCGCCATCAATGTCGGCATCTCGGTGTCGCGTGTTGGTGGTAACGCCCAGATCAAGGCGATGAAGCAGGTCGCGGGTACCCTCCGACTCGAGCTCGCGCAGTTCCGTGAGATGGCCGCGTTCGCGCAGTTCGCATCCGACCTCGACGAGGCCACGCAGGCACAGCTCTCCCGCGGCGAGCGCTTGGTCGAGGTCCTCAAGCAGGGGCAGTTCGTGCCCTGGCCGGTCGAAGAGCAGGTCGTCTCGATCTTCGCCGGTACGCACGGCTACCTCGATTCGCTTCCCAGCGAGTCGATCGGGCGCTTCCAGGAAGAACTCATCTCCTGGCTGAAAGCCGAGCGGAGCTCGATCCTCACGGACATCGTGTCGAAGGGCAAGATCGACGACGATCTCGAGAGCCAGCTCGAGGAGGCGCTCAAGGCATTCGCCGGCATCTTCGAGCCCAAGCAGGACAGCTAACGCTTCATGGCCAACCTCAAGGACATCCGAAAGCGGATCGGAAGCGTCAAGAGCACGCAGAAGATCACCCGCGCGATGAAACTCGTCGCGGGTGCACGCTTGCGGAAGGCGCAGGAGGGCATCGAGAGGGCTCGTCCGTACGCTTTGAAGACACTCGAGGTGCTGAGCGGTGTCGCCGCCCGCGTCGGTCCTGACGAAGAGGTCCACCCCCTTCTCGCACGACGCGAGCCCAAGAACGTGATGCTGGTGGTGCTGACCAGTGACCGTGGCCTGGCCGGTGCGTTCAACTCGAACATCAACAAAGCCGCGTACGCCCGCTGGAAAGAGCTCGAGGCCGAGGGGAGCAACGTCACGTTCGGCATCATCGGGCGCAAAGGCCGCGACTACTTCACGCGCCGGGACGCGAACGTCCGCCACGACTTCCTCGGCGTGTTCGAGGACCTCACCACCGAAAAGGCTGGCGAGATAGGTCGCTACATCGTCGACGACTACACGTCGCTCAATCTCGACGCTTGCTACCTCGTCTACAACGAGTTCAAGAGCGCGATCAGTCAGGAAGTGGTCGTCGAGCCGTTTCTCCCGATCAAGCCGCTCGAGCATCCCGACGAGGACCTCAGCGATTTCATCTATGAGCCCAATCAGCGAGCGCTTCTGGACCGCCTGCTTCCGATGCACGTCCAGGTGCAAATCTATCGCGCTCTCCTCGAGTCCGTCGCCTCGGAGCACGGCGCTCGCATGACGGCGATGGACGCCGCCACCAACAACGCGAGCGACATGATCGACCGCCTGACGCTCCAGTACAACCGTGCCCGGCAGGCTGCGATCACCAAGGAGCTGATGGAGATCATCGGCGGCGCCGAGGCACTCAAAGGCTGACCAGAAGGTTCTCGCTCGGCTGGACCTAGCGTCCAAAATCCCTACATTGAAAAGACGATGGACCTTCAGGCCGCAGAAGACCGTTGGAACGTGTGGATCGTCCAGGCGCGCAACTTCGCGAAGCGCGAGAACTACGCCGATGCAGTCGCCCGCATGCGGGTCGTTTGCAACGCGGTTCGTGACGCGATGGCTCAGACCACGGACGCCGGCGATCGGGCGCGTCTCAACGCTCACTTGGCCCGCGCGGAGGAGCTGCTCCACGACGTCGAGTCTCGCGCGGACGCTTGGCGGTCCGCCATCGCGGCGCGACGCCAGGAAACGATCGACCAAGCCGCCGAGGAGATGGCTCGCCCCCTTCCGCTTGCCGCGGACGAGCGGTGATCCGCTGCTCCGAAGCCTCCCTTGCCGTGGGCGAGCCGCTCGCGGGAACCGCGGTCGACTCGGTGCGCACGTGGTTCCTGTTGGAGCTCAACCATGTCTGGGCGCGCAAGGCCATCGAGACCGAGGCCATCGGGGGCGCCGTGCGACGGCAGCTCGAAGCGTGGCTCGGTGCGGTAGACGGTTCGCGCCTGCAGCTCATCCGACGACCGGGACGCCCCTCTCGACGACCGACCTTCACGGTGGTGGACGCCGTCTCGAAGCGCTTGAGCCGCGTCGAGCTGGATGACCCGCAGGACCTCGCTGCGCTCGACATCCAAAGTCTCCTGGCAGACGGGTCGCCCATGACCCAGTCGATGGCGCTCGTGTGCGTACACGGACGACGCGATCGGTGCTGTGCCGAACACGGGAGCGCGGTGTTCCGTGCGATGGCGCGCCGTGACGTCGACGTGTGGCAGACGAGTCATCTCGGGGGCCATCGCTTTGCCGCGTGTGCTCTCTGGCTGCCGGACGGGCTCATGTTCGGACGTCTCCGCGCGGAGCACGTGGACGCCTTCGTCGACGCCCATCGAGCGCGCGCGCTTGGCGAACTCGACCTTTTTCGGGGCCGGTGCGCCTACGACCGTCCTACGCAGGCGGCCGAGATCTTTCTTCGCAGGCGCGAACGAGACCTGGCAATCGACTCGCTCGCGTGGCGGTCGACCGCCTTGGCCGGCGATTCGAGCTGGCGCGTTCGATTCGCGGCGGGCGAGAACGAGCACGAGGTCGACGTGGTGCGGGAGGCCTCGGACGCCGTTCGACCGGCGAGCTGTGGAGGCGAGCCTGAGCCCGTGAGCTGGTTCATCGAAGGCAGCTGACGCCGCGGGGGATCGTGACTGGGCACGCCATGACTGTCCCTGATTGAGGATAAGTCCTGGAAAAGTCGTACAGATTTCGCCGAGTTTCCGTGTCAAATCTGTGCATGCCCTATTAATCCCTTGGATTCCGGACTTTTCGCTCTAAGGTGGAGTAGCGACAGAAGGCGCCTGTCCAGATTTTCGAGCTCATGGCTGCACAACCCGACCAAACTTCCCTCCTGCCACTCCGACTGGTGGTGTCCCGTACCGGCCTCAAGCCGGAGACCATCCGCGCTTGGGAGCGGCGCTACGGAGCCGTTCACCCCGCGCGAACCCCCGGGGGTACCCGGATGTTCAGCGAGGAGGACGTATCGCGCCTCTTGCACCTGAAGGCGCTTCGGGACCGCGGCCGGGGGCTAATCTCGATCGCCAAACTTCCCACCGAGCGCCTTGCGGAAATGGCAGGCGCGGAGCGACGAGAAGAGCCGATGCCTCCGCGCCAGGCACCGCCGCCGCTCAACGAAGATCAGCAGGCGTACCTTTCGCACATCGAGAGGCTCGATGCGCGGGCAGCCTCAGCGCACCTCGACACGCTAACCAAACACCTTGGGAACCTCGAGCTCATTGTCAAAGTTGCGATTCCGATCATGTGGCAGGTCGGTCACCGGTGGACCGAAGGCACGCTTGGTGTGGCGCAGGAACACCTCGTGAGCGCGCAGCTTCGGCGTTTGCTTCTCGGCCGACTCGACACCATCGAGAGTCCGCCGAACGCTCCGAAGCTCCTCTTCACCACGCCCGCCGGCCAGCCTCACGAGTTCGGGATTCTCGCCGGCTCGGTCGCGGCCAAAGAGGCGGGCTTCGATGTGCTCTACCTCGGTGCAGAGCTTCCGGCCGAAGAGATCATCTGGAGCGTCGCTCAGAGCGAGGCCGACGTTCTCGTGCTCTCGGTCATCCGCCGAATGAGTGAGGAAGAGATGGTTCAGGTCGAACGCCTCGTCGAAACCCTCGCTCCTCGCGTCCCGATCTGGATCGGCTGTCCTCCTGGCCACCCGCTCAAAGCGCGAACGCCGCGCGCGACGCACATCAGCTCCATCCAAGACTTCCAGTCGGTCGTCGCCGAACTGCTCCAAAGCGCATAGCGATCGAGCTAGTCCGGCGGTCGAAGCCCGCGCGACACGATGCGCCTCTCAGCGACCTCGAAAGCGGCCTGGCAAACGAGCGCCAACCCCGCTGCTGGCACCGCTCCCTGCATGATCAGGCTAACGTCGTCGAGGCGGATCCCGGTCAAGATCGGCTGGCCGTAGCCACCCGTTCCGATGAGTGCGCCGAGCGTCGCCGTCCCGATGTTGATCACCGCTGACGTTTTGACGCCCGCGAGAATCGAACGGGCTGCGAGAGGCAGCTCGACGTGACGCAGTCGTTCGCGCGGCGTCAGCCCGAGTACGACTGCGGACTCCATGAGCGGCCGCGGAATGTCGTGCAGGCCCGCGTACGTGTTCCGAACGATGGGGAGTAGGCTGTAGAGGAACAGCGCGGCGATCGCCGGCGCTGCGCCGATGCCGAGAAGCGGGATCATGAAGACGAGCAGAGCGAGGGCAGGGATGGTTTGCACGATTCCCACTGTGCCGAGGATCCACTGTCCCGCCCGCTCGCGCCGCGCGGCCAGGACGCCGAGCGGGACGGCGGCGAGGATGGCCATGCCGAGGGAAACGAAGACCAGCACCAGGTGGGCCCAGGTGTTCGTCCAAAAGCGGCCCCACGCGCTTTCGGAAGGGGCTTCGGTCTGGACGCCGAGTTCGTGAAAAAGGAACTCTGACGCAATTTCTGCTGGGGGTCGTTTATCGATTTTCGCTTCGGCGTTGAGTCGCGTCATCTCCGCCGCGGACACCTGGTCTTCGAGTCGTTCAAAGGCCGTGACGACACCTGGCGCGCGCGTTTCGAGGTCGACCCGGTAGAGGATCACCGCATCGTAGCGCGGGAAGTAGTCGAGATCGTCGCGGAGTCGACGAAGCCCGTAGTATTCGATCTCAGCGTCCGTCGCGTAGAGGTCGACGACGTCGATGGATCCTGCTGCCAATCCACGATAGGCGAGGTCGTGGTCCATGCCGCGCACGTCCCGTTGCGGGAGGGAGTATGTACGCCGAAGCCCAGGCCAGCCGTCTTCCCGGTCCATGAACTCATTCGAGAAGCCGAAGCGCAGTTCGGGGTGCTCGACGAGGTCCGAGATCGTTTCTACGCCAAGCTGCTCGGCCTGCGCTTCGCGCATACCAAGCACGTACGTGTTGTTGAAGCCAAGCGGAGCGCTCATCGCGATTCCCTCGGCCTTCAAGCGCTCACGAAGGTCGTCGATGCGGGTGTCGAGAATCTCGGTCGCGACGGTGCCAGTGTACTCGGGGTAGGCATCGATCGCGCCACGCTGAAGCGCGCTCCAAAGAACCCGGGTACCCCCGAGTTCGGACCGACGCCTAACGCTTGCACCGTGCTCGGTCGCAAGCTGACTGAGGATCTCTGCGAGGACGACGGATTCGGTGAACTTCTTGGATCCGATGGTCACGTCGGGATCGTCTGCGTGCGCCAAGTTGACGAGCGCGAGGCTTGCGAAGACCCACAGCGCGCAGATGGACCTCAAGGCGCCGCCTCGCTAGCCGTTCCGGGCTGGCGCTGCGCGTTGACGAACGCCCGGACGAATCCGTCCGCCGGGTCGTCGACCAAGCTCTCGAGCGTTCCGCGCTGCGCAATTTGACCCTCCCTCATCAACACGATGTCCTCGCCGAAGTAGCCTGCTTCAGCGAGGTCGTGTGTGACGAGCAGCACGGTTTTGTGGAGCTGACGGAAGATACGCCGAAGCTCATGCTGTAGCTCCGAACGGATCATCGGATCGAGTGCACCGAGAGGCTCGTCGAGCAGTAGGATTTCGGGGTCGCGCATGAGCGCCCGCATCAGGCTGACCCGCTGGCGCTGGCCTCCCGAAAGCTCGAGCGGATACCGATCCAGCGCCGTGGTGGGGAGCTGCGCGAGATCCAGGAGCTCGGTGAGCCGGACGCGCATCGCCGTGTCGGACCATCCACGGAGACGCGCGACGAGGCTCACGTTCTCGCGCGCTGTCAAATGCGGAAAGAGTCCGCCTTCCTGAATGACGTAGCCGAGGCGGTCCCGCACTGCCGGAAGAATCGCCGGAGCGAGAGACCGGCCGTCGATCCGTACGCGCCCTTCGTCTGGCTCGATCAGCCCCGCAACCATGCGGAGCAGAGTGGACTTCCCACACCCGCTTGGGCCGATGAGCACCGTGGTCCGTGACGACGGAATCGAGAGGTCGATCGCACGGATGGCGACGTGGGCCCCGAAGGCCTTCGTCACATGGTCAAACTCGATTGCGGGCTTCGACGGCATGAGTCGCGCTCCGGGGACCATACCCCAAGCGCGACTCGACCCCGCGGAAGTCGGCGAATCAGTCGGTCAGCGAAACCGTGATTTGGCAGGAGCCGCCGCCGTTGCCCGAGCCGTTGCCCGAGCCTGCGTTGCCGCCGGTTCCAGAGCTTGCGCCCGTGCCCGCGCTCCCGCCCGTACCCGAACCGTTGCCGGCTCCGCCAGAGCCCGCGCCGTTGCCGCTGCCGCCGGTTCCGCCGGAGCCCGCGCCGTTGCCTGCTCCGCCGGTTCCACCCGTTGCGCCGGTTCCACCGGTGGCTCCCGCACCGCCGCTACCGCCGGCCGCACCGCTGCCGCCCGCGC
>JBCDFZ010000053.1:0-39920 GCA_039177115.1 Myxococcota bacterium
CGTCTCGACCGCTCGACGGAAGTGCGATTTCACCGTGCCGATCGGCAGACCCGTTGCCGTCGCGATTTCCCCGTGCGAGAGCCCCTGGCGAATCGCGAGCCAGAGCACCCACTGGCGATCGACAGGCAGCGCGTCGAGAGCTTCTGCCGCCGCGTTGGCGTCGTGCCGGTCCACCGGCGCCTCGGCGGCGAGGGGGGTGTCAGGCACAATCGGAAGCATCGCTTTCCGAGCACGCGCACGCACACCATCGACGATTCGTCTTCGGGCGATCGTCGACACGAAGGTGGCCTCCGAGCCGATCGACGGATCGAAGCGTTTCGCGTTTCGCCAAAGACTGACGAACACATCTTGGGTCACCTCTTCGATGTCGGCCTCGCTCGAGAAGCTTTTTCGTACGAGCGACCGAACCAACGGACCGTAGCGACGTAGGCATTCGGACGCAGCAGTGTTGTTGCCGCGTGCCATCTCTGTGAGGACGGGCAGCATCGTGTCGGGCTCTCTGTTTAGGGCTGTCGATTGCGACTGCAAGCGTGCCTGAACGTCCTGGACGTCGAGTTTTGCCGCTTCGTCACCGAACTTTGTTGGCACCGGGTGCATCCAATCTCGCCGCTGCGAGCGAATACCCCGCGTATCCCTACACCCAACTCCTGGAGGAACTCCTTATGTCCATTCGATACGCAAGCCTGCTTGCACTGGTACTTTCCATGGTTTCCGTCGGCTCTGCTCAAGCGCAGGCCGCGGTCAAAGTCATTCACGGCATCCCCGGTGGCGACCTCGGTCTCGACCCGGAACTCCCTGTCGACATCAACGTCCCTGGCGTTGGCTGTCCTCTGACCAACGTCCGCTTCGGTGATATCTCGGATGCTCTTGCGCTCCCTGCCGGGTCGTACGACCTTGAGGTCCGACTCTCGACGGGTGACTGCACGGGCGACGTTGCCGTCAGCGCGTCAGGCGTTCCGGTCGAGGACGGCGAGAACGCGACCGTCATCGCTCACCTCGACGCTGACGGTGCGCCGGCGCTGACCAAATACACCAACGATGCGAGCGGCACGGAAGAGGGCAACGGCCGCGTCGCCGTACACCATACTGCGGCCGCACCTGCAGTGGACATCGTCGGCTACCAGTTCGCGGAAGGCGATTTCATCCCCCTCGTCGTCCTCGAAGGCGTCACGAACCCACAGAGTGCCGCAGCCGAGGTGCCTGCCGACTTCTACTCGGTGTCCATCGCTCCCGCGGGAGGCGACGCACTCGCGCTCGAATCTCTCGCAATCGGAGAGGCCAAGCTCACGCTCATCTACGCGGTGGGCAGCTTGAGCACTGGAAGCTTCCAGCTGCTCGTCGATGTTCAGGACGTCGGCATCTCGGAAACGCCGGCCATCGTCACCGTGATCCACGGGATTGAGGGCTCCGACCTCGGTGCCGACCCCAGTCTACCGGTCGACGTCTTCGTCAGTGGTGTTGGCTGCGCGCTCACGGGCGTCACCTTCGGTGACATCTCCCCCCGACTCGAGGTTCCCGCGGGCTCCTACGACATCGCCGTGAGCTTCTCGGATGGCAACTGTGGGGGTGACGTTGCGATCAACGCGACGGGCGTCCCATTCGCTCCCGGCGAGAACGCAACTGTGGTCGCGCATTTGACCGAAGGCGGCGCGCCCACGGCCACGAAGTTCACCAACGACGTCTCTCCGGGTCCCGGACGCGTCGCGGTCCACCACACGGCAGCAGCCGGCGCGGTCGATATCGATCTCTTCAAGCCGTACTTCCTTTGGTTCCGCCAGGTGCTGGGCCTCGACGGTGTGACCAACGGCCAGTCAGCATCCCAAACGTTGAGCCCGCGGAACTACATCGCGATCATCAAGCCCGAGGGAGGCCGAAAGCCCCTGTTCATCGGGCAGGTGCCGGTGGAGAAGAACACCGCCGTGTTCGTCTACGCAGTTGGCACACCGAGCAACCACACGTTCCAGGTGATCGTCGACACCCAGTCGATCGAGTAGCGTGATGCGGCAACGGACGGTCGGGACCGGCCCGGCCGTCCGCGTGCTGCTCTATTCGCCGGGGTCGGACTCGCGAAGCGGCCCACTGCCCCCGGCAACGCGGAGGAGGGGCGGCAACACGATGAGCGTTGCGACGAGGCAGCCTCCGATGGTGACCGAGATCAGCTCCCCGAAGTTCCGTACTGGCACGAACGAGCTGAGCAGCAACACCGCAAACCCGGCCATCAGCGTGATGCACGAGATGACGATCGCCCGTCCCGTGCCTCTGGCCGCCCGAATTAGCGCCGCTTCCCGGCCGAGGCCCGCGTGCATCTCCTCACGGAATCGGGCCAACACGTGGATTGTTCCGTTCACCGCGAGGCCGAGACTGATCGAGAAGATGATCACGGTGGACACGTTGAGCGGGATCTCGCGCCAAACCATGTAGGCCATGGTCGCGACGAGCGGAATCAGGTTAGGGGGAATGCTCAGCAGGCCCAGGCGAACGCTTCGGAAAAAGAATGCGAGGAGCAGAAAGATCACGACGATGGCCACGAGCAGGCTTCCGAGCAGGTCGCTCACGACGGCCGCCTGACCGCGCGAGCCCGTATAGGCTTCGCCTGTAAACGAGTAGTCGACGGACTTCTCATCGCTGAGCACCTGTTGGATCTCCTTTTCGAGGTCGTCGAGAAACGCCATCGTGGCCTGGGCGCCGACGTCGCGCAGTTTGAACTGGACTCGCGCCTTCTCTCCGTCCTCGGTGAGCCACGCGTCGAGAGGCGACGGCTTCCGCTGGCTCATCATCGTGACGAGCCCTTGCACCTGCTTCGGGCTTTTGAATTCTTCCGACCGAACGCTCGGATCGTCGGCGAGTAGCGCGTACGACTCGCGAAGCATGTCGCCGTAGCTGAGAGTTCGAATGATCTCCGGCCGAAGTGCGGCCCAATCGCGAATGGCCTGGATCTTTTGGATCATCTTCGGGTCGGCGAAGTGTCCATCGTCGTCGCTCACCAGCACGAGCTCGAGGGGTCGCACCCCATCGAGCTTCTCTTCGATGAGCACGGTGGTGGTATACACTGGGTCGGTTTCGTCGAACTGGTCGAGTAGCGCATGGTCGACGGTGATTTGGCTGGCGACATAGCCTGCGCCGGCTGTGAACGCAGCGGTGAGCAGGAGGATGGGCCAGCGCCACTTCAGAAGTCGCGACACCAAGTTCATGGTGACGTTGGTGTAGAGGCTGTTTCGTTCGCGCGGCGGAGGCGCTTTGGGTGGCTTGGCCCACGTCAGGACGGCCGGCACGAACGTGATGATCACCACATACGAGGCCATGACGCCGAGGCCTGCCGTCAGACCGAAGTGACGAAGCATCACCGTTTTGGACACGACGAGTGAGGCGAGGCCCACCGCGGTCGTCGCTGACGTGAGCAGGACGGCGACGGCGATCGCGCGCACGGTGCGCTTGCCGGCGTCGATCGGGTCCTGCTCTTCGACGACTTCGTCACGGTAGCGCTGTACCAAGTGGGTGGCGTCGCTGATCCCGATGATGATGAGGAGGGGAACGATGATGTTGTTGAGGATGTTCATGGGCTCGCCGAAGAGGCCCATTCCGCCAACCACGATGAGCGCGGTGACCCCTACGGCGGCGAGCGGCATCAACACGCCGGGTACCCAGCGGAACGAAAGCATCAGCAGAAAGAGGCAGACGAGGACGGTTACTGGAATCAAACGCAGGTTGTCCGCACGCATCTTCTCGACGATGACGCTTCGGAGGTAGGGCAGGCCGCCCACGTGGACCGTGATGTGCGCGAACTCATCGCGCGCCAGGTCGGTGCGGAGCTCCTGCATGGCGTTGCGCATCTCTCGCGGCCCGAGTTCTGGCAGTTGAAGTGCGACGCCCGCGAGCGTGTGGTCTTCGTCGATGAGCCGACCCTGCAGGAGCGGGTTACCTTCGATGGCGAGAGTAAGCTCTTGGGCCTCCTCCTCCGACACCAGGGCGTCGACGACAATGGGGTCGGTCTTGAGCTCGTTGGCGAGTGCGGGGCCAGCTATCGCGATCCCGCCGGGAAACCGTTCGGGGTCGCTTTCGATGATGTCGAGCAGCGCGTTGAACGACTTATCCTCGAGCTTGGCTTCGTCCCCCGCGTCGTCATCGAGACTGTCTAGGTCGTCGAGATCGTCGAGGCTGTCGAGGTCATCCAGATCGTCGCCGTCCTCGACGACGTCGACCTCCACCTCCTCGAGCCCATCTTCGGAGGTGCCCTCCTCGGCTTTGACGCGCCGAGGAATGTTGAGCGTGGTGACGCTCGCCACCTTGTCGACCCAGGGCTTTTCGGCGAAGTAGAGTGAGAGATCGTGAACGTCTTGGAGGGACTCCTTCGACAAGACGTCGTCAGACTCGACCAGCAGCAGCACGGCCGTTCGCCGCTTGCCGAACCACTCCTCGAACCGCTTCTGGATGACGGCGTATTCTTCGCCCTCGAAGGAGGAAAGGAGGCTCTCCGGTGCGGGGTCGGCTCGTAGCTTCGGGATTTGCGAAGCGAACGCCAGGGTAACCAAAAGGGTGACACCGACGACCAGCCGACGGCGGCTGGTCACGAGCCTCGCAAGCCAATTCAGCGTTTCCTGACGTCGAGACACGAGCGTGTATGCCTGGCTAGGGGGCGGTTTTCAAGAGTTTTATCATCGACTTGACAGCGCTGGCGCCCAGGTCTACCTACCGCGTCCCCACGGGGAGGATATCAGTGGCCAACCACGCCTCAGCAAAAAAACGAGTCCGCCAGACGATCAAGCGAACCGCGCGCAACCGGCACATCCGGACCACCGTGCGCACGTCGGTCAAGCGAGTGCGCGCAGCCGTCGCCTCGGGCGATGCGGCTGCCGCGAAGAAAGCCCTCCTGGTCGCCGTCGCGAACATTGATTCCGCGGTGACGAAGGGCATCTACCACCGGAAAACCGGTTCGCGATACATCTCCCGTCTGACCCACCAGGTCAACGGGCTTTCCTAAGGCGACGCCACGGTTCGGTCGGCGCAAAGCGCCATCACCGCATCTTGTAGAATCACGTCCCCCGGACGTTTGCTGCTCTTCAGCGCGAGGTCGGCTTCCGCGATGAGCCGAAAGGCGTCGCCCAGACTGTCCGCCGTGAACTGACGCGCCGACTGCGTGAGGTCGTTGGCTTTGAACGGTGGAGCACCAGCCCGCTTCGCTGCTTCCTGCGGCCGGAGCCCCTCAGACAGCGCCTCTCGCATGCGCGCGACGATTCGGAGCTGGCGCGCGGCCATGGCGAGCAGTCGGAGCGGCGGTTCCCGATCGGCGAGGAGAGAATGCGCTGCCGCCATACCCTTCTTTCGGTCTTTCATCCCGATGGCGTCGACCAGACTCCAGATCGAATCGACCCGGACTCGTGTCACGCAGGCGAGCACTTCGTCCGACCCGATCCGCTGACCTGCGCCGACGAAGAGGGAGAGTCGTTCGACCGCGTCGTTGATGGCGGCCAGGTCGTCGCCTACCGCGTCGAGGAGAGTTTCGATTGCGTCGCTCGCCATGACGTGGCCGCGCTCTTTTGCTTCGCCGCGCACGAACGCGCGCAGCTCTCGCCCGCGAAGCGGCTTCGCTTCGACGAGAAAACGTTGCTTCTTAGCGGCTTTCGCGAGCTTCCCACGGCCGTCGAGCTTAGTGGCGGTGAGAACCAGGCAGGCCGTGTCGCTCGGCTCCTCGAGGTAGGTGGCAAGCGCGGTCTGCTCGGTGGGTGTCATCGCATCCGCGTGCCTCACCAGAACGAAGCGCTGGTCGGCCATCATTGGGAGCGTCCGCGCAGCGGCGATGACTCGCGCAGCTTCGAGCCCCTTTCCGTCGAAGAGCTCCACGTTGAATCCCGGGACGCCCGCTTGATCGACCGTACGGCGCACCGCGTCGACCGCACGCTCGATGAGGAGCCGTTCGGTGCCGACCAGCACGTAAACCGGTTCGAGGGAGCCGGTCTCGGCCCCCTGCGTGACGTCTTCGATTGTAGGCACGACCTAGCGGGCTTCTTCGTCCGAGAAAGTAACTTCGCCGCTGTGTTGTACCCGGTCTCCAAGAATTTGAAAGCGGTACCGCCCGACTTCCTGGCGACGCACGGTCACCACCATCTCCAGCCGACGATTGGGTTCGAACTGAGGTCGTTTGAGGTACATCTTGTGGACGATGGTCCGCTGTTTCGTGTCGCTTACGAACACGGTCATGGCCGGGGCGATGAACTTTCGCTCCGGAGTCTGGATGTCGTAAAAGAGGACCTCGAACTCCGAATCTCGAACCGGCGCATTGAACGCTGCCACCAGGCTCGCTCGCCACTGCCGATCCTCTACCGGCGCGTCCTTCGTCTCCATCAGCCGCGTCGCCTTGTGGGTCCGTGCGAATCGCAGCACGCCGGCTTCGGAGAGCGACCTCGGGATGCCCCGCTGCGTGAGAAACAGCTTCGCTTTCAGGCCTTGCGCGGCGTCCACGCTGCGGCCCGGAATCAGGGTCATCGTGAGGGCCGCGAGGGCGGCGGCAGTGAAGGCGATTCGTAGTTTCAAGGCTTGCTCCTGGGTCGTCCCAAGAACAGGCTAACAACTGTAATTATCCAATGACAGGGTGATTGAGTGGGTATATGTAGGCACTGCGGTGAGACCGCCCGATCCCGCAGCGGCCGAAAAGTTGTCCGCGCACCGCCAGCCCGCTAACTCCGGGGCAGGAGAGCGGGGGGAACACGGCGGAATGACCACGGTTGGCGGGGGAGTGAAAGGCCTCGTGGCGAGGGCCCAGCGAGAGGCACAGCGTCGCTCGGAGAGCCCGTCCACCGGTTACCTGCTGCTGGTGATGCTGCAGGCCGGAGGGCCGGCGGGCACGCTGCTCTCGAGCCTTGGTGTCCGCGAGGGCGATCTCCTGCGTGCAATCCGGACGGTGGACCCGGAGTCGACCAGCACCCTCGAGCGCGCCGTGGAGCGCGCCTATCGGATTGCGAAGGCGATGGGCGACGCCCAGGTGCTCCCTACGCATCTCCTGTTCGCGATGTCCCGCGACGGGCGAAGCGCTGCCCATCGCGCGTTGGTCCAGCTCGGCGCCGAACCGAAGCGCGTTCAGGAGAAATTGCGCGAACACCTCACGCCGCAAGTCGCCCGCCCTGCAAGCGCGACCTATGCCCGTCCCGCGGCGACTCCCGAGCCGGAAGAACGACCGAAACGGCCGTCGGCGAGGTCGCGCACCGAACCGGCCCCGCTGCTCGAACTCCGGGTCGAGAAACCGGCAGCGCTCTCGGAACCCGAGCCCGCGCCGCTCGAGTCGGAGGTATCGGTGGACGAGGAGGTCATCGTGCCGTCGTCCTCGCCGTTCGCGCTCGACGCCGGGGCTTACCCGATGCTTTGCAAGCTCGGCCGAAACCTGACCGAGATGGCCTCCCTCGGGGAAATCGACGAGGTCATTGGCCGCGACCCGGAGATCGAGAGCTTGCTCGATGTGCTCGCGAGGCGGCGCTCCAACAACCCGCTGCTCGTGGGCCCTCCCGGCGTCGGCAAGACGGCCATCGTGGAGGGGCTCGCTCGGAAGATCGCGCTCGGGGGCCTCGGGGTACGCGGGCTCGAGGACACCATCGTCGTCGAGCTTTCAGCAGGCGGGTTGGTCTCTGGCACCGGTGTCCGAGGCGCGCTTTCGGAGCGCATGCGCAGGCTCCAGTTCGAAGTGAAGCGTGCCAAGGGTCGCATCGTGCTCTTCATCGACGAGGTGCACGCACTCTTCACCGGGGGGGACTCGCCCGACGATCTTTCGCACGAGCTCAAGGCGTCGCTCGCGCGGGGAGAGCTTCCCTGTATCGGTGCGACCACCGACGCCGAGTACCGAAAGTACGTCGAACGCGATGCAGCGCTCGCCCGACGGTTTTCGCCGATTCACGTCGCAGAGCCGAGTGCTGACGACGCGATCGAGATCCTTCGCGGCATCGCACCGCGCTACGAGGTTCATCACGGCATCGTCTACGCGCCGGAAGCGGTCGAGTCTGCGGTTGAGCTCTCGGTTCGCCACATGCCCGAGCAAACCTTGCCGGACAAAGCGATCGGTCTTCTCGACCTAGCCGGGGCGAGACTCCGGCGCCGCGGTGGAACCGTCGTCGACCGCGAGGCCGTCGCTCAGGTCGTGGCCGAGAAGGTTCGCGTTCCCGTCGAAAGGCTCCTGGTCTCCGATGCGCAGAAGCTGCTGCAGCTCGAGAAGCACCTTGCCGACCACGTGGTGGGTCACAGCGAAGTGATGGCGAGCATCGCCGACGCGCTGCGAAAGGGAGCCGCAGGTTTTCACGGCGAGAGGCCTCTCGCGACCTTCTTGTTCCTCGGCCCGACCGGTGTGGGAAAGACCGAGACTGCGCGGGCCCTGAACGAACTGTTCTTCACCGGGTGCCCGATGACTCGGATTGACATGAGCGAGCTGAGCGAATCCCACGCGGTCGCGAAGCTCGTGGGCGCGCCCCCTGGATACGTCGGGCACGACGCTGGTGGTCAGCTGACGGAGTCGGTTCGTCATCGGCCCTACCAGCTGGTCTTGCTCGACGAGATTGAAAAAGCGCACGTCGACGTGCTGCAGTCGCTCCTGCCACTTCTCGAAGACGGTCGCCTCACCGACGGCAAGGGCCGCACAGTCGACTGTACGCACACGATCATCATCATGACGTCGAACCTCGGCGCCAGCGTGGCGAGTTCTGCAGGCGGAATTGGGTTCCGCACCGATGTCGACCGAGAAGGTGACGGCGCCGTTGCGCCCCTTGCGGCGGCCCGCCGTGCGCTGCCCCCGGAGCTTTGGAACCGCATCGACGAGCCCCTGTTTTTCGGCCGCCTGAGTCGCGTAGAGGTTGCAGAGATCGCGCGACGACTCCTCCAGGGGGTCATCGCAAAGCTCCACAAGCTCCAGGGCGTCGAGCTCTCGATCGATCCCAACGCAATCGACGCGCTCGTTACGCTCGGCGGATACGACGCCGACCTCGGAGCTCGGCCGATGCGCCGCGCCATCGGTCGCTTCATCGAGGCGCCCCTGGCATCTGCGGTGCTCGCCGGTGACTTCAAGGAAGGCGACCGCGTCGTTGCGATCGGCGACCCTGACGCGATTCGTTTCGAGCGCGCGGAAGGCTCCGTCGAAGCCGCCGAGTGAGACTCAGCGTTTGGTTCGGGTGAGTTTCCGCAGCGCGCTCGCCTTGTTGCGAGGTAACCCCGCCGCTAGCGCGGTGTCGATGATCACCGGTAGAAGCGCTTCGTAAGCGGCGAGTGCGCCCCTGTCGGTGCGCCGAATCGCCTGCCGATGACGCGACACGGTGTCGACGTCTCCGCGGACGACCGGGCCCGTGAGCGCCTTCGGAACGCCGGCGTTGGCAATGTTGTCGCCCACGGTGCGAACGATGCCGCCGACTGTCTCTTCCGCGTTGCGCTGGGAGAAACCGAGGTGCACGAGCAGCCGGACGGCGAAGTAGCCGAGGGCGGCGGTGCCGTTGGCCGCGATCGCCGCGGCGCCGTGATACGTCGGGTTCGAGGTCTCGGCTTTCACGAATCGGCTCGCACAAGCTCTGGCTACCTCGCGGACGATCCGAAGAGCTTTGGGGTCGCCGTTGGCTACGAAGGTCGTGCCCGCCAGGTCTGGCGGGTGGCGAACACTTGCGAAAGACACGTGCGGGTGCATCACACCGACAGCCGCTCCGACGGCGCTGCACGCGGAGAGCTCGTCCGTGGTGCGCGCCCCCGCGCAGTGCACGACCGCTGCCCTCGCGTCGAGGTGTTTGGCGACTGAGGAGGCTGCCTTTGCGATGGCGCCATCGGGGACTGCCAGGATCACCAGGTTGGCCTCGCGAAGCGCGGTGGGGCTCAGTCGCTTTCCGTGAAGTGTGGTGTGGTGCGTGCCGTCAGCGACGAGCGCGGCGTGGAGGGCGTGGCCGACCTTTCCTCGCCCAACGATCGCGATGTTCATGTGGCGTCCTGGTAGAGGGCGTGGGCTCGGATGTAGTCTACGACCGACCGGGGCACCCAGCCCTCAATCGGGTCGTTTTGACGGAGGCTCCCTCGCGCGTCGGTGGAGCTGACGTTCGGGATCGTGATGGGGCACCCCTCCGGCTGGGGGTATCCCTCCCGACCAATGACAATCGGCGGTGCGGCCTTCACGATGTCGTCCCAGCGATGCCACTTGGGCGCCTCCGGGAGCACGTCGGCGCCGACCAACAGGCGAAACTCCGTGTCCGGGTTCGAATGCTGAAGCGACTCGATTGTGGTCAGCGTGTGACTCGTGCCTCCGAGTGTCTGCTCGATGGTCGACACCTCGGCGTGTTCGAACTGGGCGAACGCCAGTTCGCACATCGCGACGCGGGCCTCAAACGACGCACCATGCGCCTTCTCGAACGGATGCTTCCAAGTAGGGATGACCCAAACTTCGTCGATGTCGGCCGACGCAAGCACCCAGGAAACCGACAGCACGTGGCCGAGATGAGGCGGGTCGAAGCTCCCGCCGTACATCGCCACGCGCGCTCGAGTCACGGTGCGACCTTCATCTTCGTACCGCGACCTTGGATCGTTTCCGCCCAGAGTACCTCGCCATCGAGGTCGATTGCACGCAGAGTGACGCCGCCGCTCTCTGCCTCGTCGTCGAGCGTGCCTACGTGGCCTCCACCGAGCGGGCCTGGGCTGAAGAAACAGCGAGGCCCATAGCGCTTAAAGGAGAGTTCGGTCGCGTCACCGTAGATCACGACGTTGGAGTTGATGACGTCTTCCTCTCCGAGACTCGACTTGTCGCGCACCATGCAGAGAATCCGGTCGTCGATCATCTCGATGACCTTCCCCGGGGCCTGAGGGACGACTCGAAGCTTCTCGAGATAGCGCGCGCCGCAAAGCGAACGAACCACTTGGTTGATTTCCTCGGGCGACCCCGTGGCTGCCACCTGCGCCACCTGCTGCTCGAAGCTGAGGTCGCTCTTGCTGCCTTGGTGTGCCGTGATGAAGTCTCGTATTGATTCGTCGGCTGCGAAGTAGAGCACCGCGTCGGCCTCGAGTCGGCCAATCAGGAGATCTACCCCCTTCTCCAATAGGGAGGCATCCGTACCCGCTGGGCCGATGAAACCAAATCGCATGACTTATGGATCTACACCAGCTTGGGCCCGGGCTTCAAAATGTGCGTCGCTCAAGGCGAATCGGACGAGCGCCCAGGCCTCCGGGGTCTCTCGGATCAGCGCGAGGCGCGCGGTCGGTGCGCTCGGAATCGACTCGCCGGCGGCCTTGAGAAGGGCGTTGATGGCCGATGGAACGTCCCCCGTCATGACGAGTGCGACACGGCTACCGAGCTCCGCGATGGCGAGGGGAACGGCGCTTGCAGAAAAATCGACATCGCCTCGGAGCTCGAGCACCAGTCCCTCCACCTCGTCCCGCTGTCGTCGCGGTACCGACTTGAGCAGCTTCTTGCGGATGTCGGCCGCGTCCGAGGGAGGCGCTCGCCCGGCGCGGCTTGCTTCGTGGTTCCCGAAGAGAGCCAGCAGCACGGCATCGATGGCCTCCGGGGTCGCGCCGAGTAGCGGTGCCAGGCGCGCCTCGGCCGCCTTGAGTGCCCGCACGAAAAGGAACGCACGTTCCGCGGGCGTGGTGTTTTCCGCGAGCGCCTCGCCGACGAGCAGCGTGGGGGGGTCACCTGAGAGCGGCATACACACCGTCGACGCTCCACTCACGAACCGTAACTTCGGCTCCGACACCCCAAGTCGTTTCGCAGCTGCGGCTGCCTCGTCGACCAGCCCGCGGAGCTTCGAGGGCGTCCGTTTGAGTTTCCATGCCTTCGCCGGCGACGTGATGACTCGGTCGAACCCTTGTTCGCAGAGCCCGAGCAAACGAAGCGCATTGGGTCGGAGTGCTCGCGGAGCCACGACTCGGTCAACCTCCGGAGAGGGCGACGTCTCTTGGTTTCCCCGCGCTGCACGGCCTTCGGTCGCCGAGCCGTCGAACGGGGTTGGCGGGAATCCGAGCGCGAGAGCAGTGCTCGCGGCGCACGACGCCGCGCCGTCGCCATGGCGTCGCGCGAGCACTCTCACGAGGGTGGACCACAGTTTCTCGTCTTGAGGCCGATCGTCGATCGCATCCCGCAGGTCGACCAACGCGCGATTGAGGTGCATGGCCGACGCCGCCGGCGACCCCTGTCGGTCGAAGTGGTCGGCGAGCGCGAAGATGACGTCGATATCCGTCGGGCGCTCGGTCCGCAGCTGTTCGAGATAGGCTTCCCCCTGACGCGCGTGCCCCGCCGACTCAATGGCGGCGGCCAGGCGGATCCTGAAGTCGACTTGTCGGTCGTCCTGCTCGGTTCGGCCCACGAGATCGTCGAGCACGCGAGCGGCTTCTTTCGCTTTTCCTTGGACGCTCAGTACCCGCGCCATGTGGTCGAGCGTCTCGGTGCGGGCCGGCGCGAGCTTGAGCACCTGTCGGAGGGCGGCCTCTGCGCGGGCTTGATCTCCGAGATGCAAGTCGTAGACCTCTGCCAGCTGGGAGAACGCCGACACCTGCTCTTCGGTGGATCGCCTGAGGCGTGCGATCCGAATCAACGCTTCGGTTGCGCCCTGCCAGTCCTGACGCGCCCGATGTGTCTCGACGAGCTCCGAAAGGGCGGCGAAATGCTGGGGGTCGAGCTCCAAACACTCGTTGAGGGACTCGACGACGGCATCGAGGTTCCCGCGACCGCGCCGCTGTGCGGCTTGCTCTAGCAAAAGCGCAACGAGGTTGGGGGTATCGTCTCCCGCATCGATTCTCCTGCACGTCAGCGCTTCCGCCTCGCTGTGTCTTCCTGCCCGCTGGTAGATCGACACGAGGCGTCGGTACACGTCTTCGTAGGTGATGTCCGCCTCAGAGGCCGCGACGAACAAATCGATGGCGCCGTCCACGTCTTCGAGCCGCTCTTCCAGAATGACGCCAGCCTCGCGCCACAGTGAGGCGGACCGCTTCGCGTCTTTCGCGAGCTCTGCCGCACGCCCGTAGGTCTCGGTGGCCTCCTCCCATCGAGAGGCGGCATGAAGGAGCCGGGCCTCGAGTTCGACCGCGAGCGGATGCTCCCCCGCATCGGCCAGGATCGCGAGTGCGCGTTCGGGGTCGCCCATGCGATGAAGGAGATGGGCCCGCTCGAGCGAGAGAGCGCCCCGTTCGAGGTTGGTGCCGAGGTGCGCCTGGAGCGAAGCCAGGGCTCGCAGCGCGGTCTCGTCCTGGCGCTCTGCGTAGGCCAGTCCGAGCAAACGGCGGGCGAGCCCCGGGTCTGGGTCGACTTCGTCCGCAATGCCCCGAAGCAGCCTGTCGACGCCGCTCGTCAGGATGTCTTCATCGGCGTTCCATACCTCGACCATCAGACGACGTCTCGCGGCTCTGGAGGGTGTCTCCGGGTCGAGGCTTTCCAGCGTTCGGCGCGCACTCGAGACGATGCGTTCGCCGTCGCGCTCGCGCAGGGCGTCCCATTCGAGTGCCCGGGCCGTCGGGAGGTGCCTGGGGCGCGCTTCGGCAATGGATTGAAGTGAAAGTCGGGCGCTCTGCATGTCGCGCCTTGCGAGGCGGTCGACGGACGCCATCGCGGCGAGAGCGCCGAGCTCGCTCGCTTCGTCGTGTGCGCCTCGCGCCCGGCGCATCATCGAGTCCGCAACGCGGGCGAACTCAGATGCTTGGATCTCGGCTTCCTCCAGCATGGTGTCCACGTAGGGACCCCGATCGTCGTCTTCGAGCCCCCTCAGATGGCGCGCGGCGTGCCCCGGAAATCCGCCGCCGAGGAGCGCGGCGGCGCAGCGGAGAATCTTCGTCTTTCGCGGCTCGTATTCGGTGGCCTCGAGGAGGGTCGCGGTGGCCTCCGAGTGGTAGCCAGAGGCGTGCGCGGCCCATTCGATGAGCAAAGGGTCCGGTGCCCCGATCTCGAGCGCGGTCTTGGCTTGGTCGAGTCGGTCGCCAGGGTCTGCGGACCACATCGAAGCGCGCAGCCAAGACGCGGCGGCGAGAGGCCCCCCGAGCGAAGCCTGCGCCGCGGCAGCTTCTCTTCGAGTCTCAGGAGCGAACGGTCCGTCTTCGAGAGCCCACATCGCGGGTGGGTAGTCGAGCCGCTCTTCGAGGGCTCTCTGTAGCGCGTGGTGCGCATCCGCGTCGGCCCCCGCGCGGAGGTGGTGACGCGCCGCCATCATCAAGGCGAACGCAGCAGGCGACCCGGTGCTCGACACCGCTTCCTCTCGCCACTGCGCGGCCACTTCGTCATCCCCTTGATGGCTCTCCATCGCCATCGCGCGACACAGGATTGGATCGCGACCACCGTGTTCCTTGCCTCTCTCGAGCGCGTGGCGACGTCCGCCGACGGAGACGTCTCCGGCGACCTCCGCGAGCGCCAGCACCGAACCGAGTGAGTCCGACGCGCGGCCGACGGCGCGCTCGAGCGACGCGACCATGGCAGCGCCATCCCCGAGCAGCGCAGCCTTGTCGGCGCCGACGATATCGGCCGGAGCGCCATCGGGTGCGACGTGCATGGCGTCCAACACGAGACGAAGCTCGCTGCCATCGTCTTCGCCGCGAAGTCGACGCACCAATCTTCGGTACGAGGAGAGGGGGTGCTCTCCGTCGACCTCGGTCGTGGGGAGCGCGCCGGTGCGCGCCTCCGCATGCAGTCGCTCAGCGCGCGCCGCAGCGATCGCGTTCTGTCGAGGCTTGGCGTCCTGCTGGAGCAAGTCGGCCGCCAGGGCCAAACTTCCATGCCGTGTCGCGATTTCAGCGCGCGTCCATTGGCTCGTCGGGTCCTCGTGCTCTGCGAGGGTTTCGAGCGCCCTTGGACCGTCGCAGAGCGGCCCCGCGATGAGAGCCGCCGCCGCTCGCCGTAGCGCTTGTTGGAGGCGCGAGTCCTCGGTTCGGTCGGCGAGCTGCTCGAGCGCTTCGACGCAGTTCTCGAAGTCTTCGAGTGCGTGGGAGGAACGGATTAGGCCTGCGTGTGCCGTGAGGGAGGTCGCGTCGAGCTCCGCGGCGCGCTCGTAGAGTGTGCGCGCCACCTCGAGGTCACCACTCTGCTCCATGAGCGACCCTGCGTGCTGCAGCATCACCGTCTGTGCTTGAGGCTCGGCCCAACACTCGCTCGCGCTGGCAATCGCGGAACCTGCGCCCCGGAGGTCACCTCGAGCCAAGCACGCGTTGGCGACGGCGAGGTGAGCCGTGAAGTCGTTGGGCGCCAGTGCGACGGATTCTCGTGCGGCTCGTTCAGCGCCCGCGACGTCGCCTGTACGTCGGAGGTGAACGACTGCGAGGAGTGCGAACGCCGCTGCACGCTCTTCGGGGGTGAGCGACAGCGAAGCCTCCCGTTGAAGACACTCGGCCGCGCCGGCCCAGTCGCGCGCACGCAACGCGTGGTGGCGTAATCCTCGGAGCGACACCACGTCTCTTGCATCCGACTCGAGAGCGAGCCGGTACGCGGCGATTGCCGCGTCGGTTTCGCCAAGCTGGTCGTGAAGCTCCGCAGCGCCGGCGAGGAGTCGCGCACGCGCGGAACCCGCGGACCTGTCGGCCAGTGCCGACAACAGCACGATGCGGCGGCGCTGTGCGTCTGCGTCGTTTCCTACCAGCGGCAGCGACTCATGCCGAGGCGCATGCTGAAACACGGTGCGCTGCGCTGCCTGCGCGCCCGTGTCGTTCGGATCGGGTGGGTGAGAGCTCTGGGGAGGACGATCGGCCGTGTGTGTCTCGACGAATGTGTCGAGCAGTGCCGTGATGCTCCCCTCGTCGAAGTCGAACGCGCCCGACGAGGGTGGCGCGACTGAAGGGACTTCGTCTTCAGCCATGGTGCCTCCAGAGCGGGGAACGCGAGTCGAGCCAGAATCGAAGTAGGTCGATCGCCCGTGGCGAAGCGCGCAAGGCGTCGATCGTCACTCGATCTCTAGCGACCAGGCTGGCCAGCGCGATCTCGATGTCTTCGACCGCAAGCAGGCCGGCGCGGTCGGCCGACTGTTGAAACCAACGTGCGGTGGCCTCCAGCGCGGTCATGGGGGTCGGTTCTTCGCCGAGGATCTCGCTCACCGACCTCCGAAGCGACCGCGCAAGCTTGGTTTCGACCCGCGGGATGCCTCCGAGGTCGGAGATGACCTCGCGCTTCGACGCGCGGACGACCGCGGCGAGCTTTGCCGTGGCTTGCTCCACGGTGATCTCGAGAAAGGGTGCCCCTCCGCGCGGAGTGAGCCAAGCGAGGCGTCCAGCCTGGAACAAGTCGGTTCCAGCGACGTCCGGTTTGGCCTGTGAGGGGACGACCCAGTCGACCTGTCCGTGTCGATTGACGCTCGCCTGCCATACGGAGGGTTCTGTGCCGATCGACACGGTACCGATTCGCGCGTCAAACCGTCCACAGAGGTGTTCGAGCCGATCGTACACGGGCGTGGACGGCACCACCTTGCTCCTGGTACGCCGGCGACGCTTGTCGAGCGTGGGCCCGACGAGCGCAACGATGCGGCGATGTGCTTGCGGCGCCGGGTCGTCTGCAAGCTCATCGGAAGGCACGGCATCGAACACGGGCGACGTTTCGCCGTCTTCGGGGCGCGGCTCCGTCAGCGACAGGACGGCGACGATGCGGTTGGCGGCCGCCGTACGACGCGGATGGCTCCGCCAGACCGCCGCGTTCCGAAGGTCGACGAGCCATTCACCCTCGAGCACTCCAGGCGCGATGCGGTCCCAGAGCGCGTCTTCGAAAGACGCGAGCATTCGGTCACGGATGGGTTCTTCGGACGTTCGCGAGACTCCCGCGGCGGCGTCTCGATTCGTGGGTTCGAGCGAAAGCGCGCGTTCAAACGCCGCGGCCGCGTCGCTCGTGTTTCCGAGGTTCTCTTCGAGCGACGCCACGCGATTCAGAATCGACACGTCTGCGAGGTCGAGCGCGTCGACGGCACGGAGTTCCTCGAGCGCCTCCGCCGGTGCTCCAATGCGGCTTTCGAGGAAGTCGGCTGCGCCGAGGTGGGCGATCCGTTTTTGTGCTGCAGGAATCTCGGCGTCGGCCAGGCGTCGAAGGCTCCCCACCGCGTCCTCCCATCGCTCGAGCGACACGTAGATCTCGGAGGCGAGGGCGAGGGCACCGGGATGCCGAGGCGAAACCGCAAGCAGCTCGCCGAGCACCTCGAGGGCCTCTTCACGTTCGCTGAACCCGCGCAGCAGGCGCGCGCGCTCGTAGAGAAGATCTTCGCGCCCGTCGCCGCCGCCCTCGGCGAGCCGTGCGGTGACCAGGTTGTCGAGTCCGTCGGCGTCTTCTCGCGCCGTCAGAAGGTCGTGCAGTCTGCGAAACGAAACGCCGCGCGTCGGGTCCGCCGCGAGCGCTGAGCGGAAGAGATCCTCGGCTTGTCGCTCTTGGCCGAGGTGGTCGAGCCGGACCACACCGGCCTCCTCGAGCAGGTCGGCTCGAAGAGGTCCTTCGACGAAGCCGGCCAGTCGATCGCAGCAGAGCGCCACGAGAGCCCAGTCTCCCGTCTGTCGGGCCGCCGTCCGGAGCGCTTCCCAAAGCGCCAGGTCGTCCGGACGTCGGTCGAGCGCGGCGGTGAGGTGAGGCACCGCCTCTACGCCGCGTCCGGCGTCAACCAGCGCGCGCCAATGCGCGGCCTGCTGAGAGGAGCGCCCCACTTCGTCCGCGTGCTCTAGGCGGTGACTCGATGCCGTCACCCGAAACGTCGCGTCGTCGCCCGCTGAGATCGCCTCATCGAGGGCGATGGCCGCCGCCGGGTGTTGCGCCGCCAGCGGCTCGGCGTCCTGGGCCTTCAAGAACACGTCGTCCGCGGCGTCCGCACCTTGAGCGATCGCCATCGTTCGGAGGCCCTCGAGGAGCGCCCTTGCGCGAAGCCTCTCGTTCGGCGCCATGTCCGACCACCGAAACCAAACCTCCGAGGAGTCGCCGCCTTCGGCGAGGCCCTCGCGCCAGGCTCCGTATACCTCTTCGAAGCCCGTACCTTCCGGCCTTGCCGGGGCTCGGCCCGCAAGGATTCGCTCGGCGGCATGGCGCTGCGCTTCGGTCGTCGCTCTGGCGGGAGTCATGAGGAGCCCGACCGCGGCCTCGAGCTCGGTCACAGGATGATCGAGCGCACTCTCGTATGCCTCGGCCGCCTCTTCAGCTCGACCTACTTCGAGCAGGGCGTCTCCCTCGAGGACTGAGAACCTCTCGGACTCAGTGTCCGCCGAGTCCCCGCGGGCGAGCGCGCCTAGGGCTCGGATGGCCGCTCCGCGGTCGTCTTGTTTTCGGGCGATGTCGAGCAGCGCGAGGGCTGCGGACGGAGAGCTCGGCGCGGACTTCATCGCGACCTCGTACGCGTGTCGCGCTGCCGGGAGGTTTCCGTCGCGCTCCGCGGAAGCACCCGCGAGCAGAAGGGCAAGCTCATCGAGTGCCGCGCCGGGCGTGCTCTTCGACCGCTTCGAGACGAGTGAGACGGCGGTCTCAGGGCGTCCACTTTCCCGCATCACGCCTTCCAAGAGTGACAGCGCATACGGATCGTCCGGCACTTCTTGAAGCGCTCGTCTGAGCGCTTCCTCGCAGGCTTCCCACCGCTGCTCGCGCGCGTGGGTCTGCGCGACGGCGCAGAGGTGTCCTACGCGTTCTTCTCCCGAGGTCCCGGAAGCAAGTGCCTCGTGCGCGCTCCGGAGGAGGGCGAGGTTACCCGTCCACGCCGCATGCGTTCGTGCGATGGATGGCGCCCAGCGCTGGTGCGCGGGCTCACTGACCGATTCGCTCAGAAACGCCTCGGCCTCGGCCTTGGAGCCGGCGCGCTTCAGGGCTTCGTACTTGCAGTATCCGAGGATCGCGCGCTCGTCGAAGTCTAGGTCGCGACAGAGGAGCGACTCGCACCGACGAACGACGCCAGTCCAGTCCTCTTGGAAGATGCAGGCCCCGAGGGCTTCCCGTTCGATCGTGTCCGCGGCTTCGGGTCGCAGCCGGATGGCTTCATCGTAGAGCTGGTGCGGGTTGACGTCATGAACCGATTGCTCGGTCGCCAGTTGGGCGGCTCGCCAAACGCTCCGACCGTCCGGACTGCTACCGTCGGCCCCGCGGCGCTGGAGGTTGGCGATTCGCGCATCGATTGCCTGAGCACGGATGGTGGCCACGTCCAGCGACGCGGACGCGAGCGGGGAGGCGGGGAAGGCGCCATGTATGGTTGCGAGCTCATGACGGGCGGCTTCGACGTCTGCGCTCGCGATTGCACGCCGGATCTTGTGCGCGATGAACCCGGGGTGGTCGGCCTGGTGCTCCAAGAACCATGCGCAGGCCTCGTCGATGGTCGCCTGGTCTTTGATGGCTTCTGCGGCTGAAAGAGCCTGCAAACGGATCCCCAGGTCGTGCGGCTGGAGTCGGAGAGCCTCTTCAAAAGCAGATAGCGCGCCTCCGGCGTCGCCGAGGGTCTCGAGGCGTCGAGCACCGACCTCCGCCAGCAGCAGCACGGCCGCCGGGAGGAAGTGCTCGCGAGGCATGGGCGCAGCTAGTGGATCGCTCGGTTCGGCTTGGTCGGCGCAACGCTCGAGCGCTTTGGCGAGGGCGAGCGCAGCGCGATCGAACATCGGCCATCGCTGATGCTCCCGGGCGATTCGCACCGCGAGGGAGTGCGCGTGCAGCGCGACCTCGGGCGTTTCCGCGGCCTGCGTCAGTGCGGCGAGGCCTTCGTCGATCCGGCCGAGGTCGAAAGAGACGAGGCCCACCTCGAGCCAAAGCGCTCCGCGAAGCGCCGGCTCGGTTGCCGCGATCGCCTGTGCATGGATCGCATCGAGGACTGCCTCGGGATCGCCGCGGTTCCCCGCGATCCATTCGAGAAGGAGTGCCGCCCCGCTGTTTCGGGGCGTGACGCGGATGGCTTCTCGCAGGAGGTCGACGGATTGATCGGTGCAGAGCGCGAGGTCGACGAGGGCAGCCGCCCGAAGGATGTCGGTGTTGGCCGCCGCGACCTGGGCGTCACAAAGCGCCTCGATTGAAACGCCGTTTGGCGCGCGCTCCGCGAGGCGCAGCCGGGCGATCAGGGGCGGCTGAAACAGTGGATCGACTTCGGCCGCGTGCTCGTAGGACCCAGCCGCCGCGCTCGGTCGTTCGAGATCGTGCTCTTCGAGGATGCCGATCTCGTAGAGGATTGCGGCCTGTGCGCGGGCGTCGGTCTCGGCGTCGAGTTCGCGCCGCAGGTTGGCGATCCGCAACTCGGTCAAGTCGCGCTGCCGTGTCGCCCGTGCAGGGCTTGGGGGCGGCTCTCCGACCATCCGCCCCCCGATTATCCCATGGTCCAGCCGCCGTCGATCACCATGGTCTCCCCCGTCATGTAGTCAGATTCGTCTGAAGCGAGAAACACCGCGGCCCCCGCGATGTCATCAGGTTGGCCGACTCGGCCCACGGCCGTCCGTTCGATCACCATCGAGCGAAACGTGTCGTTAGCCACGAGCGCCTGGGCGAACTTGGTTTCGATGAGCCCGGGCGCAATGGCGTTCACTCGGATGCCGTTGCTGCCGAGCTCCATCGCAAGCGTTCGTGTCATCGAGATGACGGCGGCCTTCGTCATTCCGTACACCCCCTGAAAAGGGGCGGCTTGTTTCCCAGCAACGCTGGCGACGTTGATCACGGAGCCCTTGGCCTTCCGTTCCTGAAGGTGCTGCACCACCAGCTTGGTCATGCCGAAGTAGCCTTTGACGTTGACCTCGAACGTCTTGTCCCACGCGCCCCAGTCGATCGTCATCATGGGGCCGAAGTGGGGGTTGGTTGCAGCATTGTTCACGAGCACGTCGATCTGTCCATACTTGTCGAGGGCCTCGGCAAGCATGCGCGAGCGGGCTTCTTCTTTGCCGATGTGGCAGGCAATCGGTGTCGCCTCGCCACCGAGGCTCTGGATCTTGTCGGCCACCTCTTGGAGGCCTTCGATCTTGCGCGAGACCAGGACGACCTTCGCCCCCTCTCTGGCCATGTGTGTCGCGATCGCTTCGCCGATCCCTCGGCTAGCTCCCGTGATTACTGCCACCTTGCCCTCGAGCCGCTCACCCATGCTGCTTCCCTTCGTGTTGCGAAGGTATAGCGCCCCCGCGGGTAGTTTCGCCAGCGTGAACTGAACCCTGCTTGCGCGACCTTCGTCCTGCGTAACACTCCGGCCTTGCTTCAGTCTTTCGCGAGGCCGTCCTGATGCTCGTATACGCATCGGCCGCCATCCTCGTCGGCTTCGTCGCGGTCGTCTGGGGGGCGGACCGCTTCGTGTTCGGAGCTGCGGGGATCGCGTCCAATTTGGGGGTGGGGCGCTTAGCCATTGGGCTGTCGATCGTCGCCTTCGGCACCTCGGCGCCCGAAATGTTGGTGTCGGGGATGGCGGCATGGGCCGGCAGCCCGCAGATGGGCATCGGCAATGCGATCGGCTCGAACATCACCAACACCACGCTCGTGCTCGGCGCTGCGGCGATCGTACGCCCGCTCCGAGTGAACTCGAGGCTCCTCATTCGAGAGCTTCCAGTCCTGCTCGGCATCATGGCGATCGCGTGGTTCTTTCTCAGGGACGACAGCCTGAGTCGGGTCGAGGGCGGCGTCCTGCTCGCGGGGATGTTTGCGCTGGTCGCCTGGATCGCGATTCAGGCGAAGGTGCAGGGCGCCGACGAGGCCGACCCGCTCACAGCAGGAATCGAAGACGAGATCCCCGACCCGATGCCAAGCGCGAAGGGCGTTTTCCTTTTTGTCGTCGGACTGTTTTTTCTGTTGGTGGGGTCGCGAGTTCTGGTCTGGGGAGCGGTTGGCGTTGCGGAGAACCTCGGGGTGAGCCAGCTCGTGATCGGTCTCACGGTCGTCGCGCTCGGCACGAGCCTCCCGGAGCTTGCGGCGTCCGTCGCCGCCGCACGCCGCAACGAGCAAGACATCGCCGTCGGCAGTGTAGTCGGTTCGAACATGTTCAACCTGCTCGGGGTTCTCAGCCTGCCGGGGCTCATCGCTCCCGGCGCCAAGGTGTCGCATGCGCTGGTGACCCGGGATTTTCCGATCATGTTTGGCGTCACCGTGCTCTTGATCGTGATGGCGGCCACAGGCCGCGACCCTCACATTGGGCGGAAGCGAGGCTCGCTTCTCATCCTGCTGTTTTCAGCCTATTTCCTGATGCTCTTCTACCCGGCGTCCTGACCGCGCCTCCACACCAGGGTGAAGTTGTTGGCAGGCATCTCGTGTGTTTCGGTCAGCGAGAAGTCGTGGTCGTGCGCCACGGTGACGAGATCGTCGATGTCGCGCACACCCCATTCAGGGTGTTGAGACCGTAGGCTTCGATCGAACGTCTCGTTGCTCGGCGCCGTGTGGCTGCCGTGCATCCGGTAGGGTCCATACGTCACGAGGACCCTGTCGGGCCCGAGGAGTCGCCGCGCGCCGCGGAAGAGAGCGAGGGTCGCGGTCCACGGGGCGATGTGGATCATGTTGATGCACAGCACCGCGTCCGCATGCGCGATCGGCCACGGATGCTCGAGCACGTCGAGCCTGATCGGTGGGAGAAGGTTCTGGAGGTTGGCTTCGTCGGCCCACGCCCGAGTGCTCTCGAGCGCCCGAGGCGAGACGTCGCTTGGCTGCCATGTCAGCGTGGGCATCTGGGACGCGAGGTGCACCGCGTGCTGACCCGTGCCGCTCGCGACCTCGAGCACCACGCCAGAGCCCGGAAGCACGCTCTCGAGAACCGTTCCGATGGCCAGTCGGTTTCTTTCGGCGGCGGGTGCGTAGGCTTTAGACGGAGGCGCGGGGTCGTTCGGCTCGAATCCCATCTTCGTGATCTAGCTCACCGGAAAAGGGGGCTCCCCACGGGAAAGACCACTGGAAGCCTGGCCAGATACACTTATACTCAAGAAATGAATTTATATCGTATCTTTGCAGTCGGCCTGCTGGCCGTGATGGTGGCCTGCGGTGACACGAGCGCCGACCCGCGAGGGACCGGCGGAGCCGGTGGCGACGGGGGCGCGGGTGGCGATGGCGGCGCCGGCGGTGCCGCGGCCGGGGGCGTCGGCGGCGACGGGACCGGCGGCACGGGGGGCACCGGTGGAGTCGTGTCACTCGACTGCGGAGACGGTGAGCTTCAGGCGACCGAGGCCTGCGAAGACGGCAACCAGGAGAGCGGGGACGGCTGCTCGGCCGACTGCTCCGAGGTGGAGGACGGGTTTCGTTGCCCGACGGCAGGCGTCACGTGCGTCGCGATCGTGTGCGGCGACTCGCGCGTCGACCCGCCTGAAACCTGTGACGACGGAAACGACGAGAGCGGCGACGGATGCAGCGCCGACTGCGTACGGCAGGACGGTTGGAGCTGTCCGATCCCAGGCGTAGCCTGCGGCGCGACCGAGTGCGGCGATGGCATCGTGGCCGGGTTCGAACAGTGTGACGACGCCGGCTCCGCGGCCCCGGGCTGCTCCGACGAATGCCAGCTCGAAGACGGATTCAAGTGCGAGACAGAGGGCGAAGACTGCGAGCCCACCGTCTGTGGCGACGGCAACCGCGAGGGCACCGAGCAGTGCGACGACGGCAACCTCACGCCTTTCGATGGCTGCGACAACAGCTGCAACAACGAACCGAACTGCGCGAACGGCGTTTGCCAGGCGGTATGTGGCGATACCGTCATTCTTCCGAATACGAGTGAGGCCTGCGACGACGGCAACACCCAGGACGGCGATGGGTGCTCGTCGACCTGCCAGGTAGAGGAGGGGTTCCAGTGCGTATTGACGCCGGTCGACCTTCCCGACGTTCTTCGAATTCCCGTCATTTACCGAGACTTCCGAAGCAACGACACCAGTGACGGCGACTCGACCGACTTCAACCCGGACTTCAACAACCCGGACGACGGCGACGGTTCGATTTCTTTCGACATCACGGAAGACTTCTTGGACGAGGATGGCCGCCCGGTGCTTTCTGGCGAGAACCCGCACGAACAAGACGTGGACGAGGGCCCGCCCCATAGCGCGGAGTCGTTTGCAGCGTGGTATCGAACGAGTCCGACGCTCGACCAAACCGGAAACCTCGAAGTAGTGGGAGAGCTCGCCCTCAGCGAAACCAGCGACAACGTCTATCGTTTCTCGAGCAACGACGATCCCGACTCGGTCGGTTTTTTCCCGCTCGACGACGGGTCGCTCGCACCGCTCGCATGGCCTGCGGAGCCCACCTACGGCGAAACCACGTTCGTGCCCTCGGATGCGCCGGCCGGTGAGTTTCGCAATTTCGGGTTCACCACCGAGACGCACTACTTCTTCGTCTACCAGGGCGACGAGGTGCTGACGTTTAGCGGGGACGATGACCTCTGGGTCTTCGTGGACGGCTTCCTTTGCCTCGACGTGGGCGGCCTGCATCCGAGTGAGGATGACACTATGAGCTTCGCGGATCCGACGGCTGCTGACAGCGCCAAACAGGACGGCATCGTCCAAGCCTGCAAAGACCGGCTGACCGAAGGCAACGTCTACGAGGTGTCGATCTTCCACGCCGAACGGCACACAGGCGCTTCAAACTTCAGTCTCACGCTCGACGGCTTCGTGACGGAAAGCTCCGAGTGCGACTTCACCTGCGGAGACGGTGTCGCGACGCGCTTCGAGTTCTGCGACGACGGGGTGGACGAGAACACCGGTGAGTACGGCAAGTGTCTGCCCGACTGCTCGGGCCTCGGCCCCTTCTGCGGGGACGGAGAGGTCGATGCTGAGTTCGAAGAGTGCGACGACGGCGACAACCTCGGCGCGTACAACGGGTGTAACCCAGACTGCACGGCGGGGCCGAGCTGTGGAGACGGCGTGCGTCAGCCCGCGTTCGGGGAAGACTGCGATGCTGGCGAAGACAACGGGATCCCGGGCGGCGGCTGCAGCGCCGACTGCAGGGTCATCGTCCAGTAACGACCGCGCGCAAGGACGTCAGCGCCGGGTTGCACCACGGTAGGTGAGCGGCCGGCGCACGGCGGGGCGAATGTTGGCGATCGCGAAGGCCTTCTTCAAGTGAGGGATGTCTTCGCCGTGGCCCATGAACAGCACGCTGTCTTCCTCGGAGAAGGTGAAGTGTTTCTCCGGGTTCCGGACGATGTTCCCTCCGGCCCGCCGAACGGCGATGACGAGGAAACCCCCGTCACCGCTGCTTTCGAGCGCGCCGACGGTGTTGCCAATCAGCGGCGAGTCCCGGTCGACCTCGAACTGTTCGATTTGGAGCCCGAGAGCCCTCAGCTCTTGTTCGAGACCCGAAAGGTCTTGGCCGGAGAAGAAGTCGACCATGGCCGGGCGCAGCAGCATCTGCGCGGCGCGTTCCCCCGAGAGCGCGGACGGCAGCACCACTTTGTCGGCGCCGGCCTGTACCATCTTCGAGTCCGACGCCGGGTCTTCGGCACGGGCGATGATTCGTAGGTTGGGGTTCAAGTTACGGGCCGTCAGCGTAATGAACACGTTGAGAGCGTCGTCCGGGAGCACGGTCGCAAGCGCCCTTGCCTTGTCGACGCCCGCGGAAAGGAGAACTTCGTCCGAAGTCGCGTTCCCAACCAGGGCGAACGCGCCGGCTTCCGTGGCCGCCGCGATTCGATCGGCGTTGTTGTCGACGAGCACCACCGTGGCGCCGCCGCGCTTGAGATCGGCTGCGAGAACACGACCGATCCGGCCGAAGCCGCACACGATGATGTGGTCGGACAGGTCTTCGATGGATTTCTTCATTCTTCGATTCCCGAGGAGACGGTTGAGCTCACCTTCCGCAATGAGCTGGAAGAAGCCCCCCATGATGTAGATGAGCGAGGAACAGCCGAGGACAATCACGACGACGGTGAACCAGCGCACCGGACCGACGACGGGCTGCACCTCGCCGTAGCCCACGCTGAAAATCGTGATCGCGACCATATAGACCGCGTCGGAGAAGCTCCAGCCGAGCAGCATGTACCCGATTGTGGCGACGACGCAGACCCCGCCGAGGAAGACGAACCCCTGTGTGATTCGACGGTGGGCGGGGTCGAGCGCGGCGAACATCGCTCGCGCAGTGTAGAGGCCATGGGGCGTCGGGCTCGCCACTCGTGCTATCGGGCGCCCCTTTTAACCGAACGGAAACCGAGAGGATACCCTCGGTTCACAAACGAAGCTCGGATCGCGGCGCGGCTCCGCAGAGTGGCTCGCCTCTGTGCGAAATCCCTCCGATCGGATCCTGCGGGGCACGGCGGTGACCGCCGCCGCGCCCAGCACACCGCGACTCGTTACTGTTCGAGGAGCCGGCGGGCCACGACGTGGGCCTGGATCTCGTTGGCGCCCTCGAAGATGCTGAGCACCCGGGAGTCGACCAGGAGGCGCGACGCCGTGTACTCCTCGGCGTAGCCGTTGCCGCCGTGGATCTGGACGTTGGCGTCGGCCGCTTCCCAAGCGGCGCGCGTGGCAATCAGTTTGGCCATGCCGGCTTCGAGGTCGCAGCGCTTCTCTAGGTCTTTCTCTCTCGCGCTGAAGTACGTGAGCTGTCGAGCGGCCTCGGTGCGTGCGATCATCCGACCAATTTTCCGCGCGACTCGCGGGAACTGGAAGATGGGCCCGCCGAACTGCTCGCGCTCGTTGGCGTAGAGGATGGCATCCTCCAGTGCGGCCTGAGCCAAGCCGACACCGCGCGCTGCCGTTTGGATCCGCGCGCTCTCGAAGGTGCGCATGAGCTGCTTGAACCCAGCGCCTTCCTCGCCGCCGAGGAGCGACGCCTCAGGCAGCTTGAAGTCTTCGAAGCCGAGCTCGTATTCCTTCATACCGCGATAGCCGAGCACCTTGATCTCGGTACCGGTGAGCCCCTCGTCGACGAACTCCGGCTCACCATCCTCGCCGGTGAGGCGCGTCTTCTCGGCGAGAAACATGGAGAGGCCCTTGTATCCAGGCTCGTCCGAATTGGTACGCGCGAGCAGGGTCATGAGGTCGGCGCGCACCGCGTGGGTGATCCACGTTTTCGCGCCGTTTACTACGTAGCTTCCGTCGGGCTGCTTGACTGCGCGCGTTCCGAGATGGGCCAAGTCGGACCCCGTGTTGGGTTCGGTGAAAACCGCGGTGGACAGGACCTCGCCCGCGGAGATGCGTGGAAGCCAGTCCTTTTTCTGCTCCTCCGTGCCGCCTCCGAGAATGAGCTCGGCCGCGATTTCGGCGCGTGTGCCGAGGGAGCCGACGCCGATGTAGCCGCGCGAAAGCTCCTCGGTGACGATGCACATCGCCACCTTGGTCATGCCGAGACCGCCGTACTCTTCAGGGATGGTCAGCCCGAACACGCCGAGCTCGCTCATCTGCTCCACGATGCCCATCGGGATGAGCACGTCTTTCCGATGGATTTCCTGCGCTTGAGGGATCACTTCAACGTCGACGAATTTTCGGAACTGAGCCCGGATCTCGTCGAGCATCGCGTCGTCCATCCCGGGGTTTGGGTAGCCGTCATCGCGCGCCCGCGCCGCGAGTTCCAGGTAGACCTCGCCGCTCGCGTGTTCGTTCGAGAAGGCCACGACGTCTGGTCGACGGAGGGTCTCCATGAGGTCGGCTTGGGTGATGCCGAGCTCGCTCAAGGCGATGTTCTCACAGGCGCCGAGGTCGACCCCACCTGCTAGTGTCCGGGCGGCCTCCCCGACGTAAGCACGCGCAACCTTGCCGGCGTAGTCGTCGCCGACTCGCTCCGCCCAGTCGGCAAGTTGGCGACAAGCTTCGAGCTCGGTCGCGAGAAACGCAAGCGCGTGGGCGGCCAACTGGTTTTGGTTGAGCTTGCCCCCGCTGATCCGGTCTCCATCGGAAACCTTCGCCTTCAGGTTGCTGTGTGCGCGTTGGTAGACGGCCTCGATGGCCTTGATCACGTCTTTCATGCGGTCTCCTAAGCGTTTGCGATGGCGGCGCGTGTCTCCTCGAGGTTTTTGAGGCCCGGTCGAGGGGCGCCGACGAGGACCGAAACGGTCCCGTGCAGTTTGTTTTCGTACATGAGCTGGTGCGCTTCCGCGAGCTCCTCCCAAGTGAAAAGTTGGGTCATGACGGGCTCGACCTGGCCTTGGATGACCAGGCGGTTGGCGCGCCCCGCCGAATCGGCGTCGGCGAAGTGCGACCCGATGATTCTCTTCTGCCGCATCCAGAGGTGGCGTACGTCGAACGTGAGGTTGTACCCGGTGGTCGCGCCACAGATGACGATGCGGCCGAACTTGGATGCGAGGAACACGCTCGCGGGAAACGTCGACTTCCCGACGTGCTCGAACACGACGTCCGGCCCCTTCTTCTCGCCCAGGATGTCCCAGATTCGCTTCCCGAAGGCCTTGATGTCGGCCATGTGCGCCTTTTCTTCCTCGGGCGTCATGCCTTCGCGATACTGAAGCGCCGGGAACTCCTTTCGGTTGATGACGCCGTGCGCGCCGAGCCTCTTGACCAGCTCGGCTTTGTCGTCACTCGACACGACCGCGATCGCGCGTGCACCGATCACTTTGCAGAGCTGCACCGCGAACACGCCGAGCCCACCGCCAGCACCCCAAACGAGCACGTCTTCTCCCGGCTCGAGCTCGGCGCGGTCGATCAGCATGCGGTGGGCCGTGTAGTACACGAGCCCGTAGCTTGCGGCCTCTTCCCACGTGAGGTGGCTCGGCTTCGGCAGCACCTGCTGCGCCTGTACCTTGGTGAACTGTGCGAACGAGCCATCTGGCGTTTCGTAGCCGTAGATGGTCTGCAGGTCGTTGGCGCCAGGGTTCACGAGGTGGTTGCAGTGCAGCACGACCTCGTCGCCTACCTTGTGGTCGTTCACCGCCGAGCCGACCTTCCACACGACCCCGGCCGCGTCGGAGCCTGCGATGTGGAATGGCAGCCCGTGCCCTTTCAGAATGTTGACGGGCTTGCCGAGTCCGGCCCAGATGCCGTTGAAGTTGATGCCGGCTGCCATGACCTGGACGAGCACCTCGTCGGGGCCGATGTCCCAGACAGGCATCTCTTCCTTCTGGAACGATTGCATTGGCTCGCCGAACCGCTCGGGGCGGATGACGAACGCGTGCATTTTCTCGGGCGTCACGCCGAGCTCGGGAACCTGTCCAATGGGTACGATGTTGGGAACTTCACTCATGGTTTCCTCGTGGGGTCTGGCGGAGCGTTGCTACATACTCTCGGCTCAGTTGTTCGCAAAGGCTAAGCGGGTTTTCGCCAGCCTCGAGCTCTTTTTGAGCGCGTCTCCCGAGGACCTCCAGCCCTTCTAGGGTCGCGACGCCGTGGTCGCCATGTTTACGGCGAAAAAGGTCGGTCGCCCAGCGAATCTCGCCAGAACGCCGCCTTCGTTCGAGGCTTGGCCTGAGGTGCGCCTGATGCGCGTCGAGCGCCTCGATCAGCTCGTCGATGCCGGTGCCTTTGGTCGCGCTCGTGGCCACGATCGGGGTCTCCCATCCGCCGTCGTCCCGGCGACTGGCTCCCGCCGACTCGGCCGTCCGAAGGGCGCCCTGGAGATCCGCGACCGCGCGTCGTGCGAGTTCGTCCTGGTCGGCCTTGTTGACGACCAGGACGTCGGGGATCTCCATGATCCCTGCCTTCAAGAACTGGAGTACGTCGCCGCTGCCGGGCTGGATGACCAGGACGACGGTATCGGCGACATGGACGACGTCGATCTCGGACTGGCCGACGCCTGTGGTCTCGACGAGCACCATGTCGTACGCAGCGGCCAGCACCCGCACCGCCGAGTTGGCGGCGTAGGCCAGGCCGCCGACTTCGCCGGCGGTTGCGAGCGATCGGACGAAGAGGCCCTCGTCCGACGGGTCGAAGCTCATCCGGGCGCGGTCGCCTAGGAGCGAGCCGCCCGACTGGACGCTCGACGGATCGACCGCCACCACGCCCACGCTTCGGTGGCGCGTTCGGAGCGTCCGAGCGAGTGCGGAGGTGAGGGTACTCTTGCCGACGCCGGGTGGGCCCGTGAGGCCCACGCGATGTCCGCCTGATGCCTTGGGTGCATCTTTAAGAGAGGCAAGCAGAGCGGCTACGCGATCGTGCGATTCCGGTCGCCGGTCCTCGACGAGGTTGAGCGCACGCGAGACGGCGGGCTTGTCGGCATTCATCACGCGATTGGCTTCTTCCGCGAAGTCACTCGGCAGCATGCTGCCGGTCCACGAGGTCGATCAAATCGGCCATGATGTGGTCGAGCTCGAAGTCTTTCGGTGTGTAGACCGCCGCGACCCCGCGTGAGCGGAGGTCCTCTGCGTCAGCCTCGGGGATGATGCCGCCGACGACGACTGGGACGTCGCCGAGCCCGGCTTTTTCGAGGCGCTCGACCACTTCGGGCACCAGTGCCAAGTGGGAGCCACTCAGAATGCTCAGCCCGATGATGTGTACGCCCTCTTCGAGCGCCGACGCGACGATCTGTTCCGGCGAGACGCGAATGCCTTCGTAGACGACGTCGAACCCGACGTCACGCGCCTTGATGGCGATTTGCTCAGCGCCGTTCGAGTGGCCGTCGAGACCGGGCTTTCCGACGAGAAGCTTGGCACGGCGCCCCATGCGGGTTTCGAGCTCGGCGAGACGCTTGCGGAGGCTTGCGACGAGCTCGGCCGACGGACCCGACCCGGAGGTCGTGACGCTGGCACCCGCAACACCGGTGGGCGCGCGGTACTCGCCCCACACGGCGCGGAGGGCGTGCGCCCATTCGCCCGTGGTGACGCCAGCATGTGCGGCAGCGATGGAGGCGGGCATGACGTTGTCGTTCGTGCGCGCCACGCGCTGAAGCTCGGCGATCGCTTTTTCGGCCGCGGGGCCGTCGCGCTCGCTGCGCCAGGACTCGAGCGCCTCGATCTGCTTTTTTTCGACGGCCGCATCGACGGTGAGGATGGCGTCGTCAAGGTTCTCGATGAGCGGGGAGGGCGCCCCTTCGGTGTACTTGTTCACGCCGACGACGGTCTGCTCGCCGTTCTCGATGGCGCGAAGGCGCGCGGCGTTCGACTCGACGAGCTTCTGCTTGATGTAGCCGCTTTCGACCGCGTCGACCGCACCCCCGCGCTTGAGGACCTCTTGGACCTCGGCCCAGGCCGACTCGACGAGGCGAGAGGTCTCGGCCTCGACCACATCGCTGCCCTTGAAGAGGTCGGCGTATTCGAGCAGGTCGGTTTCGTACGCAAGGATCTGCTGCGCGCGCAGGGACCACTGCTGGTCCCACGGGCGGGGCAGGCCGAGCGCTTCGTTCCAAGCGGGGAGCTGCACTGCGCGTGCGCGTGCGTCCTTGCTGAGCGTCACGGCGAGCATCTCGAGGACGATGCGGATGATGTTGTTCTCGGGCTGCTGCTCGGTGAGGCCGAGCGAGTTGACCTGGATGCCGTAGCGGAAGCGTCGCTGCTTGGGGTCCTCGATTCCGTATCGCTCCCGCGTGACGCGATCCCAAAGCTCCACGAAGGCGCGGAGCTTGCACATTTCCTCGACGAAGCGGATGCCGGCGTTTACGAAGAAGCTCATCCGTCCGACGACTTTGCCGAAATCGCTTTCCGGGATTCGCCCGGTTGCCTTTACTGCGTCGAGCACGCCAATGGCGGTGACGAGTGCGTAGGCCAGCTCCTGGGTCGGCGTCGCGCCCGCTTCCTGGAGGTGATAGCTGCAGATGTTGATCGGGTTCCACTTGGGGACCTCGATGACCGTGTACGTGATGAGGTCGGTAATGAGCCGCATCGACGCAGCCGGCGGGAAGATGTGCGTGCCACGCGAGAGGTACTCTTTGATGATGTCGTTCTGCGTGGTCCCCCGAAGCACGGACGGATCGGCGCCCTGATCCTCGGCGGTCGCGATGTAGAGCGAGAGGAGCCACGCCGCCGTGGCGTTGATCGTCATCGACGTGTTCATCTGCTCGACGGGGATGCCGTCGAAGAGCGCACGCATGTCGCCGAGATGCGAGATTGGCACCCCGACCTTGCCGACCTCGCCGCGCGCCAGCGTGTCGTCCGAGTCGTAGCCGGTTTGGGTTGGCAGATCGAAAGCGACGCTCAGGCCGGTCTGACCTTTCGCCAGGTTGGTTCGGTAGAGTTCGTTCGACGCCGAGGCCGTGCTGTGGCCGGCGTAGGTCCGCATTATCCACGGTTTGTCGCGTTCACGCTTGCCGCTCGGAGCCATGCGCCGAATCCTTTCCTTCGCGATTTCGCGCGAGACGAAATCCTACCCTGTTTGTCGTCGGTTGTGGTGCGGGGCCCTGTGGCCGTTGCGGTGCTTTTACAGCTTCACACGACCGAACCCGAACTTTCATCGAGTACCACACGCAAGGAGGTCGTCAAGGACTTGGAACCCTGCGTTTTTTCACCCTCACGCGGCCTCTGGTGAATCTTGTAAATTCGCGGTAAATCGCTCGGGTGGCAGAAACCAATGCAGCGATGGGGCAGCAATTGCGGGAGCTTCGGCTCCGTCGAGGGCTTCAGCAGGGCGAGGTAGCGCGCCGCCTCAAGATCTCCCCGGCCTACCTGAGTCTCATCGAGAAGGGCAAGCGGGTCGTTCAGCTTCCGCTCCTGTTCAAGGCGCTCGAGCTGTACGGCGTGGACGTCGAGGAGTTCATGGGGAGCCTCGGAGAGCGTCACGTCGACGACGGGCTGGCACGCCTACTGGACGAACCGCTTCTCCGGTCCCTCAACCTGAGCGAGGAAGACCTCGCAAGTATCAGCGCCGAGCCGAGGACGGTCGCGACGATCACCGCGCTCTTCAACCTCTACAAGAACACCCGGAGCCAGCTCGACCACGTGATGACCAGCATGGCGCAGCTCGAACGCCAGGCGGGCGAGGGTGACGTGCGGTTCGACTACAGTCCCTACGACGAGGTCACGGACTTCCTCGAGCAGCACGACAACTGGTTCGAGACCCTCGAGGAGCGCGCCCAGCAGTTTCGCCGAGAGTCGGCGCTGTCGCGCCACGTGGTGAGCACCGACCTCGAGCGAGGCCTTCGCGAACAGCTCGGCGTGCGCGTACACCGCATCTCGGGCTCCGGAAGAAGCTCGGTAATCCGTCGCTGGAGTGCCGACGAGCGAGTGCTCACCGTGTCGGGCAGCTTGTTCGAGCAGCGTCTCAAGTTTCAACTGGCGCACACCGTTGCGCTTGGTCTTTTCGACGAAGAGAAGCTTCACAAGCCGATCCTCGAAGGCTACAGCGGGCAGCACGCCGAGACGCGACGACTCATCAAGATCCACCTCGCGAACTACTTTGCTGGGGCGCTGTTGCTGCCGTACCCCGAGTTCTATCGAGAGGTGACCGCAACGCGCTACGACGTCGAGCTCCTCGCGCAGCTGTTTGAGTCCTCCTACGAGACCGTCGCGCACCGGATGTGCAACCTTGCTGACCCTCGACGTCGTGGGGTGCCGATGCACTTCCTGCGAGTCGACGTCGCCGGCAACATCTCCAAGCGCTACTCGGGCGACGGAATTCGCTTCGCGCACGAAGACGGCTCCTGCCCCAAAATGGCCGTTCACACGGCGTTTCTGACGCCCAACGTGATCACCAAGCAGTACTCGGCGTTTCCGGACGGTTCCACGTACTTCTGCTTCGCCAAGGTGGTGAGCGAGCCCGAGCAAGGGTCGCTGGTGAAGGGAACGGCCTACAGCATCGGGCTCGGTACGCACGCCGACAACGCGAAGCTATTTGCCTATGCCGACGATCTTCCGTTCGCGGACCCGAAGAAGATGGCCGTGCCCGTGGGGACCACGTGCCGGTTCTGCGAGCGGACCGATTGCAACATGCGATCGGCGCCGAGCTACAAGTTCGCGTTTCGCGTCGACGAGTACACTAAGAAAGACAACTTCTTCTCGCCGCTCGTAAGCGGGGACCAAGACGCCGATGAACGGAAGTCGGGTCGCCGCAAGCCGCCCGTATGATAGGGTCCCGGCCCTGGAGGTCCGATGCCGTCGTTTGATGTCGTTTCTGAAGTCGACCAGCACGAGGTCGACAACGCGCGCAACCAAGCAAGCAAGGAGATTGCGCAGCGCTACGACTTCAAGGGGACCGAGAGTTCCGTCGAGCAGACCGATGAGGGCATCGTCCTCCGCTCCAACAGCGAGGGCCGGGTCGACGCGGCGCGCGACGTGCTCGAGAGCAAGATGGTGCGGCGAGGCGTTTCGCTGAAGGCGCTCGACGCGCAGCCGGCGCAGCAGGCGGGCGGCCAGATGTGGCGCCAGCTCATCAAGCTCAAAAAGGGCGTCTCGAAGGAGAAGGCGAAAGAGATCGTCAAAACGATCAAGGACAGCAAGATGAAGGTGCAGGCGTCCATCCAGGGCGACTCGGTGCGAGTGTCTGGCAAGAAGCGCGACGACCTGCAGTCGGCGATCGCCATGCTGAAGGAAAAGGACTTCGACCTCCCGCTTCAGTTCACCAACTTCAGGGATTGAGGGGCCCGCGTGGAGGCCGAACGACCCCTTCGGGTGGGCTACCAGGGAAGCGAGGGCGCCTACAGCCAACTCGCGGCCACGCGGCATTTCGCCGACTCCAAACCGACGGTTCCCTGCATCGGCTTCCATAGTTTTCGCGAGATGCTCGAGGCGCTGAAGGGTGGCGAAATCGACTACGCCGTGCTGCCGATCGAGAACTCGATCGCGGGCTCGATCAACGAGAGCTACGACCTCTTGGCGGAGATGGGGCTCTTTCTCGTGGGCGAAGAGTTTCAGCCCATCGCCCACTGCCTCATCGGCTTCGAGAACGTGCCCGTCAGGTCGATTCGGCGGGTATATTCTCACCCCGTTGCGCTCGCGCAGTGCGGTGCCTTTCTGGATTCGCTCACCGACTGCCACGTCGAAGCGTTTCCGGACACGGCGATGGCGGTCGAGAAGGTGAAGGCAGATGCCGATGCCTCTCAGGCGGCGATCGCGAGCGAGCAGGCGGCAAACCTACACGGCCTGCCGATCTTGAGTCGTGAGATCGCCGACCAGCCGAAGAACTACACTCGCATGGTGATCGTCTCCACGGAGCCTGCGCACTTCGATCAGAGCGTGCTGTGCAAAACCTCGCTCATCTTTTCGACCATTCACGAGCAGGGTGCACTCGCACGATGCATCGCCATCTTCGCCGAGCGTGGCATGAACCTCACCAAGATCGAATCGCGCCCCAAGCCCGATACGCCGTTCGAGTACATCTTCTACATGGATTTCGAAGGCAACGTCGACGCCGAAGCCACGCAGGCAGCGCTCGACGAGCTCCGCACGGTCACGACTTTCCTCACCGTACTCGGGTCCTACCCGAGTCGGCGGGGTGCAGTCAGCTGAGTTCCGCGTAGCGGAACTGGGCCAGCACGGGTTCAGCTAGCCACGGCTTCGGCGACGCTTGCGAGGCGCATGGCGTCGTTCTCGAGTCCGGCGGCGAGACAGCTGGTGGAGATCATCTTGAGCGCCGCCGCTTCGCCGAGGCCGTCCTGGTGCTCCCGTGCGGTAGCGAGGGCACCGAGCGCGTCGAGCATGGCCTGTCGAGCGTGGCCTCGCGCCAACTGCACGCATGCGGACGCAATGCCGATTCGAATGCCGGCAGAAGGGGTCGGGCTCGGGCTCTTCCGTGCCAGGTCGAGTGCGTGTTTCGCCGCCGGCAGATCGCCTCTGGTGACGTAGGAGATGACCTGAAGGCAGTGGGTCCCAACCAGCTCGGCGCCCGCGGCGATTGCCGCGTCGATGAGAGTGTCGAACGCGTCGTGGTCCTGTTCACGTAGGGCCTCGATGACCGCGACGGTCGGGTTTTCGAGCTCGTCCTCGTGAACCGGGATGGTGTGCCGCGCCTCGTGGTCCTCTTGCGGGGGGCCGGACGGGAGTCGAACGGCTCGACTGATTTCGGTTGCCGCCGACCGGGTGTCGTCGTTTGGACGGTACTGAACCGCAGCCGCGGCTAAGCGAACCGCGGCCGACGTGTAGCCCTGGTCCGCCGCGAGCGAGCCGGCTTCGAGGATGGCGAAGGCACCCCGGTCGAGGTCGCCGCCTTCGCAGAGATACACACCCACCGTGGCCGCCATCGACGGGCCCACGAGGGGCTCGGCTTCGTGAAGGGCTTGCGCGACGAAGCGGTAGACCTCGGTGCGTCGCGCGGGCGGCATGCGCTGAACGACAGCGCGACGAAGGAGTTCAGACGTGGGTTTTCCACGCGGCGTTAGAAGTCCGTCCGCCACCAGGGCCTCGAGGGCGCGGCCTCGCGTGGGTGGAGGCACGCCGTCGAGGGCGACTGCGGCATCGATGACCTGAGCGCTCGACGCGGGCAGCGCGGCGCACGCCATCTCGAGAAATCGCATCGACGAAGTGTCGAGTGTTCCGAATCGCTCTTCGAGCAAGGCTCGAGGCCCTAGGAACTGCCGTTGCTCTGGGACGTCTTCGCGCCATGAGAACGACGTGCCGTCGTGCACGATGTCGCCCGTGGCGACCATGGTACGCGCAGCCTCGGTGAGACCAAGCACCGTCGTACCGCCGGCGATGACCACCTGCTTCGAGATTTCGATGTCGGTCTCGGGACCGAGGATTGCCGCGGCGACGACGAGCGCTTCGTTCGGGCTGAGCGGGGAGAGCTCCACGGCCGCAGCAGGTCGCACTGCTTTGAGGCCGGAAGGCACCTTAGACTCGGTGGTGCGGACGCAAAGCAGCGCGGCGACGTCGGGCCCTTCGAGGGCGGATGCGAGCACCGAAAGCGTGGCGGGGTCGACGGCGCCCACGCGGTCGACGTAGACCCACGGAAGGCCGCGCTCGCTGCGGACCGCTCGGAACGTCGCCTTGAGTGCGTGAACGACGGCCTCTCGGGGAGGTGGAGTCGCACAAGCGATCGCCTTCAGCGCGTCGGCGACGCCCGGCTGATCCTCTTTCAGCCGCTGTCGCGTCGGCTCGAGCGCTCGCCACGCTTGAAGGAGGGCGAGGCGGAGGCCGCCCAGGGGCTCGAGCCCGCCCGGCACGGCGCCAATCTCGAGGAAGAGCGGCGGGTTCAGTTCATCGCGCAGCGCGAACACGGCGTCTCGTGCACCCACTCCGAGCGGCCCATCGAGATAGAGGGCGCGCGTCTGCGAGCCCGCCGCGGCCTTCTTCACGACCTCGAAGGAGTGACGAATGCTCGCGGGTACGGGTACGGGATGGAGCAGAGCCACCGCGCGCCGGCACTCCTCGACGAGGGGACGAGAGCGGTCGATGGCCTCCCCGCGGAGAGAGAACGAGGTGGTGCTCACGCTTCTTCCGAAGAGATAGGTTCGCGACGCCGCTTCTCGCGACTCGATGTCGAGCACGACTTCGCCCGCTCGGGCTTGGTTTGCGAGCAGCTGGGCGCGGTCGATGGCGCTGCCGGTACTGGTGATCTCGCCCGCGCTGCTCTGTGCGCGCTGCACGTCGCCCGTCGCGATGCCGAACGCGATCGGAAGACCGCCGGCCGGCACGGGCTGTCCTTCGGCTTCCGCCAAGAGTCGCAGCGCGAGGTTGATGGCGCTTCGAAGCTCATGGAGCGCGAAACCCGAGACGACCGTCCCAGCGAGCGACGAGATGACTTCGCCGCCGGTCGCTTGGACCTCGTTGGTGACATACCTCGCCCACTGCCCCGCAGCGGCGGTGGTCTCCTCCTCCTCGAATGCGGGGGGTAGGACCCTATGCCAAAGAACGAAGCGTTCCATCGTATTTTCGCTCCCCGCGGAGTTCCCCCTCTGTCGTTCAAGATCTCACGGCGGGACGTCACTGTAAAGGGAACCGGGCTTTCTCGACGCCTCCGGCCCGACTATGATAGCTGGAGGGGCAAAAGGGGAAGCATGCTTGAAGGGGCACACGTCCTGATCACGGGAGGGGCAGGATTCATCGGCACCGCGCTGGCGGCGCGGCTCGCCGAGCAAAACCAGATTCGCGTCCTCGACATTCTGCGCCGAAACGCGCTGTCGGAGGCGGGACTGGACCATCATCCGAACGTCGAGCTCGTGGTGGGGGACGTGCGGGACATGACCGCGGTTCGCCGCGCGGTGCAGGGATGCGACTACGTGGTGCACATGGCGTCGATCGCCGGTGTCGACACCGTGCTCAAGAACCCCGTCATGACCATGGAAATCTCCCTCGAGGGCACGATGAACGTCCTCCGCGCAGCCAACGACTGTCACGGCGTCAAGCGCGTCATCGACTTTTCGACGAGCGAGGTGTTCGGATCCTACGCGTTTCGCGTTCGCGAGGCCGACGTGACGAGCCTCGGCGCCGTCGGCGAAGCGAGATGGACCTATGCGGTGAGCAAACTCGCCACGGAGCACCTCGCGCACAACTACTTCAAGCAGTTCTCGCTGCCCACCGTATCGATTCGCCCGTTCAACATCTACGGGCCGGGACAGGTCGGGGAGGGCGCGGTGCACGCCTTTGTCGTCCGCGCGCTCCAGGGCGACAACATCACCATTCACAACGAGGGCGATCAGATTCGGTCGTGGTGCTACATCGACGATATCGTCGAAGCGATCCTGCTTTCGCTCGAGCGGGACGAGGCGATCGGCGAGAGTTTCAACATCGGCAACGCGCGAAGCACGGTCACCATCTATCAGCTCGCGCAGCTGATTCTGCGTCTCACGCAGAGCAAGTCGAAGCTCGAGTTCATCGAGTGGGACTTCCCTGACGTCGAGCTCCGTATCCCAGACGTGAAGAAGGCCGAGTCACTCCTCGGGTTCCGCGCGAAGGTCGAGCTCGAACAGGGTTTACTCGAGACCATCGAATGGTACCGGCGAAAGCTCAATGGCGAGGGGTGAAGTGGCCGAAGTTGGCGCGCAAGTCTTCGACCTGACTGCCGCGAGGCCCGACGGTTGGTACGACGAGGTCATCAAGCAGTCGCAAGACTTCGAGGCCGCCTCCGAACTCATGGGCCGCGCAACCCTCGGACTCGCGCTCGTTGCGGGGGTACGCATCGTGAGCCTTTCGACGAATCCGTCGATTGCCAACGGGACCTCGGTGGAGTTCGCGATGGGTCCGGGCGCGGCGTCGCGCGAAACGTCGCTCGATGAGTTTCGGGAAATCGTGGGGGCGACCCTGCTTGCGCCGCTCTACACGCAGCCGCTGCCCGCTGAACCCGACGTCGAGGCGCTGCAGGCCTATATCGGCGGCCGCTATCTTCTCGAGGCCTCGCTCTTCGAAGTCCAGCCGCTCGAGCTGCGCGTGGACTCGGGGCTTGCGGAAATCGCGCTCAAGTTCAACGAGCTTCGCCATGTACTTGCCCTCGAAGACTTTCGCGACGTCATCGACGAACGGGTACGATCCGAGCTCGGTATGCGACGCCCGAGCGGCGAGTTCGCGATCGACCTCGAGATTGTCGGGCAGGCCCACGAGGCCAACGCGTCGGGCGACTTCGCTGCCACGGTGGAGATGCTCAACCCCTGGCTGACGCCCATCTCGATGCTCCTCCGCACCGGCGAGGCCGGTGAGCTCGCCGAGGAAGTACACCAGCAGCTATCGCAAAGCCTCGACCTTTTGGGTTCCGCCTATGCTGGCCTCGGCGACTTCGAGGCGGCCAACGAAGTCTTGCGTCTCGGCATTCAGTGGGCCGGAGATTCCGATAAAGCCGCAGGGATGTATCTCGCGCTCGGCCGTGCCTCGGCCCGCTCCGAAAAGCACGGTGAAGCCATCGGCCTTCTGCGTCGCGCGATGACCCTCGGCGTAGAAGGGGTGGAGGTCCTCCCTTTCCTCGCCCAGTCGCTCGCGGCCCGCGACCAGAACCACGCCGCCATGGTCTGCCTCCACCGCGCGCTCGACGCCGGCGCGCCGGAGCATGCCGTCGCCGACACGCGCGCCGAGCTGGCGAAACGTTTGGGCGCGCCTTGGAAGGCGCTGCGGGAACTCCTGTCGGACGAGGTTGGGTAGTCAGGTAGGCGGCGGTCGAGCCGGGTGTGTTTTGGGGAGGGGCTTGCTTGGTGGGTGAGCGAGAGGTTTGGTTATATCCGGCCCGCCCGCCCCCACCCGTAATCCTCCCTGCGCGCCCGGGGCGTTGCCCGGGCTTGCCGGCGCGTGCGCGCCGAGGTTCGCCTTCGGCTCACGCTTGGCTTGGGGGGGTTTGGGGTGTCTGGGGAGGGGCTTGCTTGGTGGGTGAGCGAGAGGTTTGGTTGTATCCGACCCGCCCGCCCCCACCCGTAGTCCTCCCTGCGC
>JBCDFZ010000054.1:0-35761 GCA_039177115.1 Myxococcota bacterium
AGAGATGGGGTACGGGATTCACATCTCGATCATCGGCAGCATCGTGCTCACGCTTGTCGTGTCGTTGATCATGAACGCCATCTCGAGCGGTCGACGCTGACTCGCCGAGTTTCATTGAGGCGCATGGGGTCGACGTCGTGACTGCTTCCCTCTCCTACCGAGGGCCTTGGTCCCCCGCGGAAGTCCGCGGGTTCCTGACCTCCACGACCATCCCTCTCCGGCTCGCGGCCAACACCCCCTCGGGCTTCCCTGTCGTGCTCTCGCTCTGGTTCGTGGCAGAGGGAGACCAGCTCCTCGGTGCCGTGCATGAGAGTTCGCGCATCGCGAAGCGGCTCGAGGCGGACCCTCGCTGCGCGTTCGAGGTCGCCCCGGACGACCCACCGTACAGGGGCGTGCGAGGCCGAGCGCGGGCCACGCTCGAGCCTGACGGAGCCGGCGAACTGCTGGAACGTCTTCTCGAGCGCTACCTCGGGTCCACCGAATCGAATCTAGGCCGCTTCCTGCTTTCTCGTGCGAGCGAGGAGCGAGTCGTTCGCGTGAGCCCGCTCGGTTTCTCATCCTGGGACTACACCGAGCGCATGGACGACGCGCTGAGGAGATGAACATGCGACCCGGGACTTGCCGCGTACACGCTCGTCGGACGCTCGCCGCGTTGACGCTCGTGGGATTGATCAACGCCGGCGGCTGCGCGACTGGCAGCGGAACCCGGCGCGGCCAGATGAGCGAAGCGGAAGAGGTCGCCCAAGGGAAGAAGGCCGCCGCGGAAGTCGAGGCCGCCATCGGATTCTCGGGAGGAGAAGACCAGAACGCCTACGTGAATGAGATCGGTCAGCGCCTGGCGAAGCACTCCGGGCGACCTAGTCCAGACTGCTACCGAGGGGACGTGGGCCACGTCGCGGTCAAACTCGACCAAACCGGCGCTCGTCGCCGGGGTCTGGAATCACCATGGCGTGCGGTCGAAACGCGGCCCTCGCGATCCTCAGCGACGTTCGAGCGACGTCGCGCCGTGAGGAATTGTGAACTGCTTCACATCCGTGACTACCCCGGCCCGACGACGTTCGTGTGACGGGCTTGGCAGAGCGCACGCACACGAGGTATGGTCGAACGCTTTCTGATTCGGGGCCAGTTCGCTCCGCGCACCATGCTCAAAAGCCCACCTTCGGTGAATCGCGTCCACGTCTTTGCTGCGCTGCTCGTCCTATCGGCAGCCTGCGGTGGCGAGGGTGCGTCGGAAGAACTGAGCGACCCCGTCGACTCGGTCGCCAGCGCGGTACTCAGCGGGCCGGTCGCGATCGGCCCGTTTCTCGACGGGGCGCTGCCCTCACGAACCCCGGGATCCGTCGTCGACGGCGACTGGACGACCACCGTAGCCTTTCCGAACCTCGACCTCGGCAGCGTCAGCGGTATCGCGGGTAACGCGGCAGACACCCGCATCTACGCGATGACGCTCGATGGATTGATCTCGGCGTTCGAGAATGAGCCGAACGTGAGTACCGCCACGACGTTTCTCGATCTCCGAGACCGAGTTGCCACGGTGTTCGAAGGGGGCCTGCTCGGCCTGGCTTTCCATCCCGAGTTCGGGCAGCCAGGATCACCGCATGGCCGGAGCCTCTACACCTATTACACGTCACACTGCCCGATCGACGCCAGTCGCAACAGCCCCGATTTGAGCGCTTGCGACGACAGCTACCCGACGGGTCCAATTGACGGTTTCTACGACGTGTGGATTCGACTTTCTCGTTTCGAGGTGTTCGACGGCACGCTCGTGGGCGACCCCAATTCCGAGCAGGTGTTGTTCAACGTTCGGCTATTCAACAGCGTCCACCGCGGTGGAGACGTCGCGGTCAGCGCCGATGGCAGCCTTTACGTGTCCATTGGAGATCAGGGCTCGCCGACCGCGGCACAGTCGATCGAGGACTTCAAGGGCACCGTCCTGCGGGTCAACGTCAACGTGGCCGACAACGGCGATGGCACGTGGACGTGCCCGCCCGGGACGCACCAACCCCGTCGAAGGTTCGACACAGCCGACGAGATCTCGGGGCTCTACTACTGCGTTCCCGACGACAACCCTTGGCTCGACGGTGGAGGTTCGCTTCTCGAAGAACACTGCGCCATCGGGTTCCGCAACCCATATCGCCTGAGTCTCGATCCGGTCACGGACCGCGTTTGGGTCGGTGACGTCGGCGGCACTGCACGAGAAGAGATCGACGTGGTCGAGTGCGGAGGGAACTACGGTTGGCCTTTCCGCGAGGGTTCGGTGTCGGGCCCCAACGCCGAGCCGTCCTCGTACCTCGGCGTCTTGAAAGAGCCCGTGGTGGACTTCACGCGAAGCGAGGCTCGCTCCATCATCGGAGGCTACGTGTACCGGGGGACACGCTTCCCGAGTCTGACGGGTCTGTACCTCACTGGAGACTTCGTCACGCGTCGTATCTGGGCGATCGACTACGACGAGGCGTCTGGCACTGGCACGAAGACGTTCTTGACCCAGTTCACGGGAAGCAACCTCGCGACGTGGGGCCAGACCTACGATGGAGAGGTTTGGCTCGGCACCGTGTTCAGCGACGGCCGTCTCTACACGCTCGACCGACTCGGCATGCCCGGGCCGGACGCCCCGCCGAGGCTTTCGTTGACCGGCGCTTTTTCGAACCTGCCCAACGCGACACCGAACGACTTCTGGGTGCCGTACGGTCTCAACCAGCCGTTTTGGTCGGATGGCGCAATCAAATCTCGGTACATCGCGCTGCCGAACGACGGCGTTCGGGACCAGGCCGACGAAAAGATCGAGTTTTCGGAGGCCGAAGAGTGGTCCTACCCCGTGGGCACCGTGATCATGAAGCACTTCGAGCTTCCGCTCGACGAAACGTCGCCCTCGGCCCGTGCGCGGCTCGAAACGCGGTTCTTGGTCCACGGCGACGACGGCATCTGGTACGGCATCACGTACCGATGGCGATCGAACCTGTCCGATGCGGACCTTCTCGCGGGAGCAGACTCCGCCTCGTATGACATCGCGCTCGAGGGCGGTGGCACCCGTACACAGGTCTGGAACTTCCCCTCGCGAAGCGACTGCTTGACCTGTCACATCGTGGCGTCGGGGAGCGCACTCGGGCCAAGCGCACATCAGCTGAACGGCGACTTCTTCTACGAGCAGGACGGCCAGCTCGAGAATCAGCTCGCGGCATGGAGCGACCTCGGGATGTTCGATACCACGCTGGACGCCCCAGCGATCGCAACGATTGAAGCTTCCTCGGCTCTCGGCGACGTGACGGCACCGCTCGAAGCACGCGCTCGCTCGTGGCTCGACTCCAACTGTGGCTACTGTCACCGGCCGGGAGGAATCGACGCGGGCTTCGACGCCAGGTTCACGACACCGTACGGTCAGCAGAACTTCGCGGGCACCCCGGTTCGCGACGACCTCGGGGTCCCCGGCATGGTCGTTCTGGCTCCGGGTGACCCGACGAGGTCCGCGCTGGTGGCACGCGCGGAAGCCGTCGGCCCCGCCGGGATGCCGCCACTCGCCAAGGAGCTCGCGGAGGACGCGGCGGTCGAGATCCTCGATGCTTGGATCACCCGTCTACCCACCTCGCCCGACAACGTGGGGCCGATCATGGGAGTTCCATCCGATCAGGACGGGGTCGTGGGAGACGCGATCAGCTTTGCTCTGACGTCCGGGGATCAGAACCTCGACGACGTCTACTACGATGCCTCGAACCTTCCAACGGGCCTTTCCGTCAATCACGAGACTGGCCTCATCACAGGAACGTTGCAGGAGCCCGGACAGTGGAACGTTGCTGCGAGCGTTTCCGATGGACCTGAGGTCGCTTCGGTCGCATTCGAATGGCTCGTTTGTTCGACGCCTGGACCAGAGTGCGACTCGGGCAACGACTGTCGGGCCGCTCGCGGAAGGGCTCCGCTCGCTCCGTACATCGCCCTCGCAGTCTTGGCGCTGCTCGCTGCCCAAAGGCGCCGCGCCCACCGCGGATAGCGACACGCCGACGCCGAGGAGCTCCTAGGGAGCAGTACGTCCTGCCACTGGACAGCAGGGCTCCGTTCCATCATGAGTGCGTCCCCCGGGGAGCCGAAGGATGAGCGCCGAGATCCAGACCAGCCACAGCCTACGCGACGTCCGCTACGAGATCCGCGGGCAGCTCGCGCAGCGGGCCCACGACATGGAGCGTCAGGGCTACGAGATCGTCTCGCTGAACATCGGGAATCCGGGCCTCTTCGGTTTCCGAACGCCGGAAACGATGCGCATGGCCATGATCGAGAATCTTCCAAGCAGCGAGGCCTACTGCCATCAGAAGGGGATCTTTCCTGCGCGTGAAGCCGTGGTGATGCAGCAGCAGGATCGAGGCGTCATGAACGTCACGGCCGAACACGTCTTCATCGGAAACGGGGTGAGCGAACTCATCGACCTGACGCTCCGCGCCCTGCTCAACGAGGGTGACGAAGTGTTGATTCCGAGCCCAGACTATCCTTTATGGACCGCGGCGGTCACGCTCAACGGCGGCCGCGCCGTTCACTATCCGTGTCCGCCTGAGAACGACTTTCAGCCCGACTTGGATGCGCTCTCGAAACTCGTCTCAGACCGGACCCGGGCCATCGTCGTCATCAATCCGAACAACCCAACCGGCGCTGCCTACGACCGCGAAGTGCTCGAATCGCTGGTTGCGATTGCCGAACGCCACGACCTCGTCATCTTCAGCGACGAGATCTACGACGGTATGGTCTACGACGACGCGGAGTTCTTCCCGATCGCGCCTCTCGTCAAGAACACCCTCTGCGGCACGTTCAGCGGGCTCTCGAAGGTTTATCGGGCGTGTGGGTTTCGCGTCGGCTGGGTGGCCTTCAGCGGAGCGAACGACCGAGCGGAAGAGTACCTCCACGGCCTCGACCTTCTCGCCTCGCTCCGGCTCTGCAGCAACGTCCCAGGACAGTGGGGCGTGCAAACGGCACTCGGCGGATACCAGAGCCTCAAGAAACTCGTCCGACCCGGGGGTCGCCTCTACGAATCACGCCAAGCCGTCATCCGCGGGGTGGACGCGAGCGAGTACCTCACACTCGTGGTTCCGGGAGGCTCGATGTACGCCTTCGTAGGGGTGGATACCCACAAGATCCCCAACTTCGACGATCAGACCTTTGCCCTGGAATTGCTGGAATCCCAGCACGTGCTCGTCGCGCCGGGATCCAGCTTCAACGTCGACTACACCAACTACTTCCGCATGACGATCTTGCCGCGGGCGAAGGTGCTGGACGACGTGTTCATGCGCATGGATCGAGTCCTGCGCACGATGGCTGCGTAACGGTCAGTCGGCCTGAACGACCTCGAACCGAGCCTTGTCTCCGTGCCCCATGTAGCATCGGAGCTCACCTGGAACTTCGAGCTCTCCGAAGAACGGAACGTCTTCCACGAGGGCAGTCGCGTCGTCCAACTTGAAGGAGACCTCAGTCGCATCTTCTTTGGGTGTCACGGTCTGCGTGAGCTCGCCGCTTTCGATCACGTTGATCTTGGGCTGGCCGTGGTGGTCCTTGAACTTGATCTCCCGGGGGAGGTCCGCGAAGGGCTGGTTGAGGTCGCGAGGCTTCGCGCCCTTGATACTGATGTCGGCTGCGGCGTCGCTGAGCGTGACCTTGGCCTTCTTGTGGTGATGGGCTTTGATCGCGAGCTTCGAGATCCACTTGCTGAGCTCAGCGGTCACCGAAGTCGTCACCTCCGTCGGCTCGCCTGCCACGAACGGCGCTGCTGGCGCAACGGTGAGGGTCATCGGAATGGTCATGGGTAGAAGGCCGAGTTTGCAGTAGAGATCTCGGTCCACGGTGATCGGGTCGGGGGGCTCGACCGGCTCCGGAGGCAGGCACTCGCCGTCGTAACAGCTTCCCCCGTCACCGCAGGTCTCGCCGTCCTCGACCGGGAGGAAGACGCACTCGTCTTCTTCACAGGCTCCGACGGTGCATTCGTTGTCATCGTCGCAGTCCGCTTCGTCACAAAGCGGGGGATCCTCCGGGTCTTCGGGGTCCTCGGGATCCTCCGGGTCTTCGGGGTCGACCGGGTCTTCCGGATCCGTCGGGTCTTCCGGGTCCGTCGGATCCTCGGGATCGCTGGGATCTCCCACCTCGTCCGCCGGGACGCAGATTCCGTCGAGGCAGACGCCCGGGTCCTCCTCGCACTCCGGTTCGCTGTTCCGCGTGACCGTGATCTCGAGGCAGAGTCCGCCACCAAGATCGCAGACATCGCCATCCGCGAGTCCATCACAGGCCGACAGATCGCCCTTGTCGTCTACCGAAGTGTTGCTCCCGCAAGCCGCTGCTGCGAGGCCTAGCGCGCAAATGAAAGAGAATCGCTTCATGTTTGGGTCCTTCCGCCGGCCGACGTCGCTACCGACCGTCGATGTCGAGGCTGAATACACCTCACGGCGCGATCGAAACCTCGGTTGCGACGGATGCATTCCCAGCCACCCGAAGGATCTGTCGGGCTATGTGTGGAAGAACACTAAAAAACGAAGGAACCCCGCTCGGGGTCCCACCGAAGCTTCGCGCGGCTCCGGTAGGCGATCTGCTCCTCGAGCCGTCGAACCTTGCCTTTTCTCACCCCCAGCATGATGCCGGACACAATCGCGCCCCAAAAACCGACAGAGAGAAATGGCAAGCCCACGCCAAGCAGCGCTTTGCCAGCGGTCGTGCAGTTGATGTTGTCGTTGAAGTCGTTCTCGACGCAGTTGTCGCTGGTGAAGGCGGGGACGACGAGCGCGATCCCGACCGCAAGCGACGCCGAAGTCGCAATGAGCGCCGTCCGAGTACGCTTCACGCCGGTGCGCAGCTGGTTGAGGCGATACTGCTCATAGCTCGTGTCCGCCGAGCGCGCGGGCGGAGGCGTCGACGGCGGATACCCGGGCGGCGATTGAACGATGGAGCCGTCAGCTCCGGACTCCGCCGGCGTGCTTTGGGCGGTCGCCGCAGTTGCGAAACACGTGAGAAAGATCAGGAGACTACCGACAAACTTCATTCTCTTCTCCTCCGATCGCGGCAGGACGATCGTGGTCTAGTCGCGATGGGGCGCCGTTGGCAAGCGAAGGTTTATCGCGGTGCTCCGAGGGAGCTAAACGACGCCGACGACGTGAGAATCGTTGAACTTGAGCGTGTGGCCCGAGGGTTCGACGACCTCGAACGAGCTGTGGATGCGGCCCTTCTGAATGGTCGTCGGCTCGAGACCGGCTTCGAGGAGAGCGGCCCGCTGAGCGGGCAGATCATCGACCATCAGGTCGAACTCGATGTACTTCGGCTCCGCATCCGCGTCTTGCCGAAGCACGATGTGGGTCCCGCCTCGAAGTTCGAGCACCGCGAGCGTGGGGTTGGCGACGATCGTCCGCATACCAAGCGACTCGAAGAACGCGAGCGACTCGCGGTACCGCGACACGCCGAGTACGACGTGCCCGATCCACACGGGAGGTGGAGCGCCGATGTCCTGTTTTGTCTCGCTCATGAGAACTCTACCTAGAGCGCGCGATCGTCGGCGGCAAACCCCAGGGGTCGAAGGATGCTATCAACGAGCGGGGGCGTAGGCACCGACTCTGACCCCCGGGGCTCTCTTGACCGTCACCGTCATCATCTTTGCCATCGTGTACCTCGGAATGATGCTCGGGACGCTGCCCTGGATGAAGGTAGACCGACCTGCAATCGCCCTACTCGGAGCCATCGCCATGCTTGCGAGCGGGGCGGTCACGACGGACGAGGCCAAGGGCGCGATTAACGGGGAAACACTCGGTCTCTTGTTCGGCCTGATGATCGTGGCCGCCAGTTTCGACCTGTCCGGCATGTACTCCGAGTGGTCCGATCGACTGGAGCGGCTCGATCTCGGACCCCGTGGCTTCCTCGCGGTGGTCGTCGTGGCATCGGGTGCCGCATCCGCAATCCTCACCAACGACGTAATCGCCGTCGCCTTCGCGCCCGTGCTGCTCGGCCTCTGTATTCGAAGGAAGCTGAATCCACTCCCCTTCCTTCTCGCGCTTGCGTTCAGCGCGAACGCCGGCTCAATCGCGACCATCATCGGCAACCCGCAGAACATGCTGATCGGTCAGCACTTCGACCTTTCGTTCGTGGGCTACATGGGGTACGCCGCCGCGCCCGCGGTCCTGTCTCTTGGGCTGGTTTGGGCCATCATAAGTTGGTGCTATCGAGGTCGGTGGACGCTCCCTGAACGCATCCAAGCCAAGCCGCTAAAGATACGAAAGTTCGATCGCTGGGAGGCTTGGAAGGCGACGTTCGTCACCGTGGTGGTGGTGGTGATCTTCATCGTCACCGACTGGCCTCGGGAGCTCGTCGCACTGTCTGCGGGAGGTGTGCTTCTTGCCAACGCCCGCTTTGCGTCGCGCCGCATTCTCCACCGCGTCGACTGGCAGCTGCTCGTCCTGTTCATGGGACTCTTCGTGGTCAACGCTGCATTCCAGCAAACCGGGCTTCCGAAGAGCTGGATCGCTTCGTTGCAATCACAGGGGGTGCACCTCGACGGGATGTGGACGCTCTACGTGTCGACCGCGGTTCTCAGCGACATCGTCTCGAACGTACCCGCTGTCATGCTGCTGCTACCCGTCATCGACGATCCGGCGAGCGGCCCCGTCATGGCCATCGCAAGCGGCCTGTCAGGCAACTTCATCGTCGTCGGCAGCATCGCGTGCATGATCGTCGTGAACACCGCCGAGAAACGAGGGGTTCGCATCTCGGCCGCGGAGTTCGCCCGGAGCGGGGTCCCCGTCACAATCGCGACGATGGCCGTCGCCGCGCTCTGGCTTTGGGGAACTAGCGCCGCCTAGCTCTTCGGGTCGTACTGGGTGAGCGAGTGAATGAGCGCCCACTGGTTACCCTCGCGAACGAAGGTCTGCATGGCGTCGAAGTTCGCATACGGGCCTTCGAGCTTTACGTGCGAGAGCGCGCGGTCACCGCTGACCCGAGTCGCGATGTCCTCGATGGTGCGCGGCTTCCCTCCGATGATCTTCGTCATCATCAGAGCCATGAACTCCTGCTTGTCGAGGGTCTGTGGAGGCATGTCGGGCCGTGTGACCACGAGACGAAACTCCGGGTGCAGGATTTCGTTGAGCCTCGAGAGGTGATGATTGTCTGCTGCGGTGAAAAACGACTCGACGACACGCTTCACCTCGTCCTGGTCAGAGGTCGTCGACGCGCTGCTCGACGCGCAGGCAGCCACGAGCGCGAACGGCGCTACAAACGCGAGGAGTCTGAGCTTCATGACGATTCGTCCTCTGGAAACCATCGGTTTCTTCCGATCAACGTTCAAAACAGGCGAGAAGGCCGTGTATTCCCTTCCCAGGTTCGAATTTCCAACGCAGAGTTTGCGTACCCGCGCGGGGTGTCTCACCGAACGGCGCCCTCGGTGTATACCAACCCAGAAAAGGACCGAACTGAATGACCGTCAACAAGAGAGACTCGCTCCGCCACGCGGTTCTCGACAACGTGTTCGCGGGACGCGACCTTGCAAAACCACTGCCGAAGTACGAGTTCCCGGCGAGTGAAGAGCGCGCCGCCGACATCATGCAGGTGGTGTTGGACGAGCTGTTCCTCGACGGCAACCCACGCCAGAACCTCGCGACCTTCTGCCAAACCTGGGAAGAGCCCGAGGTACACAAGATCATGGACCTGTCGATCGACCGGAACATGATCGACAAGAGCGAGTACCCCCAAACGGCGGAGATCGAGCTTCGCTGCGTGCACATGCTGGCAAACCTCTGGAACTCGCCTGAATCGACGACGACGATCGGAACGTCGACAGTCGGCTCGTCCGAGGCCTGCATGCTTGGAGGTCTCGCGGCGAAATGGCGATGGCGCGAGCGACGAAAGGCCGAGGACAAGCCCACGGACCGTCCGAACCTGGTTTGCGGCCCGGTGCAGGTATGCTGGCACAAGTTTTGCCGCTACTGGGACGTCGAGCTTCGAGAGCTGCCGATGGAGCACGGGACGTACCGCATGACCCCCGAGAGCATGCTGTCAGCCGTCGATGAGAACACCATCTGCGTCGTGCCGACTTTTGGCGTGACGTACACCGGTCAGTACGAGTTCGTCGCGCCGATGGCCGAAGCGCTCGACCGGTATCAGCGCGACACCGGTATCGACGTCGATCTGCACGTCGATGCGGCGTCTGGCGGCTTTTTGGCGCCCTTCTGCGCCCCCGACATCGTCTGGGATTTCCGGCTACCCCGGGTCAAATCGATCAACACGTCGGGACACAAGTACGGGCTTGCCCCGCTCGGAGCTGGGTGGATCGTATGGCGAGACGAGGGAGAGCTCTCGAAGGATCTCATCTTTTCGGTCCCCTACCTCGGTGGCGAAGTGGGAACCATGGCAATCAACTTCTCTCGACCCGCCGGGCCCGTCGTGTCGCAGTACTACCTGTTCAACCGGCTCGGCCGCGAGGGATACCAGCGGCTTCAGCAAGCCTGCTACGACACGGCTCAGTGGCTTAGCGACGAAATCGGCAAGCTCGGTCCCTTCGAGTTCCTGAACAATGGAGACCCGGAGCAGGGCATTCCATCGGTTTGCTTCAAGTTTCAAGACGGAGCCGACCCGGGTTACAGCCTCTACGACCTGAGCGCGAAAGTGCTCGAACGGGGTTGGCAGGTCCCGGCGTTCTCGCTCCCTGTCAACACGGAAGACGTCGATGTCATTCGGATCATGATTCGGCAGGGCGTCAGTAGAGATCTCGCGTCGCTGCTCGTCGGCGACCTCGAGCGAGCCATCGACCACTTCGAGCGGCACCCCGTGAGCGTTCCAATGACGGAGCGCGAGCGCGGCTCCTTCAAGCACACGTGAGCTACTGATGAGCGCGCCGGCAACGCCCGAAAGGTCCGCGGAACCGCAGACACCAGCGGTCAAGCTCTCCGTACTTACGCTCGCGGTGATGAACGTAGCGGCGGTGGTCAGCTTGCGCGGCTTCGCCACCGAAGCCGAGTACGGCCTCGGGTCGATCTTCTACTTCCTGTTTGCCGCTGTGGCGTTCCTCATTCCGGTTTCGTTCGTCGCCGCAGAGTTGGCCGCGATGCTTCCCCAGCGAGGCGGCGTGTTCCGCTGGGTCGGCGAGGCATTTGGCGGGCACGTCGGTTTCCTCGCGATATGGCTGCTTTGGATCGAAAGCACGATTTGGTTTCCGACCGTGCTGACGTTCGCTGCGGTGTCTCTCGCGTTCCTCGGCCCGACTCAAACCTGGGACCAAGCGCTCGCCGCCAACAAAGTGTACGTCCTCCTAACGTGCGTCGCGATCTACTGGATCGCGACTCTCGTGAACCTCCGTGGGGTCGCCGCCGGGGCGACTTTGAGCAAGTACGGCGCCCTCATCGGGACGATCATTCCGGGCGCAATCATCATCGTGCTCGGGATCCTGTGGGTAGCGCTCGGGAAACCCGTACAGATGTCGATGCAGGCATCCGACTTGGTTCCCGACCTGACGGAATTCAGCAATCTCGTTCTCGCATCGAGCATCTTTTTGTTCTACGCGGGCATGGAAATGAACGCGGTCCACGTACGGGAGATCCACGACCCCACGCGCAACTACCCGCGCGCGATCTTCCTTTCCTCGGGCATCACCGTTCTCCTGTTCGTCCTCGGGACGCTCGCCGTGAGCATCGTCATCCCGAAGAACGAAATCGACCTCACGCAGAGTCTTCTCGTCGCCTACTTCGACTACCTAGACGCGTTCGGGCTCGGCTTTCTCGCGCACGTGGTAGCTTTCGCTCTCGGGATCGGCGTGCTCGCAGGAGTGTCGACTTGGATCGGCGGACCGAGCCGGGGCCTCTTGTCGGTCGGACATGCGGGATACCTGCCCCGCTTCATGCAGAAGACGAACAAGCACGGCGTCCAGGTGAACATCCTGCTGATTCAAGGCGCACTCGTCACGGTTCTTCTCCTGCTATTCGTCGTGCTGCCCTCGGTGCAGGACGTGTATCAGCTCCTCTCACAGCTCACCGTCATGCTCTACCTGATCATGTACATGCTCATGTTTGCCGCCGCGATTTACCTTCGTTTTCGGAGCCCAGACATGGCGCGTCCCTACAGCGTCCCAGGGGGACGGATCGGAATGTTGGTGATTGGAGGCCTGGGACTGCTCGCGGCGCTGCTCGCGTACTCCCTCAGTTTCTTACCGCCTTCGCAGATCGAGGTCGGAAGCACCGCGTCTTGGGTCGCGCTGCTTGCCGCTGGGAACGTACTGTTCGTGGCGATGCCGTTCGTGATCTACGCCTTCCGACGACCGTCGTGGGACACTGAGCGAAGCGACGACGAGCTCGAGCCGTTCAGCTGGCAAAAGCAGGCCGCAAGCACCCATGGTACGGAGGGCCCCGATGGCGATTGACCTCACACCGGAGAACATTCAAGCGGCCGTCGAAGCGGCCCATCGAGAAGCGCGGTCGGTCTCCGGCGGGCGAAACGCGAGCTACATTCCCTACCTGGCGTCCGTCGATCCCGAACTTCTCGGCGTGTCCGTCGTGACGGCTCAGGGCGAGGTCTTCAAGGCCGGTGACGCGGACGTGCCCTTTGCCATCGAGTCGATTTCCAAGGTGTTCACGCTTGCGCTGGTGATGGAGTCAATCGGTCCGAGGGCGCTCCGCAGCAAAGTAGGGGCCAATCCGACGGGGATGCCGTTCAACTCGATCCTCGCGCTCGAACTCGCCAAGGGGAAACCGCTTTCGCCTATGGTCAATGCCGGGGCCATTGCAACGGCGAGCCTCGTCGAAGGAGCCGACGTCGAGAGTCGATGGCAGCGCGTACTCGACAACCAGTCCAAGTTCGCCGGTCGTCCGATCGCGCTGTCGGCAGAGGTGAACGAGTCCGAACAAGGGTCGAACTTTCACAACCGAGCGATCGCGTGGCTCCTGTATTGCGCCGACACCTGCTACTCGGACCCGATGGAGGCGCTCGACGTCTACACCCGCCAGTGTTCGACCCTGATCACTACGGTCGATCTCGCCACCATGGGAGCGACCCTCGGAAACAAAGGGGTCAATCCGATCACGAACGAACGGGTAATCTCGGCAGCGAACAGCCCACACATCCTCGCAGAGATGACCATGGAAGGGCTCTACACCTCCTCGGGTGATTTCGCGTACGACGTCGGCCTCCCTGGAAAGAGCGGCGTCGGCGGCGGCGTTTTGGCCGTCGCGCCCGGGAAGCTCGCGGTGGCCACGTTTTCGCCGCCGCTCGACGACGGGGGCAACAGTGTGCGCGGACAAGCCGCCGTTAAAGCGATCGCAGACCGTCTCCGTCTGAATCTCTTTCTCGGCGAGTGAGGAGCAGCCCCCGCTTGGGAGCGTTCACGAGAGCGCCATCAGCTCGGTCGAGCTCGCGAGAATAGTTGCGAACCGGTGTTGTTTCGCAGCTACGACAAGGTCGTGTCGGGCGGCCTACATCGTGGAGAACGGCGCCGTCGGATCCGAAGCCGCGCGGTGCATCAACTCACGATCTAATCAGATCATCCCTTGGCCACGGCAGGTGCTCGCCCGCACTTGCCGTGGCCGCTTTTATTCGAGAGCTTGAAGGGCGACTGCCCCGCGGTACGGTGCGTCTCATGACGGATTCGATGACCGTTTTTCGCAAACTCCACGACTCGGGCTGCTTCGTGCTCCCGAATCCATGGGACCGAGGCAGTGCGATCTTGCTGGCGCGGCTCGGGTTCAAAGCGCTGGCCACCAGCTCAGCCGGTTTTGGCTTCTCCCGCGGCGTGCCTGATACAGTTGGCGCGCTTCCACTCGAAGTCGTACTCGACCACATGCGGGACATCGTCGCCGCGACACCCCTTCCGGTGAACGCCGACTTTCAGGAGGGGTTTGCGAGGGACGCCGCCGAGGTCGAAGAGAACGTGCGTCGGTGCGTTGACACCGGCGTCGCGGGCCTCTCGATCGAAGACGCGACCGGAAACGACGCGCAACCGCTCTTCGAACGCTCCCACGCGATCGAGCGGATGCAGGCGGCACGGGCCGCAATCGACGCGAGCGGTCGACCGGTGGTTCTCACGGGCCGCTGCGAGTCGTGGTTGGTCGGCGACGAGACCCCCCTCGACACCGCGCTCGGTCGCCTGGTCGCCTACGCCGAGGCGGGTGCCGACTGTTTGTACGCCCCCGGTGTGTCGCGCGCGGAGGACATCACGGCCATCGTCGACGCCGTGCGGCCCAAGCCGGTCAACGTTCTCGTTGGCTCAGGCACCATGGGACTGACCGTCCCTCAGCTCGCAGAGCTGGGTGTGCGTCGGATCTCCGTGGGCTCTGCCCTCTCGAGGGTCGCATGGGGCGCGTTTCTACGAGCATCCAAGGGCATCCTCGAAGAAGGCCGTTTCGATCTCCTCGACGGTGCCGCCTCGTTTGCGGAGCTGAACGACACGTTCGCGAAGCGTCGTTGAGCTCGGGCAAGAACGGCGCACCTTCAGTCGGGAGGTGTAAGCAGCTCGAGCGGCAGAGGGCTCGAAGGTGTGCAGCTCGAGCCGGTTTCGTCGCTGCAGTATCGCACCGAGTAAATGAAAGGGCGGCCCACGTTGGCGTTATGGTATCGACCCACGAGGTCGATGGGCGTAGTGGCACCGGACTCGAGATCGATGCACCCGGCCTGCGCGTGATTGCTGGCGCTGTAGCCCGCCTCGCTCATTCGCTGTCCGGAGACCCAAACCTGCGCACAGGAGTTCCATCCACCGATGATTCCGCCTCCGCCGGAACCGTTCGTGACGCTGAAACAGTAGCGGCCCGACGTCGGTGCTCGAAACTCACCCGCGAAGCGCACTTTCCAAGTTCGCTTCCCGCTTCGCGTCCAATCTGGGTCCCAGGAATAGGTCGAGCTGGTGTAGGTGTGGTTCTTGGAGTTGAACTCCCAGCCGCTACGCATGGTTCGGACTTCTCGCGGGCTCTGATAGCGTGACTCCATCTCGGCGTAGCTATCCATCGCATTGCAGCTTCCGTTCCCGGAGAAGCTGTCGATGGTGACCTCCAGACCGTTGTAGACGGCAGGGTCTGAGCCGTTCTCCAGCTCGAAGCAGTCGGTGAGGCCGTCCCCATCGGTATCGACGGAGCTGGCGCACTCGGGATAGTAGACGCTCACGAAATCCTCACCGAGGTGCGGCCAAGCGAAACCCGAACGCCCGAGGAACTCGTTCGCGAAAACGCCGTAGGGATCCATCGCGTCGATGACCGACTGGACGCGAGCAAGACGCCCCCCCGCATCGATGGCGGCAATGACGTCGAGGTCCGAGAACACGTCTTCGCGGTTCTTGCCCCAGTGCACGCGCGCACCGTAGTTGTCCACCGCGTAATGCAGCACGTCGAGGAACGGCTCGAAGTAGTCCGCGAGCTGGGCTTCGGTGAAGCCGTAGGGCAGAAATACTGGCAGCTCGATAATCGCGACCTGCTCGCCAGGGAGAAAGCCAGGGCCCTCGGACTGCATCGAGAGCAGCGTGTCGTCATGCACCTGACCGAATCGCATCATGTACGCGTTCAGCGGTAGGCACCGATCGTCGGCCTGAATGCGGTTCTTGGCGTACTGGAGAACGTCGAGCGCGTGGCGTGTGGGGACCGCGAAGACCCATTCGTAGCCCGGTGGGATCACCGTGACGTTAGTTTGCAGGCTCGTCTGAATTAGGTGGCTGAACCCGACGATCTCGTCGGCATGCACGGTGTCACCGCTCGCATCGTCGTAGACCAGCGGCGGCTCGTTGAGGAAGAGAGCTTGGCGAGTGCTCTCGACGAAACACTCCGTCGCCGTGTCGCACGCACCGAGCTGCATGAGGACGATGAACGGATCTTGCAAGAACTCCTCGATTTCGGGGTCGACCCAGATCGATCGTGCGGTAGGATCGGTGACCGGGTCTTCCGTCCGCGAGGAGCAGGTCAGAACCACCTTGTCGTTCGACGGGTACCACTGGAACCAAACGTGGTCGCACTCGGCAACCGTTGCAGCGAGCCCGTTCTCGAAGAGAACCGAGTCGTCGAACTCGAGGATCCGCGCTCGAAGATTGTACTGATCTTCGATCTGGATCGTGCCTCGGGCAAAGAGACCGAAGAGACCGAGATGCGTCATCATGGCTTTCCATCGGTCGGGGTCGTCCACTCCGGTGGTTCCACGGGTGTACTGCGTGAGCTCACCGCGCTGATCGATGACCTCGAGTGCCATCATCGAGGTCGCCACCTCGGAGGGCCCTTTCGTATTGCTTCCGTGGAGGCCGGTTGCGAGACCCCCGAGAATCGTGATGTCGCCATAGCCCGGGCTGACGAACCCTTTGATCGCCTTGCCCCGCGCATGAAGGAAGTCCTGCAGCTCCTTGAACGTGACGCCCGCGTCGAACGTGACCGTCTCCGCCCCCTCGAACGACGTGGGCTCGTCGATCGTTTTGAGGTGCTCGATGGAAATGATGTTCCCCTGTCCGCACATGATGTCCGACATCGAATGAGACTTCGCTTTGACACGAACCGTCCGGCCATTGATCACGGTCTGACGCACGGCCCGCGAGGCTTCCGCGATGGAACGCGGCCAATAGATCAGCGTTTCGGGACAGGTGGCCGCGCGCGCCCAGAAGCCGAACACCTGCGTGTTCGGGTTGGCGCAGTCCTGGGGACAGGAGCTGACCGATTCGCCGAAGTCTCCCTGGCAGGTTCCGTTGCCGCAGCTCGAGGCGAGGGTGTTGAGGGCCGGACAGAGCTGCGCTTGGGCGCCGTTCGAGATCAGCATCGCGAGACACGCGACGAACAGTGGGGTTCGCATGAGAGGTCTTCTCCTTGGCTTCGGGGGCTGAGCTCGGCCCGCGGTGTCGGCGGCACCTTTACACTTTGTAAAGCATTAAGAAAAGAGGCATTTTATGCCGATAACCTGAAATGTTTCGGCTATTTGGCTGCTTTCGGACTCTCCGTTACGGTCTCGCGCCTGCGCAATTCCGTGCTCCGTCCGGCTGTAAAGGCCGCTCGTCAAAATTCGGTTTTTGTCTGGGCTCGGTGTCTCCCACGAGGCCGCCAGCCCGTCACCCTTTCGGCGGCCTTCTTCAACGTCTAAGCTGAAGGTGGGGAATGAACCGATCCAGGCGTTGTTGCTCAGGTTAGGGCACGACGCGCGGAAACGGGCAAGGTCGATATGAGTTCAATCAGAATTGCGGGGGCCATCATCTTGCTGGCGGGCTGTGCGCTCGGCGCGGAAGAGCGACGCGGCGCCAACGACACGACGGAAGCACAGCTTCCTGCATCGCCGGAGCTCTACACCGAAGCCGAGTTCGAGCAGGCCGCCGCGGAAATCACGCGATACGACGACGCCGAGAAGAAGGCCGCGACGACGCCCGCAGAAAAGTCAGCGAAGCTGCAGTAGCGCGCCGACCGAACGCTAACGCTCCGCGTCTTGGGGAAGCTGAAGGCCGCTCGGAACCGAATCGGGCCGCTGGGGACCTCGGCTCGTGTCTCGAAGCGCTCGATCGACGAAGCCGAGGATGAGCTCGACGTCTCGTTCGGTGAAGGGCTTGCCGCCTTCGGCGATCTCGTGCCGCACGGCGTCTCTCAAGCGGACGACTGAGCCGTTGTGAAAGTACGGTTCGGTGACGAAGGCGTTTCGAAGAGAGGGGGTCCTGAACTTCCCGAGGTCGTCGAGCCGAAGTGAGATCTCTGCCAAGCCGTAGTCCACGACGCCCTCTGCGCTCGGTACGTGTCGGTTCGCGAACACCTCCGACTCGAAGAGTGGCGGAGCGTGGCACTCGGCGCATCCGAACTCGGCAAACCGGAACATACCTTCGACGAGCTCTTCGTCGAACGTCCCAGGCTGACCCGAAACGTACGCATCGTAGAGAGCCCGTTTCGAGATGAAGGTACGCTGAAAGGCGGCAAGAGCTGCCGCAAGGTTGTCTTCGGTGACGACCGGATCGTCCGGGAACGCGTCCGCAAACAGCGCAGCGTACTCAGGGATGTCGGCAACGCGCGCCACCGCCGTATCCGGCTCGATGTTGAGTTCCTCCTCCGCGAGGAGCGGCATCAGCGCCTGCTCTTCGAGCGACTCGGCCCGCCCGTCCCAGAGAAACGTCTCCCGAAAGGCGAGGTTGAATAGCGCTTGGGAGTTGCGACGTGACACGCTTGGCCCCTCGCGACCCGGCCCCGCGTTGATCCCGGCCCCGTGACCGATGCCGACGGAAAGGGCATCACCCATTCCCCAGAACTCGCTGTGGCAGGTGCCGCAAGCGGTTTGGCTGTCGACTGAAAGAACCGGGTCGTAGAAGAGCAGCCGGCCGAGCGCCAGGCGCGCCTCGGGAACCTCGACCGCCTCGTCGGGCAGCGCTGGAAACTCCGCGACAGGCCAGGGCACGCTCGGAACTACGGTCGCGTCCCCCGCCGATCCGCCGAACGATGGGGCGCCGCCCTGCCCGCCTTCACCGCCCGAGCCGCCGATCGCGCTTTCGGTGTCCCCGCACGAAGACGCCAACACGAGCGTGAGGAAGGTCAGTAGAAGCGTTGCGAAACGAGATGCCATCTGCCCGGCCTAGTGCCCTGCCTGCATCGCTTCGATGAATGCGGCGAACTGGTCGTCGTCGCAGGCGTCTTCGAATCGCATCGGGTCACCGATCGCGTTGCTGAGGTTGGTCATCTTACCCATCGTCTCGGCGTACTGAGGGCTCTCGAGGGGAATGATCTCACCGTCGTTCGTGAGACGAGCCGAGGTCAAACCATAGCGAAAAATGCAGCCCTCGGGCGCCACGCCCTGAGCGTCCGCGTACCACGACGCCGCTTGGTCGGCGTGCATGCAGAGCGCGTCGAACACGTCGATGGGGCCGACGCTCAGCGCCCAGTTTCGATCTTCGTCGAGGGGCCTCCCCGCCCCGCAGAAACGACCGTAGGCGGGGTCGGCGTCGTCGGGCGTCGCCACGCATCGGGCGCCGTCCGACACGCATGCGGCCTGTGCGTCGTCGTAGGTCACCGGGCACTGCCAGCCGCCGAGCCCGTCGCAGGATTCGAGCGTGCCGGAACTCGGCGCGACCGAAGTGCGAACCGGTGGCACGGGAATGGGCGCGATCGGCAAGAGCTGACCAACGCTCCCGGCCGGCGTCACCTTCGACCACGACCCTTCGAGCCCAGTGCGAAACCAAAGCTCTCCCGCGTTGGTGAGCACACCGACGTAGTCTCCTTGAAGCACGAAGCTCCGCGAGACGGTCGTTAGCGTCGTCCATGGCCCGTTCACCCCGTCTCGCGCGCGTAGATCCCCTCCCTCGAACTGAATCGCCATTCGATCCCCTTCGAGCTGAAGCTCCTCGACGTACGAGCTCGCGAGCTGAACCCAGGGGCCTTCAACGCCTTCTTTCACTCGAGCGACCCCGTCCTTGCGAAGCACGCCGATGCGCTCGCCGCTGAGGTCGACCTTTCGTACGCGGAGCTCGAGCATCGTTTTCGCTCCATCGAGCCCGTCCTGAACCTCGAGGGTGCCGTCACCCTCTTCGAGAAGCACCGCAATTCGGTCACCGCCAAGCAAAAACGAGCGGACCCCCTGTGCAACCAGCGTCCACGCGTCGTCGACTCCGTCCTTGGCCCTGAGATCGCCGCCGTCGGTGAGGACGGCGATTCGGCTGCCGAGAAGCTGGTAATCGACGATCCCACTGGCGGCGAGCGAGATCCAGTCGCCGTCGAGCCCCTCCCGAATGCGGAGCGAACCCCCCTCTCCGTGCTCGGCGATCCAGTCGCCCTCGAGTTGGAACCCCGTCACGTCTCCGACGCGCAGCACCGTCCACTCGGCGCCCGGCCAGAGTACGCGCAGCGTGCCGAGGCCATCGACGACGTCGGTAAGGATCCCGAGTCGATCGCCCGACCAAGCGAAGTGCGCCACCGCACCATGCGACCATGGGGTGGTCGGGGCCGCGGAACCCTCGTACGCGTCGAACACGGAGAGCGCGCCGTCGACCAGGGCCACGGGTGCGTCGTCACTCCGAGCGAACCACGTGGTCAGCATCTCACCCACGTCGCTCGGAACGGCCGATCGCGAGGTCAAGGCGACGGCGTCGGAGTAACCTGCTGCGCGCGCCGAGATCTCCGCGACGCCGGCGCGATGGGTGGTGACCACTCCGACTTCGCTCACCGAAGCCACGGAGGGATCCGACGAAGACCACGCAAACGCCACGTCCGAAACCGGTTCGCCGAACGCGTCGAGCGCCGTCGCCCGAAGCACCCAGCGATGGCCGAGCCGGGTCCCCTCGAGGGGCGCCGAGTCGATGCGCACGGCGGCAACGGCCAACTCGACCGGTGAGCCGCCCATCCCGCCAAGCCCGGGTGTGCCGGCGTCTCCCCCGGGCCCGACGGACGGCACCGAATCGCCACAGCCGAGTGGAAGCACCAAGGCGATCGGCAGCATGCGGGCACACCCGCCCCGCCAACGCCAGGTACTGCGTCGCTTCCGAGACACGTCTTTCGGATCGGCGACGCCCATGGTCGTCCTCCAAACATGAGTAAACCTCACCTTGCGGGCAGCGACAAGGGCGAAGCGAAACGGCCTGAAAACGTTGACTAAACGCCGATCTTCAAGCCGCGGAACGGGTGTTCGACTCGTGACTATTCGGTCAGAACGGCCTGCGCGAGGCCCTCGCGAGGAGCGGGCTCGAAGCGCATCGCGCCGTCATCGACGCTCCGCATGCGGAGTTCCATGAGGTCGAGCGCGTAGTTCTGATGAAGCCTCCACGGCCGCCTGCTTCCCTCTTGCGGAAACAGCTGGCGACCACGCTGGACGTAGCCCGAGGTAAGAGGCAGCATCGACCGCGCTTCGACCGTGGGGTCGTCGAAGCGCGGGCAGCAGAAGGCATAGCCGTGGTCATCCATGTGATTGAGCAATCGGCAAACGTACTCCGCCGTCAGGTCGGACTTGAGGGTCCACGAAGCGTTCGAATAGCCGAGGGACATGGCCATGTTCGGGACGCCGCTGCACATCATTCCTTTGTAGGTGACGGTTTTGGGCAGGTCGATCGCCTCTCCGTCGACCTCGAGCGAGACCCCGCCTAGAAACTTGAGGTTCAGTCCCGTGGCGGCCACCACGATGTCCGCGGGGATGTCTCGCCCCGAGCCGGTACGAATCCCGTCCTCGGTAAACCGGTCGACGGTGTCGGTGACAACGGACGCCCGTCCGCCGCGCAGGGTGTCGAAGAAGTCACCGTCGGGCGCAAGGCACACCCTTTGGTCCCACGGGTCGTACCGCGGCGTGAAGTGTGTTTCGACGTCGTACCCCTCGCCGAGCGCCAGCTGCACCTGGCCCACGAGAAAACGCTTTGCGCGTTCCGGAAACCACCGCGAGAACCCGTAGAGCAGCATCGTGAGGAACACGTTCTTACAACGCGTGATGCCGTAGGCGATCCGGTCTGGCAGCCATCGTTTGAGCGCGTTGGCGATGCGGTCTTCGTTGGGTTTGCCAACGATGTAGGTCGGCGAGCGCTGCAGCATGGTGACGTGGGAGGCGGTCTTGGCAAGCTCGGGGATGAGCGTGACCGCCGTGGCGCCGCTCCCGATGACGACGACCTGCTTGCCCTCGTACGCGATGTCGTCGGACCACGCCTGCGGGTGCACCAGTCGCCCGCCAAACCGGTCCATCCCCTCAAACTCGGGAAGGTAGCCGCGATCGTAATCGTAATATCCGGAGCACATGAAGAGGAAGCTGCACGTGGCAATCACGGCTTCACCCGTGCTCTCGTCCTCCCCGTAAACGGTCCAGCGCGCGTCTCGCGACGACCAGCTCGCCCGGTCAATCCGATGGCGGTAGCGGATCTTGTCGTGAACACCGTAAGCTGTTGCGGTGCCGTCGAGGTAGTCGAGTATCGCCGGGCCGCTCGCAACGACCTTGGGCTCTGACCAAGGGCGAAACGCAAAGCCGAAGGTGTGCATGTCGGAGTCGGAGCGAATCCCGGGGTACCGAAAGAGGTCCCAGGTGCCGCCGAGACGCTCACGCCGCTCGACGATCAAGAACGACTTGTCGGGACACTTGTCCTGAAGGTGGTACGCGGCTCCGATTCCGGAGATGCCGGCACCTACGATCAGCACATCGACATGGGGCAACGACGGCACGCGACTGCAGAGGTCTCTATGTCGCGTCGCCCCGATCGTCAATCCCGGACCCGGATCTCGCCGGCCGGAAAACACGGCTCGAAGGTCGGTCTCCACTGGAGCCGAGGTCGTCCCCGGCCCCAGTGGGAAACACGGTTCAGGTCTGCGGACCCGGGGTGTAGTTGTCGTGCGCGTCGATGCAGAGCTCCTCATCGAAGAGAGGATCTGGCATGCACACGGCGAGCGGACCGTTCGGCTCCGTGTCGAAGTAGCTTTCGAGCGGAGCGTCCGGATCGAGCAGGTGATCGACGTAGTCACGCATGCTCATGTCGCCGAGTTCGCTTCCAGCCCACGCGAGCCTCGGGAAGTCGGTGATGAACAGCATGACTGCCTCTTCCTCGGTGAATTCCTCGAGACCCGGGATCGTGACGCAGTGACTGTCGTTCGTCGTGCGCCAGAAGGGAATGTAGTAGCCGAGGTTGTCGACGGCGTCGTACTGGTCCGTCACCAGTGCGTTGTCGTCGTCCCACAGCCCGTACACCGCTGCGCGGTCGAGCGCGTCCTCCTGGTCGAGACCGATCGTGGTGTCGTCGTCCGACAGGAACACATCGCTTCCATCGCGCTCCCAGAAACGCTCATAGGAGTAGAGCGAGTAATTGTAATCCAACCGGAACTGGGTGAGCGCGATGCGATCTTCCGGATACTCTTCAGCGAGGACCGTACTGAGATTACCGAAGTCCTCGAAGATGAGCTCCGATTGCGGCGCGCCCTCGATGAGGTCGTCGACCTGCCACGAAGCCCGAACCTTGTTGTGAAGCGGAAGGGATCGCGACGTGCTGAGCGAGCTCGGGAACATCGGCCCCGAATCATCCAGAAGGTAGCCGCGCTCCACGTTGAGACCGCCTCGAATGAAGTCGTAGTTCACGAGCGAGCCAGTGCCGCCCGCGCTGCAACCTCCGACGAACAGCTCCGGGATCTCGTTGAACATGGTCCCGACTTCTTCGACGACCTTGAGCATGTTCGCGTGTCCCACGTGATGAAACTCCACGAGCTCCCCGTCTTCGGGGTTCTCGTAGGTCACCGTGGTGTTGCCCGCGTAGACGTCCCCCGTGCAGTAAGGAATGAACACCTTGTTCCAGTCCGCCATGGGGCTGACCGCAGGGTCGGCGTGCATCAACGGGTAAACGACGTCGACGGGGATGTCTAGGCCGGCAACCTGCATGTGCTTGTTGGCGTAGTCGTCGGGGAGGCCCTCCGGATTCGCCGCGCCGCGGAAGCTCCCGCCCATGCAGCTCTCGTAGTCCCAGCACGCGCCTCCACCCATCAGGTAGAACATCACGTTGTCCGACGTTTCGGAGAAGTTCACGTAGTAGGCGTACTGGCTCCCGTCGCTGCAGATGGCGCCGGGCGGTTCGAACTTGATCCATTCGCCGTAGGCGTCGGGGACGAACTCGTCGTCCGCACCTCCGACACCACCGGTCCCATCATCTCCGGCAGTACCGCCTGCACCTTGATCCTCGCCGCCGGTACCGGCGTCGCCGCCGGGGCCAGTGACTTCGTTGCTGTCACCGCATCCGACCGCGAGCGAACACCCGGCGAGCGTAGCGAGTAGCGCTAGATAGTTCTTCATGAGTTGTTGCCTCAATCGGTTCCGCTAGGGCGCTTCGACATCGAAGCTGGCACTTGCCTCGGAGAGCTCACACGGCGTGATGCCAGGAAGCTCCCAGTTCTGGAAGAGCGGCACCTCGGTCAGGTACACGGCGAACTCGTTCATCGTGACGGTCAGCTCGGTGGCTTCGGGATCGATCATCACCGTGTTGGACTGCATGCCGGCGGGCACAGTCACGGGTCCGGGGTTGCCGGTCCCATCGTCGAGCACGACGCGGTAAGGGGTGTCCTGACCTTCCTGAAAGATCTCGGCAGGGTCGGAGCCGCTGAAGCCGATGAAGTAGTTGGCCCACTCGAGGTTCGCCTCGGCGCCGGGTTCGATCAGCCAGATGGCGTCGGCCATGTCCTGGTCGATGGTGACGTACACGTTGGTGTCGATCTGGAGTTCCTCGCCTGGAATCACGGGCCCGCGTCGAGTCACCTCGAGCTCTACTGGCAAGGCGAACTGTGCGATCGTGATGTCGCAATCGAGCGTTTGCTGAACACGAAGGGTGCACGCCTCGGGGTCGAGGTCGCAGTCGATGCCGTCGTCGCCGTCATCGCCACCCCCTCCGCCGGTCCCGCCCGCACCGTCGTCGCCACCGGCGCCATCGTCGCCGGCTGCGCCATCGTCGCCGCCGGATCCGGCCTCACCGGCCACACCTGCTGTTCCGCCGGTGCCAGCTTCGCCGCCCGAGCCTGCGGTGCCGCCGGTCCCACCGGCGTTCTGTTCGTCGCCGCAGCCGGCAACGGTCAGCGCGAGCGCGAGAAATGACAAGATAAAGATCTGCTTCATGATAATTTTCCTAGTTCAAGGGGGTCTGGGGGAATTCGTTCGCTTCTTCTGTTCGTAGATAGAAGAACACCCTGCCCCCTCGAACGCTCGGCCCTAGGACGCGAGGATTGTCGGAGAGAGCAGGGTCTTCGTTGGGAGGCGCAACAACGCGCCCCTCATCCGCAGGTCGGAGCCTCGCAGTAGTCGGCGATGGTGCCGCCAGTGCAGGCGTCGAAATCGGCGCGACAGCCGGACTCCTCGACGCAGCTCAAACAACTGGGGCTGCAAAGGCCGGTTGCGCAGGCAGCGCAGTCTTCGTTGCCAGTGCTGACCGCGGCTTCTAGACCGCATTCGGCGAGGTCACGGAAGCATCCAACGCAACCGGTCGTCACGGTGGGGAACGTGTCGGCGAAGCACTGCGCGGTGCACTCGACGAGGCCTGGCGTGTCACCCATGAGCAGGTAGATGACACACTCCTGCGACTGCAAGCAGCCGTCGACGATCGTACCAAGACTGTCACCACCACACTGAAGGGCATCTAGGTCGTCATCGCTGCAGGACTGAGCCGAAGCCTGAGAACCACCCGCGGCGAGTGCGAGCGAAACGAGAGCGATACCAAGAAATTTTTTCATCGTCATACCTTCCAAGAGAGAACTGAGTACTTGCCCGACGGTTGCTCACAACACGCAAGTGCGGTGCGTATTCCGCGCGTCGTGTTCGAAAGACCTCGCGTAACACGATGAATCACGGTGTGTTCGTGTCGTGCAACGCGATGTGATTCACGCCGTAACGCGCGCTGCGCATCGGAATAACCGTGCGCACTTGCTTGTCCGAGCGGCATGACTTCGCTTACTTGGCTTCGACTCGTTGGACGCACTTCCGTCACGCTCACGGCTTTCACACTGTCTACTCTGGCCTTCGGAAAGACCGCATCGGCATTCGACACCCCCGTCGTCATCGAGAGCCCCGAACACGGTACGTTCCTCGACGAAGACACCGTCGAGGTTTCCGGGCGCGTCGGAAGCGCGTTCGAACTAGGCACGACGACCTTCGAGAGACCGAACGAAGCGGAAAACGGTGGCGGGAACGGCGACGTTCAGGGAACGATCGCCTACACGGCCGAGGGCTACCAAGGCTCGCTCGTTGCCAATTCGGAGTGGTACTGGGAGCTCGGGTGCTGCTTCCAGTCGGTTCGGGCCGAGCTGGTCATCGACTCCTTCAAACTCGATGAACTTGGCAACGCAGAAACCCTCTCGGGGGTGCTCAAGGCCACGTTCTACTACGACATCTTCGACATCCAGTACCACGAGCAAGAGTTTCCCATTACCGCGGCTGACATCCCGCTCGCGGTGATCGATGGAAGCGTTCTACGCATCGGGCCGATCGGCGCAGTCGGCGGATACGTGATGTCCGGTTCGCAGTTCGACGTCGCACTCCAGCAGATGGGGGCGGGCTGGACCGTCGAGGTGAACGGGGTCTCGACGCCCGTTGCACCCAACGGCAGCTGGTCGACCTTGGTGGCGCTCGATCGAGACGCAATCGTGAACCCCATCGTGGCGAGCGGCTCGAACGGAGTGGAGACGTTCGTGGACCGCGTCGTCGTCGGAGTCGGTGATTCGCTCTCAGACAGCGAGCTCTCTCCGGATGCGGTAGCTGCCCGTGTGGGACCGGGCGTGATCGAAGAGCTACTCACCGCCGAAACGCTGCTCGAGCAGTTGGATCTCGATGCCCTCGCCGGCAAGGGCAGTAGCAAGTGCGTCTGGCGTGACCCGATCTTCAACGAGTGCACGCGGATGCAAGAGTCGGAGATCCGAGAGGCCCCGGAGATCCGTGGCGATGTCGAGGTAGACGTCGTTTTCGACGACGAGGAATCGAAGATCACGATCAACGTGGGGGACATGCTCATCAAGGCAAAGGCGCGGGACACCGCGATGTTCGCGAACGCCTGGTGCAACCTGGAAATCGAAACCGACCTCGAGATCACGGCCAAACTCGACTTCAACGTCGACGCCGACGACCCGTACTCCCTCGTGCTTGCCCCGTCTGCCATCTCGACCGACGAGAAGAACCTCTCGTGGGGGTGGACTTCGGGCATCTGCGACACGGGCTTCTGGGACTGGATCACGCAGGACATTCTAGGGGTCACGATGGACGGAGAGATCTCCGGCGAGGTCGAAGCGGTCCTTCGTACTGAAATCGGTGCTCTGCTGAATGAGCTCAACGTGTCTGGCTTGGTCGACGGACCCCTCGCTGGCCTCGGAGTCGCTATGGACGCGCCCTTCAAAGAGGTGAGCGTCGACTCTCAGGGGATCACCTTGATGGCCGACCTCGGCGCGACGTCGGTGTGCGAACCGCCTCCAGGCGCTCCGGAACTCGGGGCGTCGTACAGTGAGGTCAACCCCGCCGACAGCCCGTTTCCGGCTGGCGGGATCGAGCCCGGCTTCAACGTGGGGGCCTCGGTCACCACCTCGGCGGCCAACCAGGTGCTCAAGACGCAGATCGAGTGCGGGCTTCTGATGGAGTCAGTGGAAGAAATCGACATCTTCAGCAACGAGACGCTCTATCCGACGACCCTGGGCTTTCTCTCGATCCTCATCGGCGCCCTCAACGACCTCACCAAGTCCGAAGAGGCCGGCGGGTACGGCATGGACCCGCTGACCCTCGTACGGATCGACGTCCAGCCCACGATGGCGCCGATCCTCGTGAGCGGTGGCGGCCCGAATGGGGAGAGCCTCGGCCTGAAGGTACCGCAGCTCTTGATTCGCATGATCGACACCGGTCTTACTTCAAACTTCCCCTCGGAGGGAACGACCCCGACAGGTCGCCCCGAGCGCTTGTTGGTCGAAGCAGCCACCGACTTCGAGATGGGCATCGACCTCGAAAGCTACGGAGACGAGGTCGGGTTCTCCATCGGGTTGCCGCCGTCCGAAGCCATCGCGGCCACCGTGACCGGAAACCCGTTCCACCTCGACGCGCTCTCGGTCGAGGGAGTAGTGCCGGGTTTGGTCAACCGCTTCGTTCCCGAGCTGCTCGCCGCGCTCGACACCATTCCGCTGCCGGAGCTCCTCGGAGAGCAAGTGTTTCTCTCCGATGCCTACACCGAAGGTGAGTACATTGGCGTCTTCGCGAGCTACGGGGAGCCTTCGATCACCGTCACGATGAACGTCTCACCCCCCGAGCTGAAGGGCCAGATCAAGCTCGGCGAGAACGTGAGCGGAGAGGTGATCTGTGATGCGGAGGAGAAATGCACGATGAAGGTTCCCATGAACGGCGGCCCCGTCACGATTCGCGCATGGAGTCACACGTATCCGTACTTCTTCAGCCACTGGAGCGGCGTCTGCAGTGGGGGCAACTCCCGCTGCACGATCGACCCGTCCAATGGAGACGTGGAGGTCACGGCCCACTTCTGGGAGGACCACGGCTAGCGCGCACGGCGAGAAAACACGGTATCAACTCGGATCCTCTTCCGCGATGTGTCAGTCGCGGGCGAGGATCTCTTCAGCCGCTCTCACACCGGCCTGCAGGGCCCCATCCATGTAGCCGACCCAGCGCGTCGCCGTTTCGGTTCCGGCAAAATGGAGGAGTCCGACTGGCTTCCGAAGCGCTGGCCCCAGCTCGGTGACCTGCCCGCGCGCAAAGAGTGCCGCGTAGCAGCCGCCAGAGTAGATCTCGGACGACCAGTCCTTGTCGACGTACCACCTGGGGTCGCCAGCTTCGGGGCCGTAAAGACGTCGCAGGTCCTCTACGATGAGTTGCCTTCGTTCCGCCTCAGGCTTCCGTCCAAACTCCTTCGCGGCATCGGAGAACACGAAAGCCACGAGCGCACCGCCATCAGCCCCCGGTGAAGTGGCGTCGAAGAACAGCCTGGCCCAGCGACCGTTGGAGATTCCCTCGCCCGAGATTCCACGGTCGCGCCAAAAGGGACGATCGTATCCAACGATGCACTTGCACACCGACCCCATCGCCAGCTCGGCTTGGAGGCGACGGCGCTGTTCGGGGAGGGGGGGATCGAACGCGATGCCATCACACATCGGCGGCGCCAGAGCGATCACCGCGAACCGAGCCTCGTACGTTTCGACGTGGGTCGTCACGGCCACGCCGTCCCTCTGCTGGGCAATTCGCGTGACAGGCTCCGAAAGGCGCACTTCTGCACCGGACAGTCGCGACAAGCCCTCGGAAAGCTGCTGCGCCCCGCCTGAGATGCGATCCTGCTGTGCCCCGCCGCGCACCTCGGCCAACGGCGTGAAGCCGCCCGCGCCGCTCGCATAGAAGAGGTAGTGAAGCCAGGAGATGTTCGCTGGCTCCTCGGCGAGGATCGCGTTGCAGGCAACGCGCATCACCTCGCGAGCGTTGCGGTTCTTCGTCGTCTCATTCGTCCAGTCCTCGACGCTCATCGAGTCGAGCGCTTTGGCGTCGGGCGCGTTCCAAGGGTGGTCTGTGGGGACGCGTTTGGCGCCGCGTTCGAGCTTGAAGATCGCTCGACCGAGATCGAGCAGCGCTTTGGCACCAACCTTCGGCAGGAAGCCGCGATACCGACTGATCTCGCCGTCGAGCTCAACCGTACTCGAGCCTTGATGGTGCTGCGGATAGATCGAGACGCCGAGCTCCTCGATCAGCGCGAGCACGCGGTCTTGCCCCGGCCCGATCCACTGTCCGCCGACGTCGACCTTCTGACCCGCGACCTCGACCGTACAGGTGCGCCCGCCCAGCCGGTCGCGCGCTTCGAGGACCACGACGCTCAGCCCCGACTCCCGAAGCCGTCTCGCCGCCGAAAGCCCGCTGAGGCCACCACCGACGACCACCACGTCGAACTTGGAATCGGCCATCGCTCGAGAGGCTATCATCGATTCGTCGGATCGCGCGTCGCGATCACGTTCCGAGGCATGCGGCTCACTTTCGGGCGCGTGGGCCTAGTCGTTCACGTCGTCGGGCGGGTCGCCCAACGTGGTGTCTCCGGTGCGGACCGGCTCGCTCTCGACCTCGTCTGAGGAAAGCGTGGCAGGCAGAGTGACTCCCGTTTCTGCGGCTGATGCAGCGCGAAGCTCCTCGACGCTGACCGGATCGCTCGACAGTTCGACTTCCTCCTGGCCCTCGAGCTCATTGATGAGAACACCGCCGTCGGCGTCGCGCGAAAGCACGGAGTCGCGCGTCAGATCCATGTCGGGTTCTTCGTCAGGCGTTTCGTAGCCGACGGAGCATGCGGGCTCCTGAATGTACCCGGGATAAAAGTAGAAGAGGTCGACGTACGTCCATGGAACTCCGCTCGCGTCGATGTAGGTGCACGGGACGAAAGCGTTCTGGCCGAAGGAAAACACCATGGGAAGCGCGATGCAGGAGGTGTCGATATCGCCAACGAAGGTGATGTCGTCCGCGCAGTAGGCGACCTGCAGGACCCCAAAACGGTCCCGAACGAGGTCTTGGAACTCGACGAAGAACGTCGCGAAGCCGGTTCGAAAACGTGAATCCTCGACACACGAAGCGGCGCCGACGGAAAGGGAGGCGACGAGTAGACCCACACTCAGGGCACGCAAGAAAGACTTAGGCATGCCCGGAGGATAGCCCTACTGGACGACGATGCACTCCGCCGCGCCGACGTCGCCGTCGTTGTTGTCTTCGCCGCACTCGAGCTCGAGCGAGAGCCCTGCGGCCTCGTCATCGACCAGCACGTAGAAGTCCCAAGGCCCGATGTCCCCGGCTTCGGGGGTGAACTCCCAGACCAGGGTTTCGCTCTGCCCAGGCAGCAGTGCGACGGTGGTCTCGTCGAACCCGAGAAGCGCCCCGTTGGGAAGCACACCCTGGTAGAACCCGACGGGAACGCCCGCTTCGACGCCCAGCGAGCCCGTGTTGGCGATCTGCGCCTGGATTCCGATCGACGCGGGGCAGGAACTGGTATTGACCGAGAGCCCCGCAACTGAGAGGTCCGGGGCGTTGAACACGCCCGCGCCCTGCACGTTCTGACGATAGTTGTTGAGGCCATCGGTGGACCAGCTGTCGGCTTCGGTGACCGGAACGTTTCCGGAAGCCTCGATGTTCGTCACGTGGTAGCTATGCTGGTTCCAAACCTGCCGCGTGCGAACCCACTTGTCGTTGAGGTCGCCGAAGGCGAAGAGGCCGTGGGTCCCCTCATCGCAGCCGTCGCGACCGATCTGATCGTCGTTCGCGGGAACGACGAACTCGGAGTTGCCGTCTGCATCGACGTCTACGATAAGCGGGTACTCCGCCGCCGTTCTCGACGAGTTCGCCATCTCCAGGAGTCGGGAACCATCTTCCCCTGCCAAGATGTAGAGCGTGCACTCGTCGTTGTAGATGACCTCGGCTTTTCCATCGCCCTCGAAGTCGAACACGCTCGACCCCGTGACGCTGGATGAAAGGTCCTGCACCCCGATCGACCAAAGGATGCCGTTGGTGCTGCCCTCTCCGCAGAACGCAGCCTCTCCCGCGGGCGTGCAGTCCAAGTCGTAGACGGCGTAGTTGCCACGACCGGCCGCCGCGAACTCAGGACGTCCATCGCCATCGAAGTCGGCCACGGTCGGGGCCCCACCGGTGCCGCCACCGGGAATCGCAACAGGGCCGAAGATCACGGATCCGTCGACACCGCTCAGAACCCAGGCCTCTCCATCGCTGATGGTGACCACGTCGGGGTTCGTATCGCGATTCATGTCGGCCACCGCCACGAATCCATCGTCAATTCCGGTCTCTTGGTTCTCCCAGAGCACCGTCCCGTCGACGTTGTAGGCGATGTCGCCACCAACGATGTTCGGGCTCCCGTCGCCGTTGATGTCCGCCACGGCAGAAACACTCCACTCGCCGTTGTTCCCGATCCAGCCCTTGTTCTGAAGGAGCGTCCCGTCGTTGTCGAACCATTGCCCGCCGATGACGATCTCGGGCTCCGGGTCGTCGTCGAGGTTCGCAAGCGCTGGATAGCCCTGCCCGTCGCCGCTCAGCCCCTCGGACCACTTCTCGGTGCCGTCGTGTTCGATGACCACGAGGTCGCGATCCGACGTCATGAAGACGATCTCGAGCTCTGCGTCGTCGTCGAGGTTGCCAACGGCGGGCCCCGTGCCCCATCGGACGTTGTACGTACCGACCGGAATCATGAGGTTCTCGGAACCGTCTTCACCGTTCAGAACGATGAGCATGTTGTTGGAGCTGTTCTTGTAGGCGACCGTTGCAACCTCGGGAAGGCCGTCGCCATCGATGTCGGCAATCGCCGGGGTGCTCTGCACCTGCTTGAAGTCGCCGTCTTCACTCCACCCGTCCCAGTGCCACTCGACGGTCGGCTCGAACGTCACGTTCTCCGGCCGAAGCTCGCAAAGCGGACCAGTCGGCTGCGGAAGACACTGGCTCAACGTGGGCTCGCAGAACTCGCCCTCGTCGCAGTCGAAGCTGTCGGTGCACCCTCTCCCCGGCGTCGCGCAGGTCGCTGACAAACAGACGTCGCCGGAATCACAGCACGTCGATCCGTCGCCGCCGCATCGCACACCCGAGGGGCACTGCGGGACGCAGGCGCCTTCGAAGCACTCGTCGCCAACGTCGCAGCACACCGCGGGACTGCCGCAGAGGATCGACGAAGCGCATACGGGATCACCGCCCGACCCGCCTGTTCCGACTCCGCCGGAGCCCCCGCCCGTGCCGAGCGTTCCCCCTGCGTTTCCGGATCCGCCGTCGCCGCCGCCGCCGCGGTCGGCGCCCGTTCCCCCGGTGTCTCCACTGCACGCTGCGACGAGAATCGCGGCCGCCAACACGCCTAGACGAATAACCTTCATATTGGAATTATACGAATATAACGCATTGCGTCCACCGCGCCCCGACGGCTGGAAATCAAGTGAAATTGCCCACACGCTAGGGGTTAGCCGTGATGGACTGCGAGCAGTGTCAGGAGGAAGTTCTCGAGCTCATCGAGCGAGCATCCTTCGACGCTGCGGGCGTCGACGAAATCCTCTCCCGGTGCCCGGAGTGCCGCGCGAGGTTTGACGAGCTGAAGCAGACCCTCGACCAAGTGTCGGATCTGCCGCTCGAATCCGCGTCGTCCGTTGTCGACGCGCAGATCTTGGCGTCCGCCGCAGCGCGTGCTTCGACCGACCCATCAGACGCCTCCTCGACCCGCGTGATTTCGATTCGTCCACGCGGGAACCCCGTACTCCCTTGGGCCGTCGCCGCCGTAGCGGCTCTCGGGGTTGGACTCGGGATCGCACAGTCGACGCTGTGGGGCGGTTCTGACTCGGACCCGGTCGCGCAGGTCGTCGAGCCTACCGCGACGACCGAAAGTACGGCAACAAGCAGTTCGACGCCCGCCTCCGGACGTGAGGACTCGTCGGAAGCCGCAGCGGCCGACGACGACGACGGCGCAATCGGAGCGCTGGCCGTCGCAGCAGAACCGCCGGCCGAGCCACTCCGTAAACGAAAGTCCGAAGCGCGCACGGCGACGCGCTCGAAGGGACAGGCTGCCTCGGAGTATCTCGGCGATGCACCAGAAGCGTCTTCGGCACGGGCTTCTCTCAGCGCGGACGCCGCGCTTGCCGACGCGGAAGCAGGGCTCCCGGCGGCGGGGGCGGCCGCCCCCGTCATGCAAGAGCGCGCGGAGGCAGAAGCCGACGCCGCGCCCGAGTCCGGTCGTTCGCTTGCAGCGTGCAGAGCGCGCATTCGCGGACTCGAAAGGAAGCTCTCCCGGGACTCCGGCTATGCGCCAACCCCGAAAGAAGAGCTCGAAGCAGGGCTCTGCTACGCCGAAACGAATCAGCCTGCCAAAGCGCGCGAGTGGCTGGAACGGGCGTCGAAGCACACGGAAACCGCCTCGCGAGCTCGCGCCGGGCTCGCGGATCTCCAGTAGGAAGGCGCTACCGAGCCGCTTCGCCTAGGTCGCCGAGTTCGTGGCGAAGGCGCTCGAGCGCGTAGCGCATGCGGCTTTTCACCGTGTTGACCGGAGCCCGGACGACGTCAGAAATCTCCTGGAAGCCGAGACCCTGAAGCTGTCGCATCAGAAACACCTCTTGCTGCTCCTCGGGCAGTTCTTCGACGGCGCGGGCGATTCGCTCCTTGATCGACGACGCGGTCGCAAGGTCATCGGTGGAAGGAGCAGAGGCTCTCACCGCTTCGATGAGAGGTCGACCGGAGTCGGTTTGGGGCGAGTCGAGCGAGCGATGAATGCGGTTCTTGCTTCGACGCGACCGATCGATGCATCGGTTCCGCGCGATCGTGTAGATCCAGGTCGAGAACTTCGCGTCGCCGCGAAATCGGTCACCGCTCTCGATGACGCGAATCCACACGTCTTGGTAGAGTTCCTCTGCGAGCGCAGGGTCTTTCACCCGCCGAAGGATGAAGTTGAAGAGCGGGTTACGATAGCGCTCGAAGAGGGTCCTGAATGACCTGGCGTCGCCGTTCCGGTAGGCGAGTAAAAGATCCTCATCGGGGGGTTCGGACACGCGCGACCAGTTTCTAGCGCATGGCGCGGCGTTCGGCGAAGGGCGCGCCTCGGCGGCCCGAGGGCGGGAGCCCGCCGTTCGCGGCTCGTCAGATGCTGGTCAAACAGCGCCTGATTGGAAGTCCGGGCGTCGTGTGCGACGCCCGAGCGCGAGAGCTTCCATGACGACGACGGGCGGGCCCTCGGCGACCCGAGGTGAACGCGGCCGGCATCGAGGACCACGGTCGTACGCTCGGCTCCTCGGTGTCGTCCGGGCTGGCCGCGACCGCTCGGATCGTGAAGCGATGGACATCGACACCTCTTTTTTCGAGCCCCGCGGTCTCCCACCGGATGAAGGTGTGACTGACGCTGGGGATTGATTTCTACCAAGTCGGCACCCTCCGTCGCATCGCGACCCGCTGCTACCTATCAGAACGCCTCCCAATCCGGCGCTCACGCCCTGGTCGGGCAATTAGTGCGAGTTTTCAGTAAGTTAGCTTAGAAAAAGGTCGCGGGCTTTATTCAGACACCCGTGTCTGATAAGCTCTTCGCGTCGTCGCCGGCAGAGCAAGGCGAGACGGAGGAGAAAAGACGTGAGTGGTTCGACAGCAGCTTTGGGACATCCGAACGCGATGGGGCTCGCGACCCCTCGCACGATCGCCGCGAGCACGATGCGGTTTTTCGTGACCTGGACCGCGCTCGTGTGGGGCAGCGTTGGGATATGCGCAGCCCTCTTCTACGTGGGCACACTCGATTTTCCCACGAGCGCCAAGATTGGGCTCTACGCGATTAGCGTCTGGCTCAACATTTGGATCGTGGTGTTCTGGCTCCCGAAGAACAAGGGTCGCCCCAAGCTCGACCTCTACCACGAAGCGCTTGCCATCTGGATGATCTCGTACGCGCTCACGAATCTGCTGTGGGAGATCCCTTGGGTGACGTTCTCGCCGTTCGTGTTCGAGAACCTCCACACGCTCGACGACATCATCGCGCAGACGCCCTTCATGCGCGAGAGCCCGCTCAACATGTACTACTGGGTGTTGGCGTCCTTCGGGGCCGTCGACTTGCGAACTGTGAACCACAACTCAACGTTCTTCACACTCGAGCTCTACGCATTCGTGAATGTGCTCACGGTGATCTACTTCTTCTACCTCAATAAGAAGCGCTCTCCGTACCGATACCTCGTGGCCGTCCTCGGATGCGGAGAGCCGGTCGCGTCGACGTTCATCTTCTCGTTCTCAGAAGTCTTCGCCGGCTTCGAGAACATGACTGGCGGAGTGGCAGACACGCTGCTGGCCTTGGTGTGGACCCAGTATCAGTACTTCCTGTTCCCGCTCATCTTCGGGTATTTCGGGGTCAAACTGCTCCTCGACGACTGGCGCGCAAGCCACGGTCAGCCTCGCGGCTTGGAGGCTGCTTCGGTCGAGAGCGCGGCGGAAACCACGCCGGAACCACGTTTGCCTGGAGGGGTTCTCGCCTCCGAGTCGTGAGGAGGCGGGGCGCGGTTGCCAACCTTCGGCGAACCGTTGTACGCCTCCCCGATGCAGTTCCTCTTGCTCGCGTCATGCCTCGTTCTCGCGGCCGGCTGTGCGTCGTCGCAGGTCACGGCTGACTGTCCGAGCCGGATTGCGGAGGTCGACATCCCGGAGTCCTCGTCGCAGATCGCCATGCGACAGGGCGACATGGCATGGGGGCCCTGCCCCCCTGTGCTCCCGGCCGAATGCCAGATGGCGATCCTCGAAGGCGACCCGAGAAGTGAGAGTCTCTTCACGGTGCGCTTTCGCACCAGCGCCCCGTTCGTCTTGACGCCGCACTCTCATCCGCGACACGAGCGGGTCACGATCCTCGAAGGCCGAGTCGGGGTCGGGTTTGGGGATGAACTGGTGCGAGACGAGATCTCTTGGTTCGGACCGGGCGACTACTACGTCAACG
>JBCDFZ010000055.1:0-34916 GCA_039177115.1 Myxococcota bacterium
GAGTCCGCCGACGCCTGACGCTTCCTCGAGCGCAGGAAGTGCCTCGGGGTCGAGTACGATCAGTGCACACAGAAACGGCTGACGATCGCCGACGACGACGGCCTGACCGACACCCGGGATGCTTTGAATGTAGCCTTCCATTTCCGCAGGCGCGACGTTCTTGCCGCCGGCCGTGATGATGAGGTCTTTCTTCCGTCCAGTGATCGAGATGAACCCTTGATCGTCGAGCGTCCCGAGGTCACCAGTGTGCATCCAGCCGTCGTCGTCGTACAGCTCGGCGGACTTCTCGGGAAGTCGGAAGTAGCCCTTGGTCATGTTGTCGCCCTTGAGCATGATCTCACCGTCTTCCGCGATCTTCACCTCTACGCGCGGAAGCGCTTTGCCAATCGTCCCGAACTTCGGGCGGCCGTAGGGCTGCACGGAAGCGAACGCGGTCGTCTCGGTCATCCCGTAGCCCTCGTGAATGGGAATCCCAATCGACGCGAAGAACTCCAGAGTGGAAGTGGAAATCGGGGCGGCGCCGCTCAGCGCTACGTCGAGCGCATCGAGACCGAGCGCGTCCTTGATCTTGGAGATCACGAGCTTGTTCGCGAGGTTTCGGCTGAAACTGCTTACCGGACGGCCCGAGGCCGCCTCCTCCTTGAAGGCTGCAAGCTCGGTGTCGCGGGCCCACTGCGCGAGCTTGGCCTTGATGCCGGTAGCCTCGGCCATCTTGCCTCGAAGCGCGGCCTCGAATTTCTCCCACACGCGAGGCACCGCCAAGAACACCGTGGGATGCACCTTCACGAGGTAGTCTTTGATCTGCGTGAGGTCGCGGCAGAAGTAGAGCTGCGCGTCGACTGCGAGGCCCGCAAAGTTGACCAGACCTTGCTCGGCCGCGTGACACAGCGGCAGGTAGCTCACGAAACGCGTTTCGCCTTCCATGAGCGTCGGGAACACCTTGGCCACCGCCTGACCGATTAGCTCGATCCCGCGATGAGTGAGCATCGCACCCTTCGGAAGGCCGGTGGTCCCCGAGGTGTAGATCAACAAGGCAACGTCGTCTTTGTCGACCGCATCAAGGCGTGCATCGAGTTCCGCGTCGTCGACTTCGTCTCCGAGCTTCATCAGCGCGTCGAGAGTCATCACGCGTGAATCCGTGGACCCGAGGTCGTCCATCGTGATGATGTGCTCGATCGTGCTCTCGTCGTTCGCAACGGCGAGGTACTTGTCGAGCTGATCCTGCTCGTCGCAGATTGCGATCTTCGCTTGCGCGTTGTCGATGATGTAAGCCATCTGGTCGGGAAGCAGCGTGGCGTAGAGCGGTGCCGGGATCCCTTGCGCCGCGTTGATCCCGTGTTGCGAGATCAGCCAATCGGGCCGGTTCTTGCCGACGAGCGCGACGCAGCCGCCGGGTTCGAGACCGAGCTTCATCAAGCCCTTCCCCACACGTCGTGCGCTCGTCCAAAACTCGCTCCACGTGGTACTTCGCCACGTGCCGTCTGCGTTGAGATCGTGGAGCGCGTTGGCGCGCCCCTTCGTGTTCGCCCAGTGCTCGATCTTGGCGAGCATCGTTCCATCCAGGGTCATGCGTCCTCCGTCGTCGACCCCAAACCCTACCCGATCCGTCTCGTCATCCGAACCCTTTCATGAGTACGCCTAAAGGCGTATCAGGGGCGACGGTGAAACAATTACGTATGGACCCAACGGTCGCCTTTTGCATGCTCGACGGCATGCTCATCCATCGCCAGGGGCTGCTGTGGACCGGCTGAGCACGGCGGTGATTGATTTCACCGAAGCCGCCTACGACCTAGAGAACGCCGACGACACCTGGCTGCCGAACCTCCTTCGTGCCGGAGCCCCGGTGATGGATCGAGGCCTCGGAGTCGCCGGCGTGCTCTACGGACGTCCTCCCGGCGGGGGGCCCGTGCAGCTCCTTCGCGTCGAGACGCTCGGCTGCCCCGACGACTTCGCCGAGCTGCACGCTCGCGCGATCGAGGCCACCCCCGCCGACGTGCTTCGTGAACAGGCGCGCCCCGGACAGGCGGGAACGATGTCCGAGAACACCAAGGGGCGTCCGGAGGAACTCGCCCGGTACACGTCGTTCGTTCCGTACTGCAAAGACCTACTCGGGCTTACGGCGGTGGACCCGAACGGCCTCGGTGCGGCGATCATCGCCCCACTCGACGAGGCGGTGGTGCTCAGCAGTCGAGCGAAGGAACGCTGGCAGATGATGGGTGCGCACGTCTGCGCCGCGCACCGCCTACGGCAGGGGCTCTTTGCGGACGACCGCCCCGACACCGGACTCCCTCGAGAAGCCGAGGCGGTGCTCGACCCGCAGGGGTTCCGGCTCGTCGACGCCTCCGGCTCGGCGGGACACAGCTCGGCCCGCGGTCGCCTCCGCGAGGCGGCGCTCCAGATCGATCGCGCGCGCGGCAAGCTTCGAAGATCCGACCCTGCGCAGGCACTCGAGCTTTGGACGGCACTCGTTCAGGGCCGATGGTCGCTGGTCGACTGGTTCGATACGGACGGGCGACGCTTCGTCCTGGCGCTGCCGAATCCGCCGGAGATCGCCGACCCACGAGGCCTCACGGAGCGCGAGAACCAAGTCGTGACGTACGTGGTACTCGGCCAGACCAACAAGATGATCGCCTACTACCTAGGCATCTCGTCGTCGCGTGTGTCGGCGCTTCTTCGGTCCGCGATGCGTAAACTCAACGTCGCGACGAGAGCAAGCCTCGTGAAGCTCTTCTTGGAGATGGATCAGAGCATGACCACGGACTAGTCGCTCCAACGGGTCTTGCTGCCGGCGCCGACCAGACCGAGGTCGAGCAGAACCGCAACCACGACGACCACCAAATACATGCCGTCGACTGCACCGTTGCTGTTCATCGCAAAGGCGTAAGCGAGCGTGGTCAGCGGCATGAAGAAGAATCCGAGCAGCGGCCACAGGATCGTCTCGTAGGCTCGGCCGAGGTAGTTGCTGAACAGGAACACCAGAGCGATGACGAACCGCGGCGTGAGTAGCGCGAGACAGCCCAGAACCACCGGCATGAGCGGACCGTACCATAGGGCGCACCGAGCCTCCGGAAGCGATTGACCGAGACCGACTAACGACGTGTGGCGCGAGGCGCCTGCCGCGCCCTAGTTGTTGTTGCCGAGGTTGCGCACCAGGGCCACGAGCGCGTCGACGACCTCAGGCTGGTCCGCAAGGTCTGGGTTGGCGGGCATCAGCGCGCTCAGCCCCACGGCCCCACCACCGCCGACAATCACTTTGGCAATGTGATCATCGGTCACCGACTTCTGCCACTCGGGCGAAGTGTAGTCGCGAGGCTTGGGGTTGAGGGCCGCAGAGGCGGCGCCATCGCCCTTTCCGTTCGCCCCGTGGCAGGTGACACAGCGAGCCTGAAAAATCTCCTGCGCCTCCACGCTGGGGTCTTTCGCGGCGACCGGTTCCGACGGCGCAGCCGCGGGTTCAGGCGCTACGGCTGCAGGCTGGTCCATGGGCTCCTCCGGCGCCGCCTCCTTCGGTGAGGAGGTGCACCCCATCGCCATGAAACAGACCAAGACCGCCCAAACAATGGTCTCTTGTTCTCGCATAACAGCTCCTTCCGCAGCGGTATAGAATCATTCTGGACGCCAGAGAAGCCCTGAGGGTCCTCGACAGCCTCGGGCAATCCCCGGCTTCGACGTCGGACCCATTCGGGAGAGTTTCGGGTATAAATGGGGACCCGATGTTTGGGCACGCCGCTTGCAGACGCAGTTGGTGCATGAGTGACCTCGAGGAGCACCCATGTGGACGGCGATAATCGCAGGCGCCGCCGCTGGCCTCGCCTCGGTGCCGCACTGCACGGCCATGTGCGGAGCGTTGGCCGCATACGCGTGCAGCGGCTCACCAGCGGTTGAAGGCCCCATCCGGTACCAGCTCGGTCGCTTCATCAGCTATAGCGTCATCGGCCTGGTGGTCGGCGCTCTTGGCGGGGCGGCGGCGGTGTCACTCCCGCAGACCTGGGGTAGCGCACTCTTGAGTTGGTCCCTCGCGCTCGGGCTTGCGCTCGCAGCCTATCGGCTCTGGCGTCGCCCGCGAGCGAGCCTCGTCCAGCTGACGACGAAGTCGAATCTCGAGAAGGACACGACTGAGGGCGGCCTCGTCGCGAAGCTCGGGCGACACCCGTTCTTGGTAGGCCTCGCGACGGCTCTTCTTCCGTGCGGGGCACTGGTCAGCGCTGCGCTGATCGCGGCCTCCACCGGAGCGGCGCTCACCGGCGCACTGAGCATGTTGGCGTTCTCCGTCGTGAGCGGCCTCGGACTGATCGCAACCAGCTGGATGTTCACACGCTTTGCTCGAAAACCAAGTCCCGCGACGAGCCGCGTACTCGCGGTGATCTTGGCCTTGGGCGCCATCGTTTTCGTCATCCGACCGATGCACGCACACGACCACGGCCACGATCACGGCGAGCACTCTCACAGCGCCGAGCACGGCACACACCCATGAGCGCGACTACGCCGACGCCCGCAACCGAAGTGGCACACCCGGAGACGGCCCGCTGCCTCCACTGCGCGCAGCCCATCTTGGACTCTTCGGTCGCACCGTTTTGCTGTCGCGGTTGCCGCAGCGTCCATCGAATCCTCCAAGCCTCGGGGCTCGAGCGCTACTACGAGCTTCGCCGTGGCCCAGGGCTCCCGCCCGTCGACACCGAACTGACACCCCGCGACCACAAGTGGCTCGAGGTCATCGAGGAGTCGCGCATCTCGACTGGCGCCACGCGGGTCTTGCTCGACATCCAGGGCATCCACTGCACCGCGTGTGTGTGGCTCATCGAGGAGGTGTTCCGAAGGCACGCAGGGACCAAGCTCGGGACGATCTCGCTCAACCCAACGCTCGGCCGCATAGAGCTTCGCATATCGCCGGAGTTTGCGCTGAGCGCGTGGGTGCGAGACGTGGAGGAGCTCGGCTATGCGCTTGGCCCGGAAAGGTCCGCCCCCGGCGACCGAGAGTCCGACGGCCTTCTCATTCGAGTCGGCATCTGCGTCGCACTCGCAGCCAACGTGATGCTCTTCGCCGCCGCGATCTACGTTGGACTCGAGGAAGGCCCCGTGTATCGACTGCTCAACCAGCTGAGCTACGCGGCGGGCGTCGTGTCGGTCCTCGTTGGAGGCTCCGTCTTTTTTCGGGCTGCGATCGCGGCGCTGAAACGCCGAGTCCTCCACCTCGACGTGCCCATCGCGCTCGGAATCGGTCTTGCATTCGTCGGATCCACTTGGTCGTTTTTCTTCGACTCGGGCGACGCGATCTACATGGACACGTTGACCGTTTTCGTGGCTCTCATGCTCGTCGGTCGATGGCTCCAGCAGCGCGTGCTGGAACGAAACCGTGCGCAGCTCCTCGCAGACGACGGCACCGAAGGTCTGCTCACGCGACAGGTCCGAGACGGTGTGGTCCGTATCGTCCACTGCGTCGGCGTCCGGGAAGGCGATGAGCTCTTGATCGCCCCGGGAGACCTCGTTCCGGTCGACCTTCTACTCGCGGAAACCGGAGCAAGCTGTTCGCTCGATTGGATCGACGGCGAGAGTACGCCTCGGAGCTACGACCTAGGCGAGACCGTTCCGGCCGGCGCCTTCAACGTGTCTTCGCGTGCGTTCGTCGGTGTCGCCGCGTGCGATTTCTCGAGCTCGGGCATCCTCGGCCTCCTGGGACGCGACTCTGCCTCGACCGACGACGGGACCTACACCTCGAAGTGGTGGGCGCGCGTGTCGAAGTACTACGTGATCGGCGTCGTGACGCTTGCAGCCAGCGCGACCGCCTACTGGACGTGGGCTGCAGGTCCGCTCCGCGCTATCGAAGTGGCAACGGCTGTGCTGGTCGTCACGTGTCCCTGCGCTTTCGGCATCGCGGCGCCATTGGCCTACGAACTCATTCTCAACCGACTTCGGCGCGCCGGGGTGTTCATCCGGTCGAGCGACCTTCTCGATCGCTTGCGTGGCGTCGACCGAGTGGTCTTCGATAAAACTGGAACGCTCACGACGGGCGTATTGGAGGTTAGGGCGCCGAAAGCGCTCATGTCTCTTCCTGACGAACACATCTCGATTCTCTACAACCTGGTTGCTCGAAGCGCGCATCCGAAGAGCGTTGCGGTTCGCAGGGCCATCGAGGGGCACCCCGCGGCGAGACTCCGGCCATTCGCAGTCGAAGAACACATGGGTCTCGGCGTCTCGCTCGACCAAGGCAGCCAAAGCTACCAGCTCGGGTCCCCGGGATGGACGAGCGGGACGGGCTCGTCGGGGGACCTGTCGTTCGCGGTGAACGGGCGGGAAATCGTCTCGATATCCACCGCTGAAACGCTCCGTCCCGATGCCGTCGAGGAAACCCGAGGTCTCCGGAACGCCGCCTACGAGCTCACGATCCTGAGCGGCGACGCTCCGATCCGCGTGAAGGCTCTCGGCGCAGAGCTCGGCTTTGCGCCGGAGGCTTGTCTCGGAGCGCAGAGCCCCACCGGCAAGGCCGAATACGTCGCCGCACACGATCCGGCACGAACCTTGCTCGTTGGCGATGGACTGAACGACCGCGTCGCCATGCAAACGGCGGCCTGCTCGGGAACTCCTGCTGTGAATCGACCCTTTATGGCATCGCGCTGCGACTTCTACTTTGTCTCGCCGGGGCTCCGACCAGTCGCGCAGGTTTTGCGTGCGTCGCAGGAAGTGACGCAGCTCGTGCGTCAGCTGCTGATGTTCGCGGTCGCGTACAACGCGATTGCCGTTTCAATCGCGATGGCAGGGTTGATGAAACCTTGGATTGCCGCCGTGCTCATGCCACTAAGCTCACTCGTGACGCTCGGATACACGGTGGCGGTCACCTCGAAACGAGGAAAGCCATGGACATCCTAATTTTGCTCATCGTGGTTTGCGTCGTGCTGATCGCCGGTGCCGTCGGTTTCTTCGCTTGGACTGTACGCCAGGGAACGTTCGACCACGCAGACCGGCTCGCGCTACTGCCGCTTGACGAAGACACCACAGCGACCCCAGCCGCTTCGGGAGAGGAAGACAATGCAAACGCAACGGATCGTCTACAACGATAAGGTCGTACGACAGTTCATCTGGGCGTCGGTGATCTTCGGCATCGTGGGGATGCTCGTCGGGCTCATCATTGCCCTCCAACTCGCCTACTGGCCTGCGAACGTCGCGCCGTTTCTCTCGTTTGGTCGACTTCGCCCGCTTCACACCAACGCCGTGATCTTCGCGTTCGTGGGCAACATGCTGTTCGCGGGCGTCTACTACTCGACGCAGCGCCTGACCAAAGCTCGCCTCGCTTCCGACTTCCTATCCGGATTCCACTTCTGGGGATGGCAGCTCATCATCGTAGCAGCCGCGGTCACCCTTCCCTTCGGCATCACCACCGCCAAGGAGTACGCGGAGCTCGAATGGCCCATCGACATCGCCATCGCGCTCGTCTGGGTGGTATTCGCGGTCAACTTCTTCTGGACGCTTGCGAAACGCAGGGAGAAACACCTCTACGTCGCACTCTGGTTCTACATCGCCACGATCATTACCGTGGCCGTTCTCCACATCATCAACAGCCTCGAGATCCCCATCGGCGCCCTGAAGAGCTATCCGATCTACGCGGGGGTTCAGGATGCGCTCGTGCAGTGGTGGTATGGGCACAATGCGGTCGCCTTCTTCCTCACGACGCCGATCCTCGGGATCATGTACTACTTCCTGCCGAAGGCAGCGGAGCGTCCGGTCTTCTCGTACCGCCTCTCGATCATTCACTTCTGGGGGCTAGTCTTCATCTACATCTGGGCGGGCCCGCACCATCTCCTGTACACGGCTCTCCCCGAATGGGCGCAGACCCTCGGCATGATCTTCAGCCTAATGCTGTGGGCACCGAGCTGGGGCGGAATGCTCAACGGTCTCCTCACGCTGCGGGGAGCGTGGGACAAGCTCCGCGCCGACCCCGTACTCAAGTTCTTTGCCGCCGGCGTGACGTTCTACGGGATGGCCACGTTCGAGGGGCCGCTGCTCAGCATCAAGAGCGTGAGCGGTCTGGCTCACTACACGGACTGGATCATCGGTCACGTCCACAGTGGAGGCCTCGGTTGGAACGGCCTGATGGCCGCTGGGATGTTCTACTGGCTCGTGCCGCGGCTCTACGGTACCAAGCTCCACTCGCGCGCCGCGGCCAATTTCCACTTCTGGATCGCGACGGTCGGCATTCTGATCTACGTGATCGCGATGTGGGTCGCGGGGATCACCCAGGGGCTCATGTGGCGTGCCGTCAGCGAAACGGGCGGGCTTCTCTACCCGAGCTTCGTCGAAACCTTGCTGGCCATTCGCCCGATGTACTGGGCACGCCTCGTCGGCGGTCTGCTCTTCTTCGTTGGGTTCCTGCTCATGGCGTGGAACCTCTTCAAGACCGCCGCCAAGGGCTCGGCGGTGGACGGTGAGTTCGAAGTCGCCGTTTCCGACGAACCCAAAGACCCCGAGGTGCCCTGGCCGAAGCTGGTGTTCGGGCAGCCCGTACTCGCTTCTATCGTCGTGATCTTCCTCATGCTCGGCACCGTGGTGTTCGACGGGCTGATCAGCACCATGCTCGCCATCGCAGCGCTGCTTTGGGGCGTCGCGGCCGTCGCGATTGCGATCCGGGATCGAGACGACCCCAATAAGAGTCCCTGGCACCGGGCAATCGAGGGCCGCGCAGGAGTGTTCACCGCGCTCGTGATCCTCGGCGTCCTAGCCGGCGGCATCGCAGAGATCATTCCCACGCTCTTCAGCGTCCCGGAGGCGATCCGCACCACGAAGAACGTGCCCTACACACCGCTCGAGCTCGAAGGGCGAGACGTGTTCATTCGCGAGGGGTGCTACACGTGTCACTCTCAGATGATTCGCCCCTTTACCTGGGAGACAGCCCGCTACGGCGCGGTATCGGAGCTCGACGACTCGATCTTCGACCACCCGTTCCAGTGGGGGTCCCGCCGTATCGGGCCGGACCTCGCTCGGCTCGGCGGAAAATACACGGACGTTTGGCACTATCGGCACATGGTGAATCCACGCGACATGTCGCCCGGGTCCAACATGCCGCCCTATCCGCACCTATCGCATGAAGCCATCGACTTCGACGGCACGACGCGAAAGCTCCGGGCGATGCGAACCGTGGGCGTGCCGTACGACGCGGCAGAGGTACAGACGGCTCCCGAGGTTGCCCGCGGGGATGCGACAGCCATTGCCGCTGGGCTTGCGAACGAGGCCGGCGTGAAGGTCTGCGAGGCACCCACCGACGGCTGCGAGCTCTTGGTCAACAGCCGGATGGTCGCTCTCATCGCGTACCTCCAGCGGCTCGGTCGCGCACCGACCGAGCGGGCGCCGGCGGGCAACGACGGCAGCGGTTCGGTCGCACTCGGTCCATCCGAACAGGAGGCTGAACGATGAGTCGGTTCGCCTCGGAGTTCTTCTCGACGAGCCCGGCGCTGCTATTCCCGATGCTCGCTCTTGCGCTCTTCTTCGCTGTCTTCGTGGGCGTCGTGGTTCGAGTGGTTCGCATGAAGCGCTCGGAAGCCGACAAGCTCGCGCGGATCCCGCTCGACGACGAACCGGTGGAGGAACGAGAATGAGTGATATCAAGCGTACCGACGAGATCCAGGGCGAGATTCTCCACGTCTACGATGGGATCGAGGAAGCCGACAACAACCTTCCCACCTGGTGGCTCCTCACGTTTTACGGCGCGATCGCGTTCGGCCTAGTTTATTGGTTCTACTATCAGATATACGGCGTCGGCGAATCTCAGAGGCAGAAGTACGACTACGCGGTCGCGGCGGCCGAGGCCCAAAAGAGCGTGGTGTCCAACGAGTCACTCGATGCGCTCGCGCTGGATGCGAGCGCCGTCACGGCAGGGAGCGAGATCTTCACGGCGCAGTGCGTCGCTTGCCACAACGCGCAAGCCGAGGGTCGCGAGGGGCTCGGCCCGAACCTCACCGACGCCTACTGGATCCACGGCGGCGCGCCCGTCGACATCCATGCGACGGTGACGAACGGCGTCGCCGCGAAAGGGATGCCCCCCTGGACGCCGATCCTCGGGGAGGAGGGCGTGAACCAGGTGGTGGCCTACGTGCTGACGCTTCGAGACACGAACGTCCCGGGTAAACCCCCCGAGGGCGAGATCTGGCCCGCGGGCGACGGCGCGGCCCCGGCGGCCGACACCCCAGAACCGGACGCGGACGGTGAGCCGCCCGACGCTGCTGCGGCAGTCGGAGAAGGTTCTCCGTGAACGAGCGGCTCCCTGTAGTCGAGGAGCCCGCAAGCTCCCTCCGCGCCGACGGGAGCCGCAACTACGTTCATCCGGCCGACGTCCACGGACGCTACACCACGATTCGAAACGTCGTCTTCGTAGTGCTCATCGCAATCTACGTGGTCCTGCCATTCGTCAAAGTGAAGGGTCACCCCGCGGTCTTCATCGACATCGCGAACCGGCAGTTCTTCCTTTTTGGCGGCGTGTTCAACGCGCAGGACTTCTGGCTGGTGTTCTTCCTCTTGAGCGGCGTGGGCCTCACCCTGCTGATCGTCACGGCAATCAAGGGGAGGCTCTGGTGCGGCTACGCCTGCCCGCACACCGTGTTCCTCGAGGGCGTTTTCAGGAGAGTGGAGCGTTGGATCGAGGGGCCGCGCGCAACGCGTATTCGCCGAAACGCCGCCGAAATGACCTTCGACAAGGCGTGGCGAAAGGCGCTCAAGCACACGATTTACATCGTGTTGGCGCTGCTCCTGTCCCACGTGTTCGTCAGCTACTTCGTGTCGCTACCATCGTTGGTCGACATGGTTCAGCGAAACCCCGCGGAGCACCCGACTGCGTTCGCCTGGGTCACCGTCATGTCGGCCATTCTCTACTTCAACTTCAGCTGGTTTCGCGAACAGCTGTGCCTGATCATCTGCCCCTACGGGCGGCTCCAGTCCACCATGACGGATCGAGACACCGTCGTGATCGGGTACGACACCAATCGCGGAGAACCCCGCGGCAAGGCGCGGGACCCGGAAACCGGCGACTGCATCGACTGCAAACGCTGCGTCGTCGTTTGCCCCACCGGAATCGACATCCGGAATGGGCTCCAGATGGAGTGCGTGGGCTGCGCCGCCTGCGTAGACGCATGCGACGAGATCATGGACAAGGTAGGCACCCCTCGAGGCCTCGTCCGGTACGATTCGCTCAACGGTCTCGAAGGTCGTCCGAAGCATCGCTCGCGGCCTCGCCTCTACTTCTACGGAGGTATCGCAGCGCTTTGGCTCGTGGGCACGGTGTTCGCGTTCGCGCAAAGCACACCCTTCGAGGCCAACGTCCTCCGCCACGAGGGTGCACCGTTCTCGGTGGTTGACGGCCAGGTCCGCAATTCGCTTCGCGTGCACCTCGTGAACAAGATGGGTGACGCGGAGACGTTTCTCGTCGAGGCCGTTCCTGCCGAGGGCGAGCCGGCAATCCAGTTGGTGATCCCGCGCACCGAGGTGGAGCTCCAGTCGCTCGGAAGCACGTACATCCCCGTGCTCGCGATACTGCCCGTCGAAGAAATGCGTGCAGGTCTGACCGTTCGCGTTCGAATCTCAGTCGAAGGCCGAACGGACGACAAGGGCTCCCGAGTGATCGTGGCACCCTTCGTGGGCCCGTCGAGTTAGACGTGGGCCTTGCGGCGAGGGGCTACGGCACCGACATCACGATGGCGCCGCTACGCTGCACGAGCTCGTGCGAGACGCTTCCGAGCAGCGTCCTCGCCACGGCGCCTTTGCCGGTGGTGCCACAGAGGATCATCGGGGCGTCAATCTCGCGAGCCACGTTGATCACGGCGTCCGCGGGCTCCCCGCGCGTGGCGTGGCACTGCACGCGCACGTCGTCGCTCTTGATGGTCGCCACCGTCTGAATCTCGAGGAGGCGCTTGAGGTCGTCGAGCGCTTTGGCTGGGTCTTGCCCCTCTTTGGGCGGCGGATCGTCGAGAACACTCACGACATGAACCTCCGCACCGAGCTGACGACCCATGAACACGGCGAGCTCGAACGCGCGGCGAGCCGGATCGGAAAAATCGTAGGCCACGACCAGGCGTGGAATCAGCGACATAGTCAATCACCCTCTTTCGATGTTTGCCGTTCCCGCACGACGAGCACAGGGCAGTGCGCATGGCGGACGACCTTTTCGGCGACACTCCCGAGGAACGCGCGGGAAAGACCACTTCTTCCGTGGGACCCCAGGATCAGGAGGTCGGCGCCCTCATCCTCAGCGATTTGGCACAGGGCTCGGCCCGGCGAAGGATGTTGGCAGACGCAGAGCTCCACGGCGCCGACGTCTGAAAGGAGTTTCGCCGTCTGGCCGTCGAGCGTTTCGCGGATGGCTGCCTGGATCTCCGCGCGAACGGAATGATCGAGCAGGTCAGGTCGCGACCAGGCCATCGGTGGAATGTTTGGAGTTGGGTCGAACACGTGCGCGACCACCACGCTCGAACCGAACGTGTTGGCGTAGAGAGCCGCCGTACGGAGCGCCTCGTCCGAGATATCGGAAAAATCGGTGCCGACGAGAATCTTTTCCGGTGGTTTCATCCGGGTTCTTTCATTTCAAGCGGTGTGCCAACGGTGAAAGCCCGCCAAACGTGGCAAGCTTACCGAAGAACACGCAGGATGTGCGAGGGAAACCCCGCATGCGAACAGCCTGCGCCGACGGCCGGCGACGGGCTCGGCGAACCCGTGTGGCGTAGTCTTTGCACGGACTCAGGAGTACAACCGACGGAACGGAGGAGAACACCCATGAGCGCGGATCGGCTAATGCCTTCCGAAGTACGAAGGAAAGTACTGTCTCAGCATCGCGAGATCGAGTCGATGCTATCGGAGCTCGAGACCGGAGCGAAACGTCTCGGACTCGGTCAAGACGTTGGCGAACAGGTAAAAAGGGCGGCTTTCGCGCTGAGAGGCATCCTCGAGCTCCATCTCACATTTGAAGAGGCCCACATGGTCCCGGCCATCAAGGAAGCGGACGGGTTCGGCCCGGAGCGGGCCAGACACATCCACGCCGAGCATGCCGAGCAGCGTCAGTATCTCGATGAGCTTGTGCACGGGATCCTCGACGCCAAGTCGCCTTTGGACATTCAGGCCGGCGTCAACGAGCTCGCGGGCATGCTTCGAGCCGATATCGCCGAAGAAGAAGCCGACTACGTCAACGAGACCCTTCTGCGCGACGACATCATCCCTACCGACACTTTTGGCGGCTGACGGAGCCATCCTATGACCATCCAAAGGATCCTAGTCCCCACGGATTTCTCGGAGAACGCGGAGCATGCACTTGCGTATGCGATCTCGCTTGCCAAAGCGTTCGGCGCCGAGATTCACCTTCTCCACGCCCCGGTGGTACCCACCTATCTGTTGATGGACCTTTCCTACAGCCCAGGCCCCGAGGTCGTCACGCGGATCCACGACGAAGCCGAAAACGCGCTACGGGGCCGCGTAGGCGCGATTGAGGCAGCAGGCCTCGAGCACGTCGAAACTCTCCGGGAGGGTACGGCGCATGAAGTCATTCGCGACTACGCAGCCGAAATCGACGCCAACCTGATCGTCATCGGGACACATGGACGAACCGGGGTCGCGAAGCTGCTCTACGGGAGCGTCACGGAGCGAGTGGTGAAAACCGCCACCACTCCCATTATCGTCGTGCCTCACGGGGCCGCACCCAAGCCGGCCTCCCTCGTCATCGCATACGACTTCTCGGCTCCCGCCAACCGTGCCGCCGAGCTGGCGCGGACCCTTCACGGAAAGCTGCCGGGTTCGATTCACCTCGTTCATACCTATCTCGACGTGTGGGCCGAATACACCGACCGCGGCGCGGTCGTGGGCGACGCGGCGGAACGACGACGGGAGGCCCTCGCAAGAGGCCTCGAAGAGATGCTCGACGAAGCAGCCAAGGAGCTCTTCTCGATCGATGCACAGGCCGTGCAGTGCCACCTGGCCACCGGCGATCCCGCAGAAGGGATCCTCGCCGTGGCTGACGAAGTCGGGGCGTCTCTCGTTTGTGCCGGCACCACGGGCAAGAGCGGTGTGGAGCGCGTGCTGCTCGGCAGCGTGGCAAGGCGGCTCTTGCACGAGAGCAAGGTACCCATCCTCCTCACCCATGAAGACGACTGAGACGGTCGGTCTTGAACATCCGAGGGCAACGCGCATCATAGACGACTCATGGCCGGGCGAATCACAGTGTTGGCGCTGCTCTGCGCCCTGGTCGGCGGCTGTGAATGCGGAAGCCAAGGCGCCTCCAAAGACGCGCCGCCTGGCTCCGAGCTACCCGACGGCTTCGACCAGGCCATGCAAGACCACGCGACTCTTGCGCTGACGGCCCGAGACGCCCTCATTCAGGGCAACCTCCCGCGCGCGCGGCAGGCAATGCGCAAGCTGGCTTTTTTCATGGAGCACGTGCCGTACCCCGAAGGCGGGAAAGACTTTGCACACACGACGAAGGCGCTGGCTGAGGAGGTGCGGAGCGACGGAGACCTCGAAGAAGCCTGCATGGCCTTCGCGCGGCTGTCGTACACGTGCGGGCAGTGCCACCAAGCACTCGACCGCGGCCCACCCATGCAGCTCGAGCCACCGCCGGCCGGGACCGACGTCGCGATGCACATGCGGCGTCACTACTGGGCGGTCGAGCGGATGTGGGAAGCACTCCTCGCCAACTCCCCCCGCATGTTTCAGAGGGCCGCCCGAGTCCTGTCCGAGGCCCCGCTCCAGGGTGAACAGATCCCGGATTCAGAGGCCCCCGCGGGCGCCACGCGCCTCGGATTCGAGGTCCACGATCTCGCGTTTGCCGCGGCCGTGGAGGGAAGCAACGCCGCCGACGACTACGTGCCTGACCCCGGCGAACGGCGCGCCACGCGGCCGACGACTCGGGGGCAGGCGGAGATTTTTGGTCAACTGCTATACACCTGCAGTCAGTGTCACCAGCTCACCGGCTTCACCCCCACCCTGCCCCCGAACCGCCGATCCGAGGACCCGCGGTGAAACGTTGCGTCTTCGTCTCCCACCTGTGGGTCGCCCTGCTGGTCCTCACGGCCTGTGGCACCGGCCGCGTACGAGCCGGGCAAGCGACCGAAATCAAGCAGGAAGAAGTCTACGAGCCAGAAACCAAAGTGAATCCTCCCGAGGGCAATAGCGAGCGTCGACCGGAAGCGTTTCCGCTCCTCGAAGTCGACCTCGAGAGGCGGCGACAACCCTACGAGCCCGATCCCGACGGGGCTCAAGAGTGAGCGAAGCCCATGTCCAAAATCTGTAGCCTAGACCAAGCGATCAACCATGTGAGCTCCAACCAGCGTGTCTTCGTGCACGGGGGCGCCGCGACACCAACACCACTGCTCGACGCGCTCGTGGCCGACTCCAGTCGCCTTCGAAACGTCGAACTCATCCATTTGCACACGACCGGCCCCGCGGAGTACGCGAAACCCGAGTACGCGCGCTCGTTTCGCGTGGCGAACCTCTTCGTAGGCGCCAACATGCGGAAGCAGCTCGACGGGGACCGAGTGGACTACCTGCCCCTCTTTCTCTCAGAGATTCCCAAGCTATTCCGATCAGGCACGCGCCCAATCGACGTGGCGCTAGTCCAGGTCTCGGCGCCGGACAAGCGAGGCTATTGCAGTCTCGGCGTTTCGGTCGACGTGGCGCGCGCCGCCGTCGATTCCGCCAAGGTCGTCATCGCACAGGTCAACAAGCACATGCCGCGGGTGCACGGGGACGGGTTCGTGCACGTCGACGACCTCGATTGGCTCGTCGAACACGACGAACCGCTTCCCGAGATTCCCCCGCCACCCGTCAGCGAAGACGAGGCCGCGATCGGCCATCATGCCGCTGATTTGGTGGAAGACGGCGCGACCCTCCAGATGGGGATTGGCGCCGTTCCAGACGCCGTGCTCTCGGCCCTCAAGGGTCATCGGCACCTGGGGGTCCACACCGAGATGTGGTCGGACGGATTGCTGCCTCTCATCGAGTGCGGGGCGGTCGACAACAGCCTCAAAGTCGTCCACCCGGGGCGCACCGTGTCCGGGTTCGTGTTCGGGACGCGTCGGGTGTACGACCACGTGGACGACAACCCGAGAGTCACTCAGTACGACATCGAGTACGTAAACCGAGTCAACGTCATCAATCGAAACCCGAAAGTCACGGCAATCAACTCCGCGGTAGAGATCGACCTCACTGGACAAGTCTGCGCTGACTCGATCGGTCACCGCGTAATTTCAGGAGTTGGCGGCCAGATGGACTTCATTCGTGGCGCGATGACGTCCGAGGGTGGAAAACCCATCATCGCACTCACGAGCCGCACCAAAAAAGGGGTTCCCCGGATCGTGCCAACGCTGCGCCCGGGCGCCGGCGTGGTGACGACGCGAGCACACGTGCGGTTCGTCGTGACCGAGAACGGCGCCGTCGACCTCTACGGGGCGACGTTGAACGAACGGGCGGAGCTTCTGATTTCGATTGCTCACGCCGACGACCAAGAGGCGCTCGAACGAGCGTGGCACGAAACCCGCGTGTAACCGACGCGCACGGGTTGCACGATGGCGGCGCGGTCCGCAGGCTATGCACATCGCTCCAACGATTGTTTGGAGTTTGTGACTGAAAACCGCGGGCTTTGCGGCGGTTCTTTGGCATACCTTCTGCTTGGACGGAGCCCTGGCCCCATAGGCAAAGGGCCAAGGGGTGTATCACGTGATCTTTCCACAATGGTTCCCTGGTCGTTCCGAAAAACCCGGCAAGCTGCGGTCGGTACAGAAGCGTCCGCGCGACCCGCGGGCCAACGAAGACGTGGCCCACGTCGCCACAGACGCGGAGTGGCTTTGCACCAACCGGCGAGGTTCGTTCGCCCTCGGAACGGTCGACCGGATCCCGCGCCGGAAGTACCACAGCCTGCTGACCCTTCGTGAGCCCGGAGTCGGGGAGCCCCTGAACGTCGTCACAGAGCTCGAAGACTGGTTCGAAATCGGAGACGAACGCTTCGCGCTCCACAATTACGACTGGGGAGGTACGGTCGAGCCGGAAGGAGTCTCCCACCTGGTCGACTTCGAGCCTCAGCCGCGGTGGACCTACCAGTTCGCGGGTCTCACCGTCGTCCGCGAACTCTGGATGGAAGAGGACGCCGACGCGGTCTGGCTCCGCTACGCCATTCGCGGCGTCACGGCGCCCGTGCGCGTACGATTCCGTCCGCTAATCGCGTGCCGACCGTTTCACGATCTCGCGGTCGCAAACCCGTTCCTGAACGGCGCGATCGAACTCGACGAAAGCTCCGTGCTTCAGGCGACGATTCGCCCTTACCCCGGTTTGCCCCCGCTGGTCCTCAGCCTGCACGGTGCTCGAGGCCGTTTTCATGCTGACGGCCACTGGTACCGTGGTGTGCACTACGGGTGGGAACGGTCACGGGGGTACGACGAGGCCGAAGACCTGTTCACCCCGGGCGAGTTTCGAATCACCTTGGAGGAAGACGCCACACTGAGTGTGCGACTCGGTACCCAAGGCCCGCCCGTTCCGGCACCGCAGTCACTGCCACCGGCTTCCTCGAGCTCAGCGTCGTTTGCAGAACAGCTGTCACAGGCCGGAGAATCGTACCTCGCCGAACTCGACGGAGTCCCGACGGCGGTGATCGCCGGCTACCCGTGGTTCGGCGAGTGGTCGCGAGATGCGCTGATTTCGCTCCCGGGGCTATGCCTGTCGCGCGGTCGTGTTCGAGAGGCCATCGGGATTCTCGAGTCGCTGGCACAGCGAAGAGAAGACGCGCTCATTCCGAACATTCCGGCGAGCGGCGACGTACCCTCGAACGCCAACGCAATCGACGCGTCGCTTCTCTTCATCCATGCAACCAAGCTGACGGCCGAGCGAAGCCGAAGCCGGCGAATCGAACGGCTGCAGCGGACCTGTCTCGAGCTGGTTGGAGCCATCTTCGAGGGGGTAGACCCTCGAGTCCGCGTCGACGAGCAGGGCTTCCTCTTCGTCGAGCAAGGGCCGTGGGCCCTCACCTGGATGGACGCCATCGTCGACGGCAACCCAGTCACTCCCAGATCGGGCTATGCGGTCGACCTCAACGCCCTTTGGCTGTCTGGCCTTCAAACCACCGCCGCGTGGGCCGACACGTCGGAACCCTCGTTCAAATCGAAGATCGAAGAAACCGCCACGAAACTCGCAGATCACTTCGAAGAAAAGTTCTGGCTTCAGGATCAGCGGTTCTTGACCGATACACACGACGGAACCGACGCCGACCGAAAGCTGAGGCCCAATCAGCTCTGGGCACTTGCGCTTCCCGGCATTCCACTTCGCCCAGAGGTCCGCGAGGCGAGCCTGGCTGCGGTGAGAGCCAAACTCTTGACGCCGGTGGGGCTCCGAACGCTCGCGCCTGACGACCCGGACTACGTGGGAACCTACCGCGGTAGCCAATACGAACGTGACGCCGCCTATCACCAAGGGACCGTGTGGCCTTGGCTGCTCGGGCTCTACGCGGACGCCGTCAGCGCCATCGAGGGTCGGGAGTCGGCCAACGAGGAGCTGCTTCCGATCCTAACCAGCCTCTACGCGCATTTCCGAAACGAAGGGTGCGTAGGGCAAATCAGCGAGGTGTTCGATGGGAATGCCCCCCATCGACCAGGAGGTGCGCCGGCTCAAGCTTGGAGCGTCGCCGAGGTGTTGCGCGTGGCGATGAACGCAGAACCATGAGGGTGTTGATGCTCGGCTGGGAATACCCGCCCCACATCAGCGGCGGCCTCGGGACAGCGTGCGAAGGGCTCACCCGGGCTCTCGCGAAGCGCGGAATCGAGATCGACTTCGTCGTTCCCCATCTCTACGGCAAGGAAGATGCAGAGCACATGCGTATCTTCGGCGCTTCGGACTCCAGATCGCCGATCGAGATCGCTACGCGCGCGCCCGCGTCAATACGTAGCACCGAAACCGGTCGGGTACCCACGCGCGCGAGTGTGCCTGTCGACCCAGGCTCCACGGAGTCTAGCGAGACGTTCCGCATGATCTCCGTCCCTGCAATGCTCAAACCCTACCTCGATCGGGCAACCTACGAGATGCTCGTGGCGGAGGGCGTCGGCGCACTGCCGACGGACGTCGTCGAGACGCTGCCCGAGGCAGAGGCAGTGCTGGAAGCCATTCAAGAGGATGCTGGCAGCGAAGCCGACTCGGGTTCGCTCGACCCTTCACCCACGCCAGAAGGAAGTCGCGAGGCCCACTACGGCTCTGACCTGTTCGCCGAAGTGGCGCGGTACGCGAACGCGGCGACGCGGCGTGTTCGGGGTCGCCGGTACGACCTCGTCCACGCGCACGACTGGATGACGTTTCCCGCGGGAGCCGAGATCGCAGCCCGAGCAGGCGCTCCGCTGGTTACTCACGTACACAGCCTCGAGTACGATCGAGCCGCCGAAGGAGCTGACCGAGACATCGTTGCCGTCGAACATCAGGGGCTCGAACTCGCCACTCGAGTCGTCGCGGTCAGCTACTACACACGGGGACTCATCCACCAGGTCCATGGAACCAACCTCGAGAAGATCTCGGTAGTGCACAACGGAGTCTACGCACGCGAGACGGTGCAAGCCTACACACGTGAACGCGATTCCAAGGGCCCCGTGGTGTTGTTTCTCGGGCGTGTGACCTTTCAGAAGGGGCCGGAGTACTTCGTCGAAGCGGCGGCTCGCGTCCTTCAGCAAGTGCCTGACGCGACGTTCGTGATGGCCGGGTCCGGGGACATGCTGCCCCGCATGAAGGCGATGGTGGAGAACCTTGGAATCGAAGAATCGTTTCGGTTTCCTGGGTTCGTACGAGGCGCAGAACTCGAACGCACGTTCTCGACTGCCGACGTCTACGTCATGCCTTCCGTATCGGAACCGTTCGGCATCGCACCGCTCGAGGCGATGAGCTACGACAGACCCGTCGTCGTATCGAAGCAGTCAGGAGTCTCGGAGGTGCTTCGAAACGCGCTCAAGGTCGACTTTTGGGACGTCGATCGGATGGCGAGTCAAATCGTAGGGCTTCTCGAACTGCCAGAGCTTCGGCACGTGATCGTCGAACGCGCCCGAGAAGAAATCAGACACATTCACTGGGACGCTGCTGCAGAGAAACTGATCCCGATCTACCAATCCTTGCTCCCGAACTGAGGTCAGTCATGCCATCGGTCTGTTTCTATTTCGAAGTTCATCAGCCGTATCGCCTGAAACCATACGGCACGATGCAGGTCGGACGAGACCACGAGTACTTCGACGCGACGCTGAATGCCGAAGTCATGCGCAAGGTTGCGGACAAGTGCTACCTCCCCGCAAACGAAGCGATGCTTCGCCTCATCGAGCGTTCGGATGGGCGATTCAGAATCTCCTACGCCGTCACGGGTGTGCTCATCGAGCAGGCCAAAGCCTACTGTCCTCAGGTGCTCGACAGCTTCGTCCGGCTCGCGAACACCGGTGCGGTCGAGTTCGTCGCGGAGACCTACTATCACAGCCTCGCGTCGCTCTACGACCGCGACGAGTACGAGGCACAGATTCAACTCGGCATGGACCTGGTCCGCAGTGAGTTCGGCAAGGTGCCTCGCGTCTTTCGGAACACCGAGCTCATCTACGACGATGGGATCGGCCACCTGATCTCCGACCTCGGGTTCGACGCGATTCTGTGCGAAGGCGCGGACGACGTCCTCGGTTGGCGCAGTCCCAACTTCGTGTATCGGGTGCCAGGTCGCGAAACCCGGCTCCTCACGAAGAACTACCGCCTGTCGGACGACATCGCGTTCAGATTCTCGAACAAGGGGTGGGCCGAGTACCCCCTCACGGCCAACAAGTTCGCCAGCTGGATTCACCAGCACAGCGGTGCCGGCGACGTAGTGAATCTGTTCATGGACTACGAGACTTTCGGGGAGCACCAGTGGCGCGAGACGGGCATCTTCGAGTTCCTCGACCACTTTCCGGATACGCTGCTATCGCACCCTCACTGGGACATCGCGACTCCGAGCGAGGTGATCGACCGCTATCCTGCTCTCGGTGATCTTTCGTTCGGAAGAACGGTTTCGTGGGCAGACGAGGCGCGCGACATCAGTGCGTGGCGTGGCAACGAGATGCAGCAGCGCGCGCTCCGCGAGATCTACGCGCTCGGCGAAGACGTCAAGGAGCGCAACAACTCTTATCTCCTAGACCTCTGGCGCAAGCTACAGACGTCCGACCACTTCTACTACATGGCCACGAAGTCAGCGTCGGACGCAGAGGTTCACGACTACTTCAGCCCCTACGAGGGTCCGTATGACGCATTCATTCACTACATGAACGTGCTGAAGGACTTGAGGCGTTCCGTGCTGCACGACGAAGAAAAGATCTCCGCATGAGCAACACAGTCTTCTTTGAGATCTCCTGGGAGGTCTGCAACATGGTCGGCGGCATCCACACGGTGCTCGCCAGCAGAGTCCCCGAGATACACGAGGCCTACGGGGAGCCCAACTACATCACGTTTGGTCCCGACGTCCCGCGCTCGGACGGCATGGCTCCCGAGTTCCGTCCCGACGTCTGGGACGCCGGACTCCTCGATTCGCTTCGAGATCACGAAGTGGGCGTCAGAATGGGTCGCTGGCTCGTACCCGGAGAGCCTCGCTGTCTCCTCATCAATCACTCGAGGCTCTACGACCGAAAAGACAAAATCCTCGGGCGTTACTGGGAGCTTTATCAGCTCGACTCTCTCTTTGGCGCTTGGGACTACTACGACCCAGTGCTGTTCGCCCACGGCGCAGGGATGGTCATCGAGCACATTCGCGATCGTTTCATCTTGCCGAGCCGTCGGAGCACCGTCGTTCAAGCCCACGAGTGGATGGCCGCAGCGTCTCTCCTGCACCTGAAAACCGCCGCGCCAGAGATCGGCACCGTGTTCACTACGCACGCGACCATGCTCGGAAGGTCGCTCGCAGACCGGACGGCCGACCCGAACTTCTACGAAACCCTGCCGACGATCGATACGGAGAACACCGCGCGCGAGCTCGAGGTGGCTTCCAAACACTCCATGGAGACCGTCACGGCACGCGAAGTCGACGTGTTCACGACAGTGAGTGAAATCACCGCGATCGAGTGTGAGCATCTCCTCGAACGGCGGCCCGACGTCGTGTTGCCCAACGGCTTCGGAGCCCGCCCAGTTCCTCCGGACGCAAAGCAAAAGGCAAGGGAAGACCTGTTCAACCTGGCCGAACTCACCACAGGCGACACGTACGACCGCGACGGCACGCTGATTTTTGCTTTGGCCGGTCGGTACGAGTACGTGAACAAAGGGGTCGACGTGTACCTCGACGCAGCCGCCAACCTGCGGCCGGCTCTCGAGAAGCGGCCGGGGAAGCGGGTGATTCTGTTCGCCATGCTTCCAGCGGGGCACGCGGAGCCGAAGCGACAGCTATGGGACCGGGCACACGGTGCGTCCGCCGGGCCCCCGCTGCGCTGCACGCACGACCTGGTCGACGAAGCGAACGATCCAATCACGCAGCAGCTCGACGCACTCTCGTTTCACAACGAGCTCGGAGGCTCGGTTCACGTCGTGCACGTGCCCATCTATTTGGACGGGACCGACCCGCTGATCCGGCAGAAATACTGGGATCTCCTGCCAGGCGCCGACCTCGGCGTGTTCCCATCGTTCTATGAACCGTGGGGGTACACGCCGCTCGAAGCGGTCGCGTTCGGCGTCCCCGCGATCACCACGGATCGGGCCGGCTTCGGCCGCTGGGTCGACCGCCAGGATCACGGTGACGGACATACCGGTGTTCGGGTCCTCGCGCGAGAGGGCGTCGATTTCGACTCAGTGAGTCGGTCCACGACAGAGGCCATGATTGAGTTCATCGACCTCGAACTCGACACCCGAAGCAAGCTCGGCGAAGCATGCTTAGAGACCGCCGCGCTGACCTCGTGGCCAAACTTCATCGCCCACTACACGGAAGCCCACGGGATGGCCCTCGAGGCCGGTGCGCGCCGACGGCGGGAGCTTCCGATGGAGCGTCTCAGCACGTCACTCCCCGCGGTCGATAGTGCGTCACTCGGGGCGTTGGAGCGCGTCGCACGCCCCGCTGGAGAAGAAGCCCCCCCCTACACTAGGAACTTCACGGTGGCGAATGCGCTACCCGACGAGCTTCAGCCGCTCGACGAGATCGCGGCAAATCTCTGGTGGAGATGGCACCCGGAGGCCGCCTCGCTATTCAAGCGGCTCGATCCGGCGCTTTGGTTCGCGCTTGGCGAAAACCCCCACGTACTGCTCGATAAGGTGAAGCCAGACAAACTCGCCTCAGCCGCGCACGACCGAGACTACCTCCAGAGTCTGAGCGCGATTCACGAGGCCCTCATCGCGGGACGCGAGGCCAAGGAGCCTCGTATCGCCTACTTCTGCATGGAGTTCGGTATTGCCAACTTCCTGAGACTCTACTCCGGGGGGCTCGGCATCCTCGCAGGCGACCACCTCAAGGCGGCAAGCGACCTCGACTTGCCGATGTGCGCCGTCGGCCTGGCCTACCGGGAGGGCTACTTTCAGCAGTTCATCGACCGCGAAGGCAACCAGGAAGCTTGGAGCGATACGAACGACTTTAGCGCGCCTCCCTTCAAACCGGTGATGTCGGGTGCGTACGCCCCGCTGCGCGTCACCGTGCCGATGCCGACGGGGCCCGTTCAAGTGCAGGCCTGGCAGCTCGACGTCGGACGGATCCCGCTCTACCTCCTCGACACGAACATCGAAGAGAACCGCCCGGAAGATCGCAGTATCACCAACCGACTCTACGGCGGTGACACGACCCATCGTCTTCGCCAAGAAATGATCCTCGGCCTCGGCGGCTACCAGCTGCTTACCGAGCTCGACATCAACCCAGACGTTTTTCACATGAACGAAGGGCACAGCGCGTTTCTACTTCTGGCGCGCGCGGCGCATCTGATTCAGCGACACGGCCTCCGGTCGCAGGAGGCGTTCGAGTACATCCGGAACACCACGGTGTTCACGACACACACACCCGTCCCTGCGGGCCACGATCACTTTCCGGAACCCATGATTCGGCCCTACCTCGCTCGATTCGAGCACGTCCTTCGCCTCGACTGGCCTAGGCTCATGGCGATGGGCAGCACCCCAGCCGACCCCTCCAACGACTTCGGGACCACCGCGCTTGCGGTTCGCAACTCGGGACGCGTCAACGGGGTCAGCGCGAAACACGGCGAGGTTGCCCGCGACATGTTCCTCCAGTTCTACCCGGACATGGACAACCCAGACGACGTCCCCTGCACGAGCATCACCAACGGAGTCCACGTGCCGACGTGGCTCGCGCCTCGATGGCAGCGAATGGTGGAACGGGAGATGGGGCCCGACTGGCGAAGCTTCATCGACGATCCGGCGCGATGGAATTGGCTTCGGAAGCACGATCCGGCCGAGATTTGGGGCGTGCATCGCCTCCTTCGGCAAGACTTCGTGGCTTGGCTAAAGGACCACATCACCAAGACCTGGACCCGACGTCGCGAAGACCTCTCCCTCTTGCAGGACGTCCTGGCAGGGCTCGACGACGACCGTCTCTTCATCGGGTTTGCGCGGCGCTTCGCACCCTACAAACGCGCCGACCTGCTGCTTTCGGAGCCTGAGCGCTTGGCGAAACTCCTCGCGAAGCAGCCAGGAGCCACCCTGCTCTACGCCGGCAAGGCACACCCCGCCGACGGACGCGGCAAAGATCTGCTCCGTCGCGTGTTTCAGGCCAGCAAGCACCCCGACCTGGTCGGACGGGTGATCTTCATCGAAGACTATTCGATCGACGAAGCGAGGCGGATGGTCGCGGGATGCGACGTTTGGATGAACACGCCAACACGGCCCCTCGAGGCCAGTGGAACTTCGGGGATGAAGGCAGCCATGAACGGCTGCCTGAACCTGAGCGTCGACGACGGCTGGTGGATCGAAGGCTACGAGGGAGACAATGGCTGGCTTCTCGATCTCCCCGCGACCACGATTCACGACCCGAGCGCCTACGATCGCGCGGCCGCGCTCGCGCTGATCGAGTCCGAGATTCTTCCCATGTACCACGACCGCAACGAGGCGGGGATCCCTGCCGCCTGGGTCGAGCGCATGAAGGCTAGCATGGCGAGCATCATCCCTCGCTTCTCAGCGCGCCGAATGGTGACCGACTATGCGGACATGTTCTACGAACCGGCCATGCAAGACGCGGTGAAGCTCCGAGACTCCAACTACCGACCGCTCTTCTCGCTGGCCGAGCAGGCCGAAGCGATACGAACCCACTGGTCCGGGATCGCGCTCGACAGCGTCCGCTTCAGCGGGCTCTCGGGCGAGCCTCCGGTGGTGGGCACCACCATTACGGCAGAGCTGTCGCTGCACCATCCGGGCCTCGACGCCCGTGAGCTCGACGTCGAAGCCGTGGTTACGTTCGGAGCGCGCGGAAACGACTCGGCGTCGCGTATCGTGGTGCCCTTCGACTCGGAAGGCACGGAGGAGCGAAGCACGTGGCGGGGCGCCTTCGCGGTGAAGTCGAGTGGCGGCCACGAACTCAAGTTCAGGGTCCGGCCCAAGGACCGCACCGAGATGCAGGCCGGCGCGCTCGGCCTGAACACGCAGAAGTGGCTCTAGCGTCCCGGCGGGGCATTCAGTGCATGACGCGCGCGAAGTCCAGGCCGCCGACGATGCCGGTGAGCCCTCGCTCGTCCTCGATGAGAATCCGTCGAGCGTTCATCGCCAGCGCCTGAGCCGCAGCCCGTCCGAGCGGAAGATTTGGCGGCAGAATGAGGATGTGAACGCTCATCGCATGCTCGGTCGGCGTGTCAGGAGGAAGACGGCGCGACTCCAACGCCCGAGCTTGGTCGAATATGCCCACGGGAAACCCGCCCTCCACGACCACGAGCCCGTGTTTGTTCGAGAGGTCGAGTCGGTCGACCGCGAGGGCGATCGGATCTTCGGCCATGACCTTCACGATGGAGCCTGAAGCGATGTCTCCGATCGGAGTCTTGATGCGCTTCTCGACGACGGCACGCATGAGGTCTCGAGTGGAGACGACGCCTGCAATCTCCCCAGACTTCGTGACAAACACTCGGTGCACGCGCTCTTTCACCATCGCGTGTGCCGCCCGCGACAGCGGTGCACCCGCCTCGACGGAGATCGCCGGCGACTTCATGATCTCCTCGACGGGCCGGTCGGGGACCCGAAAGGTCTGGCCGGGCCCGTACACCGCTCCGTGAAGCACGTCCGTGCGAGAGACCACGCCCTTGAGCGCGCCCTGATCGTCCACGACCCCGAGCGCCGAAACCGAGTTCGCGAGGAACGCGTCGTTGGCGTCTACGAGACTCCGACCGATCTCGATCGTGTGAACCGGGCTGCTCATGTACTCGTCGACGGGCATTTCAAAGTGGGCCATTCAGTGCTCTCCTTGGTGGCTTCGGGTTGGGTTCGTCATGGTCGGACCGCCAGCACGGGGACCGGCGAATAGCGAAGACAGTACTGGGGCGTGCTCCCGAGCATCATGCCCCGAAGCCTGCCCTGTCCGCGGGACCCGACGAAAAGGAGGTCGGCCTGCATATCGGCAGCCGTATTACAGAGGCGTTTGCCGATGGAGCCGTCCAGCACGCGGATCTGGGTACTCGTGGGCAGCCCCTCCGAAACGACGAGCTGAGCCAAGCGCGAATGCGCGGCCGAGCTCAGACCTTCGAGCGCACTCCGCCACTCCCCGTTGAGCACGTTCTCGACGATCGGATGCGGAACGACGTGAATCAGGGTGATCTCGCCCTCCACCGCAGCCGCGACGTCACGTGCCCAGCGCGCCGCTTCGACCCCGTGAGTCGAGAAATCGACTCCGACGGCAATGCGAGCGCCTCGGTAGTCTTTGCGAATGTTGCCACACGCGACGATCACGGAGCAGGGCGCCTGGCGCACGACACGCTCGGCCGTCGTCCCGAGTAGTCGCTCCGGAAGCCCTACCGCCCCTGCCGGGTCGCCTACCGCGATGAGGTCGGCGTTCACTGAGACCGCCGTTCGAAGGATCGTTTCCCAAGGCCGTCCCTCCTCGCAGGAGGTGTGGCACTGAACTCCCTTCTCTTCGCACGTGCGGCGCGCCGTTTCGAGCGACTGCATGCTGTTCTCGAGGCGACCTTTGAACCGCTCCCGAAGCGCTTGGACGGCGGACCGGGCGCCGACGGGCAGGTCGGCCCAGCCATGTTCGAGTCCGATCTCGTTCGCATGGACGAGCCAGAGCGCCGCCTGAGTCGCCTGCGCCGTCGGGACGGCGAGCTGCATGGCCCGCTGCCCCGACTCCCCGAGATCGGTTCCCACGACGATGGTGCGAATGGCCATGACCCGAGAATCGAGCAATCGCCGTGCCAGCACAAGCGTGCGGGCTGGGGCGGTCTTCGCCATCCCGCGGCGCACGGGCTGCACAGGACGCACGATGAAGCGCATAATGTGCACTAGCCAGGGTGCTTCAGTGACTAGGCCGCCTTGATTTCGGGTCGGCCCGCATCTTGCTTTGTTTCCCCACACGATGGGTAGGACCTTCTCCGAACGGTTGAGCGCGCTCGATGCGACCTTCCTCGACATCGAGACTTCGGCGGCCCCAATGCACGTGGGAGCCGCCCTCCTCTTCGACGCGGAGTCGCTCCAACTGCCGCACGGCGGGCTCGACATCGATCGCCTGACCCGATTCGCGGAGTCGGCGCTCGACCGGGTGCCGCGCTACCGCCAGCGGGTCGAATGGTCGCCCGTGCTCCGTCATCCCGTGTGGGTCGACGACGACCGCTTCAACATCCGGTTTCACCTTCGGCACACGCGCCTCCCGCTGCCTGGCGACGACCGGATGCTCAAACGACTGGTCGGTCGGCTCTTTTCGCAACGGCTGGATCGGAGTCGGCCGCTCTGGGAGTTCTGGGTCGTGGAGGGGGTCGAGGGCAACCGGTTCGCGCTCATCATCAAGGCCCACCACTGCATGGTGGACGGCGTGGCAGGCGTACAGCTTCTCGAGTCTCTGCTGGCCCCCGCGCCCCAGGACGCGCCTTCCGTTGCCACCGATTGGTCGGCGAGGAGAGAGCCGAGCCCTTTCCAACTCCTTCTTGGCGAGGTCGTGCATCGCGCCCGGGGCGTTCGGACACTGAGCGGCTTCGGCCCGCGCGTGAAAGAGAACCTGCAGGGCCTTCAGAGCGTCCTTCAGTCGGGGCTCAAACCGACTCCCAAGACTGCGTTCACGGAGCAGGACATCAGCCCCTACAGGCGCTTCGATTGGACGCAGTTCGACCTCGGCGAGGTCAAGCGCGTGAAGAAGGCGCTCGGGGGCACGGTCAACGACGTGGTGGTCGCGACCGCGACCGGCGCCGTACGCCGCTTCCTCTCACGCCGAGGCACGAACGTCGATCGAGTCGAACGGTTTCGAACAGTGCTCCCGGTGAACACACGAAAATCAGGCGGCCTTTCGGTCGGAAACCACGTCGCCATGCTGCTCGCCGACCTGCCAATCTCGGAGCCCGACCCAATCAAGCGCTTGAACAAGGTCATCGAGGTCACCACCGAGCTCAAGCACCGGTCGAACCAAGCTGGCGGTGCGGAGCTCATCGAGGAGGTGGCCGACCTGACGACCAAGCGCCTCGTGTCCGAGCTTTTCAGAACCGCGATGCGAATGCGGACGTACAACCTGATCGTCACCAACGTGCCCGGCCCGCCATTTCCCCTCTACATGCTCGGTGCCCGGCTCGACGCGATCTATCCGATGGTTCCTCTGATGCAGAATCAGAACCTCGGGATCGCCTTGTTCAGCTACGACGGCGGGCTGTACTGGGGATTCAACGCCGACTGGGAGTCGTTTCCCGACGTCCACGAGTTCGTCGAGGACCTCGAAGCCTCTTTCGAAGAACTGCGGCGGTGTGCCGATCCAGCGGCAAATGAAGTTCAAACCGGAAGTCCCGCCCCATGAAATCAACCCGTGACCCATGGAGAGAGAGTCGTTCATGATGCAGCGATCCCAAACAATGCAGTTGCCCGAGTCCCCGTCTCTGCGCGACCCTACCCTGACGGTGGCAGGTTCGACTGGGCGCGTACTGGTGGTGGATGACGAGGCGAACGCGCGAAGTGCGCTTGCCGAGCTTCTCGAAGACGCCGGATACATGGTGAGTACGGCCGAGGACGGAAGAGCCGGACTGATCCAGATGGAGCAGTTCGACCCGGACGTCGTGTTGACTGACCTCAAGATGCCCGGTCTCGACGGACTGTCGCTCATCGAGCAAGGCCGCGAGCGAGTGCCACACGCGACGTTCATCGTCATGACCGCCTTCGCCACAATCGATACGGCTGTCCGCGCCATCAAGCTCGGAGCGGAAAGCTATCTCACCAAGCCCCTGGAACTCGAGGCGGTGCAGGCGCTGGTCGATCGCGGAGTGCAGCGGTCGTTTCTCTCACGCGAGGCCGAGAACCTCCGAGCCCGCGTTGACGAGCGATTCCAGTTCGACAGTATTCTCGGCGAGCATCCGTCGATGCAGCAGCTGATGAAGAACGTAGCGCAGGTCGCTCAGAGCCGCGCAACGGTGCTGATCCACGGGGAAACCGGCACGGGCAAGGAGCTGATCGCTGCCGCAATTCATCAGAACTCGAGTCGCCGAAACCGCCCGTTCGTTCGTCTCAACTGTGCGTCCCTGAGCGAAACTCTCCTCGAATCGGAGCTGTTTGGACACGAGCGCGGCTCCTTCACAGGCGCCGTCGGACGACGCGAGGGGCGCTTCCGTCAGGCCGACGGTGGCACTCTGTTCTTGGATGAAGTCAGCGAAATACCGATGCCGGTCCAGGTGAAGCTCCTTCGCTTCCTGCAAGAGAGAGAGTTCGAACGCGTCGGAGGAAACGAGACCCTCAAGGTCGACGTTCGAGTAGTCGCCGCCACCAACCGCGACCTGAAGGAGCGCGTCGATCGGGGCGACTTTCGCGAAGACCTCTACTATCGGCTCAAGGTAGTCCAGCTCGATGTCCCTCCGCTTCGTGTCCGAAGGAGCGACATTCCGCTTCTCGCACAGTCTTTCCTCGCTGCGTATGCCGCCGAGAACGAGCGCGCGGTAGGCGGTTTCACCCAGCGGGCGCTGCAGCAGCTCATGGTGTACTCCTGGCCCGGTAACGTTCGCGAGCTCGAAAACGCCATCGAGCGCGCGGTGGTGATGTGCGCCGGCGACTTGGTCGACATCGGCGACCTTCCTTCGTTCGCGAGCTCCAACGCCGACGACGGCTCCGTTTTGGCTTTGATTCCCGGCATCACGATGGCCGAGCTCGAGCGGATGGCAATCTTGAGGACACTCGACGCCGTAGATGGTTCGACCGCACGCGCCGCAGAGATCCTCGGGATCAGTCAGCGCAAGATCCAGTATCGCGTGAAGGAGTGGGGCTACCACCCACCACATCGAGGCAAGGGCGAAGCCAGCGACTGACTAGGGTTCGACGGGGATCCAGAACGACGCACGGGCACCCCCGTCCGGTGGCGACTCGAGTCTCGCGGCGCCGCCGTGAAGCTCGACGATTCGCTTCACGATGGCGAGCCCGAGCCCAGTGCCCGCCTCCTTCGTCGTCACGAACGACTCGAAGGCGTGATCGATGACCTCCTGCGGGATACCAGGGCCGTTGTCCTCGACCGCCACCTCCCAACGGTCGGGGGGGATGCCGCGGCATGAAATCCTTATCTCCGGGTTTCGTACGCCGGCGACGGCCTCGACTGCGTTGGTGATCAAGTTGTTGATCACCTGCTTCAGTCGGTCGCGCTCGGCCATGAAGTGGCAAGGCTGCCTTCCGAGGTCGACCGTCACCTCGACGCCCTGAGACTGCATCTCGGGTCTGCGGAGATCGACTACCTCGTTGAGTAGCTCTTTGGCATCGCAGGGCACCGGCTCCAAGCGTCGTGCGCGAGCCAAATTGAGAAAATCGTCGAGGAGCAGCGAGAGCCGATTGAGCTCGTCGGTGACGATACTGGCCCGCTTCAGGATCTTTTGCTGGATCGCCACGTCACCGATCTTGTCAGCGCTCCGTCGCATGACGTCTAGCTGAAGCTTCGCCGCGTTGAGCGGGTTTCTCACCTCGTGCGCGAGGCCGGTCGTCAGGCGGCCCATGATGGCGAGGGACTCCGCTTCTGCCGTCTTCTTGAGTACGTAGTCCTCGCGGTAGGTCTCGAGCATGATGGCGAGCTCGATGTCGCAGATCTGGTCGATCGCGCGATGCGTGTCAGGATCGCCGATCGGCTCGCGAGGTTCGTCGAGGAGCGCGCGATGAAGGCCGACCCGGATTCGGTTCATCGCAGCGAGCATGTAGCGCTGCTCGAGCCCGACTTTGACGTGCACCTTGCCAATTCGCGCACGCTTTTCGAAGTAGAGTACGTCGTAGGGTCCGGTCACGAGCGTCTCCAGCCACTCGAAGAGCGAAACCCGAAGCCGCTCGATCTGTGCCTCGTCCTGAAGGACTTCACGAGCTCCGGGATCTGCCAAGATCGCGTCGTAGAACTCCGTGACGATGACGTCGAAATGCGGGCGTAGCGACGGCCCCGACGCCCGCAGGCGAGCCGCCGAGTCTTCGTCGAAGCCGACGTATTCTCGGAGCTGCTGGAGGAGAAACGCTTCCGCCATCTTGCAACCCCGTTAGGAAGGGGAGCGCTTCATGTCAAGCGTGGTTCTTGTAGGCCCAGAGGCCGGGAAGCCGAACGAGGCTCACGGGACACGGCGCGTCTTGGGCCAAACTCTGCATCTCCTGCGGAATGATTCGCCCGCTAGCGCCCCGGAACTGGGCGGCGAGAAGAATCAGATCGGCTCGAACCCGGCGAGCACTTCGGATGACGAGCTCTGGCCAGGCCGCGTCCTCGAGAAGCTCCGCTCGACACCGAACGCCGTGATCGGCACACCACTTTCGCTGCTGCTCGAGCAGCTGTCCTTCGTGTCGAAGCGCAGCCGTTGGAGGGGGCGCGCTCGGTCGCTCGTCCGTCACGGGTTTGGACTCGGCTCGGCCGCGGTGAGTGGACACCAGGAAGACCTCCCCCCTTCCCGCTTTGGCCAGCACCGCCGCGAAGCCGACGAGGCCGTAGCTTGCGAGCGTCAGGTCCGTGACAGTCAGTACGGTCGACTTGGTTTGGGTCATGCTGCGGGTAGGAATCAGAGCAAGGGACATGCCAACTCCGAAAAGCCACGGTGAAGTCTCGGGTCCACGGTGGCAATGGTTGCGCGCCGAGGCTCCTTCACGCAAATGGTGCGACTCCCCTAGGAGAAGGCCTGGATGCCGGTCTGGGCTCGACCGAGAATCAGCGCGTGGATGTCATGCGTGCCCTCATAGGTATTAACGGTTTCGAGATTCATCACGTGACGAATGACGTGATACTCGTCTGAGATACCGTTGCCCCCGTGGATGTCTCGCGCGGCCCGGGCTACGTCGAGCGCTTTCCCGCAAGAGTTCCGCTTCAGCAGGGACACCACCTCGGGAGGACATCGATCGACGTCCATGAGCCTACCAGCGCGTAGGCATCCCTGAAGCCCAAGCGTGATCTCGGTTTGCATGTCGGCAAGCTTGCGCTGCACGAGCTGCGTGGCGGCGATGGGGCGACCAAACTGCTCTCGCTCGAGCGCGTAGTTCCGCGCCGCGTGCCAGCAAAACTCGGCCGCTCCGAGAGCGCCCCAAGAGATCCCGTACCGCGCCTTGGTGAGGCAACCAAACGGTCCTCGAAGCCCTGTCACGCTCGGAAGGAGCTGTTCCTTCGGGACGAACACGTCGTTCATCGCAATCTGACCGGTCACCGAGGCGCGCATGCTCATCTTGCCTTCGATCTTCGGTGCGGTGAGTCCCTCCATGCCGCGCTCGAGGATGAATCCACGGATGACGTCGTCGAGCTTGGCCCAAACGATGAACACGTCGGCGATGCTGGAGTTGGTGATCCACGTCTTGGTGCCGTGTAGGCGGTATCCGCCGTCGGCCGCAGTGGCCCGAGTCCGCATGCTCGCTGGATCCGACCCTGAGTCCGGCTCCGTGAGACCGAAGCAGCCCACCCACTCGCCAGTCGCGAGGCGAGGCAGGTATCGTCTGCGTTGGTCTTCCGTCCCGTAGGCGTGAATGGGATGCATCACGAGAGAGGACTGCACGCTCATGGCGGATCGATAGCCGCTGTCGACGCGTTCGACCTCACGCGCGATGAGCCCGTAGGCCACGTGACTGCTCGCCGCGCCTCCGTATTCGCTGGGAAGCGTACAGCCCAGAAAGCCCCGTTCCCCGAGTTCGGTCATGATGGCTCGGTCGAAGTGCTCGTTCCGGTTGGCTTGGACCACACGAGGGAAGAGCGACTGCTCGGCGTACTCGCGCGCCGCGTTCCGGATCGAGATCTCCTCCTCGCGAAGCTCCTCTTCGAGCAAGAGGGGATCGTCCCAGATGAACTTCGAATGGCGACCCACACGGGAGAACGTAGCCCAAATGTCGGCCGGCGCGTGCCTAAAATTAAGTTCTCGGACAATGCGACTCTCCCCATCTAGACTGAGGGCTTGGTTCGTCGTCGCCGGCACCGGGGGCCCCATCCCCAAGACGAGGAGTTGTTCGCCGCTGCCGCGGTTCCGAGGCTGCGCGAGGCGGTCAGCGACCTGAGCTGGCTGCGAACTCGGCGCTACGCCGAACCCTCGGCGACGAAAATCGTCGGCGACCGCCATCAGCTTCGTGCGCGCCAGCGCACTGCGGTCGGGCGCTGCGCCTGCCCGGACGAAGCGGTAGCCAATCGGGCTGCGCGTCGGATCGCGGAATCCGAAGTGCGAGGGGAAGCCCTGATGCTCGATGGACTCAACGTGCTCACCACCATCGAGGTCGCACTCGCTCACGGCGTTCTCCTGATCGGTCGCGATGGCTGCGTTCGCGACATGGCCAGCTTTCACGGCAACTACCGACTGGTCCACGAAACCGACCCTGCCATCGCCTGTCTCCTCGACGCGCTCGACTCCCTCGAGCCTCGTAGGGTGGAGTTCTTGATCGATCGGCCCGTCTCGAACTCGGGCCGGCTTGCCCAGGCGATTCGCGACGCGGCCCACGAGCGCGGAGCCGAAGTGCACCCGGTTCTTTCGGACCGGGTGGACGCCACCCTAAAGACGTCGCAGGAAGCCATCGTCGCGACCGCCGACAGTGCAATCCTCGATGCCTGTGGGCGCTGGCTCAACCTCGCGCGACTCGCGATACATCGGCTGGAGGATCTAGCGCAGTCGCTCTGGCTGCTCGACCTCGGCTGAGGGCGGCGGGACGTGCCGCGCGAGAAAGTCCACCGAGGCGCTCAGAACTTCCCCAAGCACAGGTTCGGTGAGCGCGGCCATGTGTTCGCATTCTATCTCGTACACTTCGCTGTTTGGGCTCGAACGCGCTCGCGCTCGGGTCGGCCCGGGCGGACAAATTTTGTCGAGCGAGGCGGGCAGGACCATCGTCGGCGCCCTGATGGCCTTCAGTCGCCGTCCGGGCGAATAGCTCCAGAAGTACAATCCAATTTTTGCGGCGCTCTGAAACTCGAAGTCGTCCGGAACGATGGCTCGATACCCAGGATAGGCGTCGGGCGACGCGAGCAACCCGAGCTTTCCCGCCGGAGCCGACAGCGGAACACAGACGGGTTGGCGCCGAAAGAGCGCTGCGAAACAGTCGCGAACGCCCCGCACGAAGATTCTCCAAGTGTTCCGGAGGCTCCACCAGCGCATGGCGGCGAGGGTAGCGCTCAAACCGCTGAGCATGGGTGCAACCGCAATCACCGCGGCGATGGCGGCGTCGTCCGCCGTGGTCGATACTGCGTGCCCTGCGCCAAGCGAGAAGCCCCACGCCACAACAGCCTCGGAATCGACGTCAGCTCGGGAGCGCGCGAAAGCCACCGCCGCGGCCCAGTCCTCTCGTTGGCCTCGGAAGGAGATCACCTGTCGCGGAGCGCCCCCACTGTCGCCGAAGCCGCGATAGTCGAAAACCAGTGCGCTGTATCCTGCCCGAGCGAACCGCTCCGC
>JBCDFZ010000056.1:0-34365 GCA_039177115.1 Myxococcota bacterium
CCGCCACCGCCGCCCGCGCCGCCCGCGCCGCCCGCGCCGCCATCGCCGCCGGCTGCGCCTTCTCCGCCGGCACCGCCGGCACCGCCGGCACCCCCGGTACCGGCCGATGCGGTCGGAACGGTTCCGACAGAGGTCTCTCCGGGTGGCAGGCCCGTGGCGAACGGCGCCGCCGCAGCAAAGTCACCACCGCCCGTGATGTCCCAAAGCTCGCTCCCAAATACCTCGCCCGAAAGAAGCCGGTCGTCGCCGCTCATCGTGAGTGAGAAGAAGGACTGGCCCGAGGCGTAGGGCAAGGCAGACTCGAAGTCTCCACCCCCGGTGATGTCGAAGACGGCGCCCACGAAGACTTGGTTGCGGAGCCTCTGGGCGCCCGCGTAAATCGTATCGTCTTCGGTCGCGATCATCGCGCGAACCGCGGGGAGGCCGCTTGCGAACGGCGCCCCGACCGTGCCACCGGTTGGATAGAGCACGTCGTAGACGGCGTCTTCAAATTGGTCCGCGACGAGAATGGTGCCGTCAGACAGCTCCGCAAGATGACGCGGCCCGGAGAGTCCGTCCGTCATGGGCGCGACACCGGTCATATCGCCCCCGGCGGTGATATCCGTGATCGCGCCCTCGTTGAACTCGGCGACCAGTAACACTTGATCGCGGGTCATCAACAGCCCGGTCGGGCCGTCTAGACCTTCGGCGAAGGTCGTGACGCCACCCTCCGAGTCGATCGCGAGAACCAGTCCGTCATTGACCAAGCCGAGATACATCGTGCTCAGGTCGGGGGCCCAGGCGAGCTGTCCAGCGGTATACTGTTCGGTATCGGTGAAGACCTGGCCGGTCAGGTCGCCTCCTCCCGTGACGTTGACGATCTCACCGTTCGTCGCCGCGTAGTACACGTCGCCGCTGACGTACTGGGCGGCGGCAGGGAGCGGGACGAACGCCCCGGCGCAGACGGCCAGGGCGATGTGAAGCGACGGTCTCGGTCGATGCATCATGGGGCGCATGCCCGGGAGACTAGGGGATTCCGGGGCGGTTGAGAACACCCGCCGCGAGAGCGGGCGCTACTTCGCTGAGACTACATCCTAGTGGGCTTCTCCCCGCGTATGAGCATGCGAGGACCTTGTCGAGAGCGGCTAAGCCTCATCGTCGGTGCTCGCGTGGCGCGTGAAGTAAGACTGGTCGTGAAACCCGGCCTCGAGGGATGCTTCGGCGACGGAGCGCCCACGATCGATGAGCTCGAATGCGAGGTTTCGGCGTACGCCGACGTGGTAGTCGTGAGGAGAGCCTCCGAACTCTCGCCGAAGAGCTCGAAGAAGCGTGGAGCGCGACACGCGTTCGGACCGAATGAGCTCCGAGAGCGGGAGTGAGCGACCGGTGGTGCCCTCGAGCCCCGCCGGCCGGTCAAGCGGTCGTCGTGAGTGGGTTGGCGACTGGGCGTTGTCATCGCGCGGGATCTGCGAGCGCGGGGGCGTACCAGAGGGCGTCCGGGTTGCCGACCTTCAAAGCGCGCCGAGCTCGAGTTCGTCGATGCGCCGTCGGAGGTCTTGACGGGTTTCGTCTTGGGTGTGGTCCGTGAGGCCGAGTGCCGTTTTCAGGTGTTCGCGTGCTTCGCCCACATCTCCGAGAGCCTGCGCTGCGTTGGCTAGGGCGATGTGTGCGAGCGGGCTCCGTGGGTCGAGGTCGACGGCCAGTTTTGCGCTTTGCACCGCGGCTTTGGTTTCGTCGTTGAAGAGCTGCCAGTTGGAGAGGGCGACGTGGTGATAGGCGCGGTCTGCCTCGACGGTGAGCATGCTCGCCAACGCGCTGATGCGTTGGCGTTCTTCGGTTGAGGGTTTCGCGTTCGCAGGGCGGAGTGCGTAGTACTGGAGCGCGGCGGAGAGCACATCCGGGTTTGCAGGCTCGAGATTGAGCGCCTTTTCGAGCGGCCTTCTTGCCTTTCGCCACTTGCTGCGGGCTGCGTGCACGGAGGCCAAGTAGAGGAGTGGCTCCGCAGAGTCGGGGCGTTCTTTGCGCGCGTGTTTGATGTACTCGCGTGCGTTCTTGGCGCCGCGTCGAGGGCTCCACTCGTAGAAGGTGGACATGAGCAGTGCGACGTCGGCGGAGGGGAGGGGCTCCGCCGCGGTCTCGTCCCACTCTGCACCGGACACGGGACGAAACAAGTAGTGGTAGCCGGCCGTGAGATGTTCCTCATAGCGGCGGTCGACGTCGGTGTCGCCGAAGTTTCGCTCCCAGGCCGCGTGTTCGTCGTCGCCTCGGACCAGCGCGGCAACGTACCGGTCGAACCGGCGCTCTAGATCGGGTTCGAGCTTCAGCAGGTGGATGGCGACCCACGCCGCCTGGTAGTTGGCCTCGTCATCGTAGAATTCGTCGTCGTCGAGCCGTCGAAGTGCGCGAAACGTCGGAGCCTTTTCGAGCGGGATGATGGCGACGGTCTGACCGTTCGAGAGCTTCGCGCGCTCTCCGTCGAGATCGCTGAAGATGGCGGATGGGTAGCCGATGCGGAGCTCTTCGCTCTCCAAGATGGCGGATTCGTAAAATGTGGCGAGCCCTTCGTGAAGCCACGCTGGCGCGCTCGGGACACATTCGTCCAGCAGTCGGTGTGTGAGCTCGTGGAGGAAGACGTCTCCGTGTCTTCCTTCGTCGTCCGCGTTGACGACGATGCTGGGCGGTAGCTCGAGCAGGGGTTCCTCAGGGCGGAAGTAGAGCCCGCTGGTGCTGTAGCCGACCATGGACCTTCCGTAGACGCCGCCCATGACAATCACGTCGATGGGCGTGGAGATCCGATCGAATGCGCACCGGAACTCGGTTTCGGCCATCACGTCCACGAGGCGCTGATAGCCCTGGGCGAAGCCTTCCGCCCAGTTCGGACGCAGGTTGGTTTGAACGCGAACGTTTCGTGTTTGCGCTTCAGTCCACCCCTTCGTGTAGGCGTAGGGGTTGCAGCCCGCGAGGGTGAGGAGGAGGAGCGCTAGGGCGGCGAGGGCGCGGTCGCAGGCTTCGGGGGTCGGCGGCATGGGATGGAAGCTAGTCTAGAAACGCGACCGAACTCACCGAGTGCTCAGGCAATCTTCTTGGCGTCGCTTGCCGAATCGGACATCGGCATGGCACGACGAACCAGTACGTGCACGCACGCCGACGCGCAGCCGAGTCGGTCCTTTGGGGATCGAATGAAAGCGGTTTCGTGAATCACTGGAACAGCGTCCGCGCTAACCCCTCGACATCACTCCAGTGCCAGGGACAGGACTCGAACCTGCACGCCCTGAGGACAGTGGAACCTAAATCCAGAACCGGAAACCGAAGCTCGGCTCGAGCCAGTGTCGCGTGGTGGGGAAGGCGTTGTTGCCCTGGAACGTCATGCCGTAGCGGAGCCCCACGTCGAAGGAGACCGATCTTGAAAACGAGATCGTCAGGCCCGTTCGGAAGCTCATGCCGGGCGCGAAGCGAAAATCGTTTCCCGTGGAGCAGGCAAAAAACGAAACGCAGTTGGGCGCGAACGCGTTGAACTTCCACCACTGGACGGCGAACGCCGCGCCGAGGTACGGAACGACGGGCGTGTTGTTCGGAAACTGAAGCCGCCCGCCCATCTCGAGCGCGAGCCGCTGGAGGGGCTCGCGCGAGATCCCCGGTTCTTCGAGAGGCACGGCCATGTAACCGAACGAGAGTTCGGGCGCGAAGTAGCCGAGGTCGGCGCCGGCTGACACCGCGAAGCCGCCGCCAGGTCGGACGATGTCGCGGTCGGCGTCGTCGCCGACGAACAGCGCCACGCCCCCGAGCAGCCCGAGGACGGCTTTCGGGCGGGCTGACCGTCGATCGTACTTCGCTCGCTGCTGCATCGAGAGGCGCTTCTCGAGGCGCTTGTCGCTGCCTTCGGAGGCCATGGGCATCACGCCGTACTCGGGTTGACTCCCTGCCGGCAGGTCGGCCTCAGGCTCGTCGTCGGCATGGGCGACACAGGCAAACACCAGCACCAGCAGGGGGCACGTGCGACAAAAAAACGCCTTCACGAGGAGGACGCTAGCACAAATCCTCGGTCTCCCACCGCGACAACCGTGCGGGAAGTTGAATGTGCGAGGGAACTGCAGCGTTTCCCCTGACGTGCTATCACCGGGCCACCAAAAGGGGTTGAGGCATCGCTCATGACCAAACGTCACTTTCCATTCACGATCGCGTTGTTCGTTTCACTTGCGACAGTTCTAGCCAGCTGTTCCGGGCCGCAGGCCGTCCGCGGGTCCGACACGCCCGGGCTCGACAACGCGGCCATGAGCACGAAGCTCGACCGAAAAGACCTCGAGAAAGCGCTCAAGATCAGCATGGAGGCGCTTCGAACGTCGAAGCTGATGGTTCGTTGGGAGGCAGAAAACGACCCGACCGTCGGCGTGCTCCCCATCCGGAACGAAACGAGCGAGCACATCGGGAGCGCACTCAATGCGCTCAGCACCGAGATCGAGTCGCAGCTCATCAACTTCGCGCCGGTTCGGGTGATCAGTCTCGAGGGCCAAGACGCGCTGATCGACGAGATTCGCCACCAGCAGGAGAGCAGCGCGTTCGACCCGAACCAGACCGCGAAGTGGGGGCGACAGCTCGGGGTCCGCTACATCGTTTCGGGCAAGGTGTTCTCGACGGACGAGCGCACCGAGGACGCTCGCCGGGTGCAGTACTATCTCTTCATCCGCACGGTGTCGGTCGAAACGGGCGAGATCCTCTTCCAGAACCAAGCGCCGATCACCAAGGCCATCATCTAGACCGTGCCGCTGCGGGGTGACCGTCTGCGAGTAGGCTTGCGTCTCGGTCTCGCCGCCGTCGTCCTGGTACTTCTCGTTCCCGCGGCCGGTTGCAAAACGTTCTCGGACCGAACGGCGAAAACGCGAAGCGCGCTGGACGCGAACAACCTGGATGCTGCGCTGAAGTCGAGCAACTCGGCACTCGGCGTTCGCGGTGCCGGCGATACCCCGGCACCGCTCGAGAAGAACGACGCGCTTCTTCTGCTCGACCGCGCGATGGTGCTCCAAGCGCTTCACGAGTACGCCAAGTCGAGCCACGACTTCGAAGTGGCCGACAAGGCGATCGAGATTTTGGATTTCAGCCGATCGACTGCGAACGAGATTGCCAAGTATCTCTTCACGGACAGCGCGGGCCCCTACAAAGCGCGGCCCTACGAGAAGCTGATGCTGAACTCGGAGAACATGCTGAACTATCTCGCGGCGCACAACCTCGAAGATGCGAAGGTCGAGGCCCGACGCTTCAGCATCATGCGGTCGTACCTCCTCGAGGACGAAAAGGAAGACGCCAAGCAGATCGCCGCGGCGGGCGCGTTCGGGAGCTACCTCGCGGGCTACGCGTTCGAGAAAGCCGGGGACGCCGAGGAGGCGCTTCGCTACTACGACGAGGTGCTCCAGTTCGAAGGCGTGGCGAGCCTGGCCGCGCCCGTCCGCGCACTCATGAAGCGAAGCGGCTACCGCACCCCGCGGCTCGAAGCGATCGCCAAGAAGGCGCGCGCCCCGAGCGAGGCCGACGCACAAAGTGCCGACGTGCTCGTGGTGATCAACTACGGGCGAATCCCGGCGATGGTGGCTAAGCGGATCCCGGTGGGCGCCGCGCTCACGATCGGTGCGCTCTTCCTGTCACCTGCGAACTCTCGGGCCGCACGCAGGATGGCGGGCCAGGGGCTGGTGACCTGGGTCAACTTCCCGGAGCTCGGGCCCTCGCGGCCGAACTATCCTACGCCCGGTGTCTCGCTTTCCACTGGACGTCAGCAGGTCGAGAACATCGCCAACATCGACGCGGTGGCGCGTCACGCCTGGGACCAAAGCAAGGGACGTGTCGTAGCGGCGGCCATCGTCCGAATGGTCACGCGCGGTGCGATCGGTGCCGGGGTCGGAGTTGCGGCCGGACAGGCGAGCGGCAAGGGCAGCGTCGGCATGGTCACCGCGCTCGTGACGCAGGCCGCGTTGGCCGCTGGCGACAAGCCCGACACCCGGAGCTGGGCGACGCTGCCCGCGCGCATCGCCGTCGCGCGATTCAAGCTGCCGCCGGGCTCACACCAGATTGACGTCAACGTGGGCGGCAGAATCTATACCAGCCAGATCACGGTGGCCGAGGGCCAGTGGGCAGTCATCGACGTGACCGACCTGTCGAACCGGTAGGGCGCGACGACCTACTGGTCGGTGCTCTTGATCTTCGGTGGCAGCACGAAGATGAAGCCGATGCTCATCATTTGGTTGAACTGCCGTTGGCGGTCTCGCGAGTCGATCGCCTGGTCTGGGAAGTTCCCGTCGGGGCCCGAGTTGTCGGTGCCGGCCGTATTCCACTTGAAGGGGAACGCCCGCCATCGAATCGCGATACCCATGAACTCCTTGAAGTACGCCGTGAACGCCACGCCGAACGACGGTGCGATCACCATGCGGCTGCTTCGCGCGACCTGGCTGAACTCACACGTGAACGTCTGGTTGAAGTCGTCCGGAGGCGCCGGCACACACTCTTGGCCGGTTGGTGTGCTGATGATGGCCGTGTCGGCGCGCTCCGTGATGTTGATGAACGCGGGGCCGAGGAAGAAGTCCAGGTCCGCGTCGAAGAACACCTTCTGGAACATCGCGAGCTTGCCTCGGAAGGGCGTGAAGTGAACGTCGACGCCAGCAAACCAGTTCAGCTGTGCGATCTGGTCCGGGAATCCCTCTCGGCTCGGCAGGCTCAACCGGTTTCGGTTTTGCGTGACACCGTTGTCTCGCACCTGCCGGGTGAGGTCGGTGTCGAGATTGATGAAGCTCCAGCCGCCGTGAACGCCGACTCCGAGCCAGCTTAGGAAGCTGTAGCGCGCCTCCCCGCCGAGGATGAGCGAACGCGAGTAGTCGTCGCCGAAGGTGAAGCCGAAGTAAGGCTCGAGCTGGACGCGGTTCTTGCGCCAAATACGGAGATTCATGACCGCGGGCTTCCCCGCGAGAGGCCCGGTGACCTGGACTTCCTGTGCGCTTGCCGATGGCGACTCGAGAAGCAGTCCGCCGATCAACAAGCAGAGCGCGAGCGCTGCCGTCGTGGTGATTCGCAAAAGCGTCTGTTGTGCGAGCATCATCATTTCGGTAACCGGTACTCGAACTTAATCGGTAGGAAGAGGGTGAAGCCGAACTGGACGGTCAGGTTGTTGAAGAACGTCGTACTGTCCGCGAGCCAGGTGTCCGGGTCGTTGCGGTTCGACGGGCTCACGTTCACGTTCTCGAACTGCTCGAGGAACATGTAGTTCCGGAACTCCGTGAAGAACGTCAGGTAGCGCGTGAGGAAGATCCGCACACCGATACCGACGTTGAAGGAAACTCGCTGGCCCCAATCGAACTCACGAACTTCGGGGTCGAACACCGAAATCGGTTTCGTTCGCATGAGGCCTACGCCGCCGATGAGGTAGGAGTCCCACTGGAAGAGGAACTTTCGGAACGCCGAGAACTTTCCGTAGAACGGCACGTAGGTGAAGTTCGCCCAGAGGCCGAACTGCCACTCGTTGATGGGCACACCGAGTCGAAACGAGCGCTGGATCTGTTCCGTCGTCCCCTGCTCGATCGGGTTGCCCCAGTCGTACCAAATCATGTTGACGCCCACCGCCAGCACGTTGGTGAACCAGTAGTTCGCCGACACGCCGAGACCCGGATGCTTGAGATACGGGTCGTTGACTGTGAACGCCGCCGAGGCTCCGAGTTCGAACCGCTTGAGACGAAGCGCGTAGATCTGTTGCACGGCAAAGATCTCTTCCACGGTCTCTTCGCGCTCAGGCGCGGGTTCGTCGGGTCCTTCGACTGCCTTTTCTGCCGCAAGCTGGTCGATCAGGTCGCCTTCTTCGGCGGCGTCCTTCTCGACTTTCTTCTGCGCGGGCTTGTTCGGCTTCTCGTCCTCGACTTCGTCGAGGGAGAACTCCATCTGGGCTCCCACCGATGCGGGCAGCGCCAGGCAAAGCGCCGCCAACAGAAGCGTGATCCCCCCAAATACTCGCATTGGCCGCTGGCCTTCCCCCTGGAGTGTCCCAGTCCCCCACCGGTGACAACTCGCTGAAATCACATGATAAGTGTCCGTTTCCGCTCGGACGACAGAACTATACCATGGTGAATATCGCACTACCAAATCGCGGCGGCGATTTGCGACAAATTTCTACATCGTCCCGAGGGGTTAGCTGGCGTTTTGGGCCGCTTCTTCGGGCTCTAAGGCCTCCGGCGTCTCAAACAGCGCCTGAACGAAGGCTTCCGCGTCGAACGGCTTCAGATCTTCGACCCGTTCGCCGACGCCGATGAACTCGATCGGGACCTGGTGCTGGTCGACGATGCCGAGGATCACGCCGCCCTTGGCGGTGCCATCGAGCTTCGTGAGGACGATGCCGCTGACCGGGAGCGCGTCCTTGAAGAGCTGCGCCTGCTGAATCGCGTTCTGCCCCGTGGTCGCGTCGAGCACGAGAAGCACGTGGTCGGCGGGCCGGCCGAGCGCCTTCTCGACCGTGCGTCCGAGCTTCTTCAACTCGTCCATCAGCGGAACCTTCGTGTGAAGGCGGCCTGCCGTGTCCGCGATGAGCACGTCGGCGCTGTCTTCTTGCGCTTTCTTGATCGCGTCGAAGATCACCGAACCGGGATCGGCTCTGTCTTTGCCTTTCACCACGTCGCATCCGACGCGGCGACCCCACACTTCGAGCTGGGTCACGGCGGCGGCGCGAAACGTGTCGCCGGCGGCGAGCACGATACGCTTGTCCTGTTGAGTGAGGCGGCTGGCTAGCTTGCCGATGGTGGTGGTCTTCCCGACTCCGTTCACGCCGACGACCAACACGACTGTTGGGGTGTCCGTGAACCCGAGGCCGCCGCCGCTACCGACGAGAATCGCCTTCGACTCCTCGCGAATGGCGTCCCACGCATCCTCGGCAGTGGCGAGGCGACCTTCGGTCATGGCGCTTCGGAGGCTGTCGAGAACACGCTCGGTGGTGTGAACGCCGACGTCGGCCGTGATCAGAACCTCCTCGACCTCATCGAGGATCGACGTGTCGAGCTCTCGGTCCTTGCGAAACACGCCTGCCAGGCGCGAGATGAGATTGCCCCGCGTCGACTTCAGACCGGTCCGGAATGCACCGAGGTCCGCCGGGGGTGTGGGTGGTGGTGCGACCTCGGATTCGAGGTCTTCCGGCGGACGCGTGACGAGGTCTTCGAGCTGAAGGGGCTGCGTGGGTTCGGGTTCCGCACCCTCGTCGCTCGGGACGAACGTCACCTCTTCGTCCGACACGGGCTTCGGCGGAGGCGGCGGCTCCGGCGGCAGCACAGGGCGCTTTCGCGCACGCCACAGCCCGATCGCGACGCCTAAGACGATGAGCGCCGCGACGGCCCCGATGATGACTTCGTTGTTGATGGACTCCATTCGACCTCTGCATCCCCCCAATGGTCGCTGGGACGACCGAAATATAGAGAGCCTCCACCTCTCCAGTCAACGCGCGCTGCATTTTCCTTGGCGCGGTTGCGGGGGCCGCCTCCGACTGGTGATACTGAAAACGTTGGGGAAGGGCGGGGACGTTTGACGCGGAACATCATCCGATGGCGTGGATGGGGCGCACTGCTCGTCGTCGCGGCGTTGCTGTCGACGACTGCGCACGCGGATCGGCGCGAGGACTACCTGATTCGTCTGCTCCGCAACTCCAACGCGTTTCGTGTCCGCGCACAGGCTGCACTGTCCCTCGGGCAGTTGGAGCGCACGCCTGCGACCGTCACGGCGCTCGAGCGGGCTACCCGGGACCGTCACCCAGCCGTTCGGGTGTCCGCGATTTCGTCGCTCCGCCAGCTCGGCGCGAAGGAGACTCTGCCCACGGTGCGTGCGGCCACGCGTGACCGGAACAAGGCGGTGCGTCGCGCCGCCGCGGAAGCCGTGCGATCGCTCGAGGCGATCGGCGACCGGCAGCGAGGGCCGGGTCGGACCCGGCACCTGGTGGCCGTTGGCATGCCGGGCGCAAAGGCCGAACGGGTATCCCGACAGATGCTGTTCGACGCGCGCTTGTTCCTGTCTGAGAAGCTCGTCGAGATTGCAGGTGTGGAACTCGCCCCGGACGATCTCAGCCCTGCCGATGCCAAGCGAGAGATCGCGCAGCGCAAACTGCACGGCTACTTCCTCGAGAGCTCGATCGTCACGCTGCGGCCTCGGGGGAACGGAGTTCGCGCGGAAGTCTCCGTCATCGTCTTGAGCTACCCGAGCCGCAACATGCGGGCCATGCTGCGCGGCGCGGCAACGGCGTCAGGCACTTACAGTGCCGGCACCGCAGAACAGGCCATTCAGGGAGCCATCGTGGGGGCGCTGCGACGGCTCCCGCAGGTGATGGCAGCCGCGAATGCGCGAGGAAGCCTTTGACCGACGGGGAGAACAACGCGTAGGAAGTGAACGGGGAGATGGGGAACAAGGGACAGCGAAAACTCAAGAACTACCTGATCGATCGGCGCTTCCAACTGAAGTACACCGCGATGGTAGTGCTGGTGACGGTGTCCGTCGCGAGCGTCCTCGGGTTTGCGGCGTTTCGATTCTCCCAGCAGCAAAGCGACGTTCTCACCGCACAGATCGCCGCGAATCCGGATCTCGACCCCGAAACCGCGGCGGACCTGGAGCGCTTCGCGCGCCAGGAAGACGTCAAGGTTCGCAACGCGATCATCGCGGGCGTCCTGCTACTGACGGTGGCCCTCGGCGTCACTGGCATCCTCGTGACCCATCGCGTGGTCGGCCCCGCATATCGGATGCGCCGTCTCTTCGAGGGCATCGGTGCCGGCAAGCTCGAGATCACCACGGGCATCCGAAAGGGCGACGAGCTTCAAGAACTCTACCGGTCGTTTGCCGACATGGTCGAGTCGCTTCGCGACCAGCGTTCCGAAGAGATCGCTCAGCTCGAGGAGACGCTCGCGAGCATGGAGGCCGCCGGCATTCAGTCGGACTACACCAAGCAGCTTCGCGAAGTGCTCGAGCGAATTCGCGACAGCGTCGACTGAGCCGCCCAGGCGAATCGGGAGTTGATTGCGCTTGCGTCCCGGGGTAGTGCGCTGCTTTAGGGAATCCTTTCCATGCGCGCACTCAAAGTCATCATCGGAGTTCTCGTCGCGATTACGGCTCTCGTGATGGGCATCGGCCTGTTCCTCCCGAAGGACTACAGGGTCGAACGCTCCATCCAAATCGAGGCGCCGCCCGAGCTCGTGTTCGACCAGGTCAACTCGTTCCGGAACTGGGATGAATGGTCGCCCTGGTTGGCCCAAGACCCGACGATCAAGAACGAGTTCAGCGGGCCCGACTCGGGGGTGGGCGCGAAAGTCGCGTGGACGAGCCAAGACTCCGGGGAGGGCAGCCAGACCATCACCTCGAGCGAGAGACCGAAGCGGATCGAAACGCGACTCGACTTTGGGGACATGGGGCAGCCGGGCGCCGACTTCTCCTTCGAACCGCGCGGCGACGGGACGCTCGTGACTTGGGGCCTGAGCGGGACCGGGGTTGGGGCGCTCGGCGGCTACTTCGCGCAGTTCCTCGATCGGCTGATCGGGCCCACCTACGAGGACGGCCTCACGCGGCTGAAGCGGGTGTCGGAGGAAAAGGCTGCCGGCCAAGCGCCCGAGGCCGACACGGACCCGCAGCCCATCACCGACTGAGCGGACACGCGGGCCCTGCGTGATGCACCGCGGTGGGCCTGAAGCGCTCACAGTGTGGCGCGCGAGCGACAGCGTTCTCCCCACGAAGGGCGATTACTCGCGCGTTTCGCGGTGGCACGAGGCTTGCTCACTCGTGGGTCATGGAGGTATCCATGACGGCTCGACTGCTTGCCCTGCTTGCCTTGATCATCCTGCTTCACGGGTGCGCCGAGGAGCCGGACGCCAACGCCGGCAGCCGCTGGCCGCTCACGAGCGCGACGTGCGTGGAGCCTCGATGACCTGAGACCCCGGCGCGGCGGTGCGCTTCCGTGCGGCCATCCCTTCGCGCGGGAGCGCACCGCCAGGGAGAGCGAAGCCGAGCTCGGCGAACGGCCATACACCTGTTTCGTCAATGTTGCTTCAGCCGACGGCGTCGACGTGGCACGCCCACGGGGTGACCTGTTTACGGAAGACCACGGCGAGATCGGTATTTGCGCTCGCGCTCTCGTTGGCCCTCGGCTGCGGTGACTCGGCGCCGATTGGCGGCGGCGGAGATGGAGGAGGCGCGACGGGAGGCCACGCCGCGGGCGGCACCTCAGGGACCGGAGGAAACCTAGGCGATCCCGCCCCCGTCGACCCTTCCGTGCCTAGTGTCTTTCGCGCCGTGGTGTTTGCGGATTCGCACGTCATCGGGCCGCAGTACGAGTGTTGCAGCGAGTCTCCCGGCATCGACAACATCAGCATCGTGAAGACGGAGGAGCGGCTGCGAAGCGCGGTGAGTCGCCTCAACGCGATCGAGCCTCGGCCCGAAATCGCCTTCCTGCTCGGCGACGTCGTGCACGATGCCCATCACGAGAACGAAGCCGCCTGGTACACGGAGAACCGCAACGCATTCACCGTCGCCCGAGAGGTCCTTTCCGAGTTGGAGATTCCGCTCCACTACCTCTGGGGAAACCACGACTACGAGGTCCGCTGCAACGGAACCTCGTTCGATCAGTCTCTCTCGCACGAACTCTTCCGCGAGTTCTTCGACAGCGATCCCTATCACTCCGTCGACTTTGCGGGTTGGAAGTTCCTGATGCTCAACGGGCAGCTAGGAGCGTCGTGGGACCCAGAGGACGAGCGATGCTCGACCGGGAACGCGTCGTTTGGCGCCGAGCAGCTCGCATGGGTGGCCGAGCAGCTCGACGAGGGTGCACCAACCGTGATCATGAACCACCACATGAGCGCGCTCTGGATGCCCAGCGAGTTTCCGGATGCCGAGAATGCCGACATGGAGACCGTGCTCGGCCGCTACGAGAACGACCAGCTGCGGTTCATGGGTCACACGCACCGCTGGCTCGAGTTCGCAAGCAAGAACGAGTTCGTTCTCGGGGCGACCCGGTACGACGACGACAACTTCTGGCTCGTCGAGTTCGACGGGACCGACGGTACCTACCGCATCCTCGACGAGGCCAAAGCCATCAATCAGGGCACGTGCGCCGAGACTTACGTTTATGATGGCATTCCCGTGCCCGTCGAAGACGCTCCCGAGACGGGCGACTGCGTCGTCGGCTTCTGATACGAGCGATCGGCCCATCGGAGCCAGCGAGGCTTCCCTAGCCGCGAAATGGATAGCTGATGTTCTCGTAGTAGTGCAGCTCGGGAGACTCGGGATTCGCGAATACGATCGCTGCGGCGTCGATCCGCACGCGGACGGGGCCTAGCTTCTCTCGACGTAGCCAGAGGGCCGTGGCGCGGCGGATTCGGTTCAGCTTTTGTCCGACGATTGTATCGGCAGGGAAGACAGGCCGTGCCCGCCTTCGAGAGCGCACCTCGCAGACCACGATGAGGGGGCCACGGCGTGCGATCACGTCGAGTTCGAGTCGACCGACGCGGACGTTGCGCCCAATGATCGTAAAGCCGCGGTCGGTCAGGAACTCAGCCGCAAGCGCTTCGCCTGCGCGCGCCAGCTCAGATAGAGAGCGGCGCGTCTTCGTTCGGCTCGGCGGCGTCGACCGCTTCGCGAACGCAGTAGCTTCCGCGGAGACCATCGCCTCCGGTTTCGAGGATCTCTTCGCAGGTGAAGCCGCCTGGGCAGCCACAGGTCGGGACGCTGCTTCCCTCCGGTGCACCGCATCGGCACGAGCAGTAGACGTTGTCCTCGATTTCGTTCCGGTCGGCGCAGGTGGGCTCGTCCGGGTTTTCGTCGCACGGGATGTTCGGGTCACCCTCGAGGTCTCGGACGAGACAGACGCGCGTTGCGCACTGGACCGAGCTGGTCTCGAGATAGGTCTCCGAGGCGAGGAAGCCGCCCTCCGGCACCTGCTCCGGGATACACGGATCGCCGACGGCGCTTTCGGAGCAAGCCGCTCCCAGCGACAGCAACGCCGCGCAACCGATCAGTTTAAGAAAATTTCCACTCATTTCGCCCCCTTAAGAAGCCCCCGACACCCACACGATAACGGCAGTAAGAGATCAGACCCAAACTTCCCCGCCGTTCGGGGTCAGAAAGGAGAGATGCCGGTCGAACCGACCCCTCAGCACGAATTTGTCAGTTCCAAGAGGAAGATTCCAGTGCCAATTGCAGTCAACCCGTTAAAAGCTCAATGGCACTATACCTTGACGACCCCTTCGGCTGCTTCTTATGATGGTACCCGAGCGAGACCAAGGGGTTGGTTTCGTTCGAATTTTGGGGGTCAAAGGGGGGAACTTGGACAACCATAAGCGGATCCAGTTGTGGGCGGCGTCCATCGCGCTCGCCGCACTGTGCGTTGGCGCACCGGCCACGGCACAGGACATGAGCTTCGGTCTCGAGGAGACCGGCCAGAGTGATGCGCCGGCCAAGCTCGGCAAGCCGTCGAAGAAGATGGCGGAGGCGAATCAGGCCTTCGAGGCCAAGAAGTATGAACAGGCGGCGATGGGCTACAACCGCGTCGCTTCGGGCAAGTCGAAGGACGGGAGAGGACAGCGGCAGAAGGCGCAGTTCATGTTGGGGCAGACGCTCTACGACATGGGCTTCTACCAGTCGTCGCTCACCGTGTTCGACGAGATTAGCGCGAAGGGCCCTGGGCACTTGTTCTTCGGCGACACGCTCGAGTGGCTCGGCAAGTTAGCGTCGAAGCTTCCGGAGTCGTCGGGCATCATCGAGATTGTCGGCCGCTACGGCATCGGCGCGCTCGACGAGTTCAAAGAGAAAGACCCGGAGGTTTACAACCAGCTTCTCTATCTGATGGGGCGCCACCTCTACGACGAGGCGAACTTCCGTCAGGCGATCGACGTCTTCCAGGAAGTCGACCCGAAGTCGAAGCAGTACGTGTACGCAAAGTTCTTCGAGGGGATCTCCTTCATTCGGATGCGCCAGGCGCGTCCCGCGATTGCCTCGTTCCGTTCGATTCTCGACGCGGTCGAGAGCGGCGATGCCAAGGGTGTCGACAAGAAGCGGATGGAAAACCTCGCTTGGATCTCGCTGGCGCGCGTCTACTACACGGCGGCCAATCAGGGGAACGAGATCGACGGTGTGCTTCTCGGCCAGTCGGTCGAAGCGTGGAACAAGGTGAATCAGTCGAGCGAGTACTGGCTCGATGCGGTGTTCGAGTCGTCCTGGGCGTTCTTCCTCGCGGACGAGTACTCTCGCTCGCTCGGTAACGTTCATACGCTCTTCTCGCCGTACTTCGATAACGCCTTCTACCCTGAAGCTCTGGTCTTGAAGGCGGTGACGTTCTTCGTGAACTGTCAGGTCGACAACGCCGACGCGACCGTCGCCCAGTTCCACGACCGCTACGACCCGGTGAAGGCCGAGCTCGATGCGGTGCTTGCGAAGCATCAGGACAACGCCGACTTCTTCGAGTTTTTGAAGCAGGTGCAGGCCGGCGAGGCCGACCTCTCTCCGCGCGTTCGGCCCATCGTGGCGTCCGCGCTGAGCGACCGCACCGTGCTCCAACATCTCGAGTACGTGGCGCTCCTCGACGAGGAAGAGGCCCGGCTCGCCAAGACGAGCTCCGAGTTTCAGGGCTCGGCCATCGGCGAGAAGATCCTCGAGGACATCTCGCTCGCGAAGGCGTTTGCGGTCGATACCGCGGGTGACCTCGCGCGCGGCCGATACAAGCGACTCATTCGCGAGCTCAACGACCTCAGCAACCAGGTCGACACGGTCGAGCTCGAAATCGCGACCTTCCGTCGCGGTCAGATCGACCAGGAGCTCCAGCAGCAAATGACTCTGGCGAAGCAGTCGAAGGGCGGCAACGTCGAAGTGGATGAAGAACACCAACTCTGGCCGTTCAATGGGGAGTACTGGCGAGACGAACTGGGGTTCTACCGACAACAGGTGACTAACCTATGTACGCGCTAAACAAATCGAAGTACCTCGCGGGGGCGCTCTTTGGGCTTCTCGCGTTGATGGTGGGGGGCAACGCTTCGGCTGAGCAGGCGCCGATGAGCACGGCTCCGGTCTGCATTCCGGAGGGTACCGCGCAGGCTGTCGCAGCCTGTCCGGCAGGCGCTCGGAAGCAGTCGGCGAAAGAAGCGGGCAACATCCCGGTTTCGCGCTTCAAAGAAGCCGACCGCAAGCAGGTCAAGAATCAAGGGCCGACCGGTCCGTCGCTTCAGATCGACATGAGCACTCGGCTCGGTCGTGAGCAGACTCGGGCGCGCACCGAGGGGCTTCTCAAGCGAGAGATTCAGATCCTCGAGCGGCTGGTGCGAAACAGCGCCGCCGACGATCCGCGTCGCCCGGAGGTTCTCCTCAGGCTCGCCGAGACGCAGTTTGAGATGCAGATCGCGCAGACCGCGAAAGTGCGTTCGTTCGACGACCCAATCTACGAAGCCTGCACGCGCGACAAAGACAAGGCGCGATGCAAAGAGGCTCGCGACGGCCAAAAGAAGGCCGAGGCCGCGCTCGACGCGACCCGAAACGACAGCATTCGCACTTACGCGACCCTCGTTCGCGACCATCCAACCTTCAAGCGCATGGACGAGGTGCTGTTCTCTCTCGCCTTCGCGCTTCAAGAACAGAACCAGTTCGACAAGGCGCGTGCGGTGTACCGCCGGCTCATCAAGGACTACCCGAAGAGTCGCTTCGTCCCGAACGCGTATCTCTCGTTCGCCGAGTACTACTTCAACGACAGCGACATGGACTCGGCGGCCAAGTTCTACCGCAAGGTGCTCGAGTTCCCGCCGAAGACCAACTCGGTCTACGGATACGCGCTCTACAAGCTCGCCTGGGTCGAATACAACCGCGAGCGGTACCGCCAGTCGCTTCAGGGCTTCGTCGACATCCTCGAGTTCGCCCGCAAGAACAAGTACGCAAACGACGCCAAAAACCTGGCGCGCCAAGCTCGCAAGGAGCTGGTGCTGCCGTACTCGCACTACGGCTCACCCAACAAGGCGCTCGATTTCTTCCGCCGCTACGCCAAGAACGACGCTGAGGCCCACGAGATGCTCGAGAACCTCGGCGAGCTCTACTACGACACGGGCCAGTGGCCGCAGGCGATCACCGTCTACCACAAGCTCATGGCGGACATGCCGCGGAGCAACTCGCTCTGCGACTGGCAGACCAAAGTCACCAACGCGGTGATCTCGTCCAAGCCGAAGCAGGCGCAGATCACCGAGCTCAAGCGGCTCGTCGACATCTACCGCACGTTCAGCAAGGGCAATAGGCCTGCCGACAAGGTGCAGGAGTGCAAGGTCGAAACGGCCACCACCATGCTCTGGCTCGGTACTTCCTGGCACCGCGAGTCGGTCGGAACCGACGCTGCGCCCGGGACCAAGAACAAGAAGACCATGTCGCAGGCCGCCGTGCTCTACCGGACCCTCCTCAAAGAGTTCCCGGACATGGAGCAGATGGAGTTCCCGAACATCGACAAGCGGGACTGGCCGACCGAGTACAAGATTTCGTACTTCTACGCCGAGCTCCTCTGGAAGATGGAGGAGTGGGGGCAGTGCGGCCCGGCGTTCGACCAGGTAGTCGAGCTGAACCCGCAGGGGGAGTTCACGAGCGACGCCGCGTACGCCGCGGTGCTCTGCTACAACAATCTCTACCAGCAGCAGTACGTTCCGCGCGAAACCAAGACCAAGTTCGTGAGCAAGCGCGACCAAAAGGCCGCGAAGAACGCCAAGGCCGCGCCGTCGAACAAGTTCAAGAAGAAGAAGTTCACGCCCCTTCAGGAGGGCATGCTCGAGGCGTTCAACCGCTACGTGTGCTTCGTTGAAAACGCGGACGACCTCGCGACCATCAAGTATCGCCGGGCCCGCATCTACTACGAGGCCAACCGCTTCGAAGAGGCCGCGGTGCTCTTCAAGGACATCGCGTTCAACCACAAGGACAGCGAGCTGTCCGAGTACGCTGCCAACCTGTACCTCGACTGCCTGAACATTCTCGGCACCCAGCTCGACGAGCCTCGGGTGGCGTGTGTGCAGGAACTCGGGCGCAACATCGACCCGATGGCGTCCACGTTCTGCGGCAACGAGCAGCTCGTGGACGAGCATCCAGATCTCTGCGGCACGCTGAGCACGCTTCAGTGCCAGGTTCGCCGCAAAGAGGCCGAGACCTACGAAAAGACGCAGCAGTTCAAGAAGGCCGCAGCGACGTACGTTCGCATCTTCCGCCGTCACCAGGAGTGCGGCGAGATGGACGAGATGCTCTACAACGCCGCGATCAACTTCGAGGCGGCACATCTTCTCGGCCGGGCGATTCAGGTCCGCACGGTGCTCATCGAGCGGTACCCGGAAAGCCAGCTCTCGAAGAAGGCGGTGTACCTCATCGGCCAGAACTTCCAGGCGCTCGCGTACTACGAGCAGGCTGCGAAGTACTACGAGCAGTTTGCCAAGAAGTTCCCGGGCGAAGACGGCACCAAGTGCAAGGCCGACGACAAGAAGGCCGGCATCTGCCCGAACGCCATCGAGGGCCTCGAGCAGGCGACGTTCTTCCGGATTGGCCTCGGCGACGACCAGGCGGCGATTGCCGACTCGGACCTCTTTGCCAAAAACTACCGCAAGAAGCTTCCGCGGCAGACCTCGCAGGTCTTCTTCTCCATCGGCTCGATCTACGAGCGACAGAACAAGCCGTTCCAGGTCATTTCGCACTACCAGGAGTACTTGAAGAAGTACGGCAAGGTCGGTGCGCCGCAGCAGATCATCCAGGCGAACACGGCGATCGGTCGGGCGTATTACTCGATCAACAAGAAGAACGAAGCGCGCAAGTACTTCCAGGCCGCCGTGCGTGGTTGGACGTCCGGGGCGCCGAAGCGAATTCGCGCGATGAAGAACGCGTCGAAGGAGCAGAAGGTGGGCTACATGCGTGAGGCGCTCGACAGCGCAGCCGAGTCGCAGTTCTACCTCTCCGAGTACAAGTTCGCCGAGTTCGAGAAGGTTGCCTTCCCGAAGTACAAGGGCGGCAAGAGCATGGCGAAGGTGAAGAAGTGGTCGGAGACCGAGTTCAAGCGCTGGATGAAGAAGAAGCTCGGCGTGCTTCGTACGGCCGAGGCAGACTACGCCAAGGTCGCGAAAATGACGGTCAACGTCGACGGCATCAAGATGCAGTCGGCCCCGTGGCAGATCGCCGCCGCCTCGCGGACGGGTGAGATGTACCGGAGCTTCGTGGACGAGTTCCGCGACGCGCCCATTCCTCGCGAGATCGAGAAGGACCCAGGTCTCTTCGACATCTACGTCGGGGCACTCGACGATGCTTCGGAGCCGCTCCAGCGTCAGGCCATCGACAAGTTCGAGTTCTGCTTGAAGACCGCGACGCAGGTTCGGTGGTTCAACAAGTGGTCTCGGTCGTGTGAGCAGGAGCTCAATGGACTGAACCCGAAGCAGTACCCGGTTGCGGCCGAGCTTCGGGGTGAGCCGAACTACGTGAAACACACCGTTGGCGAGCCCGGGTCGGTCGACCTCGGCGGCATCAAGGATACGACACTGACGTCGAAGGACGCGGTGGCGGAAAGGGGGAAGCCATGATGCGCAAGAGCACATGGGCGATCATCGCGGCCAGCCTGATGGTGGGGTGTGGCGGCGGAGACACCGCGAAGAAACAGACGGTGCCGGACGCCGACGTGGCCAAGACGGCCGGCGGTGAAACCATCACCACCGCGGACGGCAGCGCCGTGAGCAAGAAGGCCCACAACCGCTGGGAGTCCGCCCTCACCGAGTTCGACCGCAACGAGACCACCGGTTGGACGTCAGCCAAGTGCAGCGCTTCCTCGAAGGAGTTCGAGAAGGCGGCTTCAGCACAGGGTGGCGACTTCGCCGAGGCCCTCTACATGGCGGGCCTTTCGCTCGAGCGATGTGGCGAAAGTGGGGCTAAGGGCCACTACGAGGCCGCGCTCAAGGCCGACCCGAAGTTCTGCAAGGCGCGCGTCGCGCTCGCCCTCGACGAGCTCAACGCGGGCAAAGTGTCCCAGGCCAAGAGCGAGTTCGAGCGGGCGATCAAAGACGACCCGCAGTGCACCTCGGGGTACACCAACCTGGCCATCGTGCAGCGCTCGCAGGGCCAAGACGAAGAAGCGCTCAAGAACCTTCGTCGCGCGCTTGCCATCGAATCCGACTACCTGGCCGCCTTCAACCAGATGGCACTCCTTCACTACGATCGTGGTCGCAAGGGGAACGCGGCTGAGCTCGACCTCGCCGAGGTCGTCTGCCGGCAGGCCCAGATGATCGACGAGGACTACGCGCCCATCTACAACACGTGGGGCCTCATCAAGGTCTACAAGGGCGACGTCATTTCGGCTCTCCGGTTCTTCCAGAAGGCCATCATGCTCGATCCGAACCTCTTCGAGGCGCAGATGAACTTCGGTGAGGTGACGATTTCGTTCCGAGGCTACGAAGACGCCCGGAAGGCCTTCGAGCAGGCCGTGGCACTCGAGCCGAATGACTACGACGCCATCATCGGGCTCGGAACCGCACTCCGCGGCCTCGAGCGCTTCCCGGAGGCCCAGGCCCAGTACCAACAGGCGCAGAAAGTCGACTCGAGTCGGCCCGAGGCGTATTTCAACCTCGGCGTGCTCTACCAGGACTACATGTCCGGCTCGGTCGCGGACCTGAAGAAGGCCAAGCAGTACTTCAACGAGTTCCTGAAGCGCGCGGGCAACAGTCCCGAATTCCGCGCGAGTGTCGCCGACGTGAACAACCGGTGCGCGCAGAAGAAGAAGCGCGGGGCACCGAAGTGCCGCCCGGGCCGCATGCAGAACATCAACATTTCCATCGAAGCGATGCAGGTCGCGGGGTAGGTGGTTAGATGACGAATACGACTTGGAAGTTTGCTCTACAAACGATTGGTTTCATTGCTGTAATGGCCATGGCTGTCTCGTTTGGAACGCCGACGGTGCAGGCCCAGGCCGAGCCGCCGCCGGAGACGACCTACGACTTCGAGGATGACCTCGTGTCGGGCGACCTGGTGCGCCCCGACGGTGAGCAACTGATCGTGCGGCGGCGAGGCCGGCGCGCGTCCCTGATTCAGATCCGAGAGCACTTTATTCCCGAGATGCTGAAATCTGTGGAAGATTTGTGATGGGGGTTTCGGGTGAGTGATTCGAGTCACAATACGTCGATCTCTTTCTCCGTCTACGACGGGGAGGAGTTGCTCGGTACGGAAACGCTGAGCCAAGAGATCATCAAGATCGGTAAGCTCCAGACGAGCGACGTTCGCCTCGAAGACGAGAGCGTGAGCCGCATGCATGCGGTGATCGAAGTCGCGGCGCAGGGAGAGGTTTACATCATCGACCTCGGCTCGTCGTCTGGCACGCTCGTCAATGGCGAGAAGGTGAACAAGCGCAAGCTGCAAACCGGAGACATCATCCAGATCGGCAGCAAGCGCGTTCACGTCGACATCATCACCGGCAAGGTGGCGATGGCGTCGAGCCCGCCCGTCGCGATGGCCGCAGGGGCCGAACGCGAAACGCCACTCATCGACGAGCCCGGGTTCATGGCGATGGCCGACGAAGAATCCGAGCCGCGGCAGAAGGCCTCGGAGCCTCCCGAGCCGAAGTTCAATCCGTTCCAGGTGGGCGCCAAGCGCCTCTCGCGCACGCCGTTCGCCAACACGGTGGGCGAAGACGGCGACGAGTACAGCCTGATCGCAAGCACCGGCGCGGTGCCGTCGCACGAAATCGAAACCAACGAGCGCGCGATCGAAGTGTCGGTGCTTTGGGGCGACCGAAGCGTGCTCAACGTCGACTACCTCACGCCCGCCCGCGACTACTACGTCGGGGAGCCGAGCGACGGAGAAGACGTGGATTTCGTGATGGGTCACGACGCACTGGGTGTCGACCGCATGCCGGTTTGTCTCGCCCGAGGCGAGGGCGTCACGGCGATCATTCCGGACGGCGCCAAGGGCGAGGCCACCATCGGTGAGCAGACCCGTTCGTTCGACCTCATGCGCGGGCAGGGCGAGCTTCAGCCGAGCAGCGCCATGCCGGGCGCGAGCGAGTTCGCGGTGCCCGAGGGCGGCGCGGTCAAGGTCAAGCACAACGACTTCACCTTCATCGTCAAAGACGTGAAGGCCGGTAAGAAGGTCGCGGGCCACGCCAAGATCGACGTGCGTCCGATGATCTACGTGGCGGGCGCGGCGCTCTTCGCGAGCCTCGTCCTGACCATGTTCTACTTCCAGCCCCCGCGTCCGCGTGGGCTCTCGTCCGATCTGCTGAGCACCGACTCGCGTCTCATTCAGTTCCTCATGGAACCGGAGGAGCTCGAAGAGCCGGAGCCCGAGTGGCTGAACGGCGCCGACTCGTCAGGTGGCGGCACCGGCAAGGCGCACGAAGGCGAGCAGGGCCAGATGGGTGACGAGAAGGCCGACAAGAACAAGAACAAGTACGGCATCCAGGGCCCGGAAGACAATCCCGATCCGCAGATGGCGCGCGAGCAGGCCGAGCAAGAGGCCCGCACCGCCGGCATCATCGGTACGCTTGCCGCGATGCAGGGGTCGTTCAACTCACCTACGTCGCCGTACGGCGCGGATTTCGCGCTTGGCAACGATCCGACCAGCGCACTCGGCGCGATGACGGGTAACGACATCGGCCAGAACTTCGGCTTCGGCGGGCTTGGTCTTCGCGGCACGGGTCGCGGGGGCGGCGGTCTCGGCCAAGGCACCATCGGCATGGGTAACTTCGGCACCATCGGTCGCGGTGGCGGTCGAGGCGCAGGCGAGGGCGGCTACGGTCGTGGCGCCGGCGGGTTCCGAGGTCGCTCGGCGGGAGTGCCCCAGGTTCGAAGCGGTGGCGCCGAGGTGCGCGGCTCGCTCTCGAAGGAAGTCATTCGCCGCGTGGTTCGACGCCACATCAACGAGGTGAAGTTCTGCTACGAGCAGCAGCTCAACGCGCGTCCCGACCTTCAGGGCCGCGTCACGACCCGGTTCGTGATCTCGCCGACGGGCTCCGTGCAGTCGGCCATGGTCGCGAGCTCGAGCCTCCGAAACGAGGCGGTCGAGAGCTGTATCGTGCGGGCGGTTCGCAGGTGGACCTTCCCGGCGCCCGACGGGGGCGGCGTGGTGGTGGTCAACTACCCGTTCCTCCTCGACGCCGCGGGCCAGTGACCTCCGGGTTGCCGTCCCAAAAGCGCGATTTCCCTCGAATATCCCAGACTTCCAGTCCTGACCTCGCGTTCAGGGCGATGGGGGTCTGCGCGTATTGGTCAAAAAGGCGGAAATGCTTGAAAAATAGCTTAGTTTTAGAGTTGTTGGCCAGGCGACAAATGCTGTAGGATTGAAGTGCTTGTGAATTTTCAAGCTTAGGAGGCACGCATGCGATCTCACAAAATTGGGTTTGTGCTGGTCAGTCTAATCCTCATGGGCGGCAACTGTTCGCGCGCCCGCGTGGAGTCGATGAACGAGATGAACGCTGGGGTCGAGATGGCGCAGCTCAAGCGGTTCGACCAAGCCGCGGAGATGTTGGAGAAGGCCGCCGCGCTCGATCCGACCAACCACCAGGCTTACTTCAATCTCGCCATCGTGCAGATCGAGCAGCGGAACTTCTCCGCAGCCCGTGAGGCGCTCGAGCGTGCCATCGTCGCGCAGCCGGACATGGCCGGCTACCACGAGAAGCTCGGGACGGTTTTGATCGAGCTCGAAGACTGGAAGGGTTCGCAGGGAGCGCTCAGCAAGGCGCTCGAACTCGACCCGACGCTCTTCAAGGCGCACTTCAAGCTCGGTCGCGTGTACGAGGAGCTCGACGATCGGCAGAACGCGCTGTTCGCCTATACCGATGCGATCAAGACGGGGCCTCGCTTCCTGCCCTCGTACTCGGCGCTCGGCCGGCTCTACGCGGACCTTCGCTACCCGGACAACGCCGCGCAGGTGCTGAACGAGGCGCTCAACGTCGCGATGCCCGGCACCGAAGAAGAGGCCAACATTCATCACCTTCTCGGCACCGTGTACCAGCAGCAGCGCAAGTTCGACGACGCGGTCGCCGAGTTCCAGAAAGCGCTCGCCATCGTGCCGGGCATGCCTGACGCGCTCTTCGCGCTTGGATGGACTTACGGCCTGCAGAAGAACGACGAGGAAGCCGAGCGCTACCTCAACAAGTACGTGATGATGGCGGGGGCAGAAGCGCCAGAAAACTACGTCAAGGCCGCGAAGGATCGTCTTGCTGAACTGAGGACCGAAACGCCGTAGGGGGGCTGAGGCAACATGTCGGAAGAACACGAATCGGGGGATGAGGTTCTGGAGCTGACCGCGGACCAGGTCGCGGAGCTCGAAAAGCTCGACGAGGCAATCGCCAAGTTCGAGCAGCAGAAGCGGTGGTCGGACATGATCCGGTCCATCCTGAAGAAGGCGGAGCTCGTGCTCGATGGGCACGAGAAGGCCGCACTTCTTCGCCAGGCGGGTACGCTCTACCTCGAAAGGTCGAGCAACCAGGCTGAAGCGATCAAGTGCTTCGAGCAGCTGCTCGAGATCGATCCGCAGGACGCCGATGCCATCGGCCGCCTCAAGCAGATGTATGAGAAGCGGCGCGACTGGGAAAAGCTCATCCGGACGATGCAGCGCGAGGTCGAGCTTCTGCCCGAAGACGACCAGCTGATTCGCTACGCCGAGATGGCCGACCTGGCGACGCAGCGTCTGCGAAAGCCCGAGGTTTGCATCGAGCTTTGGCAGAAGGTGCTTGCGGGGGACCCGCAGAACCCGAGCGCGCTCAGCAACTTGGCGCAGCTCTACGAGCGAGCCCGCGAGTGGGAACCGCTTGCCGAGGTGCTCGAGACGCTCATCGCGACCGACACCGACGTCGTGCAGATGAAGCAGCAGCTGCAGAAGCTCGGCATGATCTACGCCGACAAGATCGGCAACGACGAAGGCGCCATCGGTGCCTTCAAGAAGCTCCTCGAGCTCGATCCGTCCGACCGCCGGGCGCAGGAGCAGCTCAAGCGTCGCTATGTGTCGCTTGGCGCCTGGGACGAACTCGAAACGTTCTACGCACAAAACGAAAAGTGGGACGAGCTCATTCGCATCGTCGAGCGTCAGGCCGAGGCGCAGGAAACCCCGGCCGAGGACCGGATTCCGCTTTTGTTCCGCGCGGCCCGTCTCTGGGAAGACAAGAAAGACAAGCGCGACCGCGCGGCTCGCGTGTACGAGAAGATCCTCACGGCCGACCCGGACAACGTCCAAGCGGCGGAGGCTCTGACGCCGATTTACGAAGAGGCCCACGACGCGCGAAAGCTCGTCTCGGTGCTCGAGGTGCAGTTCGCCCACGCCACCGAGGTGCCCGCCAAGGTCGAGCTGCTCGCCAAGATCGGGCTCGTGTTCGAGGAGCGTCTCCGTCAGCCGGAGACGGCGTTCGAGCGCTACCTCGAAGCTTTCGCGCTCGCCCCGGCCATGGAAGAGGCGCGCGTCCACGCGGAGCGCCTTGCCGGCGAGATGAACGGGTGGGACCGTCTCGTCAACGGGTTCGAGGCGGCCATCGAGGGGATCTCCGATCCGCACGAGGCCGTGCCGGTGCGTCTCAGCTACGGCAATACGCTCGCAGCGCTCGAGCAAACCGAAGAAGCGATCGAACAGTTCTCGATGGTGTACGAGCTCGAGAGCGACAACCTTCCCGCGATTAGCGCGTTAGGCGACCTCTACCTTCGCACCGAACAGTGGCGCGATCTGCTCAGCATCTGCGCACGGCAGATCGAGCTCGAGCAAGATCCGGACGCCCGGCTTCAAATCGCGTATCGCCGCGCAGTCATCTGGACCGATGCGCTCAACGACAATGAAGAGGCCATCGCCTGCTACGAGGGCATCATCGACGAGTACGGGGTCGACCAGGTCGACGCGTGCCGTGCGGTCGAGCAGCTCTACGAAACAGAGGGCCGCTGGCAGAGCCTGTCACAGCTCCTCGAACGCCGCATCGAGGCCGGCCCCGAGAGCGAAGAAGAGCTTGCGGCGCTCAAGTTCCGCTTGGGCGTCACCTGTGAGACCCGCCTCGACGACAAGCGTCGCGCGGTGGGGCTCTACCGCGAGGTGCTCTCGCTCATCCCAGAGCACGACGGCGCGAAGGAACGACTCGAGCGCCTGCTCGAGGACGACGACGTGGCGCCCGCCGCCTCCCGGGTGCTCGAGCCGATCTACGAGATGGGCGACGACTGGTCGGCCTACGTTCACGCGCTTCGCGTGCAGCACCGCTTCAGTGAGGAAGCGGCCGAGCGAATGCAGCTTCTGACCCGCGTGGCAGACACGTACTTCCAGCACATCGGAGACGCCGACCGCGGCTTCGCGTCGCTCTGCGAGGCGTTCCGCGAGATGCCGTCCGATGCGGCGACGCTCAATCGCATCGAGATGCTCGCGAGCGAGTACGAGCGCTTCCCGACCGTGGCGGAGCTCACCGGGAATCTCGCGGCGAACGTCGAGAACCCGGCGCTCAGTCGGTCCCTTTGGATCAAGACCGCGCAGATTCACGACACGCAGCTTGGCGACACCGAGTCGGCCGTGGCTGCATACCGCAAGGTGCTCGAGGCAGACGCAGGCGATTTCGAGGTGCTCGACGCCCTCGACGTGCTCTTCCGTGGCGCGCAGCGCTGGCATGAGCTCAACGGGGTGCTCCGCTCTCGCGTCGAAGCACTCGTCGACCCGAACGACAAGGCTGGCGTGCTCACCGAGATGGCGCGTATTCATGCCGACCTCCTCGAAGACGCCGAGCAGGCCATCTTGCTCCAGAACGAGATCCTCGAGCTCGACCCGTCGCACCGCGGTGCGCTCACCTCGCTCGACGACCTGCTGGCACACCAAGGCAAGTGGAGCGACCTCGCCGACAACGTCGAACGCCAGCTCGCCATGACCGATGAGCCGCACGAGCAGACCGTGTTGCTGCTGAAGCTCGCGGAGATCCGCGAGGAGCGTCTCGACTCGACCGAGGCGGCCATCGAGATCTACAGCGACGTGCTGTCGAACGACTCGACCAATCCGGCGGCGCTTGGTGCGCTCGAACGGCTTCTCGAGTCGCCGCAGCACCAGGCTGCGGTCGCCGACATCCTCGAGCCCATCTACAAGGACAACGACGCCTCGGCGCGTCTCGTGGAGGTTTACGAGATCCAGGCGCATCACGCGACGGCTCCCGAGCGTCGCGTCGAGCTCCTTCAGGAGATCGCCAAGCTCCAGGAGTTCTCGATCAGCGACATGCACGGCGCGTTCGAGAGCTTTGCTCGCGCGTTCCGCGAGGATCCGGGGGACCCGAAGACCCGCGAAGACTTGGAGCGCCTCGGGTTGGCGATCGGCGGCGCCGATGCGCTTGCCAGCGTGTACGAGCAGGCGGTGATGTCGCTCGACGACCCGAACCTTGCCGTTCGATTCCTTCTCCGTGCGGCGGAGATTCGTGAAGACGACCTCGGGCAGGTCGACCGTGCGGTCGATCACTACCGACGTGTCCTCGAGCTCAACGAAGACCACATGCAGTCGGCCGACGCGCTCGAGCGACTGTTTCAGCAGGGCGAGCGCTACGAGGATCTCGCGGCCATCTATCGCCAGAAGTCGCGCATGCTCTCGGCGCCGTCCGACCAGCGCGAACAGCTGGTCAAGGCCGCATCGATCTACGAGGATATCCTCGACAAGCCTTCGGAGGCGGTCGTCGTCCACCAGCAGGTGCTCGAGATCGACCCGGACGACCTCGAGTCGCTCGACCGACTCGTCGAGCTTCAGACGCGCCTCGGTCAGTGGAACGACCTTCTGTCGACCCATGAACGTCGCGCCGAAGTCGTGTCCGACGGTGAGGCAAGAGCCCGCATCTACAAGGCCACGGGGCAGGTGTACGAGGAGCAGCTCGATGACTCAGAGAAGGCCATCGAGGCCTATCAACGGGTTCTTTCGATCGACCCGGACGACCTCGAGGCGCTTCGTCACCTCGACGGCCTCTATGAGAAGACCGCCGCATGGCGCGATCTTCTGCAGGTTCTCGAGCGTCAGTCGGAGCTTCTCGACGACGAAAGCGAGCGGCTCGCCGTCCGCTTCCGTATCGGAGAGCTGTGGCGTCGCCATCTCGATGACCCGACGCAGGCCATCGACATCTATCGTGACATTCTGAGTGTGTCGCCCGACGACGCGCGGACGCTCGACGCGCTCACGACGATGACGCGCGACGCGGTAGAGCCGCTCGCAGCGGCCGAGGTGCTCGAGCAGGTGTACCGCGAGTCAGGCGAGTTCGAGAAGCTCGCGCAGACGCGCGAGGTGCAGTTCCGCCATACGGAAGACTCCGAGGCTCGGACCGAGATCCTGCGGCATCTCGCCGACATTTACGAGATTCAGCTGGAAGACCCACCGGCGGCCTTCGGGGCGTTCGCGAGGGCGCTGCCGCTCGACGTGCACAGCGAGACCACGCTGTCGTCACTCGAGCGCCTGGCCGAGCAAACCGGTAACTGGCGCGAGGTCGCAACCCGGTATGACACCGAGGTCGAGTCCCGCCGCGAGGAAACGCCGGACGACATCGTTCATCTCGCGAAGCGCTCGGCGATGATCAACGAGGTTCACCTCGACGACGTCGACGCCGCCATCGAACGCTACCAGCTGGTGGTCGACATCGATTCGGCCGATGTGGCCGCCATCGAAGCACTCGATCGGCTGTACGAACAGACCGAGCGCTGGGGCGAGCTCGCCGCAACCTTGAAGAAGGAAGCAGCGATCGCCACCACGCCGGAGGACGTGCTGAGCCTCCAGTTCCGGACCGGCCAGCTCTACCAGAATCAGATCGGCAACGTCGATTCGGCCATCGAGCAGTACCGCGAAATCATCGCAGCGGCGCCCGAGTTCGAACCGGCCGTGAACGCGCTCGAGGACCTGTTCGCGGGCGGCGTCCGTCCGATGCAGATCGGCGAGGTGCTCGAGCCCCTCTACCGGATGCAGGGGAACTGGGACCGGCTGCTGAGCGTTCAAGAGGTGCAGGTCGAGCACCAGGAAGACCCAATCGAGCGCGTGGTGATGATGCATCGCCTCGCCGAGATCGCGGAAGACAAGGCGGACGACCACGGTCGCGCGTTCCAGTGGATGCAGAAGGCCCTCCTCGAGGACCCGAGCCACGATCACTCGCTTGGAGAGGCCGAGCGCCTCTCGGCCATCGTCGACGGGTGGGGCCAGCTGGCCAACACCTACGCCAACGGCATTCAGCACGCCGGTGATGCGCTCAGCAAGGCTGAACTTGGCCGAAGGCTGGCGCGCGTGTACGAGGAGCAGCTCGACGACGTCGAACGCGCCGAGGCGACCTACCGGTTCGTGCTCGGGGTGGACGATCACGACGAGAACTCGCTCCAGGCGCTCGACCGCATCTATCAGGTGCACGGCGCGCACCAGGCGCTCGTCCAGGTGCTCGAGAAGCGGATCGAAGGCTCGAACAACAGCAACGAGCTGATCGAGCTTCACTACCGCCTTGGCCGAGAGCTCGAAACCAAACTCGGCTTCACCGAGCAGGCGATCGAGGTGTTCAGCAAGCTTCTCGACCAGCACGACTCCGAGCACGCCGACACCATTCACGCGCTTCAGGGCATCTACGCGAAGCTCGAGCGCTGGCCCGAGCTGTTTGCCTCGTTCGAGAAGGAGCTCAGCATTGCGCTCGGCGACTCGCAGCAGGCCGACGTGTTCGCGCGGATGGCGCGCCTGTCCTCGAACCGGCTCAAGGACCCAGAAAAGGCCATCGGACTCTGGCAGCGGGTGCTCGACCTTCGGGGCGAGGATGCCGAGGCGCTCAACGCCCTTGGAGACATCTACGCATCGCAGGGCAACTGGAGAGATCTCGTCGACGTGCTCGAGCGAGAGGCGGCCATCGCGGAAGACGACTCGTTCCGCATCCAGGTCTACTCGGACCTCGGTAGGGTTTGGTACGAGAAGCTCGACCGCGAGCGGAACGCCATCGAGAACTGGGAGCGAGTGCTCGACATCGATCCGGGCAACACCTACGCGCTCTTCAGCATCGCGGAGATTCAGCGCGCGGGCGGTCAGTCACGCGAGCGTGCCGATACGCTTCACCGCATCATCGATGTGGGCGCGGCCACCCTCGAGGATACCGACCTCGTCAACGTCTACATGCAGCTCGGCCACATCTACGGCACGGAGCTGAACCAGCCGAGTGACGCAGTCGACGCCTACCAGAACGCGCTGACGGTCGACCCGACCTTCTTCGAGGCGCTCGACGCGCTCGAGCTCATCCATCGCGAAGAGGGTGAGTGGGAAGAAGCCATCGGCGTCATGGAGCAGCGGGCGCTCGCGCTCTTCGAGCCGAAGGACAAGGTCCGACAGCTCCTGGCCGTGACCGAGCTCTGGGAGACCGAGGTCGGCAACAAGGACGGCGCCGCAGGCGCGTTCGGGCGCATCCTGGACGTCGACCCGATGCACGAGTACGCGTTCTCCGAGCTGCTCGAGCTCCACAAGGAAGCCGAGCGCTGGGACGAGCTCATCGACCTCTACGTGACCCGCATCGAGGCCACCGAAGAGCGAGACGAGCGAATCGAGCTTTTGCGTGCGGCTGCAAGGGTTTACGAGGAGAAACTCGACGACGGCGAGCAGGCCTACCACACGCTCTACATCGCGTGGACGGAGGACTACAGCAAGCGCGACACCATCCTCGACCTCGAGCGGGTGACCGCCGCGTCGGAGAAGTGGAACGAGCTGCTGAGTTCGGCCAACCAGGTTCTCCAAGACGGTCAGGAGCCCCAGACGCAGATCGCCATCTGCCTCTGCTGCGCCAAGTGGTACGGCCAAGACCTCGGTCATCCCGAGTACGCGATCCCGTACTACGAGCAGATCCGAGCGCTCGATCCGAGCAACGCCAAGGCCTGGTGGCAGCTCGGCGACCTCTACGAGACCACTCAGCAGTGGGACAACCTCGCGCAGGTGCTCGCCAAGCTCGTCGAGCTCACCAACGATGACGAGGTCAAGGCCAACACCTATGTCCGCATGGGCGACCTCGCGGAAGACCGGTTCGCGATGCGTCAGGAGGCGGAGGACTACTACCGCCGTGCGCTTCATCTTCAGGAGAAGCACGTAGGGGCGCTCGAAGCGCTCGAGCGGATCTACAAGGAAGACGGGCGTTCGCACAAACTGCTCAACATCCTCGAGCGTAAGGCTGAGGCCGTCGAAGACGTCGAAAGCGTCGTGACGGCGCTTCTGCAGGTGGCCGAGGCCTATGAGGAGCGGTTCGACGACAAGCCTGCGGCGGTCGAGAACTTCGAGAAGGCCGCGGAGCTGGCGCCTTCGGACCTCACGGCGCTACGCGGCCTCGAGCGACTCTACGCGCAGGCCGAGCGCTACCAAGACCTCGTGGGCATCCTCGAACGTCAGTACGAGGTGGTGGCCACCGAGCGTGAGCGCATCGAGATTCTCATGCGCCTTGCCGGCATGTGGGAGGTCGAGTTCCGCAAGCCCGAGAACGCCGTCGAGCGACTCGAGCAGGTGCTCGACATCGACCCGCTCCACGACGACGCGCTTTGCAAGCTCGAGGAGCTCTACCGACTCACCCAGCGATGGGACGACCTGGTGCGCACCTACGACCGCCACGCCAGTGCCACGGCCGACCCGGAAGAGCGCGTGCGCATCTTCCGCGAGCTCGGCGAGGTGTACGCGGTTCACAAAGACGACGTCGAGCAGGCGATCGACAGCTACCTCAACGCGTTGAATCTCAACGAGAGCGACATCCTGAGCCTTCAGGCGCTCACCAAGCTCTACGAGCGCAAGGGCGACCACTCGGCGGCCCTCGACATGATGGGTCAGCTGTCGCGCGTGGTCGACGAGGTCGACGAGCAGGTGTCGCTAAAGCACCGCATGGGGCGCATCCTCGACCAGGAGCTCGGCGACCGCGTGTCGGCGCTCGAGCACTTCCAAACGGCCATCGATCTCGACCCGGGGCATCTCCCGTCGCTCGAGGCGATGCGGCGCATCTACGTGGACTCGGGCGACTGGTCCGCAGCGGCCAAGATGCTCGGCCTCGAGGTTGAACAAACCGAGAACGAGCGCGTGAAGGCGGAAAGGCTCGTCGAGCTCGGGCGGATTCGCGCCGAACGGCTCGACGATGAGCCGGGTGCCGTAGAGGCGTTCGAAACGGCGCACGCTCACGACCCGGATAACGAAGACGCGCTCCTGCCGCTGGTGGACTCGTACGTGGCGAACGGCCGTGACGAGGACGCCTTCCCGCTGCTCGAGGTGCTGGTTCAGCGCTCCGACAAGCGAGATCCGGACGAGCAGCATCGGCTGGCGTCGCTTCTCGGCGAAACCGCCACGAAGCTCGGCCGCGCGGACGATGCCGTAGGCGCCTACGAGCGGGCGTTCGCCATTGAGGGGGACGACCCGACGACCATCAAGGGCCTTGCGAGCAGCTACTTCCGAGCCGAGCGCTGGGAAGAGGCCTTCAAGTACCACCAGGTGCTGCTGGTTCAGCATCGCGACGCACTCGGTCGCGACGAGATCACCGAGATCTTCTATCGGCTCGGCGTGGTGAAGCGCGAGCAGGGCGAGGACAAAAAAGCCCGCAACATGTTCGACAAGGCTCTCGAGGAGGACACGCACTTCGTGCCCGCCCTCGAGGCGATGGTCGCGCTCCAGACTCGCGAGGGCGACTGGGAGTCGGTGGTTCAATACAAGAAGCGAATCCTCGATGTGACCGACGAGCCGGCCGACCGAGTCAAGCTCCTCGAAGAGCTCGGCGACCTTTGGCAGGACAAACTCAGCTCGCCGGACTCGGCGGCCGAAGCCTTCACCGAGGCGCTCGACCTCGAGCCAGAGAATCACGTGGTGCTCCACAAGCTCCTCGGAACGCACCAGGCGGCCGAGCGTTGGTCCGAGGCGATCGACGTCATCGAGCGCATCAGCGAGCTCGAGACGCGCGACGAGGCCAAGGCCAAGTACGCGTACACCGTGGGCGTCATCCTCCGAGACAAGCTCGAGGACGAGGACGCCGCGCTCGAACGCTTCAACGAGGCGCTCGATCTCGATTCCACACAGCTCAAGCCCTTCGAGGCGGTCAACAAGCTGCTGAACACGCGCAAGGACTGGAAGGCGCTCGAGCGGGCCTACCGCAAGATGCTTCACCGCATCATCAACCAGGGCAACACCGACCTCGAGCACAACCTCTGGCACACGCTCGGTATCATTTACCGCGACCGCCAGAAGAACTTCGACGCCGCAGCCGAGTCGTTCCGCATGGCCTCTGAGCTGAAGTCGGACGATCCGACCGGGCACCAGATCCTGGCGGAGCTTTACGGAACGATGGCGGACAAGACGGAGGAGGCGATTGCCGAGCACCAGTGGCTGCTCGCGAACGACCCGAACCGTCTCGATTCGTACCGGTCGCTCTACAAGCTCTACTTCGATGCGCGCGCCTACGACAAGGCGTGGTGCATTGCGCGGACGCTCACGTACTTCGGCAAGGCGGACGAGGAGCAGCAGAAGTTCTACCAGCAGTACAAGCAGGAGCGAGAGATCCAGCCGCGGGCCCGCGTGGGCAACGAGGAGTGGCTCAAGGACCTCATGCACCCGGACCAGGACATCTACATCTCGAAGATTTTCGAGGTGATTGCTCCGGCGGTGCGGGCCTCGATGGCGTGGTCCGACAAGAAGCTCAACCTCCATAAGCGCAAGCCGGAAGACCTCGCGAACCCGAGCCTCGCGCTCTCACGCCAGTTCAAGCTGGCGCAAGACGTGCTCAACATCTCGATTCCGGTTCGACTCTTCGTTCAGAAGGAGCTCTCCGGAGCTCTTCGGGACGAAGCGCGCAGCAACCCGCCGGCCATCATCACCGGCTACACGCTGCTCTCGGGCTACCGCCCGGTCGACCTCGCCTTCGTGTGCGGTCGTCACCTCGCGCACTACCGAGGCGAGCACTTCATCCGCACCATGTACCACTCGCATACCGAGCTCCGAACGCTGCTGCTTGCGGCGATTCGTGTGGTGGGCCTCGGCGAGGGAGACGCCACCGTCGACTCCACGGCCAAGCAGCTTGCGCGGCACATGGACCAGGCACACCTCGACGTCTTGAAGAAGATCGTCAAGAAGTTCCTCGACGCGGGCGGCAAGGGCGACGTGAAGCATTGGATGCAGACCACCGAGATCACCGCGCTCCGCGCCGGCCTCCTGCTCTGCGACGACGTCGACACCGCCGTCCGCATGACGCAGCAAATCGCATCCGAATCCACGGCCGACCTTCCGCCTCGAGACAAGGTGAAAGAGATCGTGCTTTACAGCGTTTCCGAGAGCTACTTCAAGCTTCGCGAGGCGCTTGGGATTCAGATCAAAGTCTAAGCTCGCTGGCGGCGGGGCTCGCCCGTTTGCCTAGGGGGGCTCCGTCGGGACGCGGACGGCTGGCGGGGCTGCCGAGATCCGCCGCCGGTTAGAATCGTCCTTTATCCCGAGCTCCGCGGC
>JBCDFZ010000057.1:0-32858 GCA_039177115.1 Myxococcota bacterium
CGGCGCCGAAGTACGTCATCCGGGACCGAGACAAGATCTATGGCGCGGACTTCGTTCGTCGAGTGAATGCGATGGGAATCGAGCAGGTACTCACCGCGCCCAGGTCCCCGTGGCAGAATCCGTACTGCGAGCGCGTGATCGGAACCCTTCGGCGGGAATGCCTCGACCACGTCATCGTCCTAGGAGAGCAGCATCTGCGGCGCATCCTCGGGAGGTACCTTGAGTACTATCACAGCTCCCGAACCCACCTCGCGCTCGACAAGGACAACCCCAAACCCCGCAGGCGCGAAGCGATTGATGGGGGGAGGGTCATCGCCCTCCCGATGGTCGGCGGGCTGCACCATCGCTACACCCGAATCGCAGCCTGAGCGAGGACCCCCGTCGCACAACGAACGTCGAGCGTGAGCTTGAGCTGCGCGTACTGCGCAGGGCGCAGGCAGATGCAGTGCTTGACGCGCTGATGTTGAGACCTTGGCGACGCACGTTGAGGGCTCGAGCTCCGGACGTTTGGTCGCCTCCGCAATCGTCTCGGCTCATATCTCGAGACGGAAAAGGTTTTGAGGAACGACAGGCCGATCGGGCCGCAGTTCCGCACCCGGGTGCTCTACCGAGTCTACCTTGATGGCGACGGCGTCAGACCTGGTGCATGGCTATGTCCATGCCCCGTGCCTTGCCTGTTTCGACTCGTGCCCTAACCGGGGTCGGGCTTTTCCGCACTTGACGATCGCGTCTGGCTTGAGCGCGCTCGTCCGTCGACGATCCCAGGGCTCGGCCTGGGTATCATGCTGACCTTGGTCGGCCTGTCTACTGGCGACGCCAGTCGGGAACGTCCGTCACGCGGCCACAGACCTGGCGGCGACGGGTCTTGTTTCTGGACAACTTGACGCTTGAGTAGAGGAACGCCGCGGTCCCGAGTACGAGCGCGACGCTCCCCACAGCGATCAGTTTCGATTCATTCGTCGTGGTGAGGATTCCGCGTGCGCCGGCCGCGGTAAAAACGCTGCCCATCGTCATCGCCCCGAGGCCAAGAGGGATACCCAATCCAGGGCCCACCATGTAACGCGGCTTGCATTCTCGTGGCTCGGGTCCATCAACGAGGCTTGCCGTGCCAGTAGAACTGGGCGCCGGCGGCAGCGAATTGCCATCGTACGCGGCCCAAGTGAGGTCCGTGATACGTGGTGTGTGCATTCCCGAGGGACGCTCAGCCGGTTCTGCAGCGGCAACGACGGGCAAGAGGCAGACGACCAGCAAGACCGGTGACGCAACCGCAAACAAGGAAGTCATGGCAGTCTCCTTCGCCGACACGACGACGGAGCGAGGTACCGGCACACTGAAGCTAGTTCATCCGATAGCCGGCGGGCGGGGCCGCCGCCTTTCGGTCACTCGAGGATACCATGAAGGCCGCCATTTGCGCACCTAGCCACCCTGTGCCTCCTCAAAACCTCGGCGAGCGCGCGATGATTGACGTTTCCGGGCTTCGGGGCAAGGTCCCCTACCCCGATGCTTCCCTTGCTGTACGGCCTACTCGCGGCCGCCCGAGCCTGAGGTCGCAGCGCGAGCTCGCGCTCGAGAACCTTGCCTTGCGGCAGCAGCTGGCCGTACTGAAGCGCGAGACCAAACGCCCCAAGCTGACTGATGGGGACCGCGCATTCTGGGTCGCGCTCTCACGTCTGTGGCCAGATTGGCAACATGCCCTGACCCTCGTGAAGCCCGAGACCGTGATCGGCTGGCACCGCAAGGGCTTTCGGCTCTACTGGACCTGGAAGAGCCGAAACCGAGGTGGTCGTCCACGAATCGATGCGGAGATCCGAACGCTCCTCCGTCGCATGGCCCGCGAGAACCCGATTTGGGGAGCGCCTCGCATTCACGGCGAGTTGCTCATGCTCGGCTTCGAGGTCTCCGAAGCCACCGTGTCGCGGTATATGCCTCGTGGGCGAAAGCCGCCGTCCCAGAGCTGGCGTACATTCCTCCGGAACCACACCGAAGACCTCGTTTCGATCGACTTCTTCGTTGTGCCCACGGCCACGTTCCGCATCCTGTACGTGTTCCTCGTGCTCGAGCACGGTCGCCGACGCATCCTACACTTCAACGTCACCGATGCTCCGTCCGCGCGATGGACAGGTCAGCAATGGGTCAACGCCTTCCCCTACGACTTGGCGCCGAAGTACGTCATCCGGGACCGAGACAAGATCGATGGGGCACACTTCGTTCGTCGAGTGTGTGCGATGGGAACCGAGCAGGTTCTGACCGCGCCTCGATCTCCGTGGCAGAATGCCTTCTGCGAGCGCGTGATTGGGACCCTTCGGCGTGAGTGCCTCGACCACGTCATCGTCCTCGGAGAGCAGCACCTGCGGCGCATCCTCCGACGGTACCTCGAGTACTATCACAGCTCCCGAACCCACCTCGCGCTCGACACGGACGCCCCTGAACTTCGCAAGCGCGAGTCCACCGACGAAGGGAGGGTCATCGCCATCCCGATGGTCGGCGGACTGCATCATCGCTACGCACGACACGCAGCCTGAGCGAGCGTTTCGGTCCCACATGGCGTGGCGCGTAGGCGTGCCTGCACGCACCGTGCGGGGCTCGGGAAGATGCCATGCTTGGCTCGCGCGTTCTTGCCGTCACCAGCGCACGTGACGGCTCAAGTTCCGTCCGCTTGGTCGCCTTCGCGATCATGCCGGCCGTGATCTCGCGACGGATGACGTTGTGAGGAACGACAACTCGGACCTTCGTCTTCGCACTGTAACTTCAGAAGCGATCCGCGTAGTTTACGAACAGCATCGGCGGTGTGGGCGCGCCGCCGGGGAAAGGCGCGCGCATGACCTGTTTCCGGTTCCTGCTCCTCACCGTGGCGGTCGCCACGTCATTCCTGCCTGCCGGGACCGACGCGGAGGAGCCGCCACTTAGCTTCGCGCGCGACTCGGAGGCTCGCGAAGGCGAAGGGTACTCGATCCCGGTCTCTCCGCCATTGCGAAGGCTGCTCAGCCGTGACGACTTCCTCGAGGAGTTGGGCACGCAAGGGATCGACCTGCCCTACCCCCGAAGCGACGCTCTTCCGACACGCTCGCGTGAGGAGATCGAGCAGAGACGGATCGAGGAGGCGCGAGCCGAAGTGCTCGACTACGCAAAGGGGAAGGAGTCCGCCACGATGATTGATCTCATCGTGATGCTCGATGAGCTTCCCTTCGACAATGTCGCTGAGCTGCGGCAGATGTCCGGCGACGCATACCGGACTCACATCGGGGTCCGGCAGTCGTCAATCCTTGACGCCCAGGACGCGTTCGCCGAGCACGTACTCGGCTACGGACACGTTGTGGCGCAGGCGCGACTCGTCAACGCAATGCACATCCGCGTGCCCGCGAGCGATGTCGAACGAGCTCTTGACCACCCCGACGTGAGGTCGGTCCATGGAGGGTGGCACAGGGTCGTTTCCGACTACAATGGAGACGAGCTGCGCGAGGCCACACTGCTGCAGAGCTTTGCCGACGCGGACGTCCTCGGCGAGGCCGGGGGGCGCGTCACGACGCCCGTCTCGTTGAACGACAACATCAAGATTGGGATCATGGAGCTTGCGACCACGCAGCCCATGAACGCGATCAATACATTCCATCCCGGCTGGCTCGATGAGAGTGGCGGGGCCACAAGAATCTTGTCGAACATCGCGTGCATCGGTTCGCCGTGCAACTTCGCGTCACCGTCGCTCTTCGCCGACCACGGGACGTATGTCGCGTGGGTCGCCGCTGGCAGCATCGAAGAAGGGCAGTCTCCCACCTTTCCAGGCATCGGCACCCCAGAACAGGCCCGCCGGAGCGGCGTCGCGAGAGAGGCTGCCCTCTACTACTACCGGATTGCCAACTCGGCGAACGGGTTCACCGCGATGGACCTGGCCGCCGCATCCGGCGTGGACGTGCTGAACATGTCGTTTCGCTTCGGGGATTGTCCTTTGTTCTGTGTCAAGAGCAACAACTGTGGCGGAATCAATGCGCTTCTCCCAGTCGTCGCAGACCTCGGCATGTTGGTGGTCAAAGCAGCGAGCAACGAGCACGACGAGGATAATCCTGGTGCCTGCACCGTGACCTACCCCGGCTATCGGCCAGAGGCGGTTGCGATCGGCAACGTACTCACCACGGGCTCCATCGACTACGACGCGGCACTCATTGCACGGGAGAGCAGTCGCGGCATGATGGACGTCGGGATGGGAGGCTCGTGGGGACCGTACTTCTCCGGTGCTTCGATTCCCGCCGTTTCGATGGCTGCGCCTGGAGTGATCTCGCTCTACTTCAGCGACTTCGGGTTGTTCGGGACAACCGAGATCGAAGGCACCTCGTTCGCTGCGCCGGTCATCACGGGCGCGGCCGGCCTCCTACGAGAGTCTCTCGGCCTTGCCAGCTCGAGCGCGCACCGTCTCAAGGCGGTCGTGTTGGCGATGGGCGATGGCACCGACGTGCCTCTCGTCGGACCCGGATGGGAGGGCGGTGTGCCAGACACGTGGGGGACAGGCAAGATTAAGGCCCACCGCCTGGACACCCTTCCTGGGCCCTCTCAATACCTCATCGTCCAGGATCACCTCGACGAGGCGGAGGAGATTCGCCGAGCGTTTCCCGCGGGGCCCCTTCCCGTGGGCGTCGCGCAGTGGAAGTGGGTCGCCCACGTCTACCACCCGAGCTTGGACGAAGTGCCGTGGGTGGCCGCAGAAGCGCGAGATGCGTGCAATGGCGACGTCGTCGTCGCCGGCGACTATCAGTTCGGCCCGGTCAAATACCTCTCCCTCAGCGCACCCCGACTTCCCCCGGCGTCCTGTCTTGAAACGCGGCTCTATGGCATTTCGGTGGCGCCGGGCGGCGTCGAGGTCCACAGCGTGGCATACTATTCGTCCGGAGACCCAAATGACCACTAGCCGCGCTGTTCCGGCCCTCGCACTCATCGCTGCTCTCGCTTGCGGTGATGGAGCCGGTGGCGCTGGGGGCACCGCGAACGCTCCGGATGGAGCGGGCGGCACCGCGGGCACCGCGAACGCTCCGCTGCCGACGGGGGGTCGCGCCGGCTCCGGAGGCAGTGGCGGGACCGGCGGGGCTGACCTCAGCGTGCTTCCGTGCGCGCTACGCGAGGCTGTCGTCTCCGAGCCCGGCAATGAGTCCTGCGAAGAAGGCTGCACCCGCACCACTGGGCGCATCGATAACACTCAGTACTTCGTTGCGTGCGTTCAGAACGAAAGCCTCGAGACGGAGGTGGGGGTGTTCGACGCCACCGTCTGCATGACTTCGCCTGTGGACGGCCTCGACTACAGGGTCTCCGACCCCCTGGACGCCCAGGCGGTCGCCCAAGTGTGTTGGATCCCCTGCTCCGCCTCGGACCCGCTCGACCCGGCGTTCGAAGAGTGGATCGAGAACGATGTGACGGGCGGGACAGGCCTTCACTTTGGCCTGGATGTTTGGCTAGCCCGTTGCGGCGACATCTGGAGCTTGTGACCTGCCCTGCCACTCTCACTGGCACTGGTAGCATTCCTGTTCGCGACGGTGACACCCCGAAGCGAGAATTTGGATGCTGAAGGTGACGGTGGGCCATCACAAGTACGCAGCGCTGCTGCGTCCGCAAACATTTGCACGATCGTTGCGCGATGGGCTCCTGGCTTGCCCTCCCCATGACAGCGCGCGTTGCTTCGGCACTCAGCTCTCCTTTGCGTCACGCGTGAGAATGGAACTCACGTGCGCGGGGTCGAACCCGAGACGGCGCAACAGTTGGTACGCAAGACGTTCTCTGAGACCCGGATCGGCCTCCGCCTCGAGCGCGCAAAGCTCTGCTTCCAGCGCCCTGAGATCGGACCCCTTCCGGTCGACTACAGCCCGCGCCGTTTCGATAGCCTTGTCGACTACTCCCATTCGTCTTCAATCTCGCCGTTCTCCGCGTAAACACGGATCGAGCCCCTCCGGGCGCGCATGTACTCGTTGGCCTTCGCGACCGTTTCCGCCTTGGTCGCCCCGGTGAGCAATGGGCGATACGACCCCCGCTTCTCGAAGACCCAGACGTCGCCCTTCTTGATGATGTCGTACTGATCCAAAACGGGATGATCTCTTTCGTCCATTGCCCATCGCAGCAGCTGGGTCCATACGTATTTATTCCGCGCGGCCGGTGGCCCCGGCGCGCGTCCCCTGCGTGCTGTAAACTTTGCTGTTTCTGGCGCCTTCCCCAAGTCCTTCAGCGCCGACCGTCAGAGTCACGTGCCCAATCGGCAGTGACGCCGCCAAGCGGCGAGGCGCGGAAGCGAATCGGCGCTTGCGCCGTCCATTCGAGCTTGTTCTGCTCGACGAGGAGCCAGAGTCCGTGATCGAGCGCGCTTTCAAAGGCGACGTCCGCCGTGAAACCGCTGAGCTCGAGCGCGATGTGGTTGAAGGTCCTCGGCGTTCCGTCGGCAAGCAGCTCCAGGATGCGAGTGGCCCACTCGGAAACCGATAGGAGCCCAAGCTTCTTCCAACCGGTAGGCGTGTGACCTTGTCGATGCCTTGGCGCCCGATTGGGGTCGTTCTCAGGGTCGCGAATGAGATGTGTAAAGCGCTCGGTCGAAGGCCGTTCTGGCGAGCCAAGGAACCACCCTTCTCCGACCCTTGTTGGTCCGGCGCAACGAACAAGGCGAGCTGGGGCGTGGTCTTCATGGTCTCTCCGTCGGTGGCGGGCCGTGCGGCGCGTTCACGGAACGACGCGGCGCGCGGACGACGCCGTCTTGCGCGATATCGAACCCGCTCACCGGGACGTTTGGACCGCTGTCAATCGCGGCTCGCGGTCGCGCGACCCGCGTACTTCGCCCTACGTGCTGTGCTAGCGTCTTCTGCCATGCGTCCAAAACTCAAAAGACTGTCCTCGTCTGATGTTGAAATCTTCTGGTGGGAGCCGGAGACTCTGGCAGATGTTTACTTCCAACTCGCATTGGAGATTGGGGAGCCGGACACCGTTGGCCAGCACCTGTTCTACGTCACGGTGGCAACACCCGAAGGGCTGCGCGCTCATGCGCGGGGAGCCGTGATGTCGGACCGTGCTGTTTTGGTCTTGTCGGAGTTCTCGCTGTCGACGCTGCGAAAGCACATCGCGACAATCCTGGAGCGCTGCGAGGGCTGGAATTGGGGTGAGTGTAGTACGAAGCTCCAACGGTATTTTGCGTGGGAGTACGAGGACCACAAGTAGCTCTCGGGACTTCCGGCCTCTTCGACCCCACGACCAAAGAGGCGTTGGTAACGGGGTGCCATCTGCATCGACCCGACCTTCAGCGGCATCGTTGCCCGCATCGAATACGAGTTGACGCTACCCGAGTCGAACTAAGGCCAGGGGTAAGGGTTCCTCGATTTTGTCGAGAAGGCACACTACTCTCCGTTTTCACGCTCGCTCGCCGGTTGCCACGTATACGGCTCGTCGCCCATTTCATCGGAGAACTTCTTCGCTGCCTCGTAGTTCGGCGAGAGCACAGCCCACGCTAACAACAGAGGCACGCTGCCGAGTAGAAACGCACCGAGCAGGGCCGCCTTTCGTCGCCTCGTGACCATATGGTAGCTGGGCAGCTTAGCTCACCTGCGAGCGAGACGTAGCGGCGCATCTCCGGGTTCCCAACCCGGAGCCTCATCCGACCCGATGAGATCGCATCTCTCACGCCTATGGTATGTTCGCAGCGCCCTCGGATGCCCTCGATTGCAACGCAGGCAACGAATGAAACCTCCCAAAGAACGGTGGAACGACCTACTGCACGACGCGACACTGGAGGAGATTCTCGTGCGCTGGGACGAAGGGGTCCTGAAGTTAGAGATGAGGACCGGTTCGAAGCGCGCCACACTGTACGCCCACGGCCTCACAAGCCTCAGCTGTCCGCGTCGACAACCCTGGGGGGCGAGCGTCTCTGTGAACTCCGTCGGCTTTCCGGTTCAGAACGGAATCGAAATCAAGATGCAGACAGGGGATGTCCTTTTGATCGAGTCAGAGGACATATCTCTGGAGGTCGAGCCACGCCAAGCAGCCATCGACACTGATGAGCTGGATTCGATCGCGAGCCGGTGTGCCGCCGCGCAACCGGCCCCGTGGACTTCGTACATCGAAGGTCGAGACCACACCGCCGGGTCGAACTTCATCATGGTCGGTCGAGGGGACTCGCGCGGCGCCGACATCGAGCTAAGCGGAGCCACGGCGGCGGATCAAGACTTCGTCGCCGCCGCACGGCAAGACGTACCTCGCCTGATCGAAGAGATCCGCAGGCTACTCGGACTCGCGAATGCCGAGTAGAAGTCGCGGGGTGCGGGTTTTGACATTCTGAGCATCAGTACGAATGGTTCCGGCGAACCTACGGGTTCCTCACCCGAACGTCTCGAAGTCGCTCGCTGCTCTCAAACGACCACGCCGCCCGCGATAGAGACGGAATTAGTCAGAGTTGCTCTGCGACGATATGGTCTTGCGCAGGGTGACTTCGACCACTCACTACCTTGAGCCGAGGTTGCATACGATGGCCAACGGTCGGGTTTCTTTATCGCTTGCGTCGCAGGCCGAGTGGAACGAGTTCGAGCGGGCCGCACGAGCCATTGGCCGCGCGCTCGACGGAACTCTTGGGGAAAGAAGCGATGGGATCGAAGTTCGGCTGTGGGAGCTCGAGGTCGACGGCGCATCGTTCTACGTAGCGTGGGACGTCTGGCAGGGACTCTCTCTAGAACCGCGAGACGACAGAGCGTCTGAGGCGATTCCTGGACTAAAGAACCGACTCCAACAGCTGCGCGTCTAGGCCGATGTGGATCACTCGGACTGGAGCGCCAGGGCTCCGAAGTCACGGCGGTCACAGCCACGGCACCCTCACGGCACCGGGCAAAAAGAAAGGCACTTAGCCCATTCGCTAAGTGCCCAACTTCATTGGTTGCGGGGGCCGGATTTGAACCGACGACCTTCGGGTTATGAGCCCGACGAGCTACCAAGCTGCTCCACCCCGCGGCAGAGGGCGCCACTCTAGTCAGGGGGTTTGAGTTGTCAAACCGAGGCGAAGCGACGGGGCTCGTGGATGATTGCGTCGGTTTTTGGACCCGGAGCTGAGCGTCGGCCGCGCAAGGCTCTCGGCGCACGAAGATGGCAGAAGGTGCGTTTTAGCTTTGCTATTCGACCACCGAAACGATTAGCGTCACCAGTCTCGATGTCATCGTTCAGGAGGGTCGGGCACGGGTGATGTTTCAGGGCGCGTTGGGCCATCGGCGGCAACTCCTAGTCACTGGTGCGGTCGCTCTCTTGTGGGGCGCGTTCAGCCCTTCGCCCCTCGGCGCGCAGCCTGACCAGGCCGCGCCCGAACCCATAAAGCAAGATCAGCCAGAGGCCCCGTCACAGGACGACGGCAAGCCGGAACCCGGCGACACGGACCAGAGCTCTGGGCTCGAGATCATCAGCGAACCGCCGGTTGACCAGCCTCTCCCCGACCGGCCTCGCGACGACGAGGGCGAAGAGGAAACCAAGGCCGAGAAAGACCTGGACAGGGTCGACACGACGCCGCGGCCGGACCGTCCCCGCGTCGACGAAACCGACGACGACGAGTACGCCGTGGCGGGTTTCGACAAGGGCTCCCTCAACCCCTTCTTCATCCAAAGCAAGAACGGTCGCTTTCGCCTGAACCTCGGCATCTACACCCAGTTCCGGTACACCGGGAACATCAGGGAAACCCCCGACCCCGACCAGGACAAGTACGAGGGCGCGTTCTCGATCCCGCGCACTCGGATCTTCTGGGAGGGCCTGTTCACGCACGGTATCGGGTTTCATCTCCGCATCAACATCAGCGACACAGGCAACGTCTCACTCATCGACGCGCACCTCGACCTCAACTTCGGCGAGCTCATCAAAAACCAGCGCACCAACGGGTTTTGGCTACTTCGCATCGGGCGGTTCTTTCGGGCGGTGTCTCGCGAGAACTGGATGTTTCCGCAGGACCTCCTCGGGGTCGACTCCACCGGTGTCGAAGACGTGATGGGCCCCGGCAACGGGGACGGCGGGCAGCTCTACTTCGCCCTGGACCGCTACCGGATCTGGATGGCGATCACGGCAGACGCGTTGGGCGGTAGCGCCACCTTCCCCGCGGACGACACCAACGTCACCTTCTCCACGCGGTCGGAGTACCAGGTAGGCAAGAGCGACTGGAGCAACTGGAGCGACACGATCGGGCGGCGCGGCCGTGCGTTTGGCGTGCTCTTCGGGGCGGCCGCGGCGTACCGCTACTCACAAACAGCCGTCGACTTCGACGACGCGCAGCACAGCGGCACGGTCACGGCCGACATCAGCCTCAGCGGCAACGGGTTTCAAACGCTCACGTACGGCACCGTCAACTGGGCGCGCGTCGACGGGCAGCTTCAGTACTTCTGGGGCTTCGTCACCCAGGGCGGCTACTTCATCAACAAGATGTGGCAGCTCTATGCCGAGTACGACCGCGTGAGCCCAGGGAATCGCGAAGGGTTCACGAGCTACAACGCGCTCTCCATCGGCTCCAACGTGTTCCCCTTCGAATGGACGAACCGATACCGCGCCACCATCGAGGGTGGCATGCTATTCAACGCAATCAGCTCCACGTTGGTTCCGCCCTTGCCTGTTTTAGGATGGCTCCCAGCAGCGAGCGGCAACCAGTACCGCATCCGCGTGCAGTTCGTGTTCGGGTTCTAACGGGCGAGGGCCATGGAAATCATCAAATCGATCGTGTCGTGGGCGGAGGCCATCTCGTGGGGCGGGGTGGCCGGCATCTGGTGGCTCGGGACGCTCATCGTCGTGCTGGTCCCAGCCGGGCTCTACTTCTCCATCCGGCTGCGCTTCGTCCAGCTACGGTCGTTCGGGCACATCTGGTCGCTCCTGTTCTCTGGCGTGAAGCACGATCACGACGACGGCGTGTCGTCGTTCCAGGCGTTTGCCACGAGCGCCGCGGCGCGCGTCGGCACCGGCAACATTGCGGGGGTCGCGGTGGCGGTCTCGATGGGTGGGCCCGGCGCGGTGTTCTGGATGTGGGTCGTCGCAGTCGTCGGGATGGCGTCGTCCTTCGTCGAGAACAGCCTCGCGCAGGTGTACAAAGTCAAAACCGACGAACACAACGTGTACCGAGGAGGCCCCGCCTACTACATTGCGCGCGGGCTCGGGCCACGGTTTCGATGGCTGTCGACGGCGTTCTCGTTCTTCCTGGTGCTCAGCTTCGGCCTGGTTTTCAACACCATCCAGGCAGACTCGATGACGGAGTCGGTCCGAGTGGCGTTCGGCTTCGAGCCCCTCATCGTCGGGGGCGTGCTCACGGTGCTCGCGGTCATCATCGTGGCGGGCGGCATCCGGTCAATCGGCCGCTTCGCTGAGGTCGTGGTCCCGGTCATGGCCCTCGGGTACATCGGCATCGCGCTCTTCGTCGTGTTGGCCAACATCACGGAGGTGCCCGGGGTGATCGCCACCATCGTGAAGGCTGCGTTCGGGGTCGAGCAGTTGACCGCAGGAGGGCTCGGCGCCGTGTTGGCCAACGGCCTCAAGCGGGGGCTCTTCTCGAACGAGGCGGGGATGGGTTCGTCGCCCAACGCGGCAGCCGCCGCCGACGTGAAGCACCCTGCCGTCCAAGGCTTCGTGCAAATGGGTTCGGTATTCCTCGACACGATGCTCATCTGCACCGCAACCGCTTCGGTCATCTTGCTCACCGACGCCGGCACCGCGGCGATCGGAAGCAAGCCGCAGGGCGTGGCGCTCACGCAGGCAGCGCTCACCGAAACGGTCGGGTCCTGGGGCGGCAGCTTCATCGCCATCGCCCTCCTCTTCTTCGCCTTCACCTCCGTAATCGCCAACTACTACTACGCCGAGTCCAACGTCGCCTACCTTTTCTCGAGAAAGGTCGGCGTCCCGGTCTACCGCGTGCTGTACGCCGGCTTCCTGATGCTTGGCGCGTGGGTCGCCAGCAGCGAAGACGACAGCCAGTTCGAGCTCATGTGGCAGATGGCCGACGTATCCATGGGCTTCATGGCCACCTGCAACCTCATCGCCATCCTTCTGCTCACCGGAACTGCCGCCAAAGTGCTCGAGGACTACGAGCGGCAGCGGCGCAACGGCGTCGAGTCGCCAACCTTCAACCCGGAGGCTGTTGGAATCGAAGGCTGCGACCCAGGGGTTTGGGAGAGTGATTCCCCAAGCCCCCCGCCCAGTTAGCCTCGCCACGCAATGGGCTTACGGCTCTCCGAATCTCTCGAAGAGCTGCACTGCCCCGCCGAATCGGTACGTTTCTACGATCGGCGTGTCGGAGACGTCGAACCAAGACGTGCTGCTGAAGTCTCGCGCGAAGCGGATGAGGAAGCCCCGCCCGTCGAAGACGGCCGATCCCCCGATCCCCTGCCCGATCGGCAAATCTTCGACTAACGTCGCGGGCGTCGTCGAGCCGAGCTCCACCGCGTAGAACCTCCAGTTGTCGAGCGCCGTGTGCTCGAACGAGGTGAGCAGGGGATCGACGGGCATCGCGGTCTCGTCGTACGCCAGCAGGAACCCGAGGTTTCCCACTCCGACGAACGGGCCGGCCGATGGACCGATCCCCGTGAGTTGGTTCAGATCTGCGACAAAGGTATCGTCCACCTCGGTCGCACCCTCGCGCACGCGAACGGCGCAGGGCGGGAAGGTTCCTTCGAACCCGAGGGCATGGTTGATTGCGTCTCCCGCCGTGGAGCCGAAGTAGGTATCGCCGTTGTCCGTTGTGACCGTAGCGCTCAAGAACCCGCCGCACGTCTCGATCGTGTCGGTCGTGAACTCGTCGGTCACGGGATCGACGAAAGCGAACACGCTTCTCGCCACGTTGAACCCTTGTTCATTGACGTAGTTGGCCCAAAGAAACAGCCGGTCGCCGATCCGCCCAGATCGAATCCTCGAGAGCCCGAGGCCGTCGGGGGGATCGAAACCGGTCAACTCGATCGCCTCGACGGTGGTCATCGTCGTTGGATTCCACACGATGATTTGACCGAATATGGGATCGAAGAAGTAGGCCTTGTCGTCGGTGAAGATCTGGATTTGGCCTGACAACGCGCCGAGGCTCGTGAGGCCGAAGCCCATGAAGCTCACCGTTGCGCCTTCGACGAGTTCGCCGTCGACGACGTCGTAGCGGGTCATGGTTGGGCTCTCGACTCGGGCGACGAACACGGCGCTTTTCCATACCGCGCAAGCCACACCGGCACCGACCTCGATCGCTCCCTCGCTGACGTCGATCTCCCCGCCGGCGTCGACCGCGGCGGCGGGTACGACGCGAACGAACCCGCTGGCACCCGTGGGCGTCGGGATGAGCGCGCAGAGGGCCGCGTCTTGGCTCGGTGAAACGCTACCCCCCATGCCTCCCGAACCCCCGCCGTTTCCTGCGGTTCCGCCAGTACCATCGGAACCTGCGCTCCCCGCGGTGCCACCCGTCCCTCCCGTATCGTCGGAGGAATCGTCGCTGCAGCCCGCCACGGCCCACGCGAACACCAGGCCGGCAACGAAGAGCCGAAGCAGTCGCCATGTCATTCCCACCATCGTCTGTTCACCTATTGTTGTTAACAATGATAATCATTATCAATAAAGAGACGGAAGCAAGTCACCCTTCGTCCTGCGGATGGAACGCTCCCAAACCGACAGTCAGCTACCACGCACGGAGGTGTTCACGGAACTCGTTTCGGCGAACGGACGCCCAGAGTCGACGAGCGTGGGTCACTGGCAGCCAAGTGTCACGACGCCGCGACGGTGCCGTGGGGCCCCACGGCCTTCGCCATGACCTCCTGCTCCAGTCGCCGGCTCACCGCGAGGGGGTCTGCACAGCCTCGTAGGCGAAAACGCCACGCGCCATCGAGGTGCACGAGCTCCTCGCCCAAATCCAAGTTGATGAGCGTGGATCGGTGGATCCGGATGAACGACTCGGGCAGCCCTGATTCCCAGTCGCGCAACCGCTGCGACACGATCGCCACGTGCCCGTTCGAAAGATGTACCTCGGTGTAGTCGCCGGCCGCTTGGATGTAGGCGATGTCGCGGACGAGACAGAACCGGACACGCTTGCCCTCCTGCAGGCACACTCGATGGTCGAGGCCCCAGCGAGTTCGCGTGAGCTCAGCGGTCGAGGTCAACGTGACGCCCTCGGTGCGCTGGTGTCGCGTGACCCACAGGAAGAGTCCGCTCCACGCGAGCATCAGCACCGAGGCGTGAAACAACATCCAGGAGCCGTAGAGAACTGGCGGCGCAGCAGTGCCGAAAAAGACCAGCACCGTCATCAGGACCGCCCATGGTAACGCTGCGAGCAGCGAAAGCCCGAGCGTGGTGGGTACGACCCCGATCCCCGTCAGCCAACTCCGAGGCAAGCGAAGGTATACGGTCGCGAGCACCGCCGAGCCACCCACCGCAGCGACCCAACTCGTGCCCACCATCGCGGCCGTCAGCCCGAAGCGTTGCTCGCGCAGTCCGGCCTCAATCGGTTCGCGAAAATAGAGCGCGTTGAGGAGGAACCAGCCAACGACTTGGATGGTCCAGAAACTCGGCTGCCTGAGCGGCGGGGACACCGGCCCGCCCATGGGAATCGAGAGAGTGGCATGCGACGACTCGGTAGCTGACATGAAGGGTACCGTCCCACGCCTCGTCGGCCCGAGCCAGCGCGGCGACCGACGCCAATTCGCTTCAATAGGCCAATCGGTCACCCGTCGTCGCGGACCGTTGCGGGCCTTCGCCGAACACGGCTGCGCCAACACACGCTGCGGATCCTCGAGTCCGAGTCGCCGCATCCCATCACACCGAACACGATGTCACCCCTACGCTCACGGTCCACACCTTGGTTCGCGTCATGTCAGTAGTCCCAATGGTCGCTGGCGTCGTGCACAGAACTGAACGTGCGCGTACGTCGTGACGCGCTCTCCGCGGGTAGCGCGTGATGTGCGTCGCGAGCCGCTTCAATGAAACGCCCGAAGAATGACCCGAGACCGCGATTGCGCGTGGACGCCACACGACACCCGCATGAGGCTCGCAGCCCCAGCGGACGGGGACGCGCCAACCGCCGGGCGCGTTGACTTGTCAAAACGGGCCACGGGGCTAGGTTTTCTCGATGATTTCGTCGGGTTCGCGGCCTTTGGCAGTATTGGCGGTCGCCGCTGGGCTTCTGCTTTTCGCCTGCAAAGGAGAGGCGCCCGCGAAGAGTGAAGCCGGAGAGGGGCCGGCGCCTGCGCGGGTGCGCGTTGGCGAAGTCCGCGAGGGCAGCATCACCGCCGAATGGTCCTTCCTCGGCGACGTTCGCGCGCTCAAGCGCGCAAGCCTGGCCGCCGGCGCCCCGGGCGAAGTGCAAGAGGTGGTGGTGCGCGTCGGCGACCGCGTCGACAGGGGCGATCTCCTCGTCGTGATCGACCCGTCGCTCGCCGCCGCCCGCGTACGCGCGGCGCAGGCATCACAAAACGCGGGCGCTGCCCAGGCCGAACGCGCCCAGCGCGACGCCGAACGCCTCTCCACGGCCGGGCCCGACATCGCCGCCGCTGCGGAGATCGAACAAGCCACGTCAGAACGTAAACGCGCCCTCGCTGAGCGCCGCCGCCTCAAAGCCGCCGAGGCCGAAGCGCGCGCCGAGCTTGGCCGACACCGCGTGCGCGCGTCGTTCGACGGCGTGATTGCCGATCGCATGGTCGACCCGGGTGACTGGGTCGAGCCTGGAGACGACGTCATCGAGCTGGTCGACGACGAAGGCGTCGAAGTGCTCGTGAGCGCCCCACCCGAGCTGGCGCAATACCTCAAAGCCGGCGACAAGGCGGTGATGCGCCATGGGAGCGCCGCGGCGCCCGCGACCATCGTCGGCGTGGTCCGCGCCCTCGACGACGCCTCGCGCACCATCCGCGTGCGGCTCACCCCGGACGAACCCGCCACCTGGTTGCTCCCTGGCGCCGCCATCGACGTGCTGCTCACGGTCGAACGAAGCGAACCGGGGGCCGTGGTCATTCCGCGCGACGCGCTGGTGTACGGCATCGCCGACCTTCACGTGGTGCGCGACAGCGACGGTCGCGCCGAGGTGGTCCCGGTCGAAGTGGTGGCGCGGGGGCGAGAAGAGCTGCTGATCGTGGCCGAGCCGCTCCAGCCTGGCGACAAGCTCGTCACGCGCGGCAACGAGCGCGTGTTCCCGGGCCAGCCGCTCACGGTGATCCCCGAAAGCTGATGGCGCATGCCTGACGACTCCCGACCGCCCGACGCGCAGCCCGCGGGCCTGATTTGGACGGCTATCCAGCGCCCCATCACGGTCATCGTGGGCATCATGCTCGTGGTGCTCTTCGGCGCGCTGTCGGTGGTCGACCTCCCGATTCAGCTCACGCCCGACATTCAGACGCCCACCATCACCATCAACACCAACTGGCCGGGCGCCGCACCCGTGGAAATCGAAACCGAGATCCTCGAACCTCAGGAAGAAGCCCTCAAAGACTTGCAGGGCCTCACGCTGATGGAGTCGAGCGCCAACAAAGACAACGGCAGCGTGACGCTCGAGTTCGAGGTCGACACCGACATCGAAGAGGCGCTGGTGCGCGTGACCAACAAGCTCAGCCAGGTCCCGAGCTACCCCGAGGCCGCGGGTGAACCCATCGTTGCCACGGCCAACAGCGCCGGGCCGCCGTTGGCCGTGATCGCCATTCGCGATCCCGAAGGCGGTAGCGTTGCCGCGTACCGCACGTGGGTGGAGGACACGATCTTGCCTGAGATCGACCGCATCCCTGGCGTGTCGGGCATCTTCTTCATCGGCGGGCAGGCCACCGACGTGCACGTCCTCTTCGACCCCGAGGCGCTGGCGGCGCGCGGCTTGACCATCTCCGCCGTGGCCGCTCGCGTCACGAGCGAGCTTCGGGATCTCTCGGGCGGCGACGTCACCCTCGGCAAGCGGCGCTACCTCGTGCGTACCGAGATCGCCCCCGACAACCCAACGGAGCTCGAAGAGGTGGTGCTCGGTGCCGCGCCCGACGGCACTCCGATCATGCTCGGCGACGTGGCCAGCGTGAAGATGGCACTTCGCAAGCCAAGCGGCGTCGCCATCGTCGAAGACCGCCCCGCCATGGTCATGCTGCTCTCGCGCGAGGCCGGCACCAACGTGCTCGAAGTCACGAAGGAGGTGCACGCGGTCATCGACGACCTCCAAAACGAGTACTTCGCGCGCGAGGGCCTCAAAATCGAAATCCTCGCTGACCAGGTCGAGTACATCGAGGGCGCCCTCGACCTCGTTCGCCAGAACCTCCTGCTCGGTGCGCTGCTCGCCGTGATCGTCCTTTTCTTGTTCCTGCGCACAGTCGGCGCCTCGGCCGTGGTGAGCGTGGCCATTCCCGTTTGCGCCTTTGCCACAGCGCTCGGCATGCAGGCCTTCGGCCGCACCATCAACGTGGTGTCGCTCGCCGGCATCACGTTCGCCATCGGCATGGTGGTCGACAACTCCATCGTTGCGCTCGAGAGCATCGACACGTGGCGGCACCGCACACCCGACACCAAGATGGCTGCCTATCGCGGCATCCGCGAGGTGTGGGGCGCACTGATCGCCTCCACCGCCACCACCGTCGCGGTGTTCATCCCCATCGTGCTCTGGCAGGGCGAAGTGGGTGAGCTTCTCCGCGATGTCGCGGTCGCCATCGCCCTCGCCGTCTCCATCTCGTTCGTCGTGTCGGTGCTGGTGATCCCAAGCCTCGCCGCCCGTCTACTGTCGCGAGGCAAAGTGCTCGACGTCGGGAGCCTTGCCAATTTCGGCGCCCGCTTCCGCACCGGCGTCGTGAACCGCGTGCGCTGGCTCTGCGCATCCACCACACGCTCCGTCGCCATTCTGGTCATCGCCATCGTCGGGTCGCTCGCGGCAGCGTGGGCGCTCCTTCCGTCGATGGAGTACCTCCCAACAGGCAACCGCAATCTCGTGTTCGGCATCCTCGTTCCGCCGCCGGGCTACTCCGTCGAAGAGCTTCAAGAAACGGGCGACCGTCTTCAAAGCCAGATGAAGCGCTATACCGAAGGCGAAGTCGACGGAGAGGCACACATCCGCCGCGCGTTCTTCGTAGGCAGCCCGGACCGAGTGTTCGCAGGTGCCGTAGCCGAACGCAACGAAGACGTTGGTCGTATGCTGAGCCTCGTTCGCCGGGTGCAGGCGAAAATCCCCGGCATGATCTCGTTCGCTACACAGGCTTCGCTCTTCGGCCGCTCCATCGGCGGAAGCCGCGTCGTCGAGATCGACCTCAAAGGCTCCGACCTCAACACGATGAGCCAAGCCGGCCTCGCCGTGTTTCTCGCCCTGAAAGAGGCGCTTCCTGGCGCGCAGATTCGCCCGGTCCCGTCTCTCGACCCAGGCGCCCCCGAGCTCCGCGTGTACCCGAGGCGCCGCGAGGCCGCGCAGCTCCAGATGCCGGGCGCAGAGCTCGGTCTCGTCGTCGACTCGCTCATCGACGGCGCCATCATCGGGGAGTTCACACCGCAAGGCCAACCGAAGCTCGACGTCGTACTCCGCGCCGTGAACGCCGACGCCGAGCTCCTGCCCGACACCACCGCACTGCTTTCGGCGCCGGTGGCGACGCCAAGCGGCAACGTCGTCCCACTCGGCGCCCTTGCGTCAGTTCAAGAAGAGCTCGGCCCATCGGTCATTCGCCACCTCGAACGCCGCCGCTCCATCACGCTCAACGTGTCTCCTGCCGAAGACATGCCACTCGAAGACGCCATCGGCACCATCCGCAGCACCATCGCCGAGCTCGAAGACTCGGGCCAAGTTCCGCCGAGCGTCGAGTTCAGCCTGAGCGGCGCCGCCGGCAAACTCGAGCTCGCTCAGAAGCAGTTCGCGGGCATCCTGTTCCTCGCCTTCATCATTTGCTTCCTGCTCATCGCCGCCCTCTTCGAAGACTTCATCTCACCGATCGCCGTACTGGTCAGCGTTCCTTTGGCTGCAGCCGGCGGCGCGGGCGGCCTCTGGCTGGTGAACGCTCTCCTCGGCACCCAGCCGCTCGATCTCATGACGGCACTCGGCTTTCTCATCTTGATTGGCGTGGTGGTCAACAACGCCATCCTCGTCGTCGACGGTTCGCTCGCGCGCCTTCGCGAGGGCCTTCCCCTCCGCGAAGCCGTCCCTCAGGCCGTCGAGGCGCGCGTGCGGCCGATCTTCATGACCACCGCCACGTCGCTTGCGGGCCTCCTCCCGATGGTGGTCTTCTCGGGCTCCGGCTCCGAGCTCTACCGCGGCGTCGGCGCCATCGTCCTCGGCGGCCTGCTGCTCTCCACCCTGCTCACGCTCTTCGTCGTCCCAAGCGCCTTCACGCTGCTATGGCGCCTGCGAGGCCACGGCGACCGGGAACCCAACGCGCCAGCGTCGACCGCTTAACGCTTGGTGCGTGAGAAGATGGGGGCGAGCGATCGCAGCCAAGTGTCCGTCACGCCTTGCGATCTCCGCCTCCACCCGTCCGTGTGACACACCTTTCGCTTTTCAGAGCATCGGTCGCAGTGGGCCCACCCGGAATAATCACACTGGCGGCTTGTTACCGCGCGCGTGAAGCACAAACGCGCCATTCGCTGGGCGTTGCGCGCCATCGCCGGAGTCTTGGTGTGCGCGGTCACAGCACCCGCCGAAGCGATCCCAATCCACAAGGAGACCCTCCCACAAGGCGACGGGACGTACGGGCCGCGGCTCCACGTAGACCAAGCGGGAACCCTTCTCGAAGACGGGAACTGTGTGCTCGACTTCGACGCCGACGGGAACCTGGTGCTGCTCGAAGCCGGCGTGCTCCGCTGGTCCTCCCTCACCGCTGGGGCCACGACGCTCGGCTTCGACGAAACCGGACAGCTCACGATCTACGGCGAGCTGGACGACGAACGCTGGTCCAGTCGGTCGCTCGGAGGTCACACGCTCGATCTCGTCGACTGTCGCGCGGAGGTTCGCAACGCCGTCGGCGAGTTGATTTGGGCAGAGCCTGGCAGCTTCTTGGACCGCACGCACGAGGGCGCCGCCGAAACCGTGTGGGACCCGGGGGACGGCGAAACGATCCTTTCGACCACGCCGACGCTGGTCGCGGACTCGGGAAGCGACGAAATCCTCGTCACCGACTCCAACGACACGCTTAGGTCGACTTCGGGCACGATGACCGACCCCACTTTCACGGTGCGCCCAGGTCACCTCACGAGTGGCGCCAGCTACGAATGGCGCCCGCTACACTACGAGCACAATACGCACCCCGGCTACCCCGAGATGACCTCGAGCGGCGGCGTGCCGCCAAGCTGGGTCAGCTTCACCGACCTTCCGGCGGTCCAGTTCGCGGTCTCCTCCGAGACGCAATCGCCTCAAACGTTCATCATCGATCCGAGCGTCGCGAACACGGGCTCACCGCACGGGCTCTACACCCGCTTTTGGCCTCACTTCGAACTCGACCCCGAGATCGAGCTCCCCGAAGACGCGATTGTCCCGGAACCCGGTTCTGAAACCGTCCCGGTCAACATTCCCCTCGATACGCGCGACTTCAATGCGGGGGTCTGCATCGAGAGCTCCCGCTGCAACACGTGGAGCTTCGGACAGTGCACCCGGTGGGACATCCTCAAAGTCCGAAGCTGCGACGTTTCTCTCAGGCTCGAGCTCAGCCAGGACGCAGAAGAAGATGCGAAGGCCGCCAACGCGGCCGCGTACAACATGGAGGGGAGCTCGGTCGCCTCCGCCTTCGAGATGCTGCTCAGCCCAGACCAAGCCAAACCTGGGAGCGACGGCTTCGTCTTCTCCACAGTAGGTGAGGACCGGATCTCGCTCGGCTTCCCACTCAAAGACGCCTTCGGGATGCGCTCGCTCGGCTACCTGCAAGTGCCAGCGTCAGGCTACTACACGTTCGGGAGCCTCTCGGGCGGGGGCGTCGAGGCCACGATCTACGAACCGACGCAGGACAGCCTCGGCTCCACCACAGTCACGGCGCCCAACGCGTGGGCGGGCCCTGAAACCCGCTGCGTCGCGGTCGGCAACCAGCTGAAGTTCAAAAACGAGAAGACCAAGACGATCGCGAACGACCAGTACAACCGGATCTACGACTTCGAGTACACCAACGAGGACGAGACTTGGTACATCCCGAGCGACGCGCAGTTCGATCAGGTGTTCGAAGCCATGAACGAATGCCAGCTCGGCCAAAGCGTCCGGTGGGGAGCGCCGATCTACCTGAGTGCCGGCAAGCGCTACCCCATCGATGTGCAGGCGTGGCTCGGCGTCTACCCAGGGCTCATTGGCCTCTACGTGACGAGTGCGACGTTGACCCCACGCGCGTTGCCCTTCGAATGGCTCACGCCCGCGAGCCCCGACGTCGAGGACTTCGAACGCGAGGGAGAGCCCCATGGGAAGCTTGGGCGCGAGGTGGTCGCCGTGGCGATTTCCGGGCGCGGCAACGACCTCGTCGCCATGGATCCGGACGGCTCCTTGTTCGCCTACGAGCCCGGCATTTTCGGCGATTGGAAGCAGGTCGCCACGCTGACGCCGCCGAGCGGCAGCTTCGGAATCTCAACGGCATCGGTCGCGCCGCTCGTGATGGTCGCCGACCAAGCCCTCGCCATCGACGACGACGGCAACACGCTGGTTGCCGCGGTGGACCCACTTGGCGAAGCGGAGCGCGACATTTTCATCTTCACCAAGCGCGACAAGTCAGGGGCGTTCTCGGACGACAACGTCGACGTGGTGTCGGTCAACGAACTCCTTCAACAAGGTGGATACGCACTGCCTTCAGGCGAGAACAGCGCGTATCCGCAGGCGGTGCAAATCGACCCGGACGGCAACACCATCGCAATTCAGCAGTCAACGTCGGCCGGACTTCGGATCGACGTCATCGACCGAGTGGCCTCCGCCAGCGCGTGGATGGTGATCGGCAGCTTCCCGGTGGCGGCATCGAACGCGCGCCCCGCAAACGGCTACACCTACACGATGCACACGGCTCAGGGCGTCTACATGCAGATCGACAACGACGCGAAACAGCCAGCCACCCCCTTCGCGATCATGCGCAGCGGGTCGAATCGGTACCTCGCCATCCCCGGGCCGTCGGAGACCAGTGAGGTCGTGGTGCATCGCCGGGGAGCGTTCGGATCGTGGGTCGAAGAAGTGCGAATCCCCGTCAGCACCCCGGTCACGTCGATGGCGTTCGACTACTTCAAGGAACATCTCGCCATTGGTGAAGGGATCGCCGGCTTGGTGCAGATCGTCCGACGCGTCTACTCCGACTGGCAAGTCGTCGAAGTGCTCGACCGTTCGTCTGAGGACGGCTTCTTCGGGTCGACCGTTCGCTACGCACGGGGCCTTTTGGGAATCGGCGCCGACGGGATGCTCGAAGCGGACTGCACACAGAACGGCGTAGTCGGTTCACCCACGGGCCCGTGGGACTACTGTGACGGCGGGAACCCCGACCAGTGTTGGGCCCGCCGTTGGGAGTGCACGCCAGAAACCAAAGCAGAGAACTATCCGTTCACGGAGGCGTCTCTGTTTCTTTACCGCGACTACTACCTCGACTGGAGCGACTACCGCGGGTGGTCCGAACTCAAGCCGGATAGTCCGCGCGGACCGCGTGCGTCTTTCGCATTCGGCGGAGGCGCCACCACGCCGTCGCTAGTGCTCGCCGGGCACCAGAATCGCGGGCCGACGCCTGGCCGAGACGACCCTGACTTCTTCGCGGGACTCCCCGCAGAAGCAGTTCCCCTCGACCGCCATCAGCTCACCGTGGTTGCCACGGCGGACGCGGTCCACGTGGGTCATCCCGTACACACGACCTGCTTCGGAAGCTGCGACTACTACATCCCGGAAGACAAAGAGGTCTTGCTTGCGACGGCCAGCGGTTCAGTCGCCGCCTTCAACGGATGTGCCACGGGGCTACAGTCGACCTGCACGGTGACCGTCCGCGAGCCGACCACCGTCGTGGTCGATCAGTTCGGCGACAACCTCGATGGCACCGTGGCCGATGCGACTCGCCCGACCCTCATGTGGAGCCGAGCTTCGTTCCCCGGCAACTGGTATGCGGGGATGAGCCACACGTCGGAAGCCGGCTATGACGACTGGCGGCTTCCCACCCAGGAAGAGCTCCGACGCCTCTACCCGCTCAGTAGCGCCTTTGATCCCATCGATGCCGAGGGTTTTCGGAAGTACCACTGGACTCGCGACGAGGCCTCGAACCCCAGCTACATCAAAGTCGTCAACTTCACCAACGGCGGCACCCCAACCCTCGCCAGAAATAGCGCCGCATCCTATCGCCTCGTGCGAGACGCAGCGCCCGACGGCACTGTCATCGTGGCAGAGGATCCGTCGCTCATGTGGACCCAGAAGGCCTTCAACGGCAACTGGAGTAAGGCGATGAGCCACACGTCGGAGGTGGGCTTCGACGACTGGCGGCTTCCGAGCCAGGAGGAGCTGCTGCTCCTCTACCCGCTCGACGATGCCTTCGACCCCATCGATACGGGTGGACATCGGATCTACCACTGGACCCACGAAGAGGCGTCGAACCCGAGCTTCGCGAAGGTCGTCAACTTCACCAACGGCGGCACCCCCACACTCACCAAACTGAGTAACGCCGCATACCGCCTCGTCCGAAACGCCTGGGAGCCGTAGCGCGTCATGCACGAACGGTTGCGACATCCCTGGCTACCCGCCCGAGTCGCCGCGCTCGCCGTGGTCGTCCTCCATCTGTTGCCAGGGCTGGTATTGCTCGAGCCGCTGGTGGCGGAGGCAACCGCCCCCGGGCCATTCGACTGGGAGCTCACACGCTCGATTGCGCCCATCCCGGGAACCGCAGCACAAACCCCGACGCTGCGGCTCGAAGACGCCATGCCCCCGGCGGGCCGCAGCGGCGTCGAGGTCTTCCGGTCGATCCGCCCCACACTCACCGCAACGATCCCGCCGAACGAAAACGGCGAGTACGACTTCGCAGTCTTCGACCTTTCTGGGCCGGGCGGGACCGTCACTACCGTTGCCGAGGGAAAGAACTGGCCTTCGGCTGACTGGACCCCAGAGCCTGGTCGACTGCGTCACGGCCGCACCTACTACTGGGTAGTCCAGGGGCTCGATGGTGAGCTTCAAGATCCAGGCACGTTTCGGGTCGACCTCCAGTCCGACGGCGGGCAGGCGTCTGACGACGCCGGGCCCGTCACCGTCATGCTCAGCTCAGGCGAAGTCGTCGCCTCGCTGTCTGACGACCTCGCCACGAGCCTCGTATACCGATCGACCGACGCGGTGGGGCGAGCCGCAAACGAAACACCGCTCTCCCTCTCGGATGGCTGGCAGTTCCAAACCTCGCTGCTGCAGGGCCCGTGGGCACGAGTCGAAGAACTGAGCGGCGGGAGCGTTGTTATCGCGCACGCCCTCGACGGAACCGCGCTGCGCTATTCGCGAGGCGAAGACGACGCGTTCCACCCTCCCTCGGCCGGCGAGGAGTCCGCAGAATTCGCGTTCCCCATGCTGTCGGTAGGAGGGTCGGGGCAGTACGTGATGGCCGAGCCGGGCGGCGGTGTCTCGGAGTTCGACGTCGCGGGCAACGTCGTGACGTTCACGCGAGGTGCGGCCGACGGGGAACCAGAGCTTGCGCAGGAGATTCGCTGGGCGGGCGGACGCCTGTCCGAGGTCACCGACCTCAATACCCAGCGTCAAACCCGGTTCCACTACCTTGGCGACTGGGACTGCCCCGCAGCGCCGTCCGGCTTCGACCGCGGCCACCCAAACTCTCCGCTCTGCGCCATTGAATACCTCGACAGTGTCGGCCAACCGCGCACGACCGAGCTCCACTACGTCAACGGAATGCTCCGGCGCTTCGTGCTTCACGGCGGCGCCACCTACGACTTCGCCTACTCCCCGACCGGGCACCTCACGCACCTCCGCGAGCCGTTCGCGGCCGACGTCGTGGCATCGGGCCACCGCACAAACGATCCGACCACGCTGTGGCGGATCGAGTATGACGACGCAGGGCGTGTCGATACCGTCACTACGCCAGCACCCACCGTAGACGAATCCGCGACGCAGCGTCGCTACGCGTACGATGAGGGCCGAACCACGGTGTACCTGTCACCAGCCGGAGGCACCGAAACCCAATACCTTCAAGTCACGTACGACCCATCCGACTGGAAGGCGCTGAGCTCGCGGGCCAGCCTCGGTACGCCGGAGCAATACCTCTACGATGCCGACGGGCACCTCTACGGCAAGATCGGCACAACCGGACTCCAAGAAACCTGGCACGTCGATGCATTCGGACGCGTGGTGGAGCAGTTCGGCCCGGCGCCCGCAGCCTGGTTCGACGCCGCGGGTCGGCCCCTCCCTTCGCATGAGGCCGATGTCGCGCACGCCACTCGGGGTTACAACCTGTCCCCTGACACTCGCGGGCCTCTCGCGTTCTTCTACGACTCCACCAACCCCGGGGCTCGCGTCGCCGCGCAGCGCTTGCTGACGTCGGGTGCGATCGATTCTCTTCCTCCCTCGATGGCCGGATCGGGGGCCTGGCGTGCCCTGATCGTCGGCCGGATGCTCATCGACCGCACCGAGACGACACGCTGGCGCCTCGCCGCTCCCGACGGCAACGACGACACCACGCTGGCCATCTCGGGCACGGTCTGCGCACTCAGCGAGGAGTGCGAGGTGCCACCTGCACCCGCTGGGGCCGACGTTATTCAGCCCGCGACGGTTTGGCTCGACTATCGATCCAACACGCGACCGGCATCGGGCTCCAGTGTGACGCTGAGACTCGAGCAAAGCGACGACGAAGGCGAAAGCTGGGTCCCGGTCGACTTGACCGACGTCATCGGGCTCGACCTGGTGACGGACGCGACCGCGACTGATACCTACCGCCTCGGCGACGCGCCAGTTTCAAAGCGGCAAACCACACACTATGAGGACCCGCTGCTCGGGCTGGTGTCGCACCTTTCCGTGGACGGCGCCGTCGCCGACCGGTTCAGCTACGAAAGCGCGAACCCGAGCGCAGGCCAGTTCGCCCGCATGGTCGGCACTACCCTCCCCTCGGGGCTCCACATCCGCTACGACCACTACGCCGCGGACGAGGTCGCGTCGTCCAAACTGACCGGCGAAGTGTTCAGCCAGAACGGCGCCACCAAAGAGGTCCAAGTCGGCGACGGCCCTACCTACCGCGCCATCCACGACGACGTCGGCCAGGTAATTCAAGCCTACGAAGACGACATCGAACTCGTCTCGCGCGCGTTCGACCCCCGGGGTCGCCCTCAGTATCTCGAGAAGCACGCGGGAGCCGACCCCGTGCTCGAGCCCTTTCGCTCCACTTACTTCGAGTACGGCGTTCTCGGCGACCCGCGGAAAACCATGGTTACGGCCACGGTGGGCGCGCGCGTGTTCGTCGACACCAGCACGGTCGACCTGTTTGGGCGCGTGCGCGAACACGTCGACACGTCCGGGATTCGCGCGACGCACACGTACGACGGCCTCGGTCTCCTGACGCAGGTGGAGTACGACCGGGAACCAGGCTCCCCCTCGCCTCTCGGACGCTTCGAGCGCCACTACAACAGTGACTTCACGCTCGCGGCAGAGGTCTTCGTGGACCTGTTTGGGCGCTCGCATCGCGCGGATGCCACGGCATACGACGAACACCAACGATTGAAGAGCGTGGCGTACAGCAACGGCACCTCGCTCGACATCGTGCACGACCCCATACGCGGCACCCTCGAGGAGCTGAACTGGACCGACGGCGACGGCGAGACGTGGAGTGAGAGCGTCGTACGAAGCACACAGTCGGGGCGGATCCTTCAGCACCTCTTTGAAAGCCGAGAGGGCGACGCGCTCTTCGAATACGGCTACGCGCCCAAGACGGGATACTTGGCCGAGGCCCATCTCTTCGACGGCGGAGTTCTCCCCGCGCTCAGTTGGGCCTACGACTACGCCCACGACGCCGAGGGGGAGTCGGCGTGCTCCGGCTACAACCTCCAAGCCGCACTCGACGGCGCCCGTACCCGCCGAACGACCGCAACGCCTGATGTCACCGTCACGCTCGACTACTGCTACGACGGGGGCGACGCGCCCGCGCGCGTAAGCGAGACCACCACGCAAGAAGGAAGCGAGCCGGCCATCGTCTCGATTCCGCTCGAGCTGAACGACGGCGCGATCACGAAGCTCGACAACACGTCGCTCCGGTACGATCGCGAAAAAGCGCTGATCGCCGTCGACGATGGCGTCACGAACGTGACCTATCTCCGCGACGCCACCGGACGCGTACTCGAGGAGACGCTGACGCGCGGCGGCGAAACCGTGGTGCGACGCCACCGGGCGGGCGGCCTCGTGCTCGACGGAAACGACGCGGTGGTCGGCCAATCGATGGGGCTCCTCGGTGGCGTGATGGTGGTGGCGCAGGGGTCGGACCTCACCTGGTCGTACTCGAACCTCCAGGGCAGCTTGTGGTGGCGGAGCGACCAGGCCGGTGCCCCGGTGTCTGAACCCGCCGCCCTCTACAGCCCCGACGGCGAACGGGTGAACGCGGCCGGAGTCGCAAATCTCGACGACTGGTCCGACGGATACGGATGGCGCTTCCAGAGCCGCGGCAAGACGCTCCCCACCGACACGCTGCTGATCGAGTTCGGGGCGCGCGTGTACGCACCGATGCTCGGCGCATTCACCACCGCCGACCCCATTCCGAACGGCGGCCTCACGCCCTACGCGTACGCCGACAACGACGCGATCAACTTCTCCGACCCCGAGGGGACCACGGCGTTCGACGACGCCATGACCCATCCGCTCGCGGAAATCTTCATTCCGATCGGCCTCGTTCTACTGTCGATTGCCTCCGCGGCACTGGGTGCGCCGTGGCTGGCGGCGTTCTTTTCGGCACTGCTGTTGGCCTACGATGTCTACTTGACGGTGTACTACTTCTCACAGAGGGAGAACCTCCTCGGTTCCATGTACCTCGTCAGTGCCGTCTTCAGTCTACTGAGCCTCGTCGGTTCGATACGAGTGGGACGGCTCCCCGACGTAAACTACTTCGTGCAAGACCGGAGCTTGACAAAGACGTTTGGCGTCACCTTCAAATCGAGAAGAGGTCGAATCAATTGGAGTCGGCGTCACAAGGTCACCGACGTCAGGCGCCACACGCGACGGACCTGGGGCGATCAGGTCGGCCCGGAGGCAACCGTCAAAGGGAACTACTCGAAGGTGTACAAGGACAACTCCGCGGCTCGTCGCTACGGAATCGACATTCCCGACTTGGACTACATCAGCATCCGATCCTTCGGCCCCAGCTACCCGCTGCGAATGCTCGACTCCGGTGGCAACACCATCTACTTCGGGCTCTTCGGCGCCAACGTGAAGTTCGCGCACGTCGCACGCTTCTTCTCCTTCGTCGACTTCTTCACGCGAGTCGGCATCCGCGTGTACCGGCCCTACCACGAGCCTCTCGACGCGTTCTAGCCGCCTGCTTCACGGCTGCGCTTATACGGATTGAGGTACTTCTTCTTGAGTGAGTTCAGCTCGTCGCGCTTCAGCTCGCGAAACTCACCGGGACGAATCCCGTCGGTGCTAAGCCCCGCAAACGACTGACGCGCGAGTCGCATCACGCGGTGCCCGATTGCGTCGCCCATCCGGTGAATCTGGCGGTTCTTGCCTTCGGTGAGCGTGATTTGCACCCAGGTCGTGTTGCGCTCCTCGCGCAGCACGAAGAGCTCGGCGGGTTTGGTGGTGTAGCCATCGTCGAGCGTGACCCCGTTTCGGAGCGCATCGAGCTCCGGCACGTCGAGGTGGCCTTGGAACTTCACGGCGTAGACCTTCGGCACCGCGGACTTCGGCCGGAGCAGCGCATCAACCATGTCGCCGTCGTTGGTGACGAGAAGCGCCCCGCTGGTGTGGTAGTCGAGCCGCCCGACGGGCACTACCCGCTCCGGGGTTCGCCGAAACACCTGGCCGATGGTGTCCCGACCCTCCGGGTCATCGAGGGTGCTCACCATCTCTCGGGGCTTGTGAAACAGGTAATACACCGGCTTCTCCGCCACGATGCGTTTGCCATCGACCTCCACTCGGTCTTTGTGCGCATCGACTTTGGTGCCGAGCTCAGTCACCACGCGCCCGTTGACCCGCACGCGCCCCGCGACGATCAGATCTTCGGACGCACGGCGCGACGCAACCCCCGCCTTCGCCAACACTTTCTGTAGCCGTTCCAACGCGGGGGGACTCTCGCCTCTTTTGCCGCGAGACGCCACTCGACAGCAGGCACGTGTCAATCTTGCGGCTAGGCCTGCGGGCGCTCTGCGACGATCCGCCAGTTGAGGTCGGCGATCTTCGCTTTCTCGGCATCGGTCCACGCCTCGCCGCCGCTCTGAAGCAAGTCGAGCGACTCCTCGACCCAGCCCGGAAGCACGCGAACCGCCTCGAGCGCACGAATCACTTTGCGGCCGGCCAGGATCAGATCTCGTTTCTGCTCACAGATGGGCCAGGCCGGCCGCTTCGACGGCGCCGAAAGCAGCACCTGGAACCCCGCTCGCTCGAGCGCGGCGCACACGTCGGCCGGATACATCGACTGCGTGGCCGCCAACGTCGGCAGGTAGGCCTTGTGCAGACGAACGTGCTCCTCGTCATCCCAATTGAAGTGCGGGGTCAGCAGGTACTCCGAACACGCGTATCGCGCTCCAGGTTTCAGCACGCGAAACATCTCCGCAGCGTGGGCATCGAGCTCTTCTTTCTTGAAGAACGGCCACACCGCCTGAAACGAAAAGCACCCGTCGAACGACTCCGACTCGTAGTCGAGCGGCTCGTGGTGATCGCCCACTTTGAAGTGGAGGCGGTCCGCCATCTTGCACTCGTCTGCCCACGCATCCGCGCTCTCGATTTGGTTCGGGTCGATGTTGTACCCAGACACTTGCCCACCCGTGAGCGCGGCGAAGTGATGCGAGATTCGTCCGCGCCCACACCCCATGTCGAGGAGGTGCGAGCTCCCTGGGTCGCGAAGCGACAGGTCTTCGTGCACCGCCTTCTCGCAGAGCAGCTGGTTCCCATAGAGCCCGAGCGACACATCGAGCTGCGGCGGGATGTAGAGCTTCTCGAGGTCGAACACCGACAGCAGGTTGTTGAGCACCTTGTAGTAGTCCGCCACAGCCCGCGTCTCGTCTGCGGTGTCCGTCGCTTCACCCGCCTGCATGCGTTGAAAGAACTTGAACGCGTCGATTCCCGCGCGCTTGTCTTCGTCGCTCAGAACCGCGAGGCGCTTGAGCCCGTCGAGCGCCGTTCGTACTCGGTACCAATCCATCCGGCGATCACTCTACAACATCCTCGAGGATCCGGGCGCAGGCTCAATCGATGTGCTTTTCGAGTACCTCTTGCAGGGCCCGCACCACCGCCTCGCGTTTGTTACGGTCGAGGGCATCCGGGTGCGGCGCGGCGAAACGCCGCGAATCGTTGTCGAAGTAGAGCCCGCTCGCGTTGGCAAACTCGTCGGAGAGCGCGGCCCGGACGAGGATGTCGGCGCCTATGCCGATGTCTCCACCGGGTACGCCGTAGGCATCCTTCACCATCTTCGTGCCGAGCATCGAGCCGGGGTTCACCGCCACGAGGAGCGGGCCGTCTTCGCCGACGGACTCCGCCATCGCCGTCGACCACATGGTGAGCGCGAGCTTGCTCTGTGCATACGCAGGCCCGTCGCCCAGCCGGACGCTTCCGGCAAGGGCTCGAAGGTCGACCGGCGACTGCGCGGCCGAAGAGAGGTTGACCACCCGCGCCGACGGACCGAGCAGCGGCAGCAGTCGCTGCGTCAGCAGATAGGGCGCGATCGTATTGACCACGAAACGCACGTCGAGTCCGTCGTTCGTCGTGGGCGTATTGGTTCGAAAAACGCCGGCGTTGTTGATCAACACGTCGATCCGGGAGTGGTCGTCAGCGACGGCACGCGCCAGCGCTTCCACGTCGGAAAAACGAGAGAGGTCGGCGACGTATCCCGTGGCTTTCCCACCCGCCTCCGTGACGGCCCGGGTCACGGCGTCGACTTTGGGCTGCCTTCGTCCGTGGAGGAGCAGCGTATGGCCGAGCTCGGCGAGCGCATGGGCAGTTGCCAGCCCAATGCCGTCAGTGGCGCCTGTCAGTAGGATCGTCTTACTCATCTTCATATCCCCAGCCGGGAAACTCCGGCAGCACGTCATCGGCGAGGCGCTTGAGCGTGTCCTCGATATTGGCCTGGTTGAAGCGAAGGTTCAGCGCGACGTGATTCACGCCCGCCGGCACCAGCCTTCGAAGGTACTCGCGGAGGTGATGCGTCCCAAGGCGTAGCCCGAGATGGATGGGAACGGGACGCGCCCACGGGTCGTCGACGAGGTCGACGTAGAGCGGCTGCATGGCCGGCTGGATCGGTCGGCCGGCGGCTTCGGTCCGAGTGCGCCACTCGGCGATGACCTTCGTTTGTACCGCGATTTCACGCGGGTAGAGCATCCATCCATCCCCGTGCTCGGCGACCCACGCAAGGTCCTGCTGACTCCTGCCCGTGATGAGGAGCGGTAGCTTCCCGTACGCAGGCTTCGGCAGCATGTCGAGCCCGCCACCCGGGGCACCGTATGCGTTGTCGAACGCGGGCGCGTGCTCCGCCATGCCGCGAATGTACGCAAAGCTCTCTCGAAAACGCGCGCCGCGGTCCGCAAAAGAGAGATTGAGTGCCGGATACTCTTCGGGACGGTCGCCCGACGCGACGCCGAGCACGAGGCGCCCGTTCGATAGCTGGTCGATGCTCGCGGCCGCCTTGGCCACATGGGCCGGGTGTCGAAGCGGAAGAATGATGCTCGCCACACCAAGAGTGATCCGCTGGGTGCTCGCCGCGAGAAACCCGAGATAGGCAAATGGATCGAGCAGCTGCCCCGCGTCACCGAACGACGGCACATTGTACGGCACGTCGCGCAGCCACACGGCCGAGAATCCGAGCGCCTCGGCCAGCTGAACCCGCTTCACGTGGTCGTCCATGCTCGGTACGGGGCTGTTCGCGTAGCGCTCGATCGGGACCACCAGCCCGAGGCTCAGGCGGTTCGGACGAAACACGGCGTCGTAGCCGGGGTTGATCGAAGCGAAGCGAGTTTCGATGGCAGGTTCGTGCATCATGGTTTCATCCCTACGAATGATGGGTTGCGACGCCGGCTCAAGCGAGGTCGTCCTTGCCCTCGATGAGGAAGTGCATGCTGTTCGACCCGGCGGTTCGAGCCGCAAGGTGGGGCGTGTAGTCGGGGTCGTTCATGAACGCGACTGCAGCCTCTTTGGAGGGCCAGCGAATCACGATGCGAAGGGCGGCGTCCTGTCCCTCTCCTTCGAGACGCTCATGGCTCGCCGTGCGTGCGAGGTATTCGCCCCCGTGCTTCGACACCAGCGCGTTCGACACGGCGATGTACCCGGGGACCCAGTCTTCCTGAGTCGGGGTGACGGCGAGAACCGAGTAGTAGGTCATCGGGGATTTCCTCCGGGGCGCGGCGGCCCCGCGTGAGTTGGCGTTGAGTCCACCCTAAGCCGCGCCCATGGCGTTGATAATAGTTCTTCTATTTGAAATATTATTCGTATATTTTTGATAAATGGACGTTCTTTCCCTGCGCCTGTTTCTAAGCGTCGCCGAACTGTCGGGCGTGTCTGCGGCAGCCCGTCAGCTGTCGCTCTCGCCCGCGAGCGCGAGCGCACGACTTGCCCGGCTCGAAGACGAACTCGGCTTTCGCCTCTTCACGCGAACCACACGCGCCGTGTCGCTCACGACGGACGGCAGCGAGTTTCTGCCCTACGCGAAGGAGGCCCTCGGCACGCTCGAAGCCGGGCTCGGCCTCGTACGCGGAGAGACCTCCCACCTCCAGGGAACGATCCGCATCACGATGCCCGGATCGTTCGGACGAATGCACGTGATTCCCCTCATGGCGGAGTTCCAAGAGCAGCACCCCGACGTCAAGCTCGACCTGCGCCTCTCCGACGAAGTGCTCGACGTCACCGAAGGGGC
>JBCDFZ010000058.1:0-32591 GCA_039177115.1 Myxococcota bacterium
CTCCAGTGCATGCGTTGCTCCCACGGCTCGCTTTCAACGTTCGGGTGGGCGGTCGTCGTCGGGGCCTCGGTGCACTGGAGGTCGAGCGGACTCGAAGCCGTGAAGCCTTCGACAACGGGGACGCGCTCGACACCACGACGAGGAACAAGCCAAAAAGACCGCGAGCGGTACTCCCCCGAATCAGCGGACGGTGGAAGTCGGAGCGTGATGGCCGACGCATACGCGCGGACCGGCACAGCAAAGGACGTGCTAAGACACCGCCGTGACGCAAAGAGGAAGATCGGGGAAACGCATCGTCGTCATCCTGTTGGGACTCGTGGCCCTGGCCGTGCTGGTTGCGTGGTTGGGCTTTCACCGCCTCGTCGGCGTCGGGGAGGGGATTCAACCAGGAACGGGCGGTGCGCCGCGCGTGCTGTCTGACGGTGTGCTGTACACGGCAGAGAGCGGGGACCCCGCGTTCGTTCGCGCACAGAGCATCAAGAGTGGCAAAGAGGTGTGGCGCACCGACCTCGGCATGGTCGCCGCACCGCCAGTCATCGTAGTGCTCGAAGACGTCGTGGAGGTTCAAATCGCCGGAACCCCCTGGATGACGCTCGACAAGGCGTCCGGAGAGCCGCTCGATTGATGGATCCGAACCCCTACGTCGCAGAGGGCGGCTGCCACTGTGGCGCGGTGCGCTTCCGCGTCACGTTTCCGGCGCTCGACGCGGTGCACTGCAACTGCTCAGTCTGCACGATGAAGGGGTTCCTGCACCTCATCGTCGAGGAGTCGCAGTTCGAGCTGCTCTCTGGAAAGGACGATCTCGTCACGTATACCTTCGGGACACACACCGCCAAGCACTACTTCTGTCGGCATTGCGGAATCCACTCGTTCTATCGACCGAGGTCGCACCCGGACAAAGTCGACGTCAACGTGCACTGCCTCGACGACATCGACCCGTCGAAGTTCGACGTGTACGAATTCAACGGTCAGCGCTGGGAAGACTCGATCGACGGGCTCCGAAACCGTTAGCGATCGGGGCCAGCTCACCCGAGCCGCACGATGTCGCTGTCGCGGAATATCGGGCCGACTTCGAGCCCCATGTTCGCATAGAGCGACGCGGGCACGCTGATGTCGGCGAGATAGAGCTCGCCGACGTGCGTCGACGCTTCCCGTGCACGGAGACCCTCTTTCGGAAGCGCGAGAGTCATGGTGGCCGTGGCGGAGACGGCGGGGTCGAGCACCGTCCCGAGGGTCGACTCCACGCCCGACGGAACGTCGAGCGACAGCACCGGCGCGCTCACGCCGGACGCCCAGCCGATCATGTCAGCGGCGGGACCCCGCGGATTGCCCATGAGACCGTATCCGATGATCCCATCGACGATGAAGTCGACGGTCGACGACGAGGGCGGGCCATGCTCGACCGAAATCCCCATCTCGCGCACGATCGCGAGCTGATGGCGAGGGACGGCGGCGAACCTGGCGTCTTCGGCGGATACGGCGACCTGCACGTCGACCCCCCAGTTCGACAGACGGCGTGCGCAGACCAGCGCGCCGCCCCCGTTGCCACCGACACCGGCAAGCACGACGACCTTGCCCCGGACAGCGCTCGAAAAACGACGCATCGCCAGGGTCGCGAGCGTGCGGCCGGCGTTCTCCATCATTTGCAGAAGCTCGATGCCGTAGTCCTCGACCATGGCGCGATCGACCTCGATCATCTGCTCGGTGGTCACGAAAGGAACCCCAACGGGGTCCACCCGAGGAAGATTCAGCTCAGCTTGATCGCCTGCCATCGCCCCACCTTCCACATCAGCGCGAAGGTCGCCGACTGGAGGACCCGATACGCGACCTGAGTACTGAACACAACCCAAAGGCCAAAGCCCCAAAGCGGCCCGACCAGGTACACTATCGGCAAGAACAGCAACCATTGAAGGCTCGTGGAGATGATCGTGACGCGCCTCATGTCGCCCACGCCCAGAAGCGCATTCATGAGCACCATACCGATACAGTCGATGAAGAGGGAGAGCCCGACGATCCGAAGCGGAAGCGTCGCGATGGCGAGTGTCGCCGGATCTCGAATGAAAACGCCGAGGATCAGGTCTGGGAAGAGCACTCCGGGAATGCTCATCGTTCCTACCACGAGCACGGCTATCTTCGTCACGTCCCAGCCCCACTGCTTGGCGTCTTCCGGGTCACCTCGACCGAGCGCCTGGCCGGCAAGCGAGGCCGCGGCGAGGCCGAAGCCGAGACCCGGCAGAATCCCGACGAGGAGGAGGTCGATGATCACCTTGGTCGCCGCAAGCTCGGGAGTGCCCATGCGAGCGACCAATGCAAGGAATACGGTCATCCCGGCAGCGAAGAAGAATTGCTGAACCCCGGCAGGAGCGGCGAGACGGAGCATCTGCTCGATCGTCGCGCGGTCGGGCAGTCCGTGCATGAAGCCGGCGTCCTTGGCATGACGCCGACCCAGTACGAAGTACGAAGCCGTCCCGAAAAAGGTGGAGATCGCAGAGGCGATTCCCGCGCCGGTCGCGCCGAGCTCGGGTGAACCGAGGTTTCCGAAGATGAACACCCAGTTGAGGAAGATGTTGAGCACGTGCATGGAGATCAGCGTGCGCATGTAGAGGATCGACTTGTCGACCGCGTTCCAGTACCCCCGGAACGAGAAGTTCATCCCCATCGCCACCATGGCGACGAGTCGTGCGCGCAGGTACGGAACGCCCTGCTCGGCGACTGCGGGGTCGCTCGCCAGCCACGGGAAGTACCGCGGCGCGAGCGAAACGAGTAGCGCCGACCACGGAACCGCGATCACGAGCGCGATCAGCAGCCCGCCATTGAGCGGCACCGCGGTCTCGTGGCGTCGCCCTTCCCCCACGCGACGCGCCGCCATCGCCTGCACGCCAGCCGAGAGGCCCAAAATGAACGACGACAGAAGAAAGTTCGCGAACCCCCCGAGCCCTACACCTGCTAGCGCCGCGTCGCCGAAGGACCCGACCATGCCGGCGTCGACGAGGTTCAGCACGTTCTGAGACAGCATTCCGCCGATGATGGGCAGGGCGAGCCCGAGTATCCGTCGGCGACGCTCGATCGGCACCGAAAGCAGGCGTGCCTGACCGCGCGCTGGCTCATCCACGGCGCGACTGTAGGACGCGCCTCAGGGCAGGCAACCTACCGTGGCGCCATCCGCAGCGCGCCGTCGAGCCGAATGACCTCGCCGTTCAGGTAGCTGTTTTCGACGATATGGCAGGCGAGTGCGCCAAACTCCGCGGGCTGACCCAACCGACTCGGGTGAGGGATCGATGCAGCCAGCGCTGCGCGAATCTCGTCCGACAGCTGACCGAGCAGGGGCGTGTCGAACGTCCCGGGAGCAATTGTCACGACGCGAACTCCGGGTCGCGAGAGGTCGCGGGCCGCGGGAAGCGTCATCCCCACGATGCCGCCCTTCGACGCCGAATACGCCACCTGGCCGATCTGGCCGTCGAAGGCTGCCACCGAGGCGGTGTTGATCACCACGCCGCGTTCGTCGTCTTCGGGTTCGTTCTGCGACATCGCCGAGGCGGCGAGCCGCAGCACGTTGAAGGTTCCGATCAGGTTCACCGTGATCACTTTCTGGAACATCGCGAGATCGTGCGGCGTCCCGTCCTTGCCAACGGTCTTCACACCGATCCCGATGCCGGCGCAGTTCACGGCCGCCCGGAGCGTGCCCATTTCGGTGGCCTTCACTATGGCGTCACTCACCTGCTGCGGATCGCTCACATCGGCCGCGGCGAACGCCGCCACGTCGCCAAGCTCAGTCGCAAGTGCCTCGCCGCGCTCGTGGTTGAGGTCTACGATCACCACGCGCCCACCTTTTCGGACCCACTGTCGAACCGTCGCCTCGCCGAGCCCCGACGCACCCCCCGTCACAATCGCAACCGAACCATCAATCTGCATGAAAACCTCCGGGCGGGGATGCTTCGGCGAACGGCCGTGGAGGTCAAGCGCAACCGCGGCGCCCGCGGCCCGGCGAGCGGGCATTCCACGACCCCGTATCGCAGAGTCGCGGGAAGTGATACGTTAGCCGCGCCGGGCAGGCCGAAAGCGAGTGGTGTCGATGTTCTCAGATCACCTCCAGGCAACCCTGTCGGCGCTCCTGTTTCTGGCGCTGACTGGAGTGGAACCGCCGACGGCCAAGGCATGCGGCGGCTTCTTCTGTTCGGCGCAGGCCCCCGTGAACCAGGCCGCGGAACGAATCATCTTCGCGAAGAACGTCGACGACACCGTGACGGCGATCGTGCAGATTCAGTACTCCGGCCCCGCCGAGCAGTTTGCCTGGGTGCTGCCCGTTCCCGGCGTGCCCGACGTAAGCGTCTCTTCGGACCTCGCATTCCAGCGACTTCAGACGGCAAGCAACCCGCAGTACATCGCGACCCAGGTCGTCGAGGGCGAGTGCCGTGAAGGGTCTTTTCCGGCGCCCGAGTCCGACTCCGGGGTCACCCTCAATGGCGGACTGGACTCCACGAGCGGCCCGGACGTCGACGTGCTCGCATCGGGGACCGTCGGGCCGTACGACTTCGTCGTGATCCGACCCGACAGTTCGTTCAGCGAGCTCGGGGACGTGGCCGTCGATTGGTTGACGACCGAGGGATACGACGTGGTGCCCGCCGGCGGTGACCCCGACGACATCGCGAGGCTACTCGGGAGCTATCTCGAAGGCGGCATGAACCTTCTGGCGTTTCGCCTGAGCAAGGGCAACGCGGTCGGCACCATTCGACCGATTCGCATCACCTACGAAACCGACGAGCCGATGATTCCGATCCGGCCAACCGCCGTGGCAGCGGACGACGACATGGGTGTGCTCGTCTGGGTACTCGGAGAGCATCGCGCCGTCCCGGTCAACTACCGAACCCTGGTCCTCAACGAAGCGCTGATCGATTGGCGACTCTCCGGCGCGAACTACAACCAAGTGGTCATCGCCGCCGCCAACGAGGCCGGCGGTCAAGGGTTCGTCACCGAGCGTGCCGGTGCGTCGCAAGACTACGATGGGGTGCTCGTCCTGCCGGAGGAACTCGACCCCTGGGACTACGTCACGGAGAACGTCGACTCGCTCAGCGCGCGAGACGTCGCGAATCGTGCGATCCAGTCTCTTCAGAACTGGGACGGGTTCTCGGACGTCGCCGAACGGTTCCTGCCGGGTGTCACCGGCGCCTCGGGAACGTTCGTTTGCAGCCGATGCAGCTCGCTCGACGACGACGACTACGACAAGCAAGCCTTCGTCGATGCGCTGAATGATGAAGTCGTGGATCCCATGCGCGAAACCCAGGAGCTTCTCCTTTCGCGACCCTATGTCACCCGGCTCTACACCACGCTCTCCGCGGACGAAATGGACGTCGACCCGCTCTTCAACTTCAACCCCGACCTCGGCGATGCGTCCAACATGCACAGCGCCACCTGGGTGATCGAATGCAACCCGTTCATCTTTGCAAGCGAGGCCCCATCACGATTCGAACTCGAAGACGGCCGCGTCGTGCGTGTCGACGCCGGAGAGCCCTGGCCCTTCGTCGCGGGCACGAAAGGATCGCCCCCAGCAAACAGCCTGGTGATGCAGCTCTCGACGAGCGGAAACGGCGCCGTCATCGAGGACAACCGAGCAGAGATCGACCGAGCTCTCGATCGGCTCGGTAGTGGAGGATGCTCCGCGACACCCGCGACCTCGAGTGTCGGGTGGCTGGCGGTTGGACTCCTATCGATCGTGCTCGTCGGCCGGCGAAGATCCGCGCGCTAACGCCGCCCTCAGAGTCTGGACGCCCGACGAAACTACTGCACTTCTTCTTCGCAGAGCAGTTCGTCGTACGCCTCACAGTCGAGCGCACACACCTGGAAGCGACCTTCGCAGGTTCCTTCGTAGTAGCTCTCGAGTGGCGCGTCCTCGTCGAGAAGGGTTTCGATGAAGTCCTTGTACGTCACAACGCCGCTGTCGGTGTCGATTTCGGTGCCGGTCCAGGTGGCCTCCGAGGGGTCCTCCTCGAACGCCGCAATGAAGTCGAGCTCGGAATTTCCGACGTCTTCGAGACCGGTGACCGTCAGACAGTGGCTCGTGTTGGTGTTGCGGTAGTAGGGGATGTAGTAGGCGAGGTTCTCGAGGTCATCGAGCTGAAGTCGGAGCGCTTCGAGGTCCTCCGAGGTTAGACGGTAGATCTCCGTTCGGCCCGGGCCCGTGTTCACCGACGTCTCCGGGTCCGAGAAGATGGGAAACACACCTCCGTAAACGGCCACGGTGAAGTTGTAGTCGCGTTCGAAGATCGAGATCGACAGCCGGTCGTCCGGGAAGAGCTCTGACACCACGGCGTTTACCTCACCAAAGTCGTCGAGCACGCGATCCGATCCCATCGGCAGAGATTCGATGAGAGTGTCGACCCCCCAGAGTGGCTGAACGGCTCGAAGCCCGATCTGGTTACTTGGCTCGCCGCCTGGGAGCATTGACGGCACGACGGGCCCACTGTCGGCCAGAAGGTAGCTCTGCTGGACGCCCTCGATTCCGCTGCGAATGAACGGGTAGTTGTTCAGCGACCCCACGCCTCCCGCGCTGCACCCTCCGACGAGCATCTTCGGGATCTCGTCGAACATGTCGTCGAGCTCTTCGATCACGAGGAGCATGTTCTGGTGACCCATGTGATGGAAGTCGACGTCGGGACCTTCGCCGTCGGGGTCTTCGTACGTGTTCACGCGACTGCCGAGATACGTGTCCCCGGTGCAGTACGGAACGAAGACGCGGTTCCAGTCCCCCATCGGGTTGATGTCGGTGTTGCCAGACAGCGGTGGGTACGCGAGCTCGACCGGCACCTCTCCGTTGACGACTCCAAGCGGCTCGGTGATCGCGGAGAACGGCGCCAGCGAATCGATCGTGAGGTAGACGTCCGGGTAGTTATCGCGAATGCACTCGGCGTCGGGCCCCTCTTGAATGCAGTCCGTATTGAAGGGGCTCCCTCCAGCACAGCTTTCGTAGTTGGAGCAGGCGCCGCCACCCTCGAGAAAGATGATGACGTTGTCGGAGGTCTCCGAGAAGTTCACGAAGTACTTGTACTGAGAGCCGTTGGCGCACACGGCGCCTTCCGGCTCGAATTTGAGCCATTCGCCGAACGCGCTCGGGACGAACGGATCGTCGGACCCGCCAGCGCCGCCTCCACCGGCGCCCGCGCCACCGGAGCCCGCCGCGCCACCGGAGCCCCCCGTGTCCTCGGCGCCTCCGTCGCCACACCCCACGGCGACGCTCACAGACAACATCACACACACACCAAGCAAGATTCTTCGGATCACGGGCACTCCTTCCAGATCGTCTACACCGCTCTCCGCCTTCGGCACAAGCCCGAACCGACCCGGAGGAGCCGCCTAGCGTCCACGACCGCCGGCAGCTAAAAACCGCGCGTCCACGCTGGCTAGGGGAACCAGTGCTCTTCAGCAGCCTCGACTACATCGTCTTTCTAGGATTGGCCGTTGCCGGCTTCTGGTTGCTCGGGGGGCACCGGCAGCTCCGGATGGTGTTCCTGTTCCTGGCGTCGTGCCTCTTCTACATGGCGTGGCACCCGGCCTACATCGTCTTGATCCTCGGCTCGACGGTAGTGGACTACGTGGTCGGGGCACGCATCTTCGCCACCCAGAACCCGAAGGCTCGCAAGCGGTGGCTCATCGTCAGCCTCGTCACGAACCTCGGCCTCCTCGGGGTCTTCAAGTACTTCAACTTCGCGTCCCAAGCGACCGCCGACATCCTCCACGCAGTCTTCGGCATCACCATCGAGCACCCCCCGTTCCTCGACGTGCTCCTGCCGGTGGGCATCTCGTTCTACACGTTTCAAACGCTCAGCTACACCATCGACATCTACCGCGGGAAGCTCGAACCGACACGGAACTTCTTTCAATTCGCCGTTTTCGTCACCTACTTCCCGCAGCTGGTCGCGGGCCCCATCGTGCGAGCCTCCGAGCTCCTTCCACAGCTCTCGCGCGACATCTCCCTCCGCACCAGCCAGGTCACCCAGGGCCTCTTTCTGATCGCGACCGGGCTCGTCAAGAAGGTGGCCATCGCGGACTACCTGTCGGTCAACCTGGTGGACCGCGTGTTCTATCAGCCGGCGCTCTACACCAGCGCCGAGGTCGTGATCGCCCTCTACGGCTTCACGATGCAAATCTACTGCGACTTCTCCGGCTACACCGACTGCGCGCGAGGCTCGGCCAAGCTCATGGGCCTCGAGCTCCCCCGCAACTTCGATCGACCGTACCAGTCGGCAAGCCCCGCCGAGTTTTGGCGCCGATGGCACATGACGCTCTCGACGTGGCTTCGCGACTACCTCTACTACCCGCTCGGCGGTTCACGCGTGAGCCCACTGCGCGCCTACTGGAACCTCTGGCTCACCATGTTCCTCATCGGGATCTGGCACGGGGCGTCGTGGACCTTCGTTTGGTACGCCGTGCTTCAGTCGCTCGCGATGGTCACCCACCGCTTCTTCTACCGTCGCTCGGGCCGCACGCGCGATACGGTCGACGCCTGGCACGTGCACGCGTTCAAGGTGTTCTGGGCCCTGCAATTCGTGGTGTTTTCGCGCATCTTGTTCCGCGCCAACAACCTCGACAACGCGATCGACGTCACCACACAGCTCGGTGCTGGAACCTACGGCATCGCCCAGGTCTCGCTCGAAGTGTGGGCGGTCCTACTCCTGACCTTCGCCGCGCACTACACCCCCAAGCACTGGTTCGAATCGGTCGAGCGCGGCTTCAAGGCGCTGCCCGCACCGGCTCAGGGCGTCGCACTCGCGTGCCTCGGCTTCGGACTGAGCCTCGTCGCGACGAGTGAGGTCGTCCCCTACATCTACTTCCAGTTTTGATGACTCAACCGAACGAAACGCAGAACGCGCTCTTGCACCTCACGGTCGTCATCATTGCGATGATCGTGGTGGCGACCGTTCCCTATGTAGTGCCGCCGCTTTACGCGTATCGTCCGTGGGTCCCGAGCGAGCAGGGTGTTCCCGTAGCGCGGCTCTTCGGGGAGTGGGGAGAGATCCCCGCGTTCGCGGGCCACGGCGGCTCGTACCGAACGTCGAGCACGAGTGCGATCACCGCCGACCGACTCGCCGAAACCGTCGGTGAGTCTGTGGCGGCGAACCTCGGTCCGGGTTCGTTCATGCGACCGACCGACAGCTCGGACCCTCTCAACATCGACCCTTCCGAATACGCCGGTATCAAGGTGTTCATCGAAGACCCCACCGGCAGAGGGATGCCACCGTTCTATCGCGCGCTCGAATCGACGGCGAACGGGAACGAAGATGCGGTCACGCGCGTGAGCCACTACGGAGACTCGAGCATCGCCACCGACCTGATCACGTCCACGGTGCGTGAGCAGCTCCAAGCACGTTTTGGCGACGCGGGGCATGGGTTCGTCATCGCAGCCAAAGGAACCATTCCGTACAAGCATCGCGGAGTTCGCCAGTCTTCCAACGATGAGAGCTGGATCACCCGCGAGGTTGTACGCCGGCAGGACCGAAACGGGCGCTACGGCTACGGGGGTGTCCAGTCGCGAGCGCAGCGCGGTGCTTGGGCGCGCGTATCAACCGCCAAGCGCGGGGACTTCGGAACGAAAGCGTCTCGGTTCGACGTCTACTATCAGTCGCAGCCGCGCGGCGGAACGTTCTCCGTACGTGTCGATGACGGCGACTGGGAGCAGGTTTCCACGAAATCGGACGAGCTGAACGACGGCATCTACCAACTGATTGCCCCTGATGGACCACACCAGCTGCAGCTCAAGTACACCAAAGGCGGCCCAGTCTACTTCTACGGCGTGGTCGTCGAACGCGACGGCCCCGGCGTCGTGTACGACTCGCTCGGGCTCGTCGGCGCGCGGGCAAATCGCCTGTTGAACTTCGACGCCGAGCACATCGGTGAGCAGCTCGCCCTGCGCCGAACCGACCTGGTGGTACTCGGCTTCGGTGGGAACGAAGCCAGCGACGACAAGACCGAAGAGCAGTTCTACCAAGATTACGCTCGGGTCCTCGCGCACATTCGCCAGGGGCGTGACGGTCTCGGGTGCCTCGTGTTCTCGCCGCTCGACCAAGCCGCTCGCACCCGGGGCCGCATCCGCACGCTCGACACGATACCGAAGATCGTCGCGGCGCAGCGGCGCGCCGCGTTCGAGGCGGGCTGCGCCTTCTACGACACTTGGCAGGCCATGGGTGGACAAGACGCGATGCGTCGCTGGTACAAAGCGCGGCCGAGGCTGGCGATGGGCGACTTCCGACACGCAACCCCAGCCGGCTACGAGATCGTCGGCAACATGTTCTACAAGGCGCTTCTTGCCGGGTTCGCGGGCTACTTAGCCGAGTCGGGTGAGTCGGCCAAAGCGGGGGACGCGGCGGGCGGAACGTCGGACGCAACCGTGCCGCCCACTTCAATGGTGGATCCGGGCTCGGGCATGCCTTCAAGCAGCGCGGAGAGCAGCACTTCGCCGAGCCGCTGATAGCCGAGGCGCGTGTAGTGGATGTGATCCTGCGACGCGTAGGGAGGGTCGTTCGCCGCCCACTGCACCATGGAGAGCGGCCCGCCTTGGAACGCCACGAGATCGAAGAACCCGCAGCCGTACTCGAGGGCCACCTTGTGCTGCACGGCGATCAGGTCGGCCGTGCGTGACCGGTCCTCGAACACGCGCTCTTCGACTTGGATGGGCCGGTCGGACGGACCGACGAGCAGACACGACGCCTCAGGCACCGTGTCGCGCATTCGTGTCAGCACGGCGCGAAGGTCTCGTTCGTAGTCGGCGATCGGCGCTTCATCACCGCTCTCGTTCGTGCCGTAGGCCAACACGACGAGGTCGGGGTCTCGCCGTGCGAGATGCTCGCGGTAAATCGAGCCGTCCCAGAGAAGCTGGTAGCGTGCGCGAGACCCGTTGATGCCGAGCGTATCGACGATCACACCGGGACGGTCGCGTTCTACGGCTGCACCAAACAACCAAACGGGCCGTTTGCTCGTCGTACGAAGCTCGAAGGTGTGCGGCCCATCGGGCACGCGGAAAGTCGCATACCCCGTCTGCGTTTTCTTGCCTCGCGTCGAGACCCGGCGGGCCGCGCGGCCGTCAATCAACACGTCGAACTCGCCTCCGCGAGGCGTCTTCAAGTAATAGAGCTCGAACAGCTCGGCCGCCGTCCCGAAGTCTCCGTTCTCGACCGTCCGCACCAAACCGAACGACCCCGGACGACTGCTCGCCATCGCGACGCCTGCCAACCCCACTGCCTCAATCTCCGAGTCGCCAACACGAATGCGATGGGTTTTCCAGCGCTTGCCATCGCTGTCGATGTTGATGTCCCGATGCCGATAGGTTCGCCACGGATGGACGGGCACCACGAAGCCATGGCCGGCGTCGCCGTAACGATCCTGAAGCTCGCGGCGGATGTACCCCGTGAACAAGTCGCTCGCGACGTGCGACGCACCGTAGAACACGAGCCGGGCCTGGCCTTCGCCGGAGGCCGCGCGGAGAAGCGCCTGGTGGAGCGCCTTCATCGACTTGCCATCCCGGTCTTCGATGGCGATGTCGAGGCCGAGTTTTTCGTTCGGCGGTGGCTGCAGAAGCCGCGGTCCCATGCGCTGCGCCTGGGGTGTGGCTTCGATGGTGTCGGCAACGCCGGCCTCATCGATGGCCGCGGGTGTCGGAATCGAAGTGTCAGCCGAAGTCGGTGCCGGGTCGTACGCGAGCGTCCAGAGCGCCGCTAACGACAACCCCGTCAGCACGACGACTAACGGCGATCCCCATAGATTCTCGAGCCGCACGCCCACACCATGGCGATCCGCTCGGATCCAGTCAAATTGGCGTGAAAGCCAGGAGGAAGTCGGCCATGATGCGCGCCATGCCACGACGCGAGTTGCTACTGAAGGCTGCCAAGTTCGACGTCGCACGACTCACGTTCGACGGACCTGACGGCGCTCCTATCGTTCGAGATGTAGTCGAACACCCCGGCGCGGCCGTCATCCTCCCGGTGCTCGACGACGGCCGCGTGATCTTGATCCGGAACGTGCGGCGAACGGTTGGGAAAACGCTCTGGGAGCTGCCCGCGGGGACCCTCGAGCCACCGGAAGCCCCCGACGTGTGCGCGGCGCGCGAACTCGAGGAGGAGACGGGGTATCGAGCCGAAACGATTTCGCCGCTCACTGAGTTCTTCGCTTCGCCAGGCGTACTCAACGAGCGAATGTTCGGGTATCTCGCGACGGGGCTCACCAAAACAGCCCAGAACCTCGACGATGGCGAAGAGATCGAGGTATTTCCACTGCCGACTTGGGAGGTCCGCGACATGCTGAAGGAGGGTCACATCGAAGACGGTAAAACGATCGCACTCCTTCTCTACTGGATGCATCTACACGCGCCCTAGGCGCCGGACCCACGCTGGATAGTCGTCGATGGAGCTGCTGAGCCGCATTCAAGAGAACTGGATCGTCCTGCTGATCCCGTTCATCAGCGGGGTGGTGGGCTGGTTTACGAACGTGGTGGCCATCAAGATGATGTTTCATCCGATCGAGTTCGTAGGCATCCGACCCTTTCTCGGATGGCAAGGCGTGATCCCGGCCAATGCGCTTCGGCTCGCCAAAATGTCGAACGACCTCATCACCGAGAAACTCCTCTCGGTACGGGAGCTCTTCGACACGAGCTTCAGCGCCGATACGTTCTCGGGGAAGCTCGGATCCGTGGTGGACGACATCACCGATCAGGTCATTCACGACGTGGCCACGAAGTACGCCAAGCCGATGTGGGACAACGCCGGTGAGTTCATGCAGAACAAAGTCCGTGGCCTCGTGCGCGAGGAAATCATGAGCGTCTCGAGGACGATCGCGCTCGACATGGCGGACGACATCGACAGCATCCTCGATATCGAGAAAACCACCCTCGAAGCGATGGAACGCAACAAAGGCCTGATGGGTGAGCTCTTCTACGAAGTCGGGCGCGACGAGTTCAAGTTCATCGAACGATCGGGACTTTACTTCGGTTTCGCGTTCGGCATCTTCCAGATGATCGTCTGGGTCCTCTATCCCGCGCCATGGATCCTCCCGGCCGCCGGCTTTGCGGTGGGCTACCTGACCAACTGGATTGCGCTCAAGCTGATCTTCCAGCCGCGTGAACCGGTGAAGATCGGACCCCTGACACTGCACGGGCTCTTCCACAAGCGTCAGGCCGAGGTTGCCAATGCGTTTGGTCGAACGGTAGCCGAACGCGTTCTCAACGCCGATAACATCGTGACCTCGGTGATGGAGAGCCCGGGCGCCGCACGCATGAATCAGATCGTCGAGCGTCGCCTCGGGGAGCTGATCGCCAAGTACGAAGCCCATCCCATGGCCGCACTCGTTCTGCCACCCGAGCAGCGGCCCGCACTCCGGCGAGAGATCCTCGAGCGAATCGAAGAGGAATGGCCGAAGCCGGGCGGGTTCTTTCACACCTTTGCCGGCCAGTCCGTCGACCTCGCGGGCGAGCTCGAGCGCCGCATGGCCGCTCTCGATCGCGCCAGCTATGAAGGCGTGCTTCGCCCGGCTTTTCAGCAGGACGAATGGAAGCTCATCGTCGCGGGAGCCGTTCTCGGCGCGGGTGCCGGGGTACTCCAGCTCGTGTACATCTTCGGCGATGCGATGGAGCGGCTCAGCCGGTAACGGCTTGGCGCTTGGCGAACGCCGCTTCAACCGCTAGAACCTCGGGCCGTGGAAAAGACCGCCACCCTCCTCGTTTGCTGCCCCGACCGAAAAGGCCTCGTCGCTGCTCTGGCGCAGGTGCTCTACGGGCACGGTGCGAACATTCTTCATGCAGACCAGCACACCGACCCGGTGGCCGGACAGTTCTTTCAGCGAATCGAATTCGATCTTTCGGAGCTTCACACCGACAGAACCAGTCTCAACACCGCGATCGGCGAAGTCGCTGAGCGCTTCTCGATGGACTGGCGGCTCGCCGACGGAAAGAAGCGGTCGCGCATGGCGATCTTCGTATCGAAGTACGACCATTGCCTCTACGACCTCGTCCTGCGACAACGGTCTGGAGAGCTGGCGGCGGACATCCCGCTCATCATCAGCAACCATCCCGACCTCGAGCCCATCGCGCAGCAGTTCGCCATCCCGTTTCATCACTTGCCGATCACCAAAGAGAACAAGCGCGCCCAGGAAGACGAAGCCGTGCGCCTGATGAGAGCCGAGGGCATCGACCTCGTGGTGCTCGCCCGCTACATGCAGATCCTGACGAGCGACTTCCTTTCGACCTATCCAAATCAGGTGATCAACATTCACCACTCGTTCCTGCCTGCATTCATGGGCAGTAAGCCGTATCACCGCGCGTACGAACGCGGGGTGAAGCTGATCGGTGCAACGGCGCATTACGCCACTGCAGATTTGGACGAAGGCCCGATTATCGAGCAAGACGTCGTGCGCTCTTCCCACCGCGATTCGGTACAGGATCTGGTCAGGAAGGGGCGAGACCTCGAGAAGGTGGTGCTCGCTCGTGCGGTCCGGTGGCACCTTGACGATCGCATCCTGGTCTACGACAACAAGACAGTCGTCTTCAGTTGACCCCCGACCCGAGGTTCTCATGTCCGACAGAGTCCAGCTCACGATCGACAACGGTGTGGCCACCGTCCGCCTCAACCGGCCCGATAAAATGAACGGCCTCGACCTCGCCATGTTCGAGGGTCTCATCGATACCGGAAAGGCCGTGGCCGCCGACTCTTCAGTCCGAGCTGTCGTCCTTCACGGGGAAGGACGAGCGTTTTGCGCGGGGCTCGACTTCGCCTCGTTCATGGCCGGCCCCGAGATCAGTGCTCGCCTTCTGGATCGCGCAGACGAAAGCCCGGCGAACGTTGCACAGCGTGCAGCTTGGGTGTGGCAAGAGGTTCCGGTTCCGGTCATCGCCGCGGTGCACGGCGTGGCATACGGCGGAGGAATGCAGATCGCGCTCGGCGCGGACATTCGTATCGTCACCCCCGACGTCAAGATGTCCGTGATGGAAATCAAGTGGGGCCTCGTTCCCGACATGAGCATCACGCAGACACTCCTTCGTCAGGTCCCCCTCGACGTCGCCAAGGAGCTGACGTTCACAGGTCGCGTACTTTCAGGCACCGAGGCGGTGGAACTCGGCCTCGCAACCCGTGTGAGCGACGACCCTCTTCGCGCGGCCCTCGACATGGCCAAGCTCATCGCTTCCAAATCTCCCCATGCCATTCGCGCGGGCAAGGCACTCTTGAACGAAGCGGCCGAGCTCTCACGGGCGGACGCGCTGAGGCTCGAGACCGATCTCCAGCGAGAGCTCCTCGGAAGCCCGAATCAGATGGAGGCGGTGCAGGCCAACATGATGAAACGCGATCCGGACTTTCAAGACCCCAGCTGAGGGCCCGTTTCCATCGACTAGCGAGCTCGCAGCCCTACGGCGCGGCTGGCGGTCGCGACACGCGCGGTTGAAACTGACAGCAGTCCGGCGGACAGACGTCGTGCGACGGACCGCGCTTTCCTACCGCCTGGCGAGTCTTGACGAGCCCGAGTCGCTCCTGAATCAGCTCGCGGATCATCGAGACGAACTGCGGATGCGTGCCCACGGTAGGCGCGCGTGTGAGCGTGATGCCGAGTTCGTTGGCACGCTCCCGTGCCTCCACGTCGAGGTCCCAGACGACTTCCATGTGGTCAGATAGGAACCCGATCGGCGCCACGATGACGTCCTTCACGTTGATCTGCGAGAGCGCCTCGAGGTGCTCGATGATGTCGGGACCGAGCCACGGAACGTGGGGGGGCCCGCTTCGGCTCTGGAACACCAGCTGCCAGCGGTCGTTGCGCGCACCCTCTGCAACGAGCCGAGCGGACTCCTCCAGCTGGTCAGCGTAATCCGACGTCTCGGACATGACACACGGAATGCTGTGCGCGGTAAAGGCGACCCGAGCCGCCTCGCGCCGATCTTTCGGCAGCGTTTCGAGCGCCGCGAGAAGCCCATCGACGCTGGCGTCGATGAACCCCGGGTGATTGTAGAACACGCGAATCTTGTCGACTTCGGGCGCCCCTTCACCGACCTCCTTGCGCGCCCGCTCGATGTCTTCACGATATTGGCGGCAGCCGCTATAGCTGCTGTAAGCCGACGTGACGAACGCTAGCGCCCGCTTCTTTCCGTCGTCTTTCATCTGCTGGAGGGCCTCCGTCAACATGGGGTGCCAGTTTCGGTTTCCCCAGTAGAGCGGCAACTCGATGTCGTTTGCTTCGAGCTCGTCTTTGAGCGCTTTAATCAACGCACGGTTGTGGTCGTTGATCGGGCTCTTACCTTCGAAGTGGTAGTAGTGCTCCGCGACTTCCTCGAGTCGCTCCTTCGGCACGTTCTTGCCTCGTACCACGTTCTCGAGAAACGGAATGACGTCGTCTGGCTGCTCTGGACCCCCGAAGGAAACGAAGAGCAAACTGTCGTACGGAGAAGGGGCTTCTTCGCTCACGGCCGAACTCTCACCCCGATCCGGCCGTATGGCAAGTGAACGCCCTTGCCAACGGATCCGAGCTGTGCTCTAGGTCGAATGTGCGGGTCACGATCCTCGGGAGTGGGAGCGAGGGGAACGCGCTGCTCTTGGAATCCAATACGACCTCCGTCGTCGTGGACGCCGGTTTGTCCCACCGTCGTGTCATCGCCCGGCTGCGCCATCTCGGTCGTGACTTGCCGCGAGTGTCTGGTGTGATCGTCACACACCAGCACGGGGACCACGCAATGCACGCGTCCGTGTATGCGTCCCGCTGGAGCTGCCCAGTGCACGCCACCCGGACGACGCTTCGCGCGATCCGGCTACGCGATTCGGTCGCGTCGCGTGTCTTCGTCGCTGGGCGTCGCTTCCAGATCGGCGACATCACCGTGCGTACTAAGGCCGTGCCGCACGACGCGCCGCAGGTCGCGCTCGTCTTCGAGACCGCCGCAACTTCGGTGGGCCTCGTGACCGACCTCGGTCACGTCCCCGATGGGCTCGCACGGTTCCTCCACGGCGCAGATACGCTGCTAGTCGAAAGCAACCACGACGTGGACATGCTCCGAAACGGACCCTACCCCTCGATACTCAAACAGCGGGTCGGCGGGCCTCGCGGTCACTTGTCCAACGCGCAGACGGGAGATCTCCTCGCCGAGCTCGCCTACGTTCCGAGCCGCGTGGTGCTGATGCACCTATCGGAAACCAACAACCGCGAGTCGCTTGCGCGCGCTTCAGCCGAGGCGGCGCTCGGCCCCCAGGGCACGATGCTTCTGGTCGCGCGACCGCGCGAACCGCTGGTGCTCCCCTCGATGGGTAGCCGCCAACTTCAGCTACAGCTATAGCCGCCGCAGCATCGCGGAGAGCAACATGGGCGTTTGGTACGACGAGACATTCGAGGATCACACGAGACTCGGCCTTCGGGTGAAAGAAACGCTCTTCTCCGACCGAAGCGATTACCAAACCATCGAGGTCATCGACACGGTCGGGTTCGGCCGCGTACTCGTGATCGACGGCGTGTTCATGACCAGCGAGTACGACGAGTTTCTGTACCACGAGATGCTCGTCCACCCGGCCATGACGACAGCACCTCGAATCGCCCGTGTCCTCGTCATCGGTGGAGGCGACGGAGGGACCGTTCGAGAGGTTCTACGTCACCCCGACGTGGAAACATGCGTGATGATCGAAATCGATCAGATGGTCGTCGATGCGTCGAAAGCGCACCTGCAGAGTATCGGCACCGCCTGGGACGATCGGCGCCTCGAAGTTCGTTTCATCGACGGCATCGACTACGTCAAGCACAGCACCGACAGCAAGTACGACGTCGTTCTTCTCGACGGAACCGACCCCGTCGGCCCAGGCGCCATCCTGTTCGACGAAGCATTCTATCGCGGGTGCAAACGCATGCTTGCGGCCGACGGTGTGATGGCGCTTCAAAGTGCGTCGCCTCTTCTGATGATGGATGTCTTCGCGCGAACGCAGCAGAAGCTCCGAAAGCTCTTCGCGGAGGTGCACCCGTATACGGGGCCGGTGCCCCTGTATGGCACCGGAACGTGGAGCTGGACCTGGTGCTCCGACAACGGGGGCCCCCAAAGCGCCGACGCGGACCGACAGGCCGCAATCGTCGAAGGGTCCAAGGCCTACAACGAAGATGTGCATCGCGCGGTGTTCGCGTTACCGAACTACATTCGCCGCGCGCTGAAGCTGTAAGGCGCGCGCTACCCCCAGCTGAGCACCAGCTTCCCGAATGTCTGGTTGCTGTCCATGCGTTCGTGGGCGGCCCGGATCTCGGTCATGGGGAGAACTTCGTCGATGACGGGCTCGAGCGCGCCGTCGTCGAACCTCGCCAGCATCTGATCGGCGAATGCGTGGGTCAGCGCCGCCTTCTCATGACTCGGACGGCTACGGAGCACGGAGCCGCGGACGGATCCACGCTTCGCGAGGAGCGCGCCGAGCGGAAGCTCGCCCTTGACGCCACCCATCAGGCCAATGACGACGATTCGCCCTCGTTTCGCGAGGACCTTCACGTTCTGGCCGAGGTAAGCAGCACCCACGGTGTCGAGAATCACGTCGACGCCCTTCGGGACCGAAGAGAGAACAGCCTCGGCAAACTTGCCGTCGTCGACGAGTACCGCATGATCAAGCCCGAGCGCCTGGCAGCGCGCGAGCTTGTCGGCCGTACGAGTCGTCCCGACAGAAGTGGCGCCCAGCGCGCGCGCGATCTGGATCCCGGCGGTGCCGATACCGCTTGCAACTGCATGAAACAAGACCGCGTCGCCCGTTGCGAGGCCTCCCTGCAGCACCACGCCGTCGAACACGGTGAGAAACACCTCGGGAACGGCGGCGGCCTGCTCGAGGCTAAGCGCCTCGGGAACGCGCAAGAGTTCGCCGCTCTCGGTCACCACGAGCTCTGCCATGCCTCCGCCCCCAACGATGCCCATGACACGGTCCCCGACCGCCCAGCCTTTCACCTCGCGCCCAACCTCGGCAATGGTTCCCGAAAACTCGAGCCCAGGGACGTCAGCGGGGACGCTCGAGGGCGCAGGATAGAAGCCTGCACGCTGCAGGCAGTCCGCGCGGTTCAGCCCCGCTGCGGCCACCTGCACCAGAACCTGAGTCGGACCCGGGTCCGGAAGATCGACGCTCCCCAGCTCGAGCACTTCGGGGCCTCCAGGTTCGCGGATCACGACGGCTTTGGCGTTGGGCATGGGGCCGATCGTATCGCGTCGAGCGAACGCGTCCAGCCCCGACGGCCGTGCTACGGTCGTTCGCCATGAGCGCGAACGTCGGACTGTTCTTGCACGACTGGGCGAAACGCGAGCCGAGCAGAACGGCCATCGTCGATGCCGGTCGGGGCGACCTCGAATGCAGCTACGGCGCAATCGATGAACAGGCGTCGCGCGTTGCTGGGTTCCTGCGCGACGCCGGGCTCGAAAGCGAGGATCGCGTAGCGGTCTTCATCGACAACGGCCTCGCATTCGTGAACGCTTGGTTCGGCGCCGTCTACGCCGGAGCCACGACGCTTCCCGTTCCGTCGATGTCGACCGCGCGAGAGGTTGCGTTTCGGCTTCGGCACGCGGGTTGTCGCGCGATTCTGTGCGACGAGAAACACGCCGACCTGGCGGGGCAGGCCAATGCGCTCGCTGGGGGCAACACCGCGATCATGCCGATCGAGAAGGCCGTCCGTCACCCATCGCCGATCGAATCGCCGGCGGAGCGAAGCCGCGACCAGGTCGCGATGATCCTGTACACCTCCGGCACCACCGGCAAAGCCAAGGGCGTTTGCATCACGCACGGGTCACTCAACGCACACACCAACGCCCTGGTGACCCATACCCTCCGCGTGAACGAAGACGATCGCCTGCTTGGGGTCATCCCGCTCACGCACTCGTACGGCATCCGGATGACGCTGTTGGTTCCGTTCTTCGCAGGCGCGGCAACGGTGTTCGTTCCACGGTTCTCGGCCGCGAAGAGCCTGTCGCTGTGTGCGCGGCACGGGGTGACCTTCCTGCCGGGCGTACCGACGATGTTCGTCGCGTGGGCGAACCTCGACGAAGGAGACGCCCCTCCCCGCCTCCGTTGGTGCCTGAGTGCCGGCGCTCCCCTTCCGGAAGAAGTGCGCGTGCGCGCGGAGAAGCGGCTCGGGGCAACGGTGCGTCAGGGCTACGGCCTCACGGAGGCCACGTTCTCGACCATCAACGCCCCGCCCGATCGCGCTGCCCCTGGGTCGGTCGGAAAACCGGTGGCGGGGGTGACGGTACAGATCGCGGATGCCGAGGGGAACCCAATGCCCAACGGAGAGCGCGGAGAGGTTCTCGTGCGCGGCAAGAACGTCATGCTGGGCTACCTGGACGACGAAGAGGCAACGCGGCACGTGACCCGCGGAGGTTGGCTTCACACCGGAGACGTTGGGCTTCTCGACGATGAAGGTCGGCTAACCGTCGTCGATCGCGACAAAGACCTGATCCTGCGCGGCGGTCACAGCATCTACCCGTTCGAGGTGGAAGATGCCTTGGCGGCGCATCCCGCTGTGGTCGACGTCGCCGTCGTGGGAAAGCCAGACGACTACTATGGCGAGGAGATCGTCGCGGTGATCGTGCAGCGGTCGGCCGTTTCGCCGCGCGAACTCGACGCTTGGGTTCGCGAGCACCTGGCTCCGGTGAAGGTCCCACGAGCGTATGCCTTCGTTCCAGAGCTCCCGCAGGGCGCGAGCGGAAAGACCCTCAAGCGTGCTCTTCGCTCGCAGATCGCCGCCGAGAAGCTCTCGCTACGACCGGCTTCGGACGACGGGACGGCCGACTAGCTCGAGCAGTCCGACCATCGCGACCACGCCGATCGCCAGCCCGACCCACGGCCCATACCAACCTGCGGCAACCGGAACTTCGGCCAACACCAGACTCACCCCGCCGACTACGAGCGCGTACGGGAGCTGCGTCCGCACGTGATCCATGTGGTCGCAGCTCGTGGCCATCGAACTGAGAATCGTCGTGTCGGAAATGGGGGAACAGTGATCGCCCCACACCGATCCCGCCAAGATCGACGAGATTGTCCCGAACAGGATCGCATCGCTCCCAGGCGCAAGCTCATGGGCAAGCGGAACGACCAAAGGAAAGAGGATGGCCATGGTGCCCCAAGAGGTCCCAGTGGCGAAGCTCACGAGCGCGGACAGCACGAACACCGCTGGCGGAATGAAGGCGGGCGTGAGCCAGTCGCCGATCGCTCCGATGAGGTAGTCCGCCGTGTGGAGCTCCCGGCACACGCCGCCGAGCGCCCAGGCCAACACGAGGATGAGCGCAGCAAGGTACATGCCGCGCATGCCGGACATCCAGGCGTCCATCGAGCGCTCGAGGTCGAGCGCCCCGCTCGCGAGAGACATCACGAGCGCTGCCAGGCAGCCTGCCCCCGAAGCCCAGAGGAGCGCAGCGCTCGAGCTCGCCTCACCGACGATGCTGCGAAGCGATGGCTCCATGCCGGCTGCGACAACCTTCGCCTGCCCGTCGACATAGATCCCGATGGCCGCCACCGCGACGACCACGGCCACGGGCACCACCGCGTTCCAAGGGCGCGGCTGCACGTCGTCGGGGACCGCTTCGTCGTGAAAGTCGGACGCCGGTCGCGCGCCAGGCCGCAGGACGAGCCCCTGTTCGACGGCACGGCGTTCGGCGCGGAGCATTGGGCCGAAGTCTTTCCCGCGAAACGCGACATACGCTACGAACACGAGCATCAACAACGGGTAGAAGCGATAGGGGATCGTCTCGATGAACGTGACGTAGGCGTCGCGCTCGATCCCGAGGTGGACGAACTGGTCTTCGATATAGCCCACCTCGACCGCAATCCACGACGAGATGAGCGCCAGGCTCGACACGGGAGCCGCGGTCGCGTCGACGAGGAACGCCAGCTTCTCGCGACTGATTCGGAGTCGATCGGCAACCGGGCGCATCGAGGACCCAACCAAGAGCGCGTTGGCGTAGTCGTCGAAGAACACGAGCAAACCGAGGAACCACGTGGTGAGCTGACCGCGCTGACGGTTGCCTCGCTCTCCGCGCACCCAAGACGCGAGGCCTCGTGCGCCGCCGTTGTGCGTGATGAGCCCGAGCATGCCGCCAAGCAGCAAGCTGAACACTAGGATCGAGGCGTGCCCTCGATCTGCGATCGAACCCACGATGTGCGTGTCGAGAAGTCGCGCAAATGACGCGACGAAAGCGCGATCGTTCAACAAAAACGCGCCTAGCCACACCCCCACCACCAGCGCGAGCAGAACATGGCGAAACAGCAGGGCGAGCACGATCGCGACCAACGGCGGGAGCACAGAGGTCCAGCCAAAAAACCGTTCGTTTTCGTTGGTTTGCGCGGTAGACTCGGATTCCGCAGAGACGTCGATCGAAGGTATACTTTGAATCCCGTTTGGCGGGACCGCGTCACTAGGCTGGGCAAGCGCAGAAGCGCACCCCATAACCAGGATGCTTATGAAGAATAACCGCACGATGCTCGCCACCACCGCCAGACTTAGCCAGGAAGCCCGCCGTCGTACAGTTTTGTCCGGCGCGGCCGTCGCACTGGGCCTCATCCTCGCGCTGAGCAGCCCGCACTCCCGTGCGCAGGGGAAGTCGGGCGGCCTGACGATGCAGGACAAGGTCTTGCTCGAGTCGGGCGAGCTCGTGATGAAGCCCAAGAACGAACAGCGCGGCTCACTCAAGCTGTTCGGCGGCCAGAGCTGGCAAATCGTCGACGTTCCCCCCGAGACGGCATGGCGCGCACTTCAGGATCTTCCGCGATACAAACGCTTCATTCCGCTCGCCACCGAGAGCAACATCAAGGGGCAGCACGGCGAGGAGACTGACCTCTCGATTCGTCAGCAGTGGGGCCCCGTCGACATTCGGTACGTGCTCCAAACCACGTTCGATGGCGACAGGAAGGCGATGGTGTTCCGGCTCGATCACTCGCAGGGGCACGAGCTTCGCGCCGGCTGGGGTTTCCTCCGCGTGCGCGCCTGGAAAGACGGCAAGACCCTCGTCTCCTTCGGCGCAATGGTCGACATCGGGGACGGTGTTCTCGTGTCGGTCATCCGGCCCGCGGTTCGGAAAGACCTCCTCCGGATCCCCACCAAGTTCAAGCGATACGTCGAAGGCGACGGCCGAGAGCTTTACAGCCAGTAAGGCTAACTGACGATATCATCATTGGTAATGGATGAAATCGTCAGTGATTCTAACGGCTTGTGGCATGTGCGAAACAATTCGGAAACTCACCCGATATGAGTATAATCGCGGCTCGGGGTTCGACTTAGCCCGTGGAGGCCCCTCTCGATGACCACTGAAGAAACCAACTGGCAGCCCAACCGCAAGCCCGCCCCCTGGTGGGCGCACATTCTCCGCTGGTGGCTCTGAGGCCCTAGGCCGAAACGCCCGCCACGGGAGAATCCAACCGCGAAACGACGAGCGACGCTAGGCCGCGAGCCGGAGCCGCTCTTCGCTGCTGTCTGACGCTGCCGGTGGGTCAATCTCACCGCGGTCCCGACGCCGGCCCTCTTCGAGGACGTGTTCGGGAACTTCGCGAATGTCCCATACCAGCCCCACCCAGCTCATCATTTTGATGACGTAGTAGGTGACGTCGATTTCATACCAGTAGAAGCCGTTGCGGCAGGACGACTGATAGTGGTGATGGTTGTTGTGCCAACCCTCACCCAGCGTGAGAAGCGCGGTCACCCAGTTGTTGCGGCTGTCGTCCGTGGTGTCGAAACGTCGCTTGCCCCACACGTGCGTGAGCGAGTTGATGATGAACGTGTTGTGCCAAACCAGCACGGTGCTCAGGAAAAAGCCGATGAAAAGGCCGGACCAACCGGCCACCAAGAAGCAGAAGATCGCCGTCATGGTGGGTGGCACAGCCCAATACTTGTTGAGCCAGCGGAGCTCAGGGTACTTCGCGAAGTCGCGGATCTTGTCCCAGCGCGTTTCGCCAGTATCGGCGAAGATCCAGCCAAGGTGGGCCCAGATGAACCCGTCGAGCACCGGCGAGTGAACGTCGCCGGGCTGATCCGAGTGCTTGTGATGCACGCGATGATGAGATGCCCACCAGAGGACGCCCTTCTGCGAGCTGGTCTGCGCGAGGAACGCCAGCACGAACTGCATGGCTCGGCTGGTCTTGTAGGTCCGGTGCGAGAAGTAACGGTGGTAGCCCGCGGTGATGGCCCAGACGCGCACGAAGAACAGAACGATGCAGAGCGTCAAGGCCTTGGTCGTCACGCCCGACCAGAACGCGCCCAACACGGCCAAGTGGGAAAGAATGAATGGAATGGCCTTTTGCCACGCTTCCGCGCGAGAAAGTCGCTGAGGGCCCGATTCGGCGATCGCCGTTGTCTCCATGAAAACGAGGCTATCGTAGCCCCTTCGGAGTCGCCGTCATGATTCCGTCCCGCTCTGTCATAGTTCTGTCATTTGCCGAGACAGGGCCGCTTTTTTGAAGCGACTAGGCGATGAACTTGTAGCCCGCACCACGGACCGAGAGAAAATGGGTGGGCTGACTGGGGTCTTCCTCGAACCGGCGTCGAAGTCGAGAGATGAAGTTGTCGACGGTTCGCGTATTGCTGTAGTTGCGAAGCTTCCACACACGCTCGAGGAGCTCGGTGCGGTTGAGCACGCGGCCGGCGTTCTCCGCGAAGTAGCGAAGGAGGTCGAGCTCCAGCTGGGTGAGCTGAACGAGCTCGCCGTCGACACGGACTTCGTGGGTATCGAAGTTGATCTGCGCGTTGCCGAACGCAAGGGTAGATGCCTTGACATGATTGCCGGCGACCTGCTCCCAGCGTCGTCTTCGGAGCACGGATCGGACGCGAGCGAGAAGCTCGCGGAGTTCGAAGGGTTTGACCATGTAGTCGTCGGCTCCTGCTTCCAGACCGAGCACGCGGTCCTCGGGCGACGAGCGAGCGGTGAGCATGATGACGGGAATGAAGTTCCCGGCCTCGCGGAACTTCTTACACAGCTCGAAGCCGTTGAGATCGGGGAGCATTACATCGAGAACGATCGCGTCGTAGCCAGCGGGGTCGAGCAGGCGCTGACCCGCCTCTTTGGCGTTGGCGGCGACGTCCACCCGATAGCCCTCGAGCTCGAGGTTGAGCTTGAGACCCGCTGCGAGATGGTCTTCGTCTTCGACGATCAGGAGCCTCTGCTTACCCGGTTCGTTCATGCGGTGCCCACCGATCGGGTTTGCGGAAGCTCGACGCGCATCGTGGTGCCCTGACCCCGCCCGTCCGAAAGCGCCTCGACCTTGCCGCCGAGCTGCTTGACGAGAGCCCACACGACGAAAAGCCCGAGGCCGGTGCCCCGTCGTTCGCGAACCTCTTGATCTTCGACCCGATAGAAACGGTGAAACACGCGCTTGAGGTCCTTGCGGTCGATGCCAATGCCACGATCGCGAACCTCGAGTAGGACGCGACGCTCGTCCTGGCGACGCGCGGTCACCTCGACTCGCGCGGGCGTGCCGGAGTACTTGGCGGCGTTGTCGATGAGGTTCTTGACTACGATCTCGAGCGCCGCGCGATCTGTGTTGACGACGATCTCGCGGTCCATGTCGACCTGAATTTCGCTTTTGGCGAGCTTGTGGCGCATCCGAACCGACGCTGCGCACTCTTCGGCGAGCTCATACAACAACACGTCGCTCACGTTGAGCATTCCGGGCCGCGCATAGGAAAGCCGGTTGGCCTCGAGCACGTCGTCGATGAACGATCGCAGCCGATCCACGTCATCGAGCATCATGGTGCGGAGCTGTTCGCGGTCATCCGTCGCAAGACCCTCGCGACCGAGCGTCTCGAGGCACAGCTGAATGGAGGCGAGCGGGCTCTTCAGCTCGTGGGTCACCGAGTCGATGAAGGTATCCTGTTTTCGGACCTCGATGATGCCCCGTGCGAGTGAAATGACGAATAGCACCAAGACGACGATGATCAGCACGAAGGAAAGCGCGCCGAGCACCAACAACCAAACGTCACCCGCAATGTCGGCGGAACTCGCGATTCGCTTCGCGAGTAGGAATGACCAACCGACGAGCAGCGCGACGCTGAGCAGAACCGTGACCGCACCCAACGTGATGGGAACGGAAATCGAGGAACGGATTTTTCGGCGGCGCGCCATGGATGGACCCTCGAAGCCTACTTCCCGCGCAGCAAACGCCAAAGGTTGTCTTTTTCCCAGGCCTGAGCCGCCGCGTGGTACTCGAAGGATCGCTCACGCCGTTTGAAGGCGCGCGTGTGGTAGTGACGCCGGCCGTTTCGCACCACCGCCGGCATGTCGTGGTGAAGCATCTCGTGGAACACGACGGCCTCGACGAAGTACTGGGGGACCCAGTCCTGGTCGAGCACCGGATGAATGCGGATGAGGCGGTCGTCCGGAAGATACGTGCCGAGCTGGAGCGAGCGCTGACGCTTCTTGGGCTGAACCCGTTTGCCCCATGTGATCTTCACGTCGACCGGGCCCCCGAAGTGACGGGCAGCCAGGTCGTCCGCGATGGCACGGAGGTCGTGGTGTTCGCCCTCGGTGCGGAGGGCGGTTTGCGGGCGCGACGAAGCCACGTACCGCGACCGGTGGGTCTCGATGAACGCGTCGAGGACCTTGGCGGCCGCCTGGCCCCCGGCGAGGTAGTCGGCCACGGCGTCGAGGATCTTCTCGTCGGCCATCAGGAACATGTGATGCAGACGCACCTCCAGGCGATCGCCTTTCGGTTTGGCGGACAGCATCGTGCTTCGGTTGTCGGTGATCACGAGTCGGACGGGGCGGCCCAGTCGAGCCGCAAGCGCCTTGCTCCAGACGGATGCGCGGGAATAGGCGCGGTCTAGGTCGTCGGTTGGGCGCTCAGGCTCCGGTGAAGGCTTGAGCGGTTGAGGATCCCCCGCGAACTCGAACGAGAGCTGCAGCACTCTTCTTCCAGCTAAGGGCTTTGATCGGACGTGTCAACCGCGCTTTCGGAGAGCCGAGCAGCGCGCTAGAATCCTTCTGGATGCGTGCCGCCACTCGGGACCGGCTGGAAGGCCTGACGGTGTTGCATCGTCTACACGTGCGGGAGCAGCGTGAGGCGGTGTGGCGCCAGGCGATGGCGACGCTTGCACGCGCGGTGGTCGACGAACGGCGACCGGTCCCGCTCGAGGGCCTCGACCCAAGAGCGCTCCAGAAGAGCATCGAGGTCGCACTCGAAGGCGGCTACGTCGAAAGACTCGACTGGCTCTCCCCGCCGGCGGCGGCCGCAGCGCTCTATGAGCTTGCCGCCGCGCTCCCGACCAGCACGACCAAGCGAGCACTTGGTCGGTTGGTTCTCGACAGGCTTCGGCGCGGCGACGCCCCGACGTTCGTCGCCGTGGCCACGCAGCTCGCGCTCGGATCGCAGCGCGCGCTCAGCGGCCGCGCGATGCGGGCTCGCGTCGCACTCGCGCTCAGCCTCCCCATCGGGATGGTCACCAGCGCGGACGCGCTCGCGCTCGCGCTGATCTCTCGACAGGATCTGGGTCGCGACTGGGTGAGCTCGCCGGCGACGGGCTCGCTCCCTTCCAGGCGACTCGCGGCCCGACTGCTCGAGCGCGCCGCGCGCGAGGCGGCACGACGCGCGGCCGAAGGAGACGACAGCGGGATTCGCGTGTTTTGCACGCGTCCCGTCCGCGAGGCCTGGGACCGACTGCTTGCGGACCGCGAGACCCTGGTGTGGCGCCACGTGGCTTCGGCGCGAGGTCTCCTCGCGGGTTCCATGCCGGTGTTTCGGGAGGAGATCCGGCGCCACCTCGACCCCGAGTTCACCATCACGGAGTGGCGCCGCGCAGCGGGTTCGCTCGCCGCGAGCATCGCAGTGAACCCCGAAGAGGGCCTTCAAGCCTGTCGCGAGCTGTTGGAGTCGGTGGTGTTTCAGCAGGATCACGGCGTGGCCGCGGCCATGATCGCAGGCCTGCCACGGGCGGCCGAGAGCCATCCTGAAGTCGTGGAGGCACTGCTCGAGCAGCTGATGCGCGTCGGCGGGCTCGACACCGCGGAAGCCCTGGTCGCGCTGCGACGGGAGCAGCTGCGCGCGGGTTTCGCGGATGAAGCTGCCGCGCGAGCCGAAGAGCATCTCCGCAAAGCCGTTGCGCGAGGCGGGATGGAAGACCTCGGGCGCATCGCGCTGATGCGATCGTTGGCCGACGAGCTGAGCGGAAAGCGAAATGGCGAAAAACCGACGCTGAGTGAGATGATCTCGGATGCGCTCGAGACGTTCGCGGTGGAGGGAGCGTTTGAAGCCGCACGGGCGGCCGAGCCGATCCTCGAAGCCGCCGCCGAAAAAGCTTCGTTGCTCGAGCGTCAGCCGCAGCGTCGATCGGAGACCGACCTGGCAGCGTTTCTGGCGCTCCGGGAGCTCGACTCCGCACTCTTCGAGACCTCGGCTTTGAGCGACCTGCTTCTCTTGAGCGAAGACGAAGGCGCTCAAGGAGAGCGAGACGCGAGGATGGGCGACCTGTTCCAGCGAGTGAGCAACTGGCTCGTGATCCGAGAAGGCGACCCGCTGGTCGAGGGCAACCAAGTTCCTCAGTTCACCACGCGCCTCAGGCAACTTCGCACGATGCTGCACCTGATCGACGCCGATGGGCCACACGTCGATCCACGAAAAGAACTGGTTCGCCAGCGACGCCTGGTTTCGCAGCAGGTGCTCCTTCACCGTGTCGAGCAGGACCCGAAGAGCTCGCTTCGCCGCACCCTCTGTGCGGCCACGGCGCGCGTCTGCGACGCGCTCGTCCGCGAAGACATCGCAGACGTGGGCGACATCCTCGTGGCGGCCGCTTCGGCGGTCCCCCACCTCGACGATCTGAAGGCGATGGCCGAAGCTTCGATGGTGCCTGACATCGAGGCGTCCCTGCGAGCGTACGCCAAACTTCGCCAGGCCACTCGAACGGCAGAGCGCGACGGACGGGGACTCGTGGCGGCAACGGACGCGCTCCGAACCATCGGAAACGAACTGCCGGTTGCGAGCTCCGCGCGCGTGGAAGCGTTTCGACAAGCGCTATCGCTTCTTGGACGGGGCCTTCGGTCGGTCGTCTCATCGAGCTCCCTCACCGAGGTATCCGATCGCTCGGCGTCGACGCCGCTCGCAACGCTCGAGCGCGGCGTGACCATGATGGCTCAGCTGACTCACGGTTCCCGCCGTCGCTTGGGTACGCCGGTGGCTGAAGCGCCCAGCGCCGGAGACACGATCTGGTCCATGGGCCTCGAGGTGGAACGTGCCCTCCGGGCGTCCGTCTCCGAGATCGACCAAGCGTTTCTGAACGCCGTCGAGGCCGTAGACCGTGATTTGCCGGGCGCCTTCGCGCAGCTCACCAAAGCGTCGCTCAAACACCTTCGCACGCTTCCGCTCGACGCCCCTCGTCGTGCACCGAGCATCGTCCCGCTCGAGACCGACGCAGACGCCACACTACCCGCATGGGTGCCACCGAGCCGGATTCTTGGTGGGTTTCATTTGGTTCGTGCGGTGGGAACCGGCGCCGTCGGCTCGGTATTCATCGCTCGGCGTATCGAGGAGCGGCAGGACGAGTCCGCGCCGACGTTTGCGCTGAAGGTGCCGGACTACTCCGCTGCCGCGGCGCGCACGCTGTCGGAAGACGAGTTTCTCCGCCTGTTTCGCGACGAGGCCGGAGCGCTTCTCGGCCTGCCGGAGCACCCAAACATCGCTCGGTTCGTGACTTTCGACGCGGGCGCGCGACCGAAGCCCATCCTCGTGATGGAGCTCGTGGAGGGGCCGAGCCTCGAACGCATGCTCGAGATGGCTGACCTGTCGATTCGACGTGCCCGCGACCTGCTTCTCGGCGTAGGTGCGGGGCTCGATGCGATGCACCAGGTGGGCGTCGCGCACCTGGACGTCAAGCCGTCCAACATCATCGTCTGCAACGCCGACGCGATCACTGGCGTCGGCAGTCCCCCGAAGCCGGTGCTCGTCGACTTCGGGCTCGCCGGCCGCCATCTCAGGCCTGGCTGCGGCACCGCCAACTACGGGGCTCCGGAGATCTGGGGGTCGGGGGATGCAAGCGACCCGATCCCTGCCGACGTGTATGCGTTCGGTTGCCTAATCTTCGAGGCCTACACGGGAGAGACCCTATTCGACGCGGACACCGAGGCTGGCATGATCACCCAGCACGTGACCCACGACGGCAATCCGGAACCCGTCCGTGCACTGCTCGCACGTCAAGGAACCGAGGCCCTCGGCTCGCTGGTCGCGCGCTGTGTGCGGAGCGACCCGGCGGACCGCATCACAATCCGCCAGGCCAGGCAGTTCCTCGGCAACTTGAATCTGTCTGCCGAGGACAACCCCTGGCCCGTGCGAATCGCGAGCTAGTCGGCGCTCCGTTAGCGCTCGCCCGACTCGTCCATCGGGCCTTCGGGACCCGTTTCAGCGATGTGGAACTCGACGCGCCTGTTCTGCGCAAGCTCAGCTTTGGTCTTGGCGTCGGGAAGGATCGGTCGCGTGGGTCCGAAGCCCTCGGCAACGAGCCGCTCCTTCGGCACGCCACCGCGTCCGACGAGGTAGCGAACCACCGTTTCGGCACGCTTCTGTGACAGGCGCATGTTGTACTTCAGTGAGCCCGTGGCGTCGCTATGTCCTTCGACTCGGATGACCGGGTACTCGGGGTGCGCGTTGATGACCTTCGCCACGTTGTCGAGAAGCGCGAAGGAGCGGGACTGAAGCTTGGCGCTCCCGCTCTTGAAGTAGACCTTCTCGAGGATCTCGAGCTGGCCGTCACCGATGACGACGAGCTGAGCGTCCTGGCAGCCCTGGTTTTCGACCGTGCCGGGCTCATCCGGACAGTTGTCGATGCGGTCGGGCACCCCGTCGCCATCGCGGTCGGACTCCGGGCAGCCGTTGTTCTCGGCCGACCCTGGCTCGTCCGGACACATGTCGTCGACGTCGAGGATGCCGTCACCGTCGTTGTCGAGATCCGGGCAGCCGTCTTCGTCTTGGAACCCGTCGATGTCTTCGGGGTCCATCATGCAGCCGTCGTTGATGTCGAGGATGCCGTCACCGTCGTTGTCGGGGTCGGGGCAGCCGTCTTCGTCCTGGAATCCGTCGAAGTCTTCCGCCTCGGTCGGGCACTGATCGACGTCGTTGAGAATTCCGTCGGCGTCGAGGTCGAGGTTCTCGGGCTCGCGCTCAGGCATGGTGAACCCGATCATGCCGATGAGGCGCCAGTCGGGAGAGCCGTAGCCCGGCGTCACCCCCGCGGTGCCGGCGAAACCCACGGCCAGACCGAACTTGGCGAGATACTTGATACCACCGAGCACTTCGACCGGGGTTTCTTCGCGACCACCGAACCCAGTGGAGCTCTGCGCGGCAGTTCGGCCGAACGACTCCGCCGTGAACATGATTTGGTTCTGGAGCGCGAACGCCTGAATGGCGCCGCCCCACGTGAACTGGTTGCCAACCTGAAGCGCCTCGAGCTGCTGCGAGAAGTTGGTTTTGTAGCCGACGTTCAACGGGATGCGAACGTGGTCCCCGATGTTGAACGTCATGAACGCCTCGAACCAACCGCCGATGTACGGCTTCTTTCGCAGGTCGCCGAGATAGTTCTGAAACCGATCGGCGGCCGACGCGGTGTTGGCGCTGAGAGTGGCTTGAAGCGCGATCTGGAAGATGTCGTCGCGCGTGCCGTAGAGGTTCCCTCGAGCGCCGAGGTAGACATCGCCGAGACCTTGACCGACCGGGATGAGCCCCGCCCTGCCAGTTTCGTCGAAGAACGTGACCTGATCCTCGGACAGCCGATCGTCGAGGATGAACGAAAACGGAAGGTCCATGAAGATCACCAGATGATCCCAAAGACCGAGGCTCCACGTGAAGTGCCCCGTCAGGTCACGGCTGACCACGCGGAAGAGCTGGCCCGCTTGGGCGGTCCCCGGAGCGCCCTCGAACACGAGCTCGTCGTCTGCGTAGTCGAGGTAAATCTGAAACCCGAAGCGAAGGTGACCCTGCGCGTCGGCAGTGCTCACGGCGAAGCCGTCGGTGGTGAGCTCCGAAGGGCGGAACTGGTTGAGATCGAGCTGACCCGGGACCTGAGCGTCCTGCGCGCCGACTGCCGAGCCCGTGCCAAGCACGAACGCCATCACGAACACACGGTTGGCCCAACCCCGGCCGAACTTCTTCAGGGCATCTTTCGTCACGCCATCCTCCCGTTACTTCCCTCAGCGTGTGGGGCGCCTGATGCGTCGCCCGACTTGGCCCTAGTAACATCTACCGCTTCGAAAACCGAGAAAAACCCCGAGTGCGGCTGGCCAGGAAGGCCGCTCCAAAAGAAATAATCCGCTAACATGGCACCGATGTCCGGAGCCTCCGACAAGTACCGAGCGGCGCCCGCGCCGATCGACGGGATGCCGCCAGGGATCCCCTACATCGTCGCGAACGAAGCGGCCGAACGTTACAGCTACTACGGCATGCGCGCGATCTTGGTCATCTTCATGACCAAGTACTTGATGAACGCGAGCGGCGAGCTCGACCTGATGACGGACGAGCAGGCGAAGACTTGGTTTCACGGCTTCGTCACGGCCGTCTACTTCTTTCCGATCCTCGGCGCGATCATCTCTGACGCGTTCCTCGGCAAGTACCGAACCATCATCGTACTGTCGATCGTGTACTGCTTCGGCCATCTGGTGCTGGCCATGGACGACACACGAA
>JBCDFZ010000059.1:0-30259 GCA_039177115.1 Myxococcota bacterium
ACTCCTCGAAAGGAGGACGCTTTCACCGAGAAGATCGCAGGTTGAAGTGCGCAAGCCCCCGGGCTCGAAGTCTCCATGTTGCGATCTTTCGCTGAGACGCTCAGTGATTCCGCCAGGGTGGCTATGGGGAGCGTGTCCCCTCATTCTCCGTGGGGGGTCCGGGGGGAGGTGCGCCCAGGGCGCGCCGCTAGGCGGGCATTTGCGTTTGAGGGCCGCTGGTGGTGACATCGGCATATGACAACGGTTCGAATCGAACTCGAGGTCGGCCCGCTTGAGCACCCGCTGGACGGCTCCGAGCTAGACTGGTTCGAGACCATTCTTCACGGCTCCACCGATTTCGCTTTGGTGAACTCGGGCGTTCAGATGGCAGGCTTCCAACCCGATGCCGGTGTGCTTGAGAGGCGACGTCTCAAGGGGCTGTTTCAGGGAGTCGACGCCCTGACGGAGCCCGGGATGGGCTACCTTCGATTGTTCGAGTGGCCCGGTACGAAAGCACTCGACGAGAGGTTCATGGCGCACGGCCCTCTCACGTCGCCAGTTCGAGACTTTCTCAGGCGCGCAACGAGCCGGTTGTTCGAGACCTACGGTGGTGGTTGGGATGACCTGTGCCTCATGCAAAACAACCGGCTCGTCTTCTTCAACTGTACTCACGAGGGGTTTGGATCGGTGTTCGGCGACCGGGCGTTCTTCCAGCAGCTGCCACTCTCGATCGAACCCAGGGCGCCAAGCCATGCTGGCTATAGAATCAGGGGGGAGACTCTCGACTCTCAACTCGTTCGAAACCTGACCGCTCCTGGATGAATGCCCTTCACTTCGCGCGCGCATGGGGCAAGCGTCATGGGGTTTGCCGCGTCGACGAACCGGACATCACCGGGCACTCGGTCCGCGTCTTTTCGGGGTGCGTCGCACGTGCGGACGCGTGCGTCATGGGGCTCGCGGAATTTCGTGACAGCAACCGAATGCGAACTACCCCGAAAAACGTCTCTCGCATTCGGGGGTTATTGCGCGACATCGCGCGCACACAGCCGCCCGTCATGGGCTTTGGCGAAATGAGAAACGCGCAATCAATCGACCATGTGGGCCGCGATCGCGAGGTGCTTCTGGGTCAGGACTTCATTCGTGCGTTCGGCCTGGGGCTCCACCTGCACGAAGCGCACCTTGCGTTGCTTCAGGGCGCGCCCGGGTAGCTTGCGTTCGGTTCCCTTGTGGCGCGATTGCCGCTTACCGTGTTCGGAGGGCCAGCTGGAGGGCCAGCACGACCTAGGGGACGTGTTCGCGTGGCGCGGAAGACTTTGGAATCATTAGTGGGCCATCCAGGACTCGAACCTGGAGCCAATGGATTAAGAATCCACTGCTCTACCACTTGAGCTAATGGCCCCTTGTTTGCCGGTGTGGCACCGGCGTTTCGCGCGATGCTCGCGCTCGTAGCACACCCGGAAGGATTCGAACCGCACGGCCGAGACCGGCCACGGGCCGCGCGAGCGGACCGTTCTCGAAGGCCGGGTATACGGGCCTCGAGCGAGCAGCACTTCGCGGGTGCTGTAGCACACCCGGAAGGATTCGAACCTTCGACCTACGGATTCGAAGTCCGGCGCTCTATCCAGCTGAGCTACGGGTGCGTGGGCTGCGGAAGCGGGGCTGCCACAGCCGGAAGATCAAACGAGTCTTTCAAAGAAGTGGGGTGAGTGACGGGAATTGAACCCGCGACACCCGGAGCCACAATCCAGTGCTCTACCACTGAGCTACACCCACCGAAGGGGGCGGAGTCTAGCGTCCCTTGCCGTGTAGGCAAGGCTACAAACAACGGCCGTTTTCGTAGTGCCTGCGGGCCCATTCGGCCATGGCGATGCCCGCGGCCACGCTGATGGGGTAGCTATGATTGATACCAAACATCGGGATGGCCACGACCTGCTCGGCCGCCTCGAGAATGGCGGGTGAGCACCCCTCGTCTTCGTTGCCAAAGATCAGCACCGCGTCTTCCGGGAGCTCGGCCTCCCAGAGCCCGACGTCGGCGGTGTCTTTCTCGAACGCCACGAGGTGCCAACCGGCCTTGGTGGCTGCCTCGAGAAACGTGTCTTCGGAAGGAAGCTCGACGATGTTCTCGAATCGCTGCATCCCCATGGCCGCTCGCTCGTACCAAGGCTCGGTGCCGATCAGGATGATCTCCTTCACCAGGAACGAATGCGCGGTCCGAACGATGGAGCCGATGTTGAACGGGTTCTTCGCCCGATCGATGGCGATTCGAAACGGATGGCGCATCCGATCGAGCTCGGTTCGAATCTCATTGCGCGGGATGTCGAACGGAGGAACGTGCGCCATCTACTTCCACTTGATGGAGCAACCCATGGAGGCGACGTGTTCGAAATCGACCGAAGCGCCCTCGAGCGTCGCGTCGAGAACCGCGCGAAGATCGTTGCGTGTGACGTTGGCAGGCTGCTGCCAGTTGTCGTCGATGCGCCCGTTGTAAACCAGCTTCCGGTCGCGATCGAAAACGAAGATGTCGGGCGTACAGGCCGCGTCGTAGGTGCGCGCGACTTCCTGCGACTCGTCGTGTAGGTAGGGGAAATTGAAGTGCTTGTCTTCCGCGCGAGTCCTCATGGCGGCAAACGAGTCGTCCGGGAACCTGTCGGCGTCGTTCGGGTTGATAGCCACCAGCTGAACGCCCCTTTCGGCGTAGTCGCGCTGGATCTCGATGAGGCGGTCCTCCGCCGCCACCGCGTACGGGCAGTGGTTGCATGTGAACACGATCACGAGCGCGTTCGCGTCCGAAAACGAGTCGAGCGTGAGGGTCTCCCCGTCGACGTTGGGTAGGGAAAACGCAGGCGCAGAGGTCCCAAGCGGCATCCCATTCGAGTGCATGACTGGCATGCGTTCCCTCTAGTGCCGGGCCCAGGGGGATGCCAGCGGACGTGCTAGATTTTGGGGTGGAAGATGGAGGAACGGGGCCCAGAGGATCGACTGATCGGGGCGACGCTCGGCGGCGTGTACCGTGTGGACCGGCTCATCGGCCAGGGCGGCATGGGGCGCGTCTACGAGGCGACGCACACGCACCTCGGCGAACGCTACGCGGTGAAGGTCCTCTCGGAGGCGAGAGAAGACAAGCCGGACGGCGTGGAACGGTTCCTTCGAGAAGCCAAGGCCGCCACCCGGATCGACAACGACCACATCGTGCAGGTGGTCAACTTCGACACGCATGACGAACACGGCGTGTTCCTCGTCATGGAGATGCTCGACGGCGAGGACTTGGCGAGCCGTATCGCGCGCGGCCCGATCCCCATCGACGAAGCCGTCTCGCTGGCCGTCCAAACCGCGGACGCGCTTCAAGCGGCCCACGACGCCGGGATCGTCCATCGAGATCTCAAGCCGGAGAATATCTTCATCACCCGTCGACAGGAGCGCGACTTCATCAAAGTGCTCGATTTCGGCATCTCCAAGATCAAGTCGCCCGACCACCAGGACGTGAAGCTCACCGCCACCGATCAGCTGCTCGGAACCCCGCTCTACATCTCGCCCGAGCTCGCCCGAGGCGTGTCGGTAGTCGACCACCGAACCGACATCTACGCGCTCGGCGTGATCCTCTACGAGATGATCACGGGCCGGCCGCCCTTCGAGGGGCAGAACCACTTCCAGCTGCTCTACAAGCACGGCAACGAAGCGCCGGAACCGCCCTCCGCGTGGCAGCCTGGCGCCAACATTCCTTCCAACGTCGAAGCCGCGATCCTGCAAGCGCTCGAAAAGGAGCCCGCCGCGCGCTTTTCGAGCATGCGCGCGTTCGCCGAGGCGCTCGAGGCCGCCCCTCTCGAACCGAAAACGAAGAAACGAGCGCCCCTGTTTCTCCTGATCGGGATCATCACCGTGGCTCTCGGGTTCCTGCTGATTCCACGACCGGAGGAGGACGACGGAGAGCCCGCGCCGTCGCTGGTCACGCCAACGCTCCAGGCCGTCGCCCCGGCCGACTCGTTGGGCGCCGAAAGTCCCCCACTCGATCCACCCCCCTCACAGCCCACCGCGGCATCCGACGGCGCGCCGTCGACGCCGGCCCCCAACGCCCGCGAGCCGAACCGGGTGGCGCTCTCAAAAGTCGCGCTCCGGTCGACGCCCCCGGGCGCATCGGTCACCCTGGACGGCGAACGTAGAGGAATCACACCGCTTTCTTTGGAGCTTCCGCGCGGGACCGAGGCCACGCTACGGTTCACGCTGGAAGGTCACCGGCCTAGACAAATCACCTTCGTCGTGGAGGACGACCGCACGGTCGACATCACCCTCCGGAGGAAGGCGCGGCGCCCAACGCCGCCCATCAAGCAGGACTTCTAGCTCCGTGCGCACTTATCTTATCCCCATCGCCATCGTCGCGCTTTGCCTCTCGGGCGCCGCGCCGCTGTCGGCCCAAGCCACGTCGAAGAACGCGGAAGCTCGCGTCTATTTCGAAGAAGGCAATCGGCTCTACGCGGAAGCCGTCGAGGCGAGTGACGGCGAACGACGCGCACTTCTCCAGCGGGCGCTCGGCGCGTACGTCGATAGCCTCGGGATCGCCCGAAGCCGAAACGCCCTATTCAACGCGGCGGTGGTGCTCGAAGAGCTCAACCGCAGCGACGAAGCCTTCAACTACTACTCGGAGTACCTCGCCATCGACGACCTTAGCGCCGAGGATCGGGCGCAAGGGACCGCGAGGCGCGATGCGCTTCTCTCGAAGGTTGTGCTCCTCCGCGTCTCGTCGGCACCGCCGAACGCCGAGGTGTGGATCGACCGAAAAGACCTCGCGCCTCTCGGCGTGACCCCGATCGAAGTCGCGGTCAGAGGGGGCGCCCATCGCGTCTTCTTCCAGAAGGAGGGCTTCTTCGACGAGAGCCAGACGGTCGACGCCGCCGTCGGGGCGCAGGTCAAGGTGGCGATGACGCTCCGACCGCTGCCTACGCCCGAGCCCTCAGCACCCGTTTCCGACCTGGAGCCAGAGTCCAAACCGCGCCTTCGCAACGCCGCCATCGGCACGGCGGCAGGCGCCGTCGCCACAGCAGCTGTCGGGCTTGGCGTGGCGATTCGCGCACGCGCCCTCCGCAGCGACTACAACGCTGCCATCGACCGCTACGACATGACCGGCGATCCGGCAGACCTCGCCGAAGCCGAGCGTCTCGCCGATCGCACCGACCGGTTCAACATCGCGGCCGATGTGATGTGGGGGACCGCGGCCGCACTCGGCGTGAGCGCGATCGTGCTCTACGCCGTCCACCGCAAGCGCATCCGCCAAGACCGCATCCGAGTCGACCTGACGGCGAACCGACGCGGCGGATTCGCCTCGGTGACGCTGTCTCTCGGAGAGCGCCCGTGAGGATGCACCGCCTGCGTGGGTGCATGGAGCTGATCCTCCTCGGGACGCTCTGGCTTGCCGGCTGTACGGTGCTCAACGACCCCGATCGAAGTCGTCTCCCAAACACGGGCGGAAGCGCGGGCGCAGGCGGCATCGGCGGGGCAGGCGGCGCCGACGGGATCGAGCTCTTCTGCGACGACGGCACCGACGACGACGAAGACACGCTGATCGACTGTGAAGACAGCGACTGCGACGAGGAGCCCGCGTGCTGTGAGCGACGGAGTCCGACGATCACCGACGACTGGCAGGGCGACCTACGACTTCGATGGACGTTGGCGCCCACCGAAGAGGGCGAGTGGACGCCGGCAACACCCACGTTCGACGGCAACCGCTTCGTGGGCGACTTCGGATCGCCGGACACGCCGCGTTCACTCATCAGCGGCGACTGCGTGTCTCTGGCGCTCGGCGGATGGGTCACGAGCCGCCTCCGGTCGGTCGACGCGATGGGCTGTACCCAGGACGAACCGTGCGACCGCTACACGGGGTTCGTGCTGACCGCCGCCAACGACAGCGCGCCTGGCATCAAGCTTCCCGACGAGCTGGCCGTGACACTCCACGCGGGTGGGCTGTTGCTAATCACCCAGGCCGACGTGGAGCTGGCGCGCGCTACCGCAACACTCGACGAAGACGTGACCTTCGAGATCGCGCTCCGGCCCGCGCTCGACGAGGACGCGCAGCCTATCCTCCGAGCCTCGGTGACGGTCGACGGCGAAGCCGTCCTCGAGGACTTCACAATGACCGGCATCGCCGACCTCATCGCCGAAGGGGAGTGTGGGCAAACGGCCGGCCTCAACCTCGCCGTCCAGAGCCAGGGCACGGGCGTTTTTGCGGGCCCCCTCGAAGCAGCTCGGCAGGACTGTGCCAATCCGAGCCAGTTCCAGAAACAAGTTGCAACCTTGACTGGATCCAGCCTCCGATTCGCCTCGTCCTGGCGCTCCGCCTACATTGGCGCCCCGGCGCTGGCCAGCTCGAGGGACTTCCTCGGCGACGTCCAGTGGGACTTGATCGTCGAGGGCAGCAACGACGCCCCCGAGCTCGAGCCGGTCACGCACGTCGGGTACGCGATCGGCCACGCGCGGGACATCAGCAACGAAGGGGACGACTGGAGCCTCGACGACTGGGTCACGAGCAACGGACCGAAAGCCGGCGACAACCCGCCCTCGTGCATCACGCTGCCAGGCGGCTGCGACGACAACGTCAGCGTGCGCGAACCCCACCTTCTTGCCGAACAAAACGAAGACGGCGTTCTCCGCGATTTGGTGCTCTCGTTCGCCCGCGAGGTCAACCCCGTGACGCCCGACATCTTTGGCGTGCAGGTCGTGAAACCCATCGGCGCTCCCCTCACGCCCGTGCCCGTACCCGGCGCGCCGACCCTCTCCCCCGATGACGTGCCCGAATGCGAAGGCCTGCGCGATCCCGCGCTAATTCCAGTAGATCCGGACGCATTAAACGGATACTGGCTGCTCTTCTCGTGCTTCGACGGGCCGGGCGCGCCGTCCGAGATCCACGCGGTTCGGCTCACGCGCGCACTCGAGGTGATGATGGAGTCGGGCGCGCCGATGCGCCGCGTCGTGCTCACGACGGAAACCCTCGGCTCGTTCGCGCAGGGCGGGATACGCGCCCCCGAACCGCTCGTCGTGTTCTCGCCTGACGGCCTTCGCATCCGCGTGTGGTTCTTGGCTCAGGAGACCCCTGGAACGTGGAGCGTGGCGCTCGCCGAAGGTCGAACACACGACGTGGCGAGCCTGGAAACCGACCTTCCGGAGATCCTTCCCTTCCCGGTCAACCCGATTCTCCGGCACGACTCGCCGCTGGTCCTGAGCGACTGCCTCGGTGAGGAGTGCAGCATCACTGGAATCGCCGTGTCCCCTCGAGGGGACGACTCCGAGGTCCTCCGGTTCGTGTTGGCACGGCGTGTGAATCTACCTGGGGGAGTGCGAACCGATCAGCTCGTCCCTTTGGAGCAACTGTGGAGGATGCCGTGAGTCGCGGGCGAATTCAGGCGCCGTGGCGCATGCCGATCTTTGCGCTCCTCGCAGTTGCCCTGCTCGTCGCTGGCTGCGGAAGTTCCGGGGTCGACGACGAGGATCGAGAGGGTTCAGCCGGTGGGGGCCCCACGGTCGACAGCGCGGGCGGGGGTGCAGGCGGCGGCGTCACGGACGCCCCCGGCTTCGGCGGCGGCACCGAGGCTGGCTCGGGCGGCATGGGAGGATCGTTTCCCGGCATCGACGAACTCGGCAGGCTCGCAGAGAACCCGGTCGACCTCCTCGTGGCCGACCCAGACCGAAGCCCGTGGGACCAGCTCACGGTGATCGACTCTGCGGGCGCGGACGACTACGCGGCCCAAGCGCTAGCCTGCTACGAAGGCGGCAACGCGTGTGCCGGAGCGAGCTGCTCCGTCTTCGCAAGCTGCTGCGTCGGCACGGGACTATGCTGCGAGCCGGTCGCCGCGCCGCCTATCCCGAGCGCGGTCAGCTTTTCGACGTGCGGCGACAGCATCGCGTCGTGCGAGGCTGCGCTTGGGGTCACACTGAATCCGTTCGGCCCGGGTGAACCCACCGTCTCCAGCCGAGGTCTCGTTCCCGGCGGGAGCGCAAGCGCCGAGGCCGGCGTCGTCGTCGGGGAGCCGACCGACCTCGGCACGACGCGCGTCGCCATCGACGTCGAGTTCACGGCTCCGCTGAACTGCGGTGTCTCCTGTCTCGAAAGCGCGGGCGTGACGTTCACCGGTTCGGTTCCCGGTGCGGTCGTCGACGCCGACCTCGGGCTGCTCCTGAGCGGCTCCCGAAGAGAGGTCAACCTCATGATCGGAAACGCCGTGACCGACACGTTCGCCGCTCAGAGCGGCGCCACTTGGACCCTGTCGGTGTCCCCGGTGGGACGGGTCGAAGTCCTTCGCAACGGAACGAGCCTTGGAACGTACCCGTTCTCCGCGGACGGCCTTCGCAGCGCATCCATCGTGGTGTTCGGTCGCAACCTCAACGGCCCAGGGCAGAGCGCGGCCGTCCAAACGCTGCGCTTCGAGGCCTCCCTCTGTGACGTGCCTGGAGCTTGGGACGCTCGGACTCCGCTCGCGGTCTCGGACGAGTTCGGAGAGCCGCTCGACGACGGTCGCTTCAGTCGAAGCCCCACCATCGCGTCCGACGGCAGCGAAACACGCATCGCGTACGAGCGCGACCAAGAGATCTTCTGGGGCCGCGCGATCGGTCCTGGGTCGGTTGAGCTGATCGAAACGACGCCGGCCGTCGCCCCGTCACACGCGCACGATACGCGGGGAGTCTTCCACCCCGCACTCGTGTTCGACGGAAACGACTGGCATGCCTTCTACACGGCCAGGGATGGTCAGGGCGTCGACTCGATCGGCCACGGCGTGGCTGCTCCACAGGCCACGTCTTTCATCACCGACCCGGGACCGACGCTCGCCCCTCTCGGCGACGAGGTGTCACTCGACGCGCCGACCGTGACGTTCCGAGAAGGGCTCTGGGTGCTGGTCGTCCGCGCGACCCTCAGCGACGGAACCTCCGAGCTCCGCGCGCACTATTCGACCGAGCTCGGCACGGGCTGGGCGAGGATCGTCGGCGGCAACCTGGAGGCCGCAACCCGAAACGCGGGGGTCGCGTCTGAGGTCACTGGACCTGCGCTCGTCGTCCACAACAGCGCCTATCAGCTGTACGTCGCCCGACGAAGCGGCACGCGATGGCGAATCGACCTCTTGCTGTCCGACGAGCTCCTCATCTGGAAGCCGTCCGGTGAGGCGTTGCCCGCGTCGACCGACCCCGAGGCATTCGATTCGGTCGGCGGACGCGCGCCAGATGCGATCTCCCTCACCGATCGCATTGACCTCGTATACGAAGGTCAGAGCGGAGTTTCGTTCGTGCTCGGCCGCGCATCGAGGCCGGCACCGTCCGACAGCGCCCCGGACTTTTGACAGGGAGCCGCCGGGCCCCGATGTTGTCAGGATGAGTTCCGTCCCCACGGAGCCACCGCCCCCACCCCCGAGCCCCACGCTGAGACGACGTACGAGCCTCTTCATCGGCCTGTTCGTGGCGCTGCAGTTCATCGTGCCGCTCACTTATCTCGTGCGTGACGACCCGGCCGACGATCGCTTCACGTGGCGTGGCGCGACCCACCAAACGAACCCCGCCTGCGAAACCTCCGCCACGATGGCCACCGTGGATGGCTCTGAACGAGCCCTGGCACCGGAACGACTGATTCACCCGAAGTGGGTCGCTCACCTCGAGCGCGACCGAGACGCAGTGGTCTCGGCCTTCCTGCGGAAGCAGTGCGAAACCGAGGGCGCTCTCGAAGTGACGCTTACGAACGCGTGCGGCGATGCGGAGGGGGTACGGGAGTATCGACTTCGTTGCGGCGCAGACCGAGCGAGCGTATCCGCGCGGAGGGCATCTCGATGACGCCGCTTGCGCGATACTGGTTTGGTGACGTCGCGCTGGCGCGGCCGTATCTCGTTCTGCGGTTCGTGCTCGCGACGCTCGCGTTCGACCTGTGGCTGAACATGGTGCCGCACGCCGCAACGTACGGCGCCGGCGGATTCAACGTCGCACACTTCCCGCTCTTCGGGGACTTCGTCCCCAGGGCTTCCTTCTATCTCGGCGTCTTGGCGTTCACTGGCGTGCTTGCCCTGAGCCAGGCGCTTTATCGGCCGCATCGGATCGCGCTCGCGCTGGTCGCGGTCGGCTACACGCTCGGATGGTCGTGCAGCCTGCTCGACTCGCTGCCCTACCACTATCTCCTGTCGCTCTACCTAGTTTGCTTCGTCTTCTTTCCGATGTTGAGTGCGCGCGCTGCGTTCTCCCGTTCCGACGAGCCACCCACCGGAAGCGCGTGGGCCTACGTGCTCTTCTGCGTGACGACTTCGATCGTCTATTTCTACATCGCCGCTTGGAGCGCTTCAGTGGGGCAGTCGTACGCCCTGCCCATGATGTGCAGCGGCGCTTATCTCGTCGCGAGTCTCCAGGACCGAAGCACGACCAGAGCCGTGCACGTCGCCATGCCGTTGCTGCTCGGGCCGGTGGTCTGGTTCCATGCAACTTGGCCCTCGGAGAGCTGGTTCTCGTTCACCATGCTAGGCATCGCCGGACTGGTGTTCGCGCCGACACAGGTGCTGCATGTCATGGGCCGCACGGTGACGTACCCCGCGCGCAACTGGCTTCAAGACCCGACGCATGGCGGCGCCGACGAACGCGCCGCCAAGGTCTTCTACGTCTCACTCATTGGTCTCGTCCTCGCTCCGATGGTCGGTATCTTCGTCGACCTTCCAGGTGTGAAAACCGGCTGCGCGCTCACCGCGCTCGCCACACTGATGGTCATGGGGCGACAGCTGTATCTCACACCGCGCTATCGCCCGCTTTGGCGGGTCGGAAGCCTGTTCGGGGCATCGCTTGCCCTGCTGTTGACGATGCAGACCAGCACGGCGCGCTTCGACTTCTATCAGTCTGCCGCGATCGACGCAGAGCGACGCGGCGACGACGAAGCGGCCGCCGTCCTCCGTGACAAGGCAGAGCGATACCAGCGCTGAGATTCCCAACCGTTAGACTCAAGAACGAGGCAATCGGGACGCGGCCTGCTACCCTCCGGCCCCATGACGGGTGACGGCTGGATCACGATTGGCGTGATCGTCGCGATGGTGGTCGTCATGGCCGCGAATCTGGCAGGGCCGGACCTCGTCCTCATCGGGGGCCTGACGGTTCTCCTGCTGTTCGGGATCATCGATCCATCGGAGGCGTTCATCGGGATGTCGAACCCCGCGGTCATCACCATTGCCGCGCTGTTCGTGGTTGCCGCCGGCGTCAAAGAGACGGGCGGGCTCGACCTCGCCGCTCGTCTGGTGCTCGGGCGTCCGCGTTCGCTCGCGGGTGGGCAGCTCCGAATGATGTTTCCGGTCGCAGCGCTCTCGGCCTTCCTGAACAACACCCCGGTCGTCGCGATGTTCGTCCCGCTCGTCACGGCCTGGGCCCGGCGCTGCCAGTTCAGCGTGTCGCTGATGCTGATGCCGCTTTCGTACGCGGCCATCCTCGGCGGAATGTGCACCCTGATCGGTACGAGCACCAACCTCGTCGTCGCCGGCCTGGCCAAGGCGCGAGATCCAGGCATCCACTTCGAGATCTTCGAGATCGCCCAGCTCGGCCTCCCGGCCCTTGGCATCGGCATGCTCTTCATCGTGGTCGCGTCTCGGTGGCTTCTCAAAGATCGCCAAGGGGCTCTTCAGGAGCTCGGCAAGGCTCGTGAGTACACGATCGCCATGCGCGTCGAGCGCGGCTCACCCGTAATCGGTCAAAGCATCGAGGACGCGGGGCTTCGATCCCTTCGCGGGGTGTACCTGTACGAGATCGAGCGCGGGGGCCGGGTCCTCGCCGCGGTGCCTCCCTCGACGATGCTTCGCGAAGGTGATCGCCTCCACTTCACCGGGGTTGTCGACTCGGTGGTCGATCTCCGTAAGCAGCGCATCGTTCCGGACACCGATCAGGTCGACAAGATCACCGCGCGCCGAGACCGAAGCCTGGTCGAGGCCGTCGTCGGTGCCCACTCTGCGCTGATCGGCCAAACCATCCGTGAAAGCCGGTTCCGCACCATCTACGACGCCGCGATATTGGCCGTTCATCGCCAAGGCGTTCGCGTCACGGAAACCAAGGTGGGCGACATTCGGCTGCAAGCGGGCGACGTGCTGCTGATCGAGTCTCACGCCAACTTCTCCCAGAAACGCCAGCGTGACCCGAACTTTGCTCTCATCGCCGAGGTGGAGGACAGCGCGCCCCCTCGCCACGACCGTGCGTGGCTCGCCGCCGTCATTTTGTTCTTGATGGTGCTGGTGAACGCCACCGGCATGCTCGACCTCATGACCGCGTCGCTCAGCGCAGCCGCGATCATGCTCATCATGCGATGCCTCACCGGAGAGCAGGCACGCCGCGCGCTCGACTGGACGGTGCTGCTCGCCATCGCGGCGGCCTTTGGAATCGCGGCCGCCATCGAAAAGAGCGGCGCAGGCGGCGTCCTTGCCGACAACCTCATCTCGGTGGCTGCACCTTTTGGCCGCGTGGGCGTCCTCGTCGCGCTCTACACCATCACTGCCGTGCTCGCGGGCGTGGTGACCACCAAAGCGTCGGCCGCACTGATGTTCCCAATCGCCGCTTCGGCCGCAGACGCCCAGGGCATTGGCCTTCTACCGATCAGCTACCTGATCATGATCGCTGCATCCACCGCGTTCTCCACGCCAATCGGCTTTCAAACCAACCTGATGGTGTATGGCCCTGGCGGCTACAAGTACACCGACTTCTTGAGGCTCGGCTTGCCATTGCAGACCTTGGTGGGCATCAGTACGGTGACGATCGTCGCCTTGCTCTGGCTCTAAATCGTGCCGCGCTTTCCCAACATCTCGCCACACGCCGACGGTGTCTCTCCCCGCGTGTACAGCAGCCTCGCATCGCGAGCCCAGGAGCGCGCGGGCGTCGTGTTCCCGCTGCACGTCGGCGACACCTACCGCGAGCCAATCGTCACGGCCCGCGCGGAAAGCCAGCTGAGCCGGGACGTGGCCGGGCTCCACAAGTACGCACCCGTTCAAGGCGAACCCGCCCTCATCGACGCCTTCCTCGGTTTCGTTCGCGAGCGCCATGATGTCACCCTCCATCGTGAGCTGGTGCAGGTCATGTCGGGAGCCACTCCGGGCATGAACGTGGTCGCGCAGGTACTCTTCGACCCGGGCGACGAAGTGCTGATGCCGTCCCCCTTCTGGCCGCTGAGCCGCGGGGTCGTATCTACGAAGGGCGCCATCCCAGTCGAAATCCCCTTCTACACCGAAATCGACAAACCCGACTTCGATGCGGAGGCGCTGCTGGAACGATACGTCACCGAACGCACGGTGGCGCTGTACATCAACACGCCGAACAACCCCACAGGGCGGGTCGTTCCAACAAACGTGGTCGACGCCATGTGTCGCGTGGCGGCGCGGCACGGTCTCTGGGTACTCTGCGATGAGGCCTACGAAGAACTCTACTTCACCCCCACGACGCCCGAGGCGGTTTGGAAGCACCCTTCCATCGCCGATCGCGCCGTGGTGTTCCACACGCTTTCAAAGACGTACGGATTGGCCGGCGCACGCGTCGGGTTTACGCACGGGCCGGAGTCGCTCATGTCGGCCGTGCGCGGGATGCAAACCTTCCAAACCTACTGCGCGCCACGACCCATGCAGTTCGGCGCGACGCGCGCGCTTCGCGAAGGGCACGGCTGGGTTACGGAGAGTCGTCGGCTCTACCACGACGCCGCGCTCAAAACCGCAGAGGCCCTCGGCACCCAGGCCCCGGAGGGCGGCACGTTCGTGTTCGTCGACGTGAGCGCGCATCTCGACCCTGCCGACGAAGACTGCACATCCTTCCTCGAGCGTTGTGCCGATCGCGGTGTGCTCGTCACACCCGGCAGGTCATGCGGACGTCATTACCCCAAGTGGGTACGCATGTGCTTCACGGCCGTGCCTCCGGATCAGCTGGACGAGGCGCTCGCGCGGGTCGGTCCTCTGTTTCGAACACGCGCTTAGCAACCCACGCGTCGATCGAGGTAGAGCCGGATCCGGTCAGCGCGAGGCATGCGAACACCGCGGCGTAGAGAAGTGGAAGCTCTCTCATCGACCAAGGGTCATCGAAGTGATGCACGAAGGCCGCGACCATCATGGCGATGAACAGCGTGATTGCGGCGAAGCGCCCGAAAAGACCGATGAGCAACAACCCGGCACACCCCACCTCGGCAAAGACGATCAGCATCACGCTGATCTCGGTGCCTACGTTCAACGGATCGGGAAACGAGGTGACGAGCTGCTCGTACTTGAGCACCTTGGGGATCCCGTGACTCAGCATCAAGATGGCGGCGCAAATCCGCAACAAGAAGATCCCATTGTCCGTCAGCTGCTGACGCATCTCCGGCCTTATACCGGGCACACGACGCGCACGCATGGCGTTTGTGGGGGTGACCCGAAAACCTCGCTACACTGGTTTAGTGGGGGACTGTCCAGCATGTGCGAACGTGCCGCTCGAGCGGTTCGAGCCGACGCCGGGAATCGTCGTCGGGCTTTGTCCTCACTGTCGCGGTGTGTTCGCCGACCGCGGTGATTTCCGGACCCTGGCCAACGGTGCATCGCTCACCCAAGCGGCAGACGCTGCACCGCTCGTCCTCGGAGCGGAGGCGCCGGTCGCGTGCCCGAGCTGTGCGGACGAGGCCATGCAGCCCCTCACGTTGAAGAGTGACGACGGCGACCTCTGGCAGTGTCGGAGCTGCGGAGGCCTCTGGCTCCCCGAAGGTACGCTCTTTTCACTTCGCCGCACCGCGAGGTCGATGCCGATGACTCGGGTCGCGGCGAAGCGAGCAGCACCCCGTTCGAGCGTCGTCGATCGCGATCCGGACCGCGGTCTTGCGCACAGTCGGAGCCGTTTCGACGCCGGCATCGAGAACCTGGTGGGCGTCCCCGTCATGTTGCTCTTGAGCGCGCTCATCTGCTCTACGTCTGTCGGGAGACTGTTCGCCTCTCTCGTCGGCATGCCCTTTCACGAGCTCGGCCACGCGGCCGCCTCTTGGTTGAGCAGCCGCATTGCCATCCCGCTTCCGTTCTTCACGTTCTGGTTCGACGACCAGTCGGTTCTGATGGGGATCATCGTAGCCGGAGCCGTGAGTTGGCTTGGATATCGAGCGTATCAGGAGAACAACCGCTTCACGATGGGCGTCGCGGCAGGCCTCCTCCTCGCTCAGGCCGTCTTCACTCTCGCGCTCCCTCGGGACCTCACACTGATGTGGCAGATCCTCAGCGGAGCCTTCGCCGAATTGCTGTTCGGTTCGTTCTTGCTCGTGGCGTTCCACTTCCCGATGCCCGACCGGCTCCGCTGGGATTTCTGGCGCTGGGTCGCCATCGTCCCGGGCGCACTGTGCTTCACGCACGCGATGCTGCTGTGGCGTCGCGCCGCACACGACCTCAACCAGATGCCGTGGGGAGCCGCCCTAGGCGCCGACAGCGACGGCGACATGAATCGCCTCGTCTCCAGCTTCGGCTGGTCCGCACGGGAACTCGCGGACTTCTACCTTCGCACGGGCTACGTGTGCACCTTGGCCATCGTGGCGGCATACGGATACGCCGCGTACCGGCACTCTCGCGTCAACGGTTCGTTGAAGGCGGGCCGCAAGCTGGCCGGCGCCGAAGACGTCAGCCGGTGAGGCCCCACTTCGCTTTGTTGTCAGACACCTGCTCCGGTGTCGGCTGCTCGACGTCGTCGTGCACTGGCACCTCGAAGTCGTCCTGCGCGTCCATCATCTTGGCGTTGAGCGTGGTGTCGTCGGCAAACACATCCGGCACGGATGCATCTTCGTAGATGGCTTCCCAGGGACATTCGGGCTCACACGCGCCGCAGTCGATGCACTCTTCCGGCTGAATGTACAGCTGGTTGGGGAACGTCTCACGGTCGTCGCCCTTGTACTCGTAGATGCACTCTACGGGGCAAACGTCGACGCAGGACTTATCAACACAGTCGCGGCAAAGCCGTGTAATGACCCAAGTCATGGGACTCCCTTCCGGAAAAAAGTGGCTGGAAGCTAGCAGGCGCCTCGGCAGGGGTCAAAGGTGTCGAAACCCTAATACGCCCTGCTTTTCCCCGAGGACCGCTGCCTGGACGCAGCCTTCTTTTTAGGCTTCGGCGCGGACGTGGGATGGCAGCCCGCACACGTGAAGTTCTCGATGCCGAGCAGCTTACCCATAGCCGGGGTGACCGTTTCCTCCATGAAGGCGACCGTCTCCGGAAAGGTCAGCATCATCCCTCTGTGCCCAGGCGTGCCCTCAGGCGGCACGACGTACATCGAAGGCGCGGGCATTTTGAATTTGATTTCCCTCATCTCTTCGCCGTGACAGTCGACACAGTCGAAGCCCTCGTACTCTTCGATGTCGTGACGTTCGAAAATCTCTTTCATGATCGGGTTCACCTTGCCGATCATGTAGAACTCGCGGTCGGCGTAGCTCATCTCGGCCCAGGGGGCGTCGGGCGGGGTGAGGCCGCCAAAGGCTTCGATCGCGCTTTGTTTCCCGGCCGAGGTGGCCTCGGTGCTCGAGGAACCTCCGCACGCCAAGAGAAACACAGCGAGGCTCAGCAGAGAGGATTTGAGGACGACGCTCATGACCGCAGATGTTAGTTCAACCGGGATGACCATGGCCAGAGAATCGACCGCAGCCGGATGATGCGAAAGGTCCTCGTCGCAGCCTTGGTCCTCGTGCTACTGGGGGGCGTCGGCATGGGTTGGTTCGCCAAGTTTCAGCGCAGTATGATTTTCCCCGGGCCGGAAGGCGTTACGGTGCCGCTGCTCCACCGATTCGCCTCCGAGGTCGGCGCCACCGAGCTCCAGATCCCCACCGAGGACGGAGAAACCGTGTACGGCTGGCATCGAAACGCCATCGGCGATGGACCCAAGCGCGTGGTGCTCTACTTCCATGGCAATGCGTCGTCAGTGCTCGCTCAAATCGACCTCCAGGATCGACTGAACCAAGAGGGCTGGGATTTCGTCGGGATCCACTACCGTGGCTACCCGGGCAGCACGGGCGAGCCGAGTGAGACCGGGACGCGCCTCGACGCCAAAGCTGCGTGGGACTGGATCGCACACACGCTCGGCGTGCCACCGTCCCGCGTCGTGATCCACGGGCGGAGCCTCGGAGGAGGGGTGGCAGCCCAGCTCGCGTCCAATGTCGAACCGGGAGGCGTGGTGCTCGAGTCGACGTTCACGTCGATCGCCGACCTCGCGAAAGAGCAGTTTCTCGGCTTCCCCATCGGGCCGTTCCTTTCGCATCCGTTTTTGACTCGTGAGCTGGCCGGAGCCATCCGTGCGCCGGTTCTAGTGGCGCACGGCGGCTCAGACTCGCTCATCAACATCAAGCACGGGCGAAAGCTCGCCGAACTGTTTTCCGCCGAAACTTTCGTCGAGGCGCCGGGGCTCGATCACAACAACGTGCTGTTCGAAGGCAGCTACCAAGACCAGTACATCGCGTTCTTGGAGAAAGCCGTGCCCTCCGATACCCCATGACGAACGGTGACCGTACTAGCCGCGCTTCGGTGCTCGTCGTGTTGTGCGCGTTCGGTATGCTCTGCGCGTCCCTTGGCTGCGCCCGTGGGAATGACGCGGCCGTGGCCATTCAACCGAGCCCGGACGTCATGCTCCCAGAGGTGCCTTCGGATCCGTTCGGTGCGCCGAGCCTCGCCTATGAACAGCTCAGGTCCACCACCGACACCGCTCGAACCACCGACTGGAACGGCAACGTCGACGACCTTGCCGCGTGGCTCGAGGCGCAGACGCAGGCGGTGGAGCAGTCCCTTGCTCTCATGAAAGCCCTTCGGGTCGGGGCGTCCGACGTGTACGCGGTGGCGAACGGACGCGTGGCACTCGTCTACGACCACATCGCTTCCACGCTCACCGAGGCCGAAGCGCGCGTGAAGGACCGCGAGCTCGACTTCGACTGGATCGGCCAGCAGTCGGTCCTCTGGGAACAGGCCAACGGGTTTTGGGCCCGATGCGCGCGCGGAGCGAGTCTCGGTGGTCCCTACCTCGACGTCTGGGAGCTTCGCTGCGAAGCCGGAGAAAAAGAGACTGCGGTCCGGATTAACCCGTGAAATCCGCGCCTTGGTCGCCTCGACAGCCTGAGTGAAACATGTTCTATTTCCGTCCTGATGGGACGAGGAACCAAAAGCGCGGCCCCAAAGCCCGCGGAACCCCCGATGGTGGTCACGGCGAACGATGACGCGACGTGGGAGGAGGAAGCCGACGTCGTGATCGTCGGATTTGGCGGCGCCGGTGTGTGCGCCGCGCTCGAGGCGCACGCAGCCGGAGCGGAGGTCTTGGTCCTCGATCGCTTCCACGGTGGTGGCGCCACGGCGATCAGTGGCGGCGTGGTCTACGCGGGCGGCGGGACGCACATCCAGCGAGAAGCGGGCGTCTCCGATGACGCCGACGAGATGTATCGCTACCTCTCACTCGAAGTGAAAGGCGTCGTGTCCGACGACACGCTTCGTGATTTCTGCGACCACAGTATCGAGAACCTCAGCTGGCTCGAAAGCCACGGTGTACCGTTCGAAGCGAGTCTTTGCCCGTACAAAACGTCGTACCCCACGGACGACTACTACTTGTACTACTCAGGCAACGAAAGCTTCTCGCCCTTCAAGGACGAGGCCAAGCCAGCGCCGCGCGGTCATCGCGCCAAAGGGCGCGGGCTGCCCGGGCAGAGCTTCTACGAACCGCTTCGTGAGTCGGCGCATCGAGCAGGGGTTCCGGTCGAGTACGAGTCACGCGTCACGCGACTCATCGTGAACGCCGACAACCAAGTGCTCGGCGTCGAGTACCAGCAGGTGAAGCGAGGGTTCTGGGCCGGTCTCCATCGGCGGCTTCATCGCGCCGGAATCGCGATCGTGAAGTACAACCCCAAGCTGGGCGCCAAGCTCCGCGAATACTGCTTTCGCATCGAGGCAAAGCACTCGGTGGTGAAGCGAGTCCGAGCCCGAAACGGAGTGATCCTCGCGGCGGGAGGCTTCATCTACAACCGAGAGATGGTCCGGGAGATCGCCCCAGGCTACGGCAAAGCGATGCCGCTCGGCACGGCGTCCGACAACGGGAGCGGCATCCTGCTCGGGCAGAGCGTAGGCGGCAAAACCGACCGCATGGCGCGAATCTCCGCATGGCGGTTCATCAACCCGCCCGCGGGTTTCGCGAAGGGCATGATCGTCAACAAGCAGGGCGAGCGATACATCAACGAAGGCATGTACGGCGCCGCCATCGGAGAAGCGATGGTCGACGAACACGGCGGAACCGCGATCCTCATCATCGACGAGCCGCTCAAGAAGCTCGCACGTCAGCAATCACGTCGAGGCGAGGCGCAGTGGTTTCAACGCGCGCCGGCCCTTCTGAACCTCTGGTTCAACTGCCGCGAGGCGAAAACCATCGAAGAGCTGGCCAAGGTGATCGAGGTTCCGGCGGACAGTCTGCGGGCCACGCTCGAGGACTACAACGCGGCTGCCAACGGCGACAAGCCCGACCGTTTCAAAAAAGACCGAGAAAAGATGCAGGCGATGCCATCCGGCCCCTACTTCGCAATCGACTGTTCGATCAACAGCAAGCGGTTCCCATGCCCAACCCTCACGCTCGGAGGCCTCGTGGTCGACGAGCGAACCGGTCAGGTCAAGGGCGAGAACGGCGGCGTGATCCCGGGACTCTACGCGGCGGGTCGAACGGCCGTTGGCGTGTGCTCGAGGCAATACGTGAGCGGCCTCTCCATCGCGGACTGCGTGTATTCGGGGCGTCGTGCAGGCGGCGCCGCGGCGCGGGGCGAGGTCTATCGAGCCAAAGACGCGTCCATGATGGCCTCGAGCCCCGCCATCGAGGCGGAATCGTAGGCGCGATGATCCTCGAGTCCGAGCGTCGCGCCATCGTCGACACGCTGCTGCGCTATTGCACTGCGATCGACACACGGGCGTTCGACCTCGTGGCCGATGTGTTTTTACCCAACGCGCGCGTCGACTTCACCGACGCCAAAGGGCCTGTCACGAGTGGCGCCGATCTCGCCGCATGGCTCACTCGCAGGATGAGCCGGTTCAAAGTGCTTCAGCACTACCTCTCGAACGTCCAGGTCGAGGTAGGAGACGACGATGTTCAGGCCACGTCGTACATCCTCGCAGTTCACGGCTGGAAGGACGACGATGGGAAAATGCGCTTCTTCGACATCGGCGGACATTACGCAGACCGCTTCGTCGCCACTGCGACCGGCTGGAGAATCGCAGAGCGAAGGCTCCGGGTGCGGTGGGTTCGGGGCGACGTCCCACCCGACTTGACTTGACGAAAACCTGAACGGGTCCCACACCTTCGCGTTCACGATGGCTGAGATACCCACCGACGAAGAGGCCAAAGAATACGTTCGCCAGCTACTCGCATACATGGGCGACGATCCAACTCGCGAGGGCTTGCTCGATACGCCGAGGCGCGTTCTCGGAGCGATGCGCGAGCACTTTCGCGGCTATGATGAGAACCCCGCGAAGCACCTCGAACGTACCTTCAGCGAGGTCGAAGGCTACGACGAGCTCGTCCTGGTGAGCGACATCGAGATCCACAGTCACTGCGAGCACCACGTGGTGCCTTTCGTCGGGAAGGCCCACGTCGCCTACATCCCCAACGGCAAGGTCGTCGGGCTGTCGAAGATCGCGCGCGTCGTGGACACGTTCGCCAAGCGCCTGCAGGTGCAGGAGAAGCTCACCGCACAAATCGCAAACACGATAAACGACGCGCTCAGCCCTCAGGGTGTCGCCGTGATCCTTCAGTGTCAGCACTTCTGCATGTGCTATCGCGGGGTCCGAAAGCCCGGGTCGTGGACGACCACGAGCCGCCTGGCCGGCTGCTTCCTCAAGGACGAAGCCGCCCGAATGGAGCTTCTAACCCTGATCGGCATGCCGAGGGCGATCGGCGGGGCGGGCGTCTAGAGGCGCTTACCCGACGTCGCAGGAACACCTCGGCTCGATCTCGCGGGCGTTGGGGCGTACAGTAGTGGCTCCATGGCGGAGCACCACTACGACTGGATTATCGTGGGTTCGGGCTTTGGCGGCAGCACGTCGGCCCACAGGCTCACACAAAAAGGATACCGCGTTCTCGTCATCGAGAAGGGGCGGCGTTGGCAACCGGAAGACTTCCCCAAGAACAACTGGGGCATCAAGGACTGGATCTGGCAGCCACAGGTCGGCCTACGGGGCATCTTCCAAATGACGTTCCTGAAGCACATGACGGTGTACAGCGGCGTCGGTGTCGGCGGCGGCTCGCTCGTCTATGCGAACACGCTTCCGACCCCAACCGAAGAGTTCTTCGAAGCCGACTCGTGGGGCAGCCTCGCGAACTGGCAAACCGAGCTCGAACCCCACTACAAGACCGCCAAGAAGATGCTTGGCGCCGCAGAGAACCCACTCGAGACCCGCGGCGACCGAATCATCCAGGACATTGCCAAAGAGATCGGGCGAGACGGCCACTACTTCCCGAGCGAGGTGGCGGTGTTCTTTGGGAAGGCGGGGCAGAAGGTGCCCGATCCGTACTTCGACGGAGAAGGTCCTGACCGCGTGGGATGCACCCATTGCGGCGCCTGCATGACGGGATGCCGCGTCGGCGCGAAGAACACGCTCGACAAGAACTACCTCTACCTCGCCGAAAAACACGGGGCCGAGGTGCTCGCCGAAACCGAGGTGACCCACATCGCCCCGCGTGACGGGGGCGGTTATCGCGTGACGACCGAGAGTGCCCAGGGCGAGGTCGAGTACACGAGCGACCGGTTAGTCATGTCGGCCGGCGTCATGGGCACCATCCCACTTCTGCTACGCATGAAGGACGACCCTACCGGGCTGCCGAAGCTCTCCGACAAGCTCGGATGGTTCATTCGGTCGAACAGCGAAGCCCTCATGGCGATCGTCACCCCTGAAAAAGACAGCAACTTCAGCAAGGGCGTCGCCATCACCTCCGTGCTCCACACCGACGAGCACAGTCACATCGAACCCGTGCGCTACGGCGAAGGATCCGGGTTCTTCCGCACGATGCTGGTGCCCCACGCGCCGGGCCGCACCTTCTTCGGGCGGGCACTCGCCGCCCTTCTGCTGGTCCTCCGCAACCCCATCCGCTGGCTCAAGGCGCTCTTCGTCCCCGACCTCGCCAAGCACACGCAGATCCTCCTTTACATGCGGACGCTCGAGGGCACGCTACGCATGAAGCTCGGACGTAACTGGCGGACGGCTTTCCGTCGCGGCCTCATCACCGAGCTCGACGATCCGGAAGACGCACCCAAAGCCTTCATCCCCGAAGCCACCGACCTCGCGCACCGTTTCGCCGACAAGGTCGACGGCGTTGCGGCGAACACGCTTTCCGAGACGGTCTTCGGAATCCCGTCTACCGCGCACATCCTGGGCGGTGCGTGCATGGGGGCCTCCGCCGACACGGGCGTCATCAACACGCACCACGAAGTCTTCAACTACCCGGGCATGTACGTCATCGACGGCGCCGCGATTTCCGCGAACCCTGGGGTGAACCCTTCGCTCACGATCACCGCGCTTGCCGAGCGGGCCATGAGCCTCATCGCCGAGAAACACCCCCACAAGACGCCTTCAGCGGAGAAGAAGGCGAAAGACGCGTTCACCGAGGAGTTAAGAGCTGGGTGAGGTCTGACGGCGGTGGGTCGTCAGGCATTGGAGGCTCTTCGGGTTCGAGCTCGAACGTGTCGACCACCTCGGCGCCCCGTTCGTCGCAGAAGAGCGCCCACTCGCCCCACTGTGGGTCTTCCAGCTTAAGAAACAGCCCCAAGCACGCGTAGTAAGCTTTTGCAGAGAGTTCGGCGAAAGGTGTGAGGTGCTCCGTGAGTGAGTCCGTGTAGACCTGAAGGAGTCCCGGGTCCTCAGCGATGTTCTCCGGAACGGGCGCGCCACGGATGCTGCTTGCGAGGTCTTCGTACATGTACCCGAAGAGCGCCGTTCCGATTCCACGCTCGTACATGGGATGCGTGCGAAGTCCGTAGGTCGCCGAGAGCGCTCGATCGGTCGCTTCGCGGCGCTGGACGAGCCAGTCACGAAACGGCCCCTCAGCCCACTCTTCGATGTCTTCCTTCTCGCCACCCTCTGGAGGCTCTGGGGGGCGAACCGCGACGGCGTCTTCGACGCGACCCCAAAGTAGCTGGAGATCGGTGCTCAGCTGCTCCCGGGGGTACACCGGCTGGGGGAGCGGAAGGGGCGCCACGACGATCTCCTGGGACGATTCCGGGGTCTGCCGGCCGGCGCATCCCAGGGCAAAAAGCACGACGATCCACGACCAGCGCGACATGCGAGCGACCGTATCAAGGGGTGATCTCGGGGGCGAGTTTTGGGACAAAGCCGTTGACTTGCGGCCCGATCGCCCTTTCCATCGGACAGATGGGCGGCAACCTGGTGGAGCTCTCGGACGCGAAGAGCGTCGAGCGGGCAGCGCGAAGGCTGTTCGGAAGCGCCCTGGACACGCGCCCCGCCGTATCCCAGAGCGGCGCCGTCTGGAACGACCCGGGCTCGGGGCTCCTGACCACGCTCCGCATCGAAGGGCACCAGCCGAAGAGCGATCTCGATTTCCTCGCACTGCACATGGCGCGCGCCCGCGCCGATGCGATCGTGATCACGGGTCAGATCCTACGAGACGAGCCTACCCTCGCCTACGACCTCCGGACCGACCCACGCTGGGGCGACGCGCTGGTCGAGTGGCGCGAGAGGCACTGGGGCCTTTGGCGCCCGCCGTGGATCCTGATCATGACGGAGAGTGGTCGGATCGACTTCGGCCATCCGGTCTTCAAAGGGTGGGGCCGACCGATGATCTTCACGTCCGACCGGACCGCCGAGCGTAAGCTCGCCGACTCCCCGGTGCCCGTCGTGGCAGACGCGGAGCCGAGCATTCGTCGCGCGATTCAACATCTGCAGCAGTCACGCGACGCCGAGTGCATCTCGATTGAAGCGGGGCCGTCGACATCGCTCGAGCTCTACGAGCGGCCCACCGTCGTCGATGAGCTCTTGCTGTCGGTGTACCTCGGAACATCTCTCGACGTGCGGGCGCAGGGGGCTCCACTCATCGAACTCACACGACTTCGAGGTCGCTTCCGCACCGAAACCTCGTCAACCCATCGCTCGCAGCACGGCCATTGGAGCTTTCATCGATTTGTTCGATGAGCTAAGCATCCCTCACGTTCGTCATGGCCCGGCTGAAGCTAAAGACCCCCACGCACGGATTTCTCCTCGGCGTGCTGATCTTGCTGATCATCGCCAGCCCAGAGCTGCCGCAAGAAGGCTCGGGGTTGGTGTTCGAGCTGCTGTTCGACCTCGTGCTGCTCGCCGGCTTTTACTCGGTTGGGCCGAGCAAGCATCGCATTCCCTTCTTGCTGCTGACGGTTCTCACGCTCGGCATGCGGTGGGGCGAAGAGCTCACGGGCACCGGGGTGCTCGACGTGAGTGCGCTCGCGCTCACCGCAGTGTGGCTCGTCTACGCCATCTGGATCATCGTTGGACATCTGTTTCGCCGTCGAGAGGTTACCGTCAACACAATCTTCGGGGCGATCGTCACCTACCTGCTGATCGCGATCGCGTTCAGCATGGTGTTTACCATCTTGGAGGTGAGTCGCCCCGGCTCGTTCTCGGGGCTTCCCGACACGCAGGCAAGCCATCGAAACGAGCTCAACTCGGCCATTCTCTACTACAGCCTGGTGTGCTTCACGACGATGGGCTTTGGCGACATCGTCCCGGTGTCGAGCTTGGCCCGCTCGCTCTCGGCGGTGGCGGGCGTATTCGGGCAGCTCTACCTCGCCGTCATGATCGCGCGGCTCGTCGGGCTCCACATCGCCCACATGAGCCGAAGCGACGACTTTTGAGAGCTTTGCGCCGCTATGCCGCCGCGCCCGCTTCTTCCCTCTTTGCTTTGAAGAGGATGGCGTAGAAGACCGGGACGACGATCATGGTGAGGACCGTGGCGACGGCGAGGCCGCCGACGATCGTGACCGCCATCGCAATGTAGAAGGCATCGCTGAAGAGCGGAATCATGCCGAGGATTGTGGTCGCGGCCGCCATGGCGACGGGACGAAGACGGCTGACGCCGCTATCGAGGATCGCCGTGTAAGTCGGTTTGCCTTCGCTGATCTCGAGGTCGATCTGGTCGACCAACACGATGGCGTTCTTGATGAGCATTCCCGACAAGCTCAGGAACCCAAGCAGGGCCATGAACCCGAACGGCTGGTCGGTCATCAACAGCCCCACGGTGACGCCAATGATCGCAAGAGGCACCGTCAGCCAGATGACGAGCGGTTGGCGGATTGCGTTGAAAAGCCCGATGACGATCAGCACCATGATGCCGACGAAGATCGGAATGGGCTCGAAGAGCGCGGCCTGCGCGTCGTTGGTGCTCTCGTACTCACCGCCCCACTCCACGTGATATCCGGATGGGTAGTCGATCGCCTCCACCTGGGGCTTCAAGCGAGCGAGAAGCGCAGGGGCGGAATCCTCGGTGGGGTCGGTGACCACGGTGAGGGTCCGCTTGCGGTCGCGGCGCTCGACGACCTGGTCGGTCCATTCCGTGTCGAGGCCGGTGACGACGTTAGCCATCGGGATGTAGCGCTGTGCGACCGGACTCCAGAGCGGAATCTGTCTCAGGGCGTCGACGGTCAGCCGCTCGGGATTCGGGGCACGAAACATCACGGGGATGACTTCGTCTCCCTCACGATAAACACCAACCGACGTGCCCTCGAACTCGCTCTTGATGGCGTCGGCAACCATCTTGCTGGTGATGCCGTGGGCGTCCGCCTGCTCTTCCGAGAGCCGCGGGTGGATCACCTTCACGCGCTCGTACCAGTTGCCGCGCGAACCCTTGGTGTCGTGGTCGGCGCGGAAGATCTCGAGCACTTGGGCCTCGAGGTCACGAAGCACGTCCGGGTCTGGGCCGACGAGACGCGCTTCGATCTTGCCTGGGTTGCTCGGGCCGAGGTCGAAGGTGCGGCCGAACGAGATCGCGTCGGGCGCCAAACGGTTTACGATCTGCTCAGCCTGGAGGATATCGCGATTGAGCGTCGTGTAGTCTTCGATGTCGACGAGGAACTGCGCGTAGCCGCTGTGCTGCTTCTCCGGGGTGAACGTGAGAATGAAGCGTGTCGGACCTTGCCCGATGGCCGTCGCAACACCGGTGACACCCTCCATTTCGGCGAGTTCCCGCTCGATCTCGGAGGCGCGGCGCTCGGTTTCGTCGACGTGTTGACTGATGGGCCAGAAGACGTCGACGCGGAACTTGGGCGTCGTCGATGCCGGGAAAAACGCACGGCCCGTGAAACCGAAGCCGTAGAGGGACGTGGCGAACAGGGCCAACACCACGATCACGCTAGCCCAGCGGTGGTCGATGCAGAGCCGAAGGAAGCTCCGGTATCCGTTGTAGAACGCGTTGTCGAACGGCTTCTTCGGCTTGCCGTCCTTCCCCATCTTCGCCTTCTGCGGTTTGAGGAACCAGATACCGAGGAGCGGCGTGATGGTCATGGCCGTGACCCAGCTGAGGGACAGCGAGATGCCGATGACGGTGAAGAGCGACCGACAGAACTCGCCCGTGCTGTCGGGTGACAGGCCGATGGCCGCAAACGCGATGATCGCAACCGCAGTCGCGCCAAGCAGAGGAAACGCGGTTTGGTTCGACACCGCCTTCGCCGCCTCCTCGGGATCCTCGCCGTCGTTGATGCGCACCAACATCCCATCGATGATGACGATCGCGTTGTCGACCAACATGCCGAGGGCAATGATCAGGGCGCCGAGAGAGATCCGCTCGAGTGCCACGCCGGCCGGACCCATGAAGATGAACGTGGTGGCAATCGTGAGGATGAGGACGAACCCGATGATTAGACCGCTGCGGAGACCCATGAACAGCAGCAAGACCACGATGACGATGAGCACCGCCTCGACCAGGTTGACGATGAACCCGTTGATGGCCGTGGTGACCATGTCGGACTGCATGTAAATGACACCGAGTTCCATTCCGAGCGGTGTCTGCGCCTCGAGCTCCGCGAGGCGGTCTTTGATGGCGTTGCCCATCGTCACGACGTTGCCGCCCGCCTCGGTCGACACGCCGATCCCGATCGCGCGCTTTCCGTCGAGATGAAGTTTGTTCTGGGCGGGATCCTGGTACGAACGATTGATGTTCGCGATGTCGCGTAGCCGCACCTGAGAATCGTCGCCTCGGCTGATCCAGATGTCGCCGAGCTCTTGGGAGCTGTTGATGAGCGAGTCGGGCTGGATCTTGACGTACTCGTCGCCCACGTTGACGAAGCCGGCGTCCGTGACGACACCCTCGGCTACCAGCTGGTTGGCGATGTCGTCCGGGGAGATCCCGGTCTGTGACAGCCGCTCGCGGTCGAACTCGACGTAAACGACTTCGGGCACGACGCCAAAGAGCTCGACCTTCGCGACGTCCTGGACGAGCACGAGCTCTCGACGGAGGAGCTTCACGTAGTCGTAGAGCTCTCGATAGCTGTAGTCGTCGCCGGTGAGCGCGAGGAAGACGCCGTACACGTCGGAGTAGTCGTCGATGACCAGCGAAGGCCCTGCGCCTGGCGGCAAGTTGGACTGCGCGTCGCCGACTTTGCGACGGAGCTCGTCCCACACCTGCGGGAGCGCCGACCCAGGCACGGTCGAACGCATCTCGACCGAGATGGTGGATAGCCCCGGAATGTTCCGCGATTCGATCTTCTTGATCTTCCCGAGCTTCTGAACGGCCAGCTCGAGCTCGTCGCTCACCTCTTCTTCGACTTCGTAGGCGGTCGCCCCGGGGTACGGGGTGATGACCAGCGCTTCCTTGATGGTGAACTCCGGATCTTCGAGACGCGGAAGGCTGTTGAAGGCTTGCATCCCGACGTACACCGCCACGATCGTCAGGACGACGACGATGGTCCTGTTTCGAAGCGAGAAGTCGGTGAGGTTCATTTCCGTGTCTCGTCCGACTGCGCCATCTCGGTGACCTCGAGCCCTTCGGTGAGCAGGTTCACTCCGCTCATCGCCACGGCTTCACCGCCCTCGAGGCCACTCGTGATCACGACGCTATCGCCCGTCACCTTGCCAACCTGGACCGGCTTCTTCGAGACCGTCATCGGATCGCCCTCGACGACCCAAACGAAGGGCTCCCGCTCGGTGTCGGCGATCACGGCTTTAGCCGGAACGACGAAGTCCTGCGGTTCGGTGTTGGACAACCCGGTGAGAATGAGCTTGGCGGTCATGCCCGCCATGACACCAGACTTCGACGGCTTCTCCATGACGAAAGTCGCTCGAAACGTGCGCGTGCTCGGGTCGGCGGCGGTAGCCAGCTCGGTTAAGCGGACCGGAAACTGCCGACCTGGAAGCGACGAGAGCTCGACCACGGGTTTGGCGTCGGCATTGAACTGATCGAAATCGATGTTCTCACGGTTCGTCGTTGCGAGGTCGCGCTCGGGGACATCGACGACGACCTCCATGACTGATTCGTCCTGAAGCAGAAGTACCGGCTCGCGTACGGCCACGTTGCGATAGTCGGTGACGAGCTTCCGCGCGATGACGCCATCGAAGATGGCCCGTAGTTTGGTGTCGTCGAGCGCCTTTTGCTTGATGCGAAGCTCCGCACGGCTCACGTCACGCGAACGCGTCGCGACGTCTAGGTCGCGCTGCGTACCGGACCCCGACGCAAAGAGCTTGCTCTCGCGTCGGTACTCGGCGTCGGCAAGGCGGAGGCGCGCGCGTGAGGCCTCGACCTCGGCCTGGTAGTCACGCGGATCGAGCCGAGAGAGGATCTGTCCCTTCTTCACCTGCTGGCCCTCTTCAACGGGCCAATCGACGATGCGGCCGGCGACCTCGAAGGCCAGCTCGACGACTTTGCTCGACTTGATGCGGCCAGGATAGTCCGGGCGCGCCGCGCCTCCTGTTCCGCCGAGCCGGTAGATCTTGATGGGCCGCGGCGGTGGTTCGACCACGACGACCTCTTCCTTCTTGCAAGACGCCAGCACCATCAGCGCGGCAACGAGGGACAGCCACGCCAAGCCTCTCGAGGGCATTTGAGTCTCCATTTCGACGCGTCCGGTGGGGCCGAACAACTGCGGCAGCATAGGGAGGTCACGCGTGATTGCCAAGCGCAATTGCCGCACCGAAAAAGCGACGATTTCAGAGAGAGCCGCTATGGAAACGTGCCGTCGTCGACTATGCTGCGGCCGGCCATGGCCCGCGTCTCGCTCACGTCGTTCACCCGAAGCATCGCCCTCTGCACTTCCGCTCTGCTCGCGACGGGTACGCTCACAAGCGGGTCGGTCGGCGCGCAGTCGACCAAGCAGCGTGTGAAGGTCGTATCGGTCACCGATGGGCCGTCGCCGAGCTTCGACCTCGCCCAGCAAGACCTCGTCGAAGAGATCGAAAGCCAGCTGTCCGATCGCTACGAAGTCGAGCTGGCACCGACGCTCGTGGGCGATTGGACGGCCGACAGCGTTCGCGAGAAGCTGGACCAAGCATACGCCGACCCCAACATCACCGCCGTGTTTGGGTTCGGGCACTTGGTGGTCGCCGACGTCGCATCCAGAAAGCGCCTCCCGAAGCCGACCATCCTGCCCTTCGTCACGGAGGCGACGAGGCAAGGCCTACCCCGTCGAGGAGACACCAGCGGACGACGAAACCTCGCCTACATCTCCGAAGACTTCGACATCACCGATGAAGCCGATCGCCTTCGTCAGGTGGCCGGGTCACGCACCATCGTGCTCCTCGCGGAGCAATCAGAGATCGACATCATCCCGGAGGTGCGGGACACGCGCGTGAAGACCGTGTCTGCGGAGCCGCTCGTCGCGTCGCTCCTCAACGCGATTCCAAACACGGCCGACGGGGTGGTGCTCGCGCCCATGCGCCGGCTCACCACCGACCAGCAGCGACGGCTGGCCGACGGACTCATTCAGCGACAGGTCGCAAGCATTTCCGTCACGCCCACCTGGGTCGACCTCGGCGTGATGATGACCATTCGTTCGGTCGACAACGAGCGCCGTCGAGCCCAGCGCGCGGCCCTCGCCCTCGACCTGATCCTCGAAGGGCGACCGGCCAGTGAGATTCACGTCGACTTCGAGGACAGCCCGGAGATGCTGATCAACCTCGCAACGGCGCGCGCGATCGGGGTGCGGCCCACGTTCGAGATTCTGCTCGAAGCCGACGTCATCGACCAAGTCCCGGAAGAGGCGATGAACCGGATCTCGATGTCCGAGGCCATGCGCGAGGCGATCGACGCGAACCTCGACCTGTTGATCTCCGAAAGGTTCGTCGAGTCCGGCGTCGAGGGCGTCAAGATCGACCGCGGACCGCTGCTGCCGCAGGGGTCGCTCGACGG
>JBCDFZ010000060.1:0-29906 GCA_039177115.1 Myxococcota bacterium
GATCGTGACCGTGTCGAGCTTCCCGCCACGCTGATACTCCGACACGACACACTGTCGGTACATGGCGTCGAGGTGACGATCCATCTCCGTCACGACCTCCGCGTCGCTCAGCTGTCGCTCGGGGCAGTCATCGGTTGCATCACCCACCTCGACGGGCTTCTGCATCGCTTCGTCGTAGGAGATCAGCGCGGCCTGCGTGCTCCGCACGGCCGGCGCAACGCCCGTCGTGCTCGCGCCACAGGCTATTGCCAAGAGTCCCGCCGCGATGACCGCAACGTTCCGCCCCAATGGGTGTCCCCGCATCCCATCAGCGTAGCCGGCCGCGTCACCCTCCCCCAAAGCGGCGCTCGAGGCTGTCCGGTGGCGCGAGTCCTTCGATCCGTGCCCAACCCGCAGAAAAAGGGCCAGTTGCCTTTTTTTGGTAAGCTGTGCCCATGTCGGGGCGGTCGCTAGTCCTGTTTGTCGTGCTTCTCGGGTGTCAGACCTCGAGCGAAGCGCCCCCTCCGACCGAACCTGCAGAAGAGGTCGCCGAAGAGCCTGCCGCTGAAGCTCCGGTCCCGCCCGAGCTCGCGCAGCCCATCGAGGAGCGCCTCGCGGAGATCCCGCCACCCGATCCAAACGCGTGGATTCGCGAGATCGAGAAAGACCCGATCGCCGCACTCGACAAACTCGACCCGGGGGCTCTCTCTCCGAGCCGGACGGGTCGGCCGTCTCAGCCCTCTGCAACGCAGATTCGACCCGAGTCTCGTCCCGGGCCCGCAGTTGCGCAGTACAACGCAAAAGCGCCGCTTCGCGGTTGGCCGCCTGCCGTCGGTCGCCCCTACCCCGAAATCGCCCTCATCGACCAAAGTGGTCGCGTCACTTCGTTGAGCGAGTTTCGAGGGAAGGTGGTGCTGGTCGAACTCGTCGGCATGACCTGCAAAGCCTGCCACGCGTTTGCCGGAGGCAACGAGCCTTCACGTGGCCTCTTTCGCAACATCACACCTCAGCAAGGCCTCGGGTCCATCGACAGCTACGCTCAGCGCTTCGGCAAGCTCTCCCTCGATCACCCCGACGTGGTTTTCGTGCAGCTCGTCCTTTATGGAATGGACGGTCAGAGCCCGCCCTCACTCGACGACATCAAGGCGTGGTCGAACCACTTCGGGATGGACCGCTACCGCAACGAGGTCGTGCTCCTCGGCGACCAGCGATTCATCAATCCGCAAACTCGACGCCTGATTCCAGGGTTTCACCTGATCGACCGGCAGGGAATTCTCCGCGCGATGCACAACAAAGACCCACAGAGCCAGAACCTATACACGTCGCTCCTACCGACGATGGGTCAGCTGGCGAACACACGCTAGACCGCTCGCACACGACTCGACGATCGGGGTGGGAGCGACCTACGCTAGAACACGAACCGGGCCGTTGCCGGATCCCACCGCACGCGGCGGGCGCTCGGGTCGTTCACTCGCGTTTTGAGGTCGCGCACGCGGCGCTTTCGCACCCCGAGCATGATCCCGGTGGCGATGGCACCGACGCCACCTCCGAACAGGAGCGGAACCCCAAACCCGAGAAGCAGGGCCCCTGCCGTGGAGCAGTTGACCTCGGTCATGCGATCGACTCGCTCGATTCGATCGCACTGTCCTACGCCGGGGATGAACAGGATCACCCCGACCGCCAGCGCGGTGGAGGTTCCGATGAGCGCGTTTCGCGAAACCCTGGCGCGTCGACGCATCTCTTGAAGCCTATACTCGTCGTAGGTCAGCGGAGCGGCTTCACCAGGCGGATCGGTCACCGCGGGAACCACGGCACGCGCGGGCTCCTCTTGAGCCGACGCCGTGACGGAAGAAAGCACTGCGAGCGCCAACACGCAGTGGCCGAAGAAACGGAGCGGTCCCATGCGCCGAGAGCAGCGGCGGGCAGGGGCTCTTTTCAGCACGAACAGCTCAAGTGTCGTCACCGAAGCTCCCGTGACGGCCCGCGCCCTGGCTGAAACGGGTGGCGCCCGTCACCGTCTCGCCGCTTTGAATGGTTTCCATCCCGAGTGACAGCTCGTTGCGCATCGCGTCGCCCTCGTCCATGCCCCACTGTTCGAGGGCAGAACGCCGATCGTTTCGCATGCATCGTTGCGGATGGCGGGAGATTTGCTCTGCAAGCTGAAGGGCCGCCTCGAGCGCTTCACCCGAGGGGACGACGCGGTTCGCAAGCCCGATCTCGCCGGCCTCGTGGGCCGCGACGGGCCGACCCGTGAGGATGAGGTCCATGGCGCGGCTGTGACCGATGAGACGAGGTAACCGGACGGTGCCGAGGTCGATGAGGGGCACCCCGAAACGACGGCAAAACACCCCGAAGACCGCGTCTTCCGCCATGACGCGGAGGTCGCACCAGAGCGCGAGCTCGAGCCCTCCTGCCACGGCGTAGCCCTCGATGGCCGCAATGACCGGCTTGTCGAGCCGCATGCGAGTCGGTCCCATGGGGCCATCGGCGGCGGGTCCGAGGTCTCGCACTGCGCCCGACGCAACGGCCTTCAGGTCCGCGCCGGCGCAAAACGTGCCGCCCGCACCCGTCAGGATGGCGACGTCTGCCGAGTCGTCGGCGTCGAAACGTCGGAACGCTTTCGCGAGAGCCTCAGCGGTCTCTGGGTCGACGGCGTTTCGAACCTCGGGGCGGTCGATGGTGACAACCGCCGCGCGCCCACGGGTTTCGTAGTCAACCGCCATTGCTCAGCTCCTCAGCAGATACTCCGTGCAGTAGAACGTTTCGACCTTCTTCATGTCGAGGAAGCCTTTGATGTCGTTGGCGACGCGAATCATGTTGGGGAGCATCATGAAGGCGCCACCGAAGAAACGAAGCGGGTTGAGCAGGTCGTTCTTGGTGGGACACGCCTCGAAGACGATTCCATCGCAGGCGTCGGCGCCTTCCGTGATCGGTTCCCGAATCACGTTTCTCTGGTAGTACCAGAGTGGATGGATCTCGAGCGAAAGCGGCGTGTGACCGCCGTGCCAACGCTTGATGTACTCGTCGAACGTGATGCCTTGCTTCTTGTGGAGCACCGTCAACAGGATCGGGGTCGGCGTGGCCTCGCCGTCCGCCCAAGACTTGTCGTACGTCACAGGGAAGCTCTCCTCGACCTCGTAACCTGAAACGGTGTCCCCGTTGGCGGAGAGCACCTCGGTGAACCTCGACGGTTCGTCCTGCGCGTCGTGGATGGCGAACGTCGCGACCGTGCTCGCCTTGAACGGAAACAGCGCAAGCTTCGGAGGCGGCGCCTCGGTGAGCGTGAGCGCTAGCTTCTCGGGGCCTAGCGACAAGAGCTTTGGAGCGACCTCGTCTCGCATGCGACTCCGAAACGCCTCGTGATCCGCTTCATGTCCACGAACCACGTACATCCACTTTCGCGCTGCCATCGCCACGCGTTGTAGTCTCCCCCGCGCACTCGATCAATCACCTGCAAAACGTGCGACAAACTGCGCTTGAGTGGTTGCCAATGAGAGTATAGTCTGCCGCCGGAGGTGTTGGATGTCCCGAACTTGTCTTGGTCTAGCGGTCCTTACTGTTTTTGCTGTCGCAGTCACCGGTTGTAGTGATTCGGGCGTCGACTGCTTGCTCGATCCCGACGCGTGCGGCGGAGCAGGCGGCGATGGAGGGTCCGGGGCGACCGGAGGCGACGCGGGCAGTGGAGGCACCGGAGGTTCGGGTGCGATCACGTATCCGCTTCTCGACTGCGACCCGCTCGTCCCCGAGTTCTGTTCGTTCCCGTTCCCATCCAACGTGTTCTCGACCGAAGACGCGAGCACACCCACCGGCCGCCGAGTCTCTTTTGGCGAGAACTTCATGCTGGGCAACGATCCCGCGCCTTGGAACCTGAGCGACGGGTTCTCCGCCGGTTCCGCCATCATGACCGTACTGCCTGGCATCGCGATCGATCAGTTCGGCGGCCCGGAGAACATCGAGGAGTCGCTCTCTCAAGACTCGCCGAGCCTCCTACTGGATGCGGAAACGGGCGAGCTGGTCCCGCATTTCGCCGAGATCGACACACGCGCACCTACGGCGGAGCAACGGTCCACCATGATTCGCCCGGTCGTTCGTCTCCGTGACGACGCACGCTACATCGTCGCCTTCCGGAACCTTCGGAACGAAGACGGCGACGTCATCGAGTCATCGCCTGGGTTTGCCGCACTTCGCGACGGCACCGACAGCGACGACGAATCAATCGAAGCGCGACGCGCGCTCTACGATGACATTTTCACGCGCTTGGCCGATGCGGGATGGGACCGCGACGACGTGCAGATCGCGTGGGACTTCAACACGGCGAGCGACGCCAACAACACGGCCTGGCTCGTCCACATGCGCGACACGGCGTTCGACCTCGTATCCGACGGCATCGAGTACACCATTGATACGGTCGAAGACGACTACAATCCGGACACGATCGCGTTCCGCATCTTCGGCACGTTCCGTGCCCCCCTCTTCATGACGAGCCCAAGCGCGGGCCCAGGCAACATACTGAACTTCGGGGACGACGGCCTGCCCGCGGTCAACGAAGCCACGCCCTGGGTCGACGTTCCCTTCGAGGTGCTGATCCCCAACAGCGCCACGGCGGAAGACCCGGCGGCCATCATCGAGTACGGGCACGGGCTCCTCGGCGAGAAAGAGCAAATTCAATCGGGCCACTTCCGCTCGTTCATGAACGAGTACAACTACACTTTCGCGGCAACCGACCTCATCGGAATGGCCAGCGAGGACTTTCCAACCATCGGTATCATCCTCACCAGCGGCAACATCACACAGCTGCAAACGATGTTCGATCGCCTGCACCAAGGGTTCCTCAACTACGTCCTCTTGCTGCGCATGATGAAAAACGACTTCGCCAACGATCCGACTTACGGTCAATACATCAAAGGCGACGAGGCGTACTACTACGGGATCAGCCAAGGCGGCATCATGGGAGCCGTCGCGATGGCGCTCAGTCCCGACATCGAACGCGGAGCACTCGGCGTGATGGGTCAGCCGTACAGCATGCTCTTGTTCCGCAGCGTCGACTTCAACCAGTTCCTCGATGTCATCAAAGATACCTATACCGACTTTCGCGAGCAGCAGTTCCTGGTCGCACTCTTCCAGATGCTTTGGGACCGGGCCGAGCCAAACGGCTACACGCACCACGTCACCGCAAACCCGCTCCCAGGCACCAACACCAAAGAAGTGCTCGCGCGAGTGGCCATCGGCGACCATCAGGTGTCGACGTACGCCGGCCACATCATGGCGCGCACGCTCGGCGCACCGCACCTCACGACCGGCCTCCGCGATATCTGGGGACTCGATCCCGTCACGTCGACCGAGAGCGGAAGCTTCTACACCGAGTACGACTTCGCACTCCCTGGGGAACCGCTTTGCAACGTGCCGATGTCGCTCTGCGACGACCCCCATGAGTACCCGAGGCGCCGGGAAGCCGCTCGGAAGCAGCTCGACGAGTTCCTCCGGATGGGAAGCGGCACCAACTTCTGCATGCCGGGTGACGACGACGTGCACCAGGTCACCGGGCCGGGTGTGTGCAGCTACCCGAGCTTGAGCGGATGCGACGGCGAAACCGAAGAAGACACGCAGCTACTCTGCACCCCCGGTTCCGAGTAGCATTCACGGATGCATCCTAAAAAGAAGGCTTGGCTCGCCATCAACGTGGTGGGCGGAATCGCCGTGCTCGGCAGCTACGTCGTGGAGCTCGGGAGGCACCCGGAGACGCGAGAAATGCTCTGGGGGACCACCCCAGAAGAGCTCAAGGCGGTCTACAACGTGACCATGCTGCTTGCCGCGGCGGGCTACTTCTTCTTCTCGTACCAGTTCACGGTGCGTGCCGACGCTGACCGCGTTCGCTTCGGCAACCTCGGATTCGGGTTCATCAACGTCTGCTATGCGCTCATCATGGTCGCTTCGGCTCTTTGGATGCCGCTCACGTTCGCCTACTTCGACGATCCTTCGCCCGTCCTCTGGCTCGTGATCCGACTCGACCTGTTTCTGGTGGCGGTCGGGTCGCTCGGCCTCATCGTTGCACTTTTCACGATGCAGCCACGCGCCGAGGGGTTTGGAGGCGTACTCGCACTCCTCGGCCTCTTGCTCTTCGCACTGCAAACCGCGTTCTTGGATCCGTTGGTGTGGCCCCAGTTCATCCCGGGAACCTGACGTAACGCCTAGGCGCTTCTCGGAAACCAAGGAACGAGCCCGGAGACCCGCTTCATGTGCTCCGCGTACTCGGGCCTCCGCTCGCAGCTTCGGCGATCCATCCAAGGTATCGACACGCCGTAGAACATTGCGGTCATGGCGAGCGGTCCGGCGATCGTCCAGTAGTAGGTGGGGTCCGCGGCGAGGCCGAAGAGATAGAGGCCCCACCAGAACATGAGCTCACCGAAGTAATTCGGATGTCGCGAGTACTTCCAGAGCCCGGTTTTGATGATCTCGCCGGGACGCTTCACCTTCGCAAATGCGACGAGCTGCTGATCGGCGATGGTTTCTATGGTGATGGCAGAAGCGGTCACGATGAGTGCAACGATGTCGAGCCATGAGAGCGGCCGCGTTCCGACGACGAGCGCAACCCACGCCCCCGTGAGCGCGAAGAACACCTCAATCGTAGGAAAGACGTGGATGCCCATCAGGTCGCTGAGGAACCAGAGCTTCGGTGCCTTCTGTCGAGTTTCCACGTAGCGCCAGTCGATGTGGTGAAGCCCCGGCCAGCTTCGCACCCAGTTGTAGGTCAGGCGGATGCCCCACCAGCTCACGAGAAAGAGAACGGCGCCGGCGCGGATGGGCTGGATCCCCTCTTCCGCGTGAAACACCCAGTAGAACACGATGATGATTGGCGCGACCGACCAGTACGCATCTACCATGCTCGAGCATTTGAGCCCGCGCGAAAACGCAAACACCACCAGCGTGGCGGCGATGTCTGCTGCGAAAACCGACCAGAGAACCGACCAGCTTTCGGGAACGAGCTCGAGGGTAACCCAGCCGACGATCAACGCCGCCGTGTAGCCACCGACCACCCAAGCAAACGAGGCCTGGCGGCTCCAACGGGGCGCAGTCGACACGGGGCTAGCCGCTCAGATTCTCGTTCGCGAAGTCCCAGTTGACCAGCGACTCGAGGAACGTCTTGATGTAGTTGGGGCGCGCGTTCCGAAAGTCGATGTAGTACGCGTGCTCCCAGACGTCGATCGTCAGAAGCGGCTTGGCGCTGCTGGTGATGGGCGTCTCGGCGTCCTTCGACTTTTGTACCTCGAGCTTGTCACCCTCTGCAACGAGCCAAGCCCAACCGGACCCGAACTGGGTGGCAGCCGCGTTCGAAAACTCCTCGGCAAACTTATCGTAGCTGCCGAAGCTCGCGTTGATCGCGTCGGCGATCGCGCCGGTCGGCGCGCCGCCCCCACCGGGCTTCATGCTGTTCCAGTAGAAGGTGTGGTTCCAGATCTGCGCGGCGTTGTTGAAGGTCGCGCCGCCGGCGCGGATGATGTCGACGAGCGATTTGTCCGCGTGGTCGGTCCCTTCGATCGCTGCATTGAGTTTCTTGACGTACCCGGCGTGGTGCTTGCCGTAGTGGTACTCGATGGTCTCGGCGCTGATGTGCGGCGCCAGCGCATCCTTCGCCCACGGAAGGGCGGGCAATTCGATCGCCATGTGGTTCTCCCTGGTGATTTACGGGGCTGCTCCTCAACCCCAGGGTGTCGTTCTACGGCCCGAGGTTTGCAGGATCAACCCCTAAAAGCGTACTCAGGGAGCCAATGGCGGGGTGTCCGGGTTCTCCGACTCGGGGCCGCTCATCTCGGTGACCTTCGACTCACCGTCCATGGTGGCGTACGAGCCGCCGGCGACCTCGTCCCCTTGGCCCTCGCCGATGCCGTCGACGAAGCACCAGTCGGCCTGCGCCTTGTCCGCCTGGAGGTCTAGGACGAAGTACCCGCTGAACTCCTCGTCGAAGTATCGGACGTGGGGGCTGGCGTTCTGGATCGCGCTGGCTATTGGACCGAGCTCCGAGGGAGAGGTGATTCCTGGACACACGAACTCGACGCCCACCGCGCCGTCCTGTGTCGCGGGGTCATAGCTGCCGTCACCCACTGTGACTTCCATTGCCCAGGACGAGTGGACATCACCCGTCACGACGACGACGTTCGAAATGTCGTCACCCCGGAGGAGGTCCATGAGCCGTGAACGCGAACCTGGGTAGCCCGTCCACTGGTCCTCGTTGGCGAGCTGCGTGTCGTTGAACTGCCACCGCGACAACACGACCTGGTTTCCGAGCACCTTCCACTTGGCGTTGCTGTTCGAGAGCTGATCGAACAGCCACGACTCTTGCTCGGGGCCGAGTATGTCGTCCGGGAGCGACGGGTCGTCTTCCGTGTAGAGCGCAGCACTCGACTGTTCTTCGCGACCCTCGATGCGAGTGTCGATCATGATGATGTCGGCGAGGTCACCGTACTGGAGGGTACGGTAGAGACGGCCGTCGTCGTTGTCGCGGATCGGAATCCACTCGAAGAACGCTTGCCGCGCAGCCTCGACGCGCGCGTCCCAATCGCCTTCGGACGAGTCGTGGTTCTCCGCGCCACCCACCCAAGAGTTGTTCGCAGTCTCGTGATCGTCCCAGGTCACCATCATCGGATGCTGCCGGTGAAGCTCCTGAAGGTCGGCGTCGCGACGGTAGAGTGACAACCGAGTTCGGTAGTCGTCGAGCGTGATCGTTTCAGTGGGAGGCTCGAGAGTGCGGAGCTGAGCGTCAGCGCTCGGGAAAACTCCGTTCTCATACTCGTAGAAGTAGTCGCCCAGATGAATCACCGCGTCGAGGTCCGCGCGAGCGGCCATGTTTCGGTACGCGTGAAAGAAGCCAAAGCCGTAGTTTGAGCATGAGCAGACGCCGAACCGAAGCTGGGCGGCCTCATCGCCCGAAGGCGCAAGCCGGGTGCGCCCGATCGTACTCTGCCTCCCCTGTGCGAAGAAGCGGTAGTAGTATTCACGACCCCACACCAAACCGCTTGCATCGACCTTGGCGGTGTAGTCGGAGGACGCATCGGTGGTGAGCGTGCCCTGTGCCGTGCGGTCGTTGAACTCCGGGTCGAGGGCCATCTCCCACCAGACCTCGACCGGCTCGTCGTTTTCTGGGCTTACCCGGGTCCAAAGAATGACGGCGTTCGACGTCGGGTCACCGCTCGCGACGCCGTGCTCGAAGAGGTTCTCAGGCCCGGGCGTGCCGTCGAACTCGTACTCGGGGAGCTCGGGAAGCGGTTCGCCGACGTCACCTCCCGTGCCTCCAGCGCCCCCTTCTCCGTCGTCTCCGCACCCGGTAGCGAGAAGCGGGGTAAGGCCGGCGGCGCCCATCCCCTTGATGACATCCCTGCGACTGAACTTCATGGTTCCCTCTCTGAGCTGGAATATTCGGGTTGTCGCACGTGTCCCCGAAGTCAGGGTGTGACTCTCGTGTGACAAGAGCCTCAACGTGTGGCGAAAGGTACTATTCTCAGTTGGCGCAAAATGGTAACCCATCGACGCACCTCGAGGAGAATCATGTCGACAGCGAACAAGACCGATGACGCCGACGCGAGCCGTCGTCAGTTCCTCAGAAAGAGCTTTGCGGGAGCCGGCTGGATCGTAGCCGGCGGCGTGCTCAGCCATTGCAGCGACAGCGATGGAACCGGCGGCACCGGCGGATCGGCCGGTGCTGGCGGCGAGGGAGGAACGGCGGGCATGGGCGGCGCAGGAGGCGCGCCCGCAATGAGCAACATCGCGTCGCTCGGTCCGCTCCAAGACCCCGATGAGAACGGCGTCCGACTCCCAGAGGGTTTCACCAGCCGCGTGGTCGCCGTCGCGGGGGAAGAAGTCGCGAGCACTGGATACGTCTGGCACGGGTCTCCGGACGGAGGCGCGATCTACCAGACGAGCGACGGCGGTTGGATCTACGTTTCCAACTCGGAGCTTTTGGGCCCGATCGGCGGTGGCGTCAGTGCGGTCAGGTTTTCCTCATCGGGCGACGTCACCGACGCCTACCGAATCCTCGGAGACACCAATCAGAACTGTGCCGGCGGGCCGACTCCTTGGGACACGTGGCTCTCTTGCGAGGAGCGAGAGGACGGTCGCGTCTGGGAGTGCGATCCGTTCGGCGTCGCCGACCCAATCGTGCGCGAGGCGCTCGGGGTCTTTTACCATGAGGCGGTCGCCGTCGACCCGCAGACGCAGTACCTCTACCTCACTGAAGACAGAGGCAACGGACGCTTCTACCGTTTCGTTCCCGACAACCTCGTCAATGGCATGGCGGATCTCTCCGCAGGCACGCTCCAGGTCGCTCAGGTTTCCGGCGGCGGGCCCGAAGGTTCGGTGACTTGGCTGGACGTTCCCGACCCGAGCGCACAGAGCGGCATGACGCGTACGCAGGTCCCCGAAAGCACCGCGTTCGATGGCGGCGAGGGCATTTGGTACCACGACGGGGTGGTCTACTTCACCACGAAGGGGGACAACCGGGTATGGGCCTTCGAAACCGGAAGCTCGACGCTGACGGTGCTCTACGATGCGGCCACGTCGGGGAATCCGATTCTGACCGGAGTCGACAACGTGACCGTGTCCCCAACGGGCGACGTGCTCGTCGCCGAGGACGGCGGCAACATGGAAATCGTGGCGCTCACGCCTGACGGAACCATCGCTCCCATCGTGCAGGTCGTCGGACAGGACAGCTCCGAAATCACAGGCCCTGTCTTCGACCCGTCGTTCGAACGGCTCTACTTCAGCTCCCAGCGCGGGCCGAGCGGAAACTTCACCGACGGCATCACCTATGAGGTGAGCGGCCCCTTCGCCGGGTAGCTACGAACCGAACACCCGAGCCACCAGCGCGAAGGTTCCGAGGGCGGCGCCCGCAAACGAGGTCCCCTCGACGACAGGTCCCCCGAGGTTCTGTCGCCTCAGCCACTGAAGCATGGGCCATATCACCAGCACGATCCCGAGCTGGCCGAGCTCCACCCCGACGTTGAAGCCGAAGAGTGCCCCAACCAGCTGCGCGCGCCCGAGCTCCTGCTCGAGGAGCACACTCGAGAACCCGAGTCCATGCACGAAGCCGAACAGGCACGCGAGCGCCCAGCGCAGCCGTCCGGCTCCCTCGAACGTGAGCAGGAAGGCGAAGTAGCAGGCTGCAAAAAGCCCGACGCCCCAAAACGCCGGAACGCCGCCGAGCGTTGCGGCGACCACGAACAGGCCTAGCGCCCCGAGGATCACCCAGACGCCGCCGCGCGCGCGCTCCATGCTCGCGTTCTCCATGGCGACCACGAGGATCGATGCGGCGATCACGGACTCGACTGCGCGTGGATGCGGTACGACGGCGCCGAGAGAGGCTGCGGCGAGCGTAATGCTGTGGCCCACCGTGAAACCGGTCACGAGCAGCACGACCTCGCGGAGACGACGAGCGATGACGATCAGCAGGAGTAGAAACGCGATGTGATCCCACCCTGTCAGGATGTGCTCGATCCCGAGGACCACGTAGCTCGAGAACCCCGACCGCGGCTCGCCGGCACCGCTCTGGAGCTCGGCCGAAGGCGAAGTGGACGAAAGCACGAGGTCGGTGCCAGCCGTTCCGAGCACCGTCGCCAGGTGGACGTGGTTGGCGAGACCGGGGAACAGGTCGCTTCGAAGCGAGGTCGGAAGGCCGCTGCATCGAACCCGCCACTCGACGCGCATCCATCCGCGCTCCGCGGGCAGAAGTCGGCTCGACCCTTCGATGGGACTGCAAGCGTCCGCGTCTGCAAAAAGAACGAGGTGCGCCTCGAGATAGGGCACGAACGCTGCGGGATCAAAGCCGTCTCGAGTTTTGTCTTCGACCTCGGGCAGCGACGTGAGGTCGAACCAGCTGACCCTGGCCTGCACGGTGGCGTCGTCTTGCCCGAGCACCCATTTCGAATAGGAAACGCTCTTCTGGTGCGCGAACGCATGGCTCGCGAAGAGTGAACTCAAGACCACCGCCCACGCAGCGGAGTGCATCACTGTGTCCCCTCGACGCGGACATCACTCCCCGACCGCGCGCGCTCCAAGAACGACCGGACTGCCGCCTCTCCTTGTGCGCGAAGGAACGCAGCGTTCACGGCTTCACGCGCCTCGTCGAAGGGCGCAGCGCCGCCCGAGCGTCGCTCGACGAGCGTGACGGTACCGGCGCCCTCCCCCTCGCCGAGCGCCATGGTCTCGCCCACGTCGAGCTCCGACACACCCTGCGCGGCGGTCGGTCCGAGTCGCTGAGCGATCTCTTTCTCGAGCAGAAAACCGCTCGGGACGGGTAGCGCGGCGCCTTCGACGACGACGCGATACTGAGGGTTGCGCTCGAACCGAAACTGCTCCTGGTCGTAGAACGCTCGAAGCTCTGCGTCGGTCGCGTCTCGTGCGTCGTCCTCAGCCTGACGAACGAGAAAGTCGATCATCGCCGTGGCCAGCTGATTACGCAGCTGAGGGTCACGTTCGTGCAAACCCAGCTCGATCGCACGACCGATCAAGAGCTCCTGATCGATCAGGCGGTCCAGAACGCGCTCACGATCTTCGTCTCGCAGCGAGCCGTCCTTTCGGTCGCCGGCCACCGCGGCCAGCGCTCGGTCGTAGGACTCCTGTGAGATGGGCCGATCGTCCACCCACACGACGACCCGTCCAACACCAGGAGGCGCCGGCGGGACCCTCAGGATGTTAACCACCGCAAGCGCCGCGCCCGCGATCATCCCGAGCGCCAGCAGCCACGCGCGCATCAGGGTTCCTGACCGGCCAAAAGAAAGATCGGGGACGACCACGCGCGTTCTTCGTTGTCGACGAGGCAGTCGTCGCCTTCCTCCGTGCGGAAGTTGCCGTAGCAAGGCTCGCAGACCTCGCCGCGACAGCGGAGCCCTCCGCCATTGACGGTGGGCGTGGGCTCTTGGATCGCCCGTACGTAGTACACGACGTCGCGGTCGAGCTTTCCATAGGACGGATCGTCGAAGTCCACGACGCAAAGGTCGTTGCCCTCCGGGCAGGGCAGGCTCAGCCACGGGTCTTCAATCAGCTCGGATACGGACTCGTCGGGGCTGGTCTGTCGAAGGATTCGAATCACCTCGATGCGCGTGATTCGTCGCCGTCGATCGCCCGGGTTGTAGCACTCACCGGCGCAAATCGTTTCGATTCGCTCTTCTCCGAGGGCTTTGACCACATCGGGCGGGCACCCTGGTTTTTGGACGAACGCCCCGGCCGCGCGCACCTCGAATCTGGGCGTTCCTTCGAAGCCAAGCTCGCTTCCCATGTGCCGAACGCTGCCCTCGGGTGGATTGGTCAGATCGAACCAGAGTAGGATCCGATCGCCAGACGTGCCGTATACGTCGCGCTCGCGCAGGGCGTCCCAAATCGCCTCACGCGTCCTCGCCGTGGCGTGGACGGCGACGAGCCCTCCGGTGATGAAAAACGACGCCTGACGCTCCTGCCACATCAACTCGAATGGCGGGCGCTCGCTCAACTGTTCGATCGTGACCGCCTTAGACTCGGGCGTGGGATCCCCTCGCTCACCGAAGATCGTCCGCCGGAGGTCTTCGGTTGGCGCGCCGCGCGCATCGGTCATCTTGCGGCGGGCAAACTCTTTGTAGCCCGTTCCCGGGCGCGCGCTGTGGTTGTCACTCGAGGCGATGAAGCCCATCGTCGTGTGGCGCGGGTTGTCCTCGTCTTCGAAATCGCCCTTCGCCAGCATGTATTGGACCGAGGCGGCCGGTCGGTACTGAAACGCGGGCAGGTAGCAGTCGGTGCACTGCCCACAGTCCTGCCAGTCGGGCACGTCTTCTCCTGGCAGTGTGACGTGCCCAGCTAGCGCGACGCGCATGTAGTCGTCCCGAGCCTTCTCTACGCGTACCTGACACGCGTCGGAAGTCGGATCATCGCAACGCTCTCGGATGATCTCGCCCGCGCGCCAACAACACGCTTGGTAGCCCTCGGTGGGTTCAGGGCAAACCATCGAGTCTTCAGTGAGAATCGCCGAACGAAAGTCGCGGTACTCCTCCGAGTTGCCATGCCCCGAAAACACTTCGACGAGGCGCTGAAGGTTGGGGTCGTCGAGGTCGGCACGGAGCTGCTTGTCCCAGGTGTATCCAAGCGGAGTGTAGAAGCCCCAGGTGGTTCCATGGGGGATGACGATTGTGTCGAGCCCCCACTGATGGAGCTTCTCGAAGAGCACGTCGGGACTTGCGGCACGCTCCCGGCAGTCCTTCGGGAGCTCTCTGCTGTCTACGCCGTCCGGGCAGAAGGGGTAGCGCCCGTTCTCGCGGATGTGCCGCGCAAAATCGAGGTAGCTCTGCTGTTCCGGAAACTCCCGGACCGGAAGACTCAGGAGGGGCCAAAGTGTGCTCAGCTTGCCCATCGCCTTCGAGGTGATGCCCGGTGCTGCAATGGGCCGGGCGGGGAGCTGATCCTCCTCCTCGTACTTGAAGAGCACGTTCTTGTGGCCGTAGTGCGTGTCCGGCGTGAGCCCCACTTGGGTCCACTCGAAGCCCGTGAACGCCAGCGTATCGGCCTGATCCTCGCCCGCGTGGACCGCGTTGCACTGACGGACCGAGTCTTTGGTCATCTGCCAGGTTCTCGGATTGAGCGCCTCCGCGTGGTCGGTGAGCGCGTAGAAGTCGAGCTGGGAGCAGTAGCGCGCAAAGTCGCAGGCGTCGGCAGGCGGATGGACGCCCTCGCCGCCCATGAGGGGAAGGCTCCACATGAAGGCATCGACGGAGAGCGTGGTGTGAACGTGCAGGTCACCGAACAGGATTCGGTTGTCGGTGTCTGGATGGGTCTTCTTCTGCTCGGTGACCCGAGCAGCGACCCGGCTCGCAGACAGCGGCACTGCCGTCACTTCTCCGTCGAGCTGCCTCTTCGCACCGCCGTAGATGTACCAAAAAGCCAAGATCAGGGAGGCCAAGCCGAGAACGGCGACCAAGCAACCTTTTTTCCACGGGGACACGCGTTCGCTAGCATAGAGCTGTGCCGACGGGAGTCCAAACACTTCGCCCTGGCTCTTGTTGTGACGGTAGGGAAGCCCGTGCTAGCTGAACCCCGCAGGGCAACGGCCGGCATGCGCCAGGAAGCAACACGAACTGGAAAGCCACGCGTGGCGCACGTCACCACCGTCGACCTTTCCTTGCGCTTTCTGTTGCTGAACCAGCTTCGCCGACTTCGAGACGACGGATACGACGTCGTCGGGATCAGCGCGGCCGGACCCGACGTCGACGTGCTCGAGGAACATGGAATCCCCCACTTCGCGGTCCCGATGACGCGCCGAATGACTCCACTCACGGATCTTCGCTGTCTCATCGAGCTGGTAAGGGTGATGAAACGGGAGCAGTTCGATGTGGTACATACGCACACCCCGAAGGCCGGGCTGCTCGGTCAACTCGCGGCACGTCTTGCCGGCGTACCCGTCGTCGCCAACACACTGCACGGGTTCTACTTCCACGACGACATGAAGCCCGTGCCCCGGCGCTTCTACATTTGGATGGAGCGCATCGCCGCGCGATGCTCCGACACAATTCTATCGCAGAATCGCGAGGACATCGCCACAGCCATCACCGAACGAATCGCAAGGCCAGAGCAGCTCCAGTGGCTCGGAAACGGGATCGACGTGGCGCGCTTCGACCGTACGAAAGTGCCGGAAAGCGACTTGGACGCGCTGGCCGCCTCGGTCGGACTCGACCGCTCGGCCCCGGTGGTCGGGTTCGTCGGCCGCCTCGTCGAAGAAAAGGGGATTCTCGATCTGCTCGAAGCGATGAAAGACGTCGCGATCGCGTTCCCGAGCGTCCAGATCCTCGTGGTTGGGCCTTACGACGAAGAAAAGCCTGACGCGCTGAGACCCGACGTGGCCGACCGCTACGGGCTCACCGACCGATGCCGGTTTCTCGGGATGCGTCACGACATGCCCGAGCTCTACGCCTTGATGGACGTCCTGGTGCTTCCGTCCTACCGGGAGGGTTTTCCACGAACGCCCATGGAGGCGTCGTCGATGGGTGTTCCCTCGGTGGTGACCGACATCCGCGGCTGTCGCGAGGCGGTGGTCCCCGAACAAAACGGGCTGCTCGTCCCGGTCGCGGACCCCGCCGCCGTTTCGAGCGCGGTTCGCCTGCTTCTCGGCGACAACGAGCTTCGAGCAACCATGGGCCAGGCTGGGCGCAAGCTAGCCGAAGACCGCTTCGACGAACAGAAGGTGTTCGACCGCGTGCTGGCCGAATACGAGAGGCTGCTCCAATGAGCCTCTACCAGCGGTTTGGGAAACGTGCTCTCGACCTTGGCCTCACGCTTCCAGCGCTAGCAGTGCTTGCCCCCGTCGGTGTCGGCCTCGGTCTGTTGATCCGAAAGCGCCTCGGCGCTCCGGTCCTGTTTCGCCAACCGCGACCGGGACGCAACGAACGGGTCTTCGAGCTCATCAAGTTCCGCACGATGACGGGGGACCGCAACGCCGAGGGCGACCTGCTTCCTGACGAAGAGCGGCTGACGCCGTTCGGGCAGGCCATTCGACGCGCGAGTTTGGACGAGCTTCCCACCCTATGGAACGTCGTTCGGGGTGACATGAGCCTCGTCGGACCTCGGCCGCTCCTGGTGAAGTACCTCGAGCGCTACTCCTCCGAGCAGCGTCGGCGACACGACGTGCCACCAGGCGTCACGGGAATGGCTCAGGTCCATGGACGCAACGCGATTTCGTGGGAGGACAAGTTCGCCCTCGACCTCTGGTACGTCGACAACGTCTCGCTCAAGACGGACCTGGTAATCCTCGGTCAGACGGTGGTACAGGTATTGGCTCAACGGGACGTATCCGCTGACGGTCATGTAACGATGCCCGAATTCGAGGGGAGCGAAGATGAACCCGCCGGGTAAGCTGGTGGTGCTGGGCGCAGGCGGCCACGCCAAGGTCGTGATTGCCACGGTCCGCGCTGCCGGTGGCGAGGTGGTCGACGTGTACGACGACGACTCATCGCGCTGGGGACAGAATCTGCTGGGCGTTGCCGTCCGCGGCCCCATCGCGGACGCGGTCGGTGCCGAACTGCCCGCCATCATCGCCATCGGAAACAACGGAGCACGTCGATCCATCGCTGAAGCGTTGAGCCTGACGTGGGCGCCGGTCTGCCACCCAAGCGCGGTGGTGGACACCTCGGTCGTCGTCGGCCCAGGCGCCGTCGTCTTCGCGGGGGCGGTGATCCAGCCCGACACGGTCGTCGGCGAACACGCGATCGTCAACACAGGGTCGAGCATCGATCACGACTGCTCCGTCGGCGCGTTCGTTCACCTCGGACCTGGGGTTCGCCTCTGCGGCGGAGTGTCGGTCGGCGAGGGCACGCTCCTCGGCGTCGGATCCAACGTGGCGCCCAACGTGGCGATCGGATCCTGGGCGACCGTGGGTGCGGGCGCGGTGTGCGTCGCTGACGTGCCCGGACAAACCACCGTGGTTGGCGTGCCCGCGCGCGGGGTCGGAGCGAAACCATGACCGGCAGGATCTACCTTTCGCCACCGGACATGAGTACGGCCGAGAGAGACGCCCTTCTCGCCGCGTTCGATTCGAATTGGATCGCCCCTCTCGGGCCCGAAGTGGACGCGTTCGAGAACGACCTGGCGGCCCGCGCCGGGGTGACCAGCGCCGCAGCGCTCAGCAGCGCGACCGCTGCGCTGCACCTGGGGCTCGTCATGCTCGACGTCCAGCCAGGCGACACGGTTTGGACGTCGACGCTCACGTTCGCCGCGACCGCCAACGCCATCCGCTACGTGGGCGCGAACCCCGTCTTCATCGACAGCGAGCGCGAAACCTGGAACCTGGACCCCAATCTTCTCGCCGAAGCGCTCGAGCACGCCGCGAAACGCGGAACACTCCCGAAGGCACTGATTGCCGTCGACCTCTACGGACAGTGCGCCGACTACGACGCAATCGGTGAGGCGTGCAACCGCTTCGAGATCCCCATCCTCGAGGATGCCGCCGAGGCGCTCGGCGCGTCGTACCGTGGGAAACCGGCGGGCTCCTTCGGCGTGATGGCCGCGTTCTCGTTCAACGGGAACAAGATCATCACCACGAGCGGCGGTGGCGCACTGGTAAGCGACGACGAGGCGTTGATGACTCGGGCGCGCTACCTCGCATCGCAGGCTCGGCAGCCGGTCCCCCACTATGAGCACACCGAGGTCGGCTTCAACTATCGTTTGAGCAACCTTCTCGCGGCACTCGGACGGGCTCAGCTATCCCGTCTCGACTCTCTCGTCGATCGGCGCCGTCAGGTTCATGCTCGCTATCGTGACGCACTTGGAGACCTCGCTGGTGTCGAGTTCCTCACAGAAGCCCCGCGGGGACGAAGCAACGCTTGGCTCACGTGCATGCTGATCGACTCCGAGGCGCTCGGCGCCAGCCCGTCCGCTGTGCGCGAGCATCTCGAAGGGCACGACATCGAAGCCCGACCCGTGTGGAAACCAATGCACCTGCAGCCGGTGTACCGCGATTGTCCCGCGATCGGCGGCTCGGTGTCGGAATCGCTTTTTGCACGAGGCCTTTGCCTGCCGAGCGGGTCGAGCCTCACCGACGACGACCAGCAGCGCGTGATCGACGCATTCCTCGCGACGCCCGGGCTTAGACGAACCTGACGGCGGCACGCTTGCCGGTGGGTTCCACCTCTGACAAGCCTCCCGGGTGGCATCCTGTCATGCGTGCGGCTCTTCCGAGTTTGAGCAAATCGTTCATCGAGAGGATGAGGGTTTATCCGTCAACGTGTGTCTCACCTGCGGATTCGCCTACCTAGAGAGCTGGTCCGATAGCCTCGCCGAGGCAGACGCGCTCTACGACTACTATGCGGACCTCGATCCGGCGGATTCCGCTGCGCGACACAGTCCAGAGAACCGAGTGCGACAGCAGGAGCTCCTCGACGGCCTGAAGAGGCGGGTGCGCGGACGGCGGCTGCTCGACGTCGGCTGCGGCGACGGACAGCTCCTCAAGACCGCCGAAGAGGGAGGCTGGGAAGCGCGCGGGATCGACCTCTCCAAGCCCGCAGTTGAACTCAGCGTGGCTCATGGGCTTCGCGCTTCAAAAACCGACTTCTTCTCAACCGAGCTCGACGGCGATCGCTTCGATGCCATCGTCATGTCGGAGTTGATTGAGCACGTCCCGTCTCCGCAGCGGTTTCTGCAGAGGGCCGAATCGCTGCTGGCGGACCACGGCGTTCTCTACCTGACCACCCCAAATTTCAATTCGTTGTCGCGACGAGCGCTCGGCCCCGACTGGTCCGTCATGCATCGCGAGCATATCGGATACTTCGACCGCGCCTCGCTTCGGAAGATGGCATCCGACTACACAGGGCTCCGCGAAATTCGCATCGAAACGACCAACATCACGCCCTCTACGCTCGTCGCTTGGCTCCGCGGACGCACCGCAAAGACGCGCAACGGCTCTGCGGCGAGCGCTCATCGCGCCGCGCGGCAGGGCGTCGATCAGAGACTCCGAAGCATCGTGCTGAAGAGCCGAATCCTCCGTGCTTCCAAAGCTTCGATCAATCGTGCTGTTTCGCTCGCAGGGATCGGGGACACGCTCGTTGCTTGGTACCAAAAACAACCCACTCCATGAGGGCGGCTCACGTGATGCTTCGATTCAAACAGCAGGTGGCGAAGCTCTGCTCCAAGGCCGCGCAGCTGCAGATGGACCCGCTGCTCCGCTACGAATGGTAACAGGGGTTGGCTACGGCGCACACGCTTCCTACGTCTGCCGCATGCACTCGCGCACCGAACTCGACGGTTGGCTCCGAGAGGGCTTCGAGATCGAGCGCCAGAAGTACTACCAGATCGTTTCCGGCGAGCTGTGGGCTTTTGGCGACCGGCTCCAGCCTCCGAGGAGGGTCGAACCCTCGGATCCTCATCAGCTCACTTGCGTTTCGCTGCGTGCCGTCTAGCCCTCAAGGGACTGGGTTGTAGCCCAAGCACACGTGTACGTAGTCGAGCCCGAGGATGATGACCGCACCGCCTGTCGCTTCCACGACCAGCTCGTGAATCTCACCTGGGATGAGAGCGCCGACGTCTACGGCTCCCTCGCCAACGGAGCGCATCGCGCTCCCGAGAACGTTGCCGTCCTTGTCCGCAGCTCGGATCTCGAAGGTCGCTGCCGCGACGCCGTTGACCGAGAGGACCATGTTGGTTGCGCCCTCGGGAATGCCGAGCGTCACGCCGTCAGTCCGGAAGATCTGCATGACCACCGACTCGTTGGTCGGGACGCCGCTTGCAATGCTGCGCGGGTTCCCGATCGCGTCGGTGCCCATCCCGACGAGCGCGTCGCCAAAGAGGTTTCCGGCGCCAAGTCCCGGTGTGATCTGGAAGCCCGCCGGAGCCTCCTCGTAGCTCAGCACGAACCCGGTCGTCACCTGAAGGTTCACGCTCTCGGGCGTGTTGGCTCCTCCGGGGCAGCCGCCGCCACCCCCGGCGCCGCCGACACCGCCTGCGCCGCCAACGCCGCCTTCTCCACCGACGCCGCCAACGCCGCCTTCTCCACCGACGCCGCCAACGCCGCCTTCTCCACCGACGCCGCCAACGCCGCCTTCTCCGCCGACGCCACCAACGCCGCCTTCTCCACCGACGCCGCCAACGCCGCCTTCACCACCGACGCCGCCAACGCCGCCGAAGCCACCAAAGCCGCCGAAGCCACCAAAGCCGCCGACGCCGCCGAAGCCGCCGAAGCCGCCAAAACCGCCGAAGCCGCCTTCACCGCCGGCACCCCCCATGCCGCCCGTGCCGCCTGTGCCGCCGGTGCCGCCGGTGCCGCCCGTTCCGCCCGTGCCACCGGACCCTGCGACGCCGCCGGTTCCACCATCGCCGCCGCTTCCGCCGAGCGGAATCTCGCTACCGCCACAGCCCGCAACGGCAACTGCCAGCGCGGCGATGCCGCCAACCCAGGAAGATCTGATCGAGGCTCGAGTCCAATGCATAGTTCGTCCACCCTACCAAACCGGCGGTTTGCGCCGAAAATTGCGACTTCTCCAAGGACCCCGACGAAGCCGTTCCGCGTTTCCGGCCCGATGATACCGGCACGCAGCGCAAAGAACAACGATGAGCCGCGCTTTACGAACGCGGGCGGATGGCGCGGCGCGCCCAACCCAAGAGATGACGCCCGTTCTGCAATGCGGAATCAATCGTGTTCGAAACACGGGCTCGTGCGACGGCCGCATCACCCACCTTCTGGAGCACGGCCACGCGATGGTCTCGTTCGATGGTGGGAAGTTGCACGAGTGATCCATCGTACGCGCGAAGCCAGTTCCGAACGATCTGTTGCTCCGCGTCACGACAGTAGTCGTCGAGAAAAATTTTCGCACCAGGCCGAAGTGAGCCGAACACCTGGTACAAACAGGCCTCGCGGCCTCGTCGCGTGGTGACCGGAGGGCCGTCGATCAGCACTGAATCCACCTCGGAAGGAAACCCGCCGGGCTGGTAGGAGCGAAACCAAGACACCGAATGCCGCTGCCATTCGATGGGCCGGAGCACCAGGTCGACCTCCGCCGGGCCGCCTAGCGTATCCAGGTCAGCCAACGTTTCGTCGCGAAAGCGCGCCTCCGACTCGATGGAGAAGATCGTCACATCGGGAAAGTCGCGGCTCAGGCGAAGCGTCGACGTTCCGCTTCCAAACTCGACGATGGTGCGAACGCCCTGCGCGCGGAGCTCTTTCGCGATGGACTGGTAGGCGTCCTCGCCGAGGCTCCAGCCCGAGCTGAAGGCCAGTGGGTCGCGGGGTGTGGAATCGGTTTCAGTCACGGACCGGAGCTCGACGAACATATTTGAGATACGCCTGATGGCCAAGGTCGTAGAGCAGCGGTCCCCAAAGGCGCTCTCCGAGCACCCGGGTGAGCGCGAGCAGCGTCAGAATGACGGCGGCCGCCGCGATTCCGATGAAGGCGAGCGGTGCTTCGAGGTCCACGGCCACGAACTGCCGCACTCCGAGCCCCACGATGAGAACCACCGCAAGAAGAATGGCGGAGTGAAGATGCGCTCGAAAGAACGTCCAAGCACGGAGCTTTGCGACCCGCATCGCCACCAATGCGAGCAGGCCATAAAAGACGATGAGGGCAAGGAGAGTCGCGGCCGCCACGCCGACGATTCCCCAGCGGAGAGCATAGAGCGACCCCCCGACGACGAGCGCGGCGTAGACCCCTTGGCAGACCGCCAGCCGAAACACGTGACCCTGGGCAAGGATCACACTCGCCATCAAGCGATAGGCGGTGCGGAGGTAGATTCCTGCCGCAAGGATCTGAAACGGTTGAACGACGGGCTCCCAGCCCGGCCCGAGCACGACCCGAACGAGCTCGGGGGCCGCGATGATCGCGAACACGCTCGCGGGAATCGAAACGGTGGCGATGATGTCGATCCCATCGCGAAAGGTTGCCTCCGTTCGCTTCGCGTCGGACTGTAGACGAGAGAGGCCAGGAAACAGGACCGTGGCGTGGAGCGCACCGAAGAGGTTCGGCGCTACCGACATGAGCTGATAGGCGCGGCTGTAGAACCCGAGCGGGCGAGACCCGAGGTAGCGACCGACGATGACGTAGTCGCCGTGGAGCGCCCAGTAGTTGAGGAAAAGCGCCAAGGTTTGGCCCACGCCAAAGCGTCCGAGGGGTTTCCATGCACCGCCCAGGCGCGGCCAACGGAGCTGGTCTCGCAATACGTGAAGCGCCAGGACCCCTGGGAGCAAGGCCTCCGTGTAGTGACCGACGACGAGCGACCAAACCCCTAGCCCGCTCATCGCCGAAACCACCGACGCGACGGCACCCGACACCGAGGCGAACAGCGCGATCAGCGAAAGCGGTCGGAAAGCGAGCTTCCTCCGAAGCGCGGAGAGCGAGAGCATGCTTGCGCAGTGAAGAGGAAACGAGAACGCGAGAACGAACACGACTTCCGATACGAAAGGGTCCTCGTAGACCACCCCCACCGCGTCCGCTCCGAAGATGAGTGCGAGCGTGGCGATGAGACAGGTGCTCGTCGCGATGCCGCAGGCAACACCGACGTCGCGATCGGTCAGCGTCTCGCGCTGAACCATTGCCTGCTCCATGCAGAGCGTGCTGAGAGGGCGAAGGAGTTCCCACGCGGTCATCGACGCAGCGAACACGCCGAACTCGGCCGGACGAAGCAACCGTGCCAAGACGGCCAGCGCGACGAGACGGACTCCGAGTCGAAGAGCCAACTCGGCGCCGGTCCACTTGAAACCACTACGGAGCCGCCGCCCGATACCGTCGGAGGGCCCGGATGGTTCGGTCACGTGGAGGACCGCCCTTCCGACTCACCGAGGCTCCTGGCCAACGACTCGTACAGGCGATCGAGTTCTGGATCCGACGTCGCTTCTCCTTTGGCGACCGCGGACCGACGCACGTCGTGAGCCTCGAGCTCGGGGCTCCAAGATTCGCCGAGGAAGCTGACGACCCCGCGAAGGGTGGACTCGGGCGCATCGAGAAACGTATCGAAGTCAACTTCCATGTACTGTTCGGGGCCAAGGGTCCGGCCGAAGGCACGCCCGGTCGCAACGGACTCGTGCCATCGGCGGAGCGCCGACGTAGTCGAGGGTGACCACCCGAGGCGATAGAACGAGCGGGCGACGTCGGCCCCGTTCCGGATGATGTGAATGAACCGAGCGCCTGGAAAAATCGCCGCGAGGTCAATCATGTGAAGGACGTTGTCCGGGGTGCCGTCGCACCAACGGGCTGCGCCGGACTCTTCGAGGGCGGCCGCCGAACAGGTTTCCATGAAGGCGCGCACTTCGGCACGACGCTGCGGCATCGTGCCGTTCGGAAACGTCTCGAGCAGCTGAGCCACCGCCCGACGGTAGTCTTCGATGGGAATCGCACGGCAAAGCCCGACATCTTGGGCGTTCCGCGCAACCGGTCGGGTGAAAAAGCTCCCTTCGCGGAGCTGCCTGAACCTGGAGGCGAACGACGCTCGGCGGGGAGTACGGATGGCCTCTCGAAAGGCTGCCCCTGAAGTGAATCCGCCGCGAAGTCCCTGCCGTAAGCTATCTCCGAGACGACGGCTCCCCGGGCTGTGCATCCAGTCGATCAGGTTCTCGTTTCCTGCCGTCAAAAGACGAAGCTCGTCCGGGAACGTGAAGATGCGCGGGTGGAGGCCCAGCGTGTTCACTAGCACCGTGGTGCCGCAGCGGCCCGATCCGCCGACGAAGATCGGTGCCTCGGACGAACTAGCCATCCGACTTCCTCCGGTTTCGCTGTAGACCCCAAGACACCGTTCGCGTTCGACCCGTCTCCCGCGCGTGAGCTATCACGGGCAGCGCCGATGATCAAAATGCGGGACCGGCGTCAGGGCAAAGACGGCGTGCCCGCCAATCGACGATAGATTTCGCCGTATCTCGGTGCCACGACCTCGTCGAGGCCGACCCGGCGCCCCGCAGCATCGCGACACCGCTCGCTGAGGCCCGGGCCCTCGAGGATTCGAGCGAGGTCGGCCGCCGCGGTGCCGTAGGTATCACGCCGTGAGTTCTCGACGACGACTCCCACCGACTCGTCTCGAACCAAGGCGTCGTAATCGCCGCATCCCGAAGTCGACACCACGGGGAGTCCGCAGGCGAGATACTCCCCGAGCTTGATCGGAGAGCACGCGAGCTTCGACGGGAACGGCCGCAGGAAACAGAGCCCTACGTCGGCTGCGCTCAGGTAGGCTGGCATCTCCGTAGGCGCGGCGGAGCGAACGATCGTCTCGATGCCGAAACGCGCGGCGGGTTCAGCGAAGACCGTCGGATCGTCGCGAGTCAGAACCAGGACGGTCATCTCGGGAAACTCGCGACGTGCAGCCTCGAGAAACGCCATCATCTCGTCGGTGTCGTACCACCCGCCTGCTTTCCCCGCGTAGACGAAGCAGGTGCCGCGCAGCCCGAGCTCGTTGCGGAGAGCGTCTCGACGTTCCCGGGTTGGCTTGAAGCGCTTCATATCGACGGCGCATGGCAGGACGTAGGTGGGGGTGTCGACGATCAGCGGAGCGACCTCGCGTTCGCGATGTCGGGTGAGGACGGCGGCAACGTCGGCCAGCTCCATCGATTTTCGCTCGCCCCACGACGTCAATCGATGACCGAGCGACCCCTCGCCCCACACGCCAGCGTCGACGTACTCTTGGGAGAGTGGGCCGTCGGCATCGACGAAGAGCTTCGTCGACGCAAGCCGCGAGGCCATCGCTGCAATCGCGGCGGCGACCGACGCGCGACCGTGCACGACGGAGGCCTTCGACCGGCGAGCGAGACGACCTGCGGCCACGCTGCCCCGTACGACATCGAAGAGCGTGGAAAAAACCGGTGGCTTCTTGTGATAGCGAAGCGGATGCCAGACGATTCCAAGCTGCGCGAGGCGGGCGCGCTCGGCCTCGAGTTCCTTGGCGGGCAGCGCGAACTGCGGTTGCTCGAAGGTGATGAGGCCCACCCGGTACCCGAGGTGTGTGAGCGCCGTCAGGTACGGAAGGCTCTGGCTCTGACAGAGCGGGTCGCGGAGGCTCCAGTACGTGATGTAGACGCTGTCGAGCCGGTCAGACATGGCCGAAAGCCTCATCGACTAGGGCAGCAACGCGGGGACCTTGCTTCTCGAGGCAGTACTTCTCCTCGATGCACGTTCGTCCGTTACGGGCGAGAGACAGGCGAAGGTCGGGGGACTCGAGGAGCGACTCCAGGTGTCGATACCACCCGTCGTCATCGTGGGCGACGAGTCCGTTGTCGCCGTCGACGACGAAGTCCTTCGCACCGCCGACCCAAGACGAAACGAACGGAACGCCGACAGCCATGTACTGGAGCTGCTTGAAACCGCACTTGCCTTCGTAGACCGGACCGTCGTGCATGGGCGCAAGACCGATGTCGAGGTCTTGGAACCGGCTCACCTCTTCTTCGAGACGCCATGGAACGGCTTCGACGTCGAGCCCGTCGAGCGTGAATTCCGGTGCTGCACCCACGAGTTGAATCGTGAACCGACGACCCTCGTCTCTCAGGCGTCGAAGCGCCGGTGCGGCGAGCTCGAGTTGATGCGCGGTCGAATGGGATCCGATCCAGCCGATGCGCAGAGGACGGTCTTCGGCTTCGTTGCCCCCGAGGCGGCCGGGTCGGGGGGCCCACGTGGATGCCGGAACGACCGTCGGGAAAACCTCGACGTTCGAGTTTACGTCGCGCGCCCGCCCCGCGAGATACTCGGACCCCGCCAGCACCAGGCTCGCCTGCCGCATGGTCCGCCAACACTTCCCTGGGCTCTTCAGCAGGCGGGCCGCGATGGGGTGGCGTGACCGCGGGAGATCGAGATGCCAGATCGCGTCGTCGAAATCGAAGACGATCGGGATCCCCTTGAGACTGTGGAGGATGAACTCGGTGTAAGCCGGCCCGATGAGCGCCGCCTCGCGCTGGACGAGAACGGCGTCGTAGCCGCCCGCGAAGAACGCGGTTCGCAGGCGCCGGAGCGTCGCCAAACTCAGTCCGACGGCGTTCTGGACCCGCCGCCCAGCATAGAACCCTCTAAACATCTCGTCGGTCATGAACGGCTCGAAGCGGACCTCCCACCCTGCACGTTCGAGCATGGGAACGTACTGGCGCACCCGAAAACGCGTCGCGGCGGAGCGTTCCGGGTACACTGCAAGCGCGAGCAACCGCCGCGGTCGGCTCACGCGGCCCCTCGCGCAGACGCGGAAGCCTCGCTCATCGTACGGCTCGCCCATCCGTGGCGATCCCGAAGTGACCGATACGCCTCCAGGATCTCGGTCAGCATCCGCAGATTCTCGCGGGTATTGGTGCCGAAGTTGTGCGGATGCCACCAAAGGTGGAAGTCTCGATCGCCTTTCGCCGCTGACGCCATCGCCTGTTTCATCCGCGCCATCCGCACGGGTTCAAGGCGTCGACGCGCGGGCGAGTACGGACGAAGGAAGAGCCCCGCCCGTTGCGGAGCGGGAGTCGCCGCGGCCTCGGGGACGTGGGCGTGCATGCCCCCAATCGGGACGTAGCTGTCTACGAGACGAAACGCGCGCTGGCTGAGGCGCTCTTGGTCGGCCCGACGCGGCCGGTAGGCAAAGAACGTCGGCGGAACGCGGTAGGTCTCGACGCCGGCGTGCGGCAGCACGTCGTCGTACGCGGGGTTGTGCTGCCCCCTCGGGAACACGAGAGACCTCGTCACGTTGCCAAACGGCTCCCCGATGGAAGCCGCCGCGCGCAGATCGTGCTCGAACGCATCCCGCGTCTGCCCCTGCTCGAGACAGTAGTAGTGAGAGAAGGTGTGGGTACCGATCTCTTGGCCCGGCGTTTCAGCGACCAGGCGAAGCAGCGAGCCCGCGTAGTGGAACGGGTCGTCTTTCTCGTCGTTCCCGATCTGGTCGAGGTTCGCATAAGGGTCAAAGCGCGCTTCGTCGTACCGCGGCCGCACGCTCGGTGCGTGCTCGAGCAGGTGGCGCTTGTTGCGCGCGAACAGGAACCCGACCGTCGCCCATGTGGCGTGCACTTCATATTCTCGGAACAAACGGAGCGTCTCGGGGATCGCCTCTCGCGCACGAAGAAAGTGGTCGCGCTTGGACCGTACGTCGACGACGTCCCGCACGCCCCAGTGCAGCTCGAAGTCGAGTGAAATGATGAAGCTTCCGGTCGCCATCACACCGTGTCCGAATCGCAGTAGCTGATATACCAGCCTCGTCGATCGGCAAGCACGTCCTCGGCGGTGGAATCGAGGGCCCGCACCCCGAAATGAAGCTCGATGGGCCGAAGACGCTCGGGGAGCGGAAAGAACCCCGTCGCTCGATAAGCCCCGGCGTTTGGCGAATGGTCGAAACCCCAAGCAAGCACCACGTCCGCTCGGTCGCGCGCCATGCGGCGAAGGCAATCCCGAAGCAAGAGTGCGCCGTCGTGCGGCCGCTCCGGGTCGTGCAGGAGCTCGAGAACGTAGCCGATTCGGCCGCCGTGCTTGTTTACGGTGGTGAACGCGCAGAACGCCGCAAGCTCCCCCTCCTGCATGAGGCCGAGGCAATGGTATCGCTCACCTGGCTTTCGGAGCCTCCAAGCAAGGTAGTGAGCGTCTCGGTCGACCGCGACGCGAATGCCTCGGGAGAATCGCAGCCAAAGGGCCTCGACGGCGGGGCCGAGCTCCTCGAGCTCGACGATCGCCAGCCGCTCGGAGAGCCGGGGTGCTCGCACCGGGACGGGGAGGCCTGGAAGCCACTTCAGCCCTGAGAGTCGCCCCGTGAAATAACCGGTGCGGAGCGGACGCATCAAGAAGGGGACCGGATCGAGAGAAACCCAGCCAAGCTTATTGAAGAAACCGGCGGCAGAATGGGCGTTTGGAAATCCGTAGACGAACCTGGCACCGCGCTGCGATGCGCGACCGTAGAGCGCCTCGGCCATCTTGGTGAAAAGCCCACGCCCCCGGAAGTCCGAATCGACGAGCGTGTCCACGGACTGGACTCCGAGCCCTCGCGCGCCGTCCACGCGAACGTTCATAGGTTGGACCGCGTAGATCGAGGCAAGCCGATCCTCGGCTTCGGCGAAGTCGACGAGCAGAACGTCGGCGGGGTTCTCGAAGTACTGCCAGCGTAGGGCGTCGAGTCGGCGCTCGGTACCGTTACGAACGAAGCAACTTTGGAACGCCACGAGGTCGGCCTCGCGCGGTTCCATCGCACGAAAGTCGAGCTCGTCACCCTTCACGCTGGCCCCAGCACTCTCTCCGCGACGATACGAGGTTCCGGCACGCGAACACGCGCGCGACGCGGCCGCTGCGCGACGAAGAGCAGCATCGCGAAGAACGGTAGGATGGGACTTCGATAGCGTGAGAGCGTTCCGAGATTGGTCGTGGTCAGGCCAGCCGCCACGCCGAACGCGACCACGAAGACGACGCAGAACACCAAGAACGGATCGGCAAGCACTTGCTTCCTGACGCGAGTGAGGTTCCGCGTAACGAGCACTCGAAGAAAGAGGACCGTGAGCACGGTCGCCTCCACCGCGTTCGCTAAGATCAGGAGATTGTGAACCTCGAATATCGTGGGCCGAAAGAGCGATGTCAGAAGTGCAATCGGCGCGTAAGCGAGCTGCCCGAGCAGCGTAGTTGGAATCTCGCCACTCAAGACGAAGTTGCTGCCGCCCCGGATCCCTCGACCCACGTGCTGCAGTCCGTAGGCGTGCGCAGTAAACGCGTCCGGCGCGTATTCGGGAAAGTAGTAGCCGAGGAGGACGATCCCTCCGAGGCCAAAGACGCCGGCAGCCACGAGATAGGCTGGCCGAACCCGAAGGCGACCGCGACGAAGGCTCCGCGACCAGTAGTACCAAGCGCCCCCAGCGAGAGCCAACGGGAACAGGATGTACGGCTTGATCAGCAGAATGGGAACAGCCCCGAGCACGATCAGCGCCCACCCGACCGCAGAGCGACCTTGGGAGATCCAGACGTGAATTCCGTAGAGCGTCCAGCCGAACCCTGCGACGGCAACCGCTTCCTTGATGAGGCCAGACGACCAGAAGACGAACGAGGGGATGAAGAGCGTGGACACCGCCGCAGCAAACCGATGTCGGGGCTCGACGTTCTCACGAAACACGCGGTACATGGCGACCTTCCCGCAAAGCGAGAACATCGCGAACGCAATGCAGGTCGCGTACTTGGATGGGCCGAGGAGGTAGAACGACCACGCGGCGAAGGCCGACATGGTGCCGGTGGAAGTGCCCGCGCCAATAATCGTCAACGGAAGGCGAGGCTGCTGATGCAGCATGAGGGCCGTCACCTCAGGGATCACGTGCAGGGGGTCCTGAGACATCATCGTCGAGAGGATCTCGCCGTAGCTGAAGTAGAGGAACATGTCGCTGCTTCCGTAGAAGCTCAGCGTGATGGGAACTTGGGCACTGGCGAACACCACGTGAAGCAGGTAGCTGGCCCAAACCCAGCGGCGTTCGCGAGGGTCGAGCCCGTTCGAACACGCCATCGTCAACACGGCGCCGAGCACGACGACGATGAGAA
>JBCDFZ010000061.1:0-29504 GCA_039177115.1 Myxococcota bacterium
CCGGTGGAACGGGCGGCGTCTCCGGTTCCGGTGGCGTCGGGGACTGCACCGACGGAGCTCCGGCTTCAGCAGCCGCCTTCGACATCGACTGCAACGCCTATCAAGCCGTGGTGATCGGCGATCAGCGGTGGTTTCAGACGAACTTGAAGACGACGCGGTACCGTGACGGGACCCCCATCGCAACCGGGCTAAGCGACGAGGCGTGGGCCGCGACCGACGAGCCGGCGTACGCCATCTACGAAGACGACCCCCAGAACGACCAGTTCTACGGGAAGCTGTACAACTGGCATGCGGTGAACAATCCGGCTGGCCTGTGCCCAACTGGCTGGCGTGTACCCGACGGCGGCGACCTCATCGAGTTGCGCAGGACCATCGACGTCGATGGACAAGACGGCGGAACGATGAAGTCGACGACTGGTTGGGAGGGCCCGAACACAGGAGCGACGAACAGCAGCGGTTTCGACGCGAAGCCCGGAGGACAGCGCTTCTTCTCGACCGGGGTCTTCACCGACGTCGGCACTCGCGCGGCTTTTTGGACCTCGAACGCCAGCGCGAACGGTGGTGGCGTGACTTTCGCGTTCCACTTCTCGTTCTTCTATCTGTCAGACGAGTTCATCGACGGTGTGCGCTCCCAGGAGAGCGGATTCAGTGTCCGCTGCATCGAGGAGTAAGGGAGCCCAGCGGCGACATCTTTGCCACGTTGCAGAGATGACAAACGAGGAACCGGCGTCTTCGATGAGATGAAAAGCGCGCCGTGAGATCCCCGCCCAAGAACGGCCGCACCCGTAGCGCGCCGCTCGAAGCCTCGACGCATGCGTCTGCCCTCAGGCGTCGAACGTCTTGGCGGAGATGTTGATGTCGCCCCACTCGGAGCGGGGCACAGTCGAGCCCGCGGCGTTGGCGTCTAACAGCGACCAGTCCGCGGCATCCCGCACGAGTGCGACGGGGTGCACGCGACGCGTTTCGCTCGTGTGCGCCCGGACATGCACGATCCGCTGCCCTCGAACCGCCTCGGCGAGCGCAGGGAGTCGCGGGTCGGCGGGCTCGAGATCGACGTCGGCGAAGCGGAACCGGTCCTGCGCCACGTAGATCCGCTCACGCACACCGTCCGGGAGCGATTCGATGAGCTTGGCGCGCGCTCGACCCGCCGCACGCCGCATGCCGAGCGCGTCGATCGCGGGCGTCGGCGTGTTGAGCAGCACCGCGAGGGCCTCGGCCTCGTCGGCGGCCAGGCCCGTCAACCGCGTACGGTAGTTGAACCCGAGCTCGATGCCGCCCCGATTGCCTCGCGTGACCACAATCGGGAGGCCCGCCTCGGTCATCGCGTCGACGTCGCGGAGAATCGTCCGCCGGGCCACCTCGAGTTCCTCCGCCAGCTCGGCACTCGTCAGGCGGCCGCGGTTCTGGAGAAGGAGCAGCATTTGGAGGAGTCGGGCGGCTCGCATGGCCGCTAATATGACATAAGACGTCATATTAGCCTCTCTATACCGGTTTCATCCACCCGAGGGGAACCGATGAAACAAGTCCACGTTCGACGCACGATTCACGCACCGGTCACGGCCGTTTGGGCGGTGCTCACCGATCCGCAGCGACTCCAAACAGCCCCGACCGGGGTGACACGCATCGAAGGCACGATCGAAAAGGACGCCCGAATCAAGCTCTGGTCGGAGGCGAGTCCTGGCCGCGCATTTCCACTGCAAGTCACCGAGCTCGTACCTCATCGTCGGATGGTCTGGCAGGGCGGCATGCCACTCGGTCTGTTCAAAGGCGTCCGCGAGTTCGACTTACGGGAGCAAGGCGCCTCGACGGATTTCTCCATGACCGAAACTTTCACCGGCTTGATGTTGCCGTTGATCTGGAAGTCGATGCCAGACCTTCAACCTTCATTCGAGACCTTTGCCGACGGCCTAGACGCAGCCGTTCGAGGAGTCGACACATGAGTCGAGTCACCTACGGCACGGGCACCGAAGACGACCCATGGATCTTGAAGACCCCGTCGCACACCTCGGAGTACCAGGCGTGGCGCGATGAGGCCGCAGACCCCCCAGCGCTCGTCGTGCAGGTGGGCAGCACGCGCCTCTCGTATCAGCTTCGCGCGATCGAGGATCTGCACGCGATGCTCGCGGCGCACGGCGACTGGATGCCGCTCGGAAGCGCCGACGAGGGCAAGCCCGTCAAGGCCGGCACCGTCGAAGCCTGGGCACGACATCCGGACAACGCCGTCGGCGGCTACTACGGCCTTCGCAAGCGCTACCGCGGTCGATTCGCCAACTACGTCACCCCGGTGCTCGAACTGCTCGGCCTCGTCGAGCTCGAGCACAAGCCTCGAAACAACTGCGTCCGCGCCATCGGCACGTAGTGATCGCGGCGAGCAGTGATCCAGGCGCAACGCACTCCTCGCTCTTCGCTCCACTGGGAAGGAGTCGTCCAATGCCAGTGCAGCCAGTTGGTTCACGCGGGCGGCGGCGGCGGCGAGTATGATCATGGCGAGCCCAAATCGGGATCGCTTCGTAGACACACCCCCCAACTCGCGAGGAAAGATGGAAATCACCAACGTTCTGCAGCTGCTGAGCGACAACCCAGAGGGATCGTTCATGGAGTTTTCCCCTTTCAACGAGCGCACGTTCGGGACCTGCGATTTCACCGGCGTGGCCCCGGGGTGGGAGATGCACCCGGATACGGACGAGTTCTTCTACGTCATTTCCGGCTGTGTGGAGATCACCCTGTTGGAAGACAGCGGTCCCGAACACTACGCTGCTCCGGCAGGGAGCTCCTTCGTCGTGCCCCGCGGCATCTGGCACAAGCCCGGCGCACCCAAAGGCGCGAAGTTCATCTACTTCACACCGGGGCAATCGCTGTTTTCGGAGAGCGATGACCCGCGGCTCGATCAGGGCGGCTGACAGGATCGCGGTCAGATCCGGGCGGTGACGGCGCAGCTTGCGCCGATGAGTTCGGCTGAACCCGTCCATATTGATGAGACTGACCTCTGACGCTCCGCGCCAGGCCTGTGACGAGGGCGCTACTTTCCGATCGCGGCTGCGAGGCCTTCGGGGTCGGCGACGCTGACCCACAAGAGCGAGTGGTCGCGGAATCCGATGACCTTGGGGACCTTCTCTACGAAGGTGATCCACAGCCCTTTTTTGTGGTTCGTGCCGAAGGTGATCCCATCGTCGGTGAAGCTGAGCCGCAGCCCGACCGCGGTGTACCAGCGGTGAGGGCCGGTGACGTCGGTACGGTCGATGTTGTCGAGCGTGGTCTTGACGCTGAATCGCCCAAAGGTCGCAATGAACTGGCCGTCGTCCGTGATCTCAACTCCGTCGTCGTCGCTTACCCCCAGCACGGAGAAGAGTGGCGCCCATCGCTTATCGAACCGGTACCGAAAGTGTTTAGATGCCACGGCGTGTCACACTGTAAGGGCAGACGGGCCGCGCGGTAGGTGGTAATCGACCTAGGCGGCGCTTTCCGACGATAAGGACCTCACGGGAGACATCCTGAATGCTCGCAACCGCAATCGTCACCGCGTACGAGGGCTCGCTGACCATCGCCCGCGCGATGAGGAGCACGACACCCATCGCGGATACCACGGCCCACCTCATAGCCCGCATCACCAAGACTTAGTCGACACCCGTCGAAGAAAGCGCACTTGCGATGAACGGCCCCTTTGCCCGCGTGTAGGCCTCGCGATCTTTCGAGAATTCGGAGGCGAGTCGTCGCTTCAGCGACTCGTACCGCCGTCGCAAGGACGAGTCCGCACGTAGCATGTCCCGAAAGCGCAAGCGCTCTTGGAACAAGCTGCTGTCGGACGGCACCATGTGCACGTGATGGGTCCGAACGAATTGGCTCGGCTTGCCCAGCCAGTGCATCACGTCTTGCTTGTAGGCCGAGTGGAAGTAGCCATGCCGTTCTTCCAGAAGTCGAATCGCCGGTCTGCTTTCTTCGAGGCTTTCGACAGGAACCATGATATCGATCACGGGTTTCGCTGCGAGGCCCGGGACCGCCGTACTTCCGACGTGCTCAATCTCACCCGCGAGCCAAGGCTCAAGGGTCACGAACAGCGCATCTCGTTCTTCAACAAAACGATTTGGCCAGTTCGGGTCGTATGCGACTACTTCCACGTGATGCTGCATTAGACGGTGCGGACGGGCTCAAGGTGTGGTGTCATCGGTGTGAGCAATCCGCTTAGCGAGAACATCGGCGAGGCCGATACTCGACTTGGCCGGTGGGCGAGCGTAGCCACCGGCCTTGGCAGTGCCCAAGCGCAGTCGAACGAGGCCCTCTGCGAAAACGACAGCGCTGGGAACGGGGTCGATCGCAGGGACGGGCAGGCGATGGCCGACCTTCGTGGCAAGACCGGCGAGCGGGCCACCTGCGAGAATGGCAACGTCTGCTCCGTCCTCGTGCACCGTTTCCTCGACCAGCTCTACAAGGCGATCTTCGAGCTCCTCCTGCACGTTGTCGATCGATTGAAAACCCTCACTCGGTAGTCGCATCCCGGCAAAACGACTTTCGAGGCCGGCGCGCAATACGCAGTCATGGAACCAGTCCGCCAGGTGCTCGGAGAATGTGACGATGGAGAAGCGGCCGCCAAGCGCGCATGCCGTGAGCATGGATGCCTCGGAAACCCCTATCACGGGTATATCGAACAATTGACGCGCTCCGACGATGCCAGGGTCGCCGAACGCGGAGATGATCACGGCATCCATCTCCGTGTGATGTTCCGCAATCACTTAGAAGACATGGGTGGCGCTGATTTCCGCTTCAACCCGGCTCGAGACATACGGAAAGCCGATACGGGCCGTGGTCGGGAAAATCTCGGTTCCAGGGGACGCTACGCGTGATGCGGCGCCTGCCATGAGCGACGTCATTGACTCTGATGTGTTCGGGTTGAGTAGATGTAATTTCATTTGCGCCGCGTCACATGGTGACCACGATGTTGCCGTCGTGGTCATATTGGAGGTACTGGGGTTCGCGGCCGCGGGGTCGGACACCGAGGGACGCGCGGACCTCGTCAATGGGTTTCTCGAAGTGATCCCACGGGTCCCAAGAAACGTCCCCGATGAGGTCGGTGTTGACCGAGCGTCCGTGTTCGAGCCCCGCGACGATCAGGTCCGGGTCGATGCCGAGCTTCGCGCCAGGCAAGAGCGGCGACACCCGAACTCCGAGCTCGAACTGCGCGATGGTGAAAAGCATGACGAAGAAAGGATCTTCCTTTTGGAACCCAGCCTGAAACGCGAGCACGGCGCATTCCTCGGAGGCGATGGTCCCGTAGCCGCCGAGCGTGTGGCAGATGTCGTGGCGCATCGCGGGCGGCGGTAGACCGCCGACCTCGCCTGGGTACTGAAACCGGTTAATGCCGATGAAGTCGGCGTAAGCGCGGCCGAACGTGCCCTCGGGATAGTCGTCCAACGCGCGGTACTTTGCTGCGAGCTCCGCGTCCTCTTGTCGAAGCAAGCTCTTCGCAATGTCGACGGCGCCGCGTGCGCCTTCGATCTTCACGTAAGCACCGATGGCGGGTTTGATGAACGTCCGGCGGATGATGTCGAGCCGGACCATCATGAACTTCTCCTCGAGGAGCTTCCGAAACGTGTCGACTGGGGCCGCTGCGACGCCGAACGCCTCCGCGACGGCGTCCAGGAGGTTGAGCTCTCCCGAGGTCGGCGGGCCCTCGAGCATCGCCAACAGCGTCATTCCTCGGATGATACGCTCCCGCCATTCCGTCTCGGGAACTGCCATGGCGACGTCTGCGGGCAACAGCGGGCGAACGTCCTCGAGAGCGACGTCGACCTTCATCAGCCGGTCGCGCACAGACTCGATCATTCGCAGCGCGCGTTCATTCGGCGCGTGATCAACGCTGGCGATCGCCATCAGCGCGCCGAGTCCCGCCCGCGCGATCGGCTCGCGTCGAGCGTCCGGCGGTTCGAGTTGAACGTCCATGCCGCGAGAATGGCGCAACGGCGCCACGACTTCAAACGCCACGAACGCTGCATGTGAAGGCGTTCGGTGAGGGCGACGTTTGTGGGCCAACGTCCCTGACTGGGCGTATTGATTCGAGCGCGCGATCGTGATTGGGTCGCCGCATGCGTCTTCGTACAGTCATCTTCGCGCCCGCGCTGGGCTTGCTCCTCGCGTGCAGTGGTAGTCCCGGAGGAACGGGCGGTTCGGGAGGCACGGGCGGGTCCGCTGGGACCGGAGGCTCGGCGGGCACCGGAGGTTCGGCCGGGGTTCCGAGGGTCGGAGACACATGGGAGGAGGTGTACACCTGCCTTCGTGGGAGCGAATGCCTCGGCGAGAACATCGCGATTACGGTCGTGCTCGTTCAGAACGGCGCGAACGTCGATTGGGAGGTCACCGGAGGGCAAGACGAGGGCTCGACGTATTCGGGCATGCTGACGGGCGACTCCTTCGATTGGCAAAGCACCGGCTCGACTCCGTTCGAAACCGGCTGCTGGGAGTTCAACAGCGCCGCCGATGCGTTCAACAAGCGCTCAGAAGGCACCGACTTCGTCTGCATCGGGATTGGCTCGCGCGGCTCGGGAAGCGACCCCGACCCGTCCGGGCTCCTACTCGACTGTGCGGAGCTCGCCGCAGTAGGACCGATCGACTACGGCGCGTGCCCGCCAGCGCCTCCGGCGGCACCTGAGCAGTAGGGGCCACTTGCTGAGCACCGGCACCGACCACGAAACGAGGTTGACCGAAACCTCAGTCTGCGATTTCACGGACGAGTGGCGGAGTAGCCCGCCGAAACGGCGGTCGAAGCACCAGCAGCTTGATGGTTCGCAAGACTGCCTCCCACGGGGCCTAGAAACGTCCGGACAAGGCCAGACCGTTTCCGCGAGGCACGATGAGCAAGCTCTCGACCGCCTCGCGTCTCTGCCTGAGTTTGCGACGTTTGATCAGAAGACCCATTCCGATCAGCACCATCGAGGGGCCCAGAAAGAAGCTCGTCACGGCAATCCCGTAGACTGGGCACTCTAGTACTTCGCAGTTCGTGTCCCTGCTGGAGGCGATAGGCGCCATGACCACAGGAAACGCGATCCCTGTACCCATCAGGGTCCAACCCGCGATGTTGAGACGACGCTCTTCCTCGTCTGAGTGCCCCGCGCTGTCTCTGGTGCCGCCCCGCCTTCAGCGGAGACTGGACTCGGAAGCGACGCAAGAACGATCGCGCAAGACAAGGATGCAACCGTCGCGAACCGCCGGATGAGCTTCGTGCTCCGAAATCGACCTTTGGTCATGGAGATGCACCTCGGCAGCTGGCCACTACCGCTTCCTCTTCAGCTCCGCCTCATGCGCCTCACGATTCATCGCTCCACCTACGGCGCCGGGCGGCGGTAGCAGAACACAGTGCCGTTTGATCCGACCAACTGAAAGCCCTGTGCTCCTGCAGCCATCATCTTCTCGTTCTCCTTCTTGATAGCGCCCCGCCCCGTGAAGCCGTCTACGATTTGGCAATACTGCTCCCATTTCTGAACCTTCGGCGGCGCGTCCGACTGCGCCAACAGGGGCGGAACGGCGAGGCCGAGGGCCATGCCGATCGCGAGAATCAGGAAACCGGTCACAACTCGTTTCGTCATTTCTCCTCCAACGCCTCTAGACACGCCCGCACCACCCAATCGCTCATTGAGCAGTCCGCATCGACGGCGGCGTGCTTCACCGCTTTGTGGACGGAGGGCGGAAACAAGATCGTGGTGCCCTTCGTCTTCACCTCGAGCTTCCTCGCCCTCTTCCCTCTCGTTGCCATGTCTTCAGACTAGCGAGGCAGAGAACTGCGAGCCAAAAAGCGATGTGTCTAATCAGATGTTTGAACGTTTAGCTAAGTGAGTTTATAGCCTGTGACGCGAGGGGGAGATCCGCTATGGCCAACCCAACAGTCATCACCGCGAGCACCGTCCGTCAGTTCTCGACCGGCGCCTTTGGCGCGCATCGCGTAGAACTCGCCCGCGAGGCGGTCGCGCATCGGGCCGACGCCAAGATGATGGCGTCAACGCTCATCAGAGCGATCAGCCGCGTCATGTGCGGCGACGAGCACACCTTCACGCCTAAGACCGAAGCGCTGGATGCTCTATGCGAAACGGGTGCCTGCGAAGAAGTGGCCCCGACCAAGGGAGTCTTCGGGGCCCTCCGAACGCAGCTTGAGGCTGTCATCAAGGGCGAGTCCGAACGAGTGGTCTACGCTGTCGAGCTCATGGCGCAGTTGATTCACGATCAATAAGAGAACCTAGGGCGCGCCGGGGTCGTCTCCTTTTCGAGGTGCGATTCGCGGGGTTCATCGGCTTGGCGTGGAGGCTCGATAGCCTCGATGAGCCAAAAGCCGCTGCCTAGCGGCAGATCACCACGCCACCGCCCAGGTTCGCATCACCGAGTCCCCCAACAGGCGTCCACCCCTCCGGCAGTTTGGTCGGTCCGCCCCGCTTCTTCCTAATGTACCAGACGTTGGTCCAGGCACACTCTGTGAACTGCTTGACGTTATGCCCCTCCGCGCCCGTCACGCGAGGTCCCGCAAACACCACACCTACCAAGATGCCCGCCAACACGAGCGCCGTCGCTTTCCATCGATCCATCGTCGGTCTCCCTTCGTGGGCGGACGGTATCATGGGGCAAACCGCGCAACGCCACGCCCGAAGGTCAGTAAGTTCCGCAAGCGGCGTAGGCGTCGCCGCGTACGCCCTCGCGGGCTGCGGCGCATTCGCTTGCGTAGGTAACGCCGTCGCAGCCGCAGATCGGTCGGGAAGACCCAGTTGCGCAGGCGGCTTCGATGGACGCGCACGTGCCCGGAGCGTCGCATGACTCCCCGGTGCAGTACTCACCTTCAACGCAGTCAGCGGAACTCTCACACTCGCAAGCGCCACGCGCAGCAATCCGCACACCGGCAGCCCATGCGAGACACTCGCTTCCATAGGTCACGCCGTTGCACCCGCACACCGGCGCGAAAACGTCCGAACAATGCTCGGGCCGAACCCCGCAGGTCCCAGGGCCTGAACAGTCGCCGAACGCGTTGCAGAACTGGTCTTGCTCGCAGTCCTGATTCGTTTCGCACGCTGGGCACCGACTGCAGGTCGTCGTGCTCACGCCGCGAGCCGCTGCGTAGCACCAGTTGCCGTGCTCGAAACCGTCGCATCCGCACACGGGCAAATGGATATCTGGGCAGACCTGAGGGCGCTCCATACACCAGCCCTCTCCTTTGCATCGAGGGCGATAGCAGTACTCGAGCTCGTCGCATTCACCCTCGTGAAGGCATCGCCGAGCATCCTCCGGCGGAGGCTCGACGGGCAAGGTCTCGTCAAAGCAGATACCGCTATCGAAGACTCCTACTTCGCCATCCAGCTCGTCCCCACTCGAATCGCTGCAAGCGCTAGCCAGCAGGAGGAGCATCCCCATTGAGAGTGAGACTAAGCGAAGGAACGTCATGTTTTGGGGGTACACGGTTCAGTCGATCCCCTCCACCCGAAGACTACACCGAACATCATGTTCGCCGCGGCGACGACGCCAATCTGTCTTTCCTCAAGCTTCGTCATGCACCGTTTCCAGTATAGGGCAGATAGGTGCCCAATTCCGCTGACCATGCCGCCGGACGTCGCGAGGTTTCATGGTGTATCCTTGCCCGACGATGGCTTGTCCACTTAGTCTCCTCCCAACTCTCGCCTTTACGCTGATCATCCTCTGCGCGGTTGCGTGCGGCGACTCGCAAGAAGAAGGGCCCGGCAACACTACGGTGCGCTTCGAAGCTCCTGTGACTTACAGCACAGGAGGATGGGACTTCGAATGCGGCGAACCAGAACCGGTCGCACCGGACGTGCTCGACGACGTGGTCGGGGGAACCTTCAAGCTCTTGGAGCCCGTAGAAGCGGGCACGCCGGTGGAAGGCTTCTTCGATCTGCCGACGGATGTAGAGTGCCAACTTCGAGTCGACATCAACAACCTTGCCGGTCCATCGTGCACGGGAACGGGCATACGTCCCGTCGGGGAGACCGCGGTTGTTGTACTCGAATTCGAGTGCGACTAGGCGACAGGATGCTTGGCCGCTGATCAGCGCACCCAGGGCCTGCCGTGGACTCGTGAGGCGGACGCACCGATGCGGCGCCGCGAACACGCGGAGACGGGTGTCGGTCTGCTGAAGGGCTGCGCGCCTCTACGCGTGCTCCGACGCAAATCGGCGACACAAATACGGCACAAACGACAAAGGGACTCCGACCGAAGTCAGAATCCCTTGATTTTTTGGTGACCCCAGCGAGGTTCGAACTCGCGTTACCGGCGTGAGAGGCCGATGTCCTAGACCACTAGACGATGGGGCCGTGTTTTGTTGTCGTTTGGGACGGCCTTCTTGGCGCATTCCACGGTGGTTATCAAGTAAGCTAAGTCTCTGGCTCGGGGACTAGGATTCGAACCGACGTCGCGAGACAAACCGCGGGCCAGCGTGCGCTGGACCGCTCTCGAAGCGGCGGCATCCACGTGCCAAGCGTGCTTTCAACGTAAGCTAAGTCTCTGGCTCGGGGACTAGGATTCGAACCTAGATAGCCAGTACCAGAAACTGGAGTCCTGCCATTAGACGATCCCCGAATGGAGTCGACACCGTAACATCGGGCGTCGAGCGGCGGCACTATAGCGGCAAGGCTTGTGCGGGCAACTACGACGACAGTTTCCACAATCTTTAGTTTTTTGGTCGGGTAAATAAACCCTGTTTTCTCGCTGAAAGTGAGGAAAACGAAGGATCTCTCGGATTGTTGACTTGACCATCGGGCAAACTGCGGAATAGTCCGACTTCCCCTTGGTGGCCGATTCGTCCATCGAGGGACAGGAGCACCATGAACTCGTGGAAAGAACAGCTCGGCAGCCGCGTGCCCGAGCAACTAGCGGCCGAAGTCGACCTCTTCGAAGGCCAAATCGAGCTGAAGAAAGAGGGCAAGCTCGACGATAAGATCTTCGCGGAGACGCGCCTCCGTCGCGGCGTCTACGGTCAGCGCTACGACAACGGGATGCGCGACGACGGCACCGGACAAAAGCCGCTCGAGTTCCCGCGCAACCTCACCAAGGGGCCCGACACCGTGTGGGACGCGCCCGGCATGATGCGCATCAAGATTCCGTTCGGAAAGATGAGCGCCGACCAGCTGGAGGTGCTGTCCGAGCTCGCCGAAGAAAACTCCGACTCGATCCTGCACGTCACCACCCGTCAGGACATTCAGCTTCACTTCATCCACATCGAAGACGCGCCCGACATGATGCGGCGCCTCGCCGCCGTGGGGATCACCACGCGTGAGGCGTGTGGCAACAGCGTACGCAACGTCACCGCGTGCGAGTACGCGGGCGTGTGCTCCACCCAAGCGTTCGACGTGGCGCCTTACGCGCATGCGTGCACGCAGTACTTCCTCGGCCACCCCGACGTTCAAGACTTCGGCCGCAAGTTCAAGATCGCGTTTTCCGGCTGTGAAGACAAGCCCTGCGGTCTCGTCACCTTCCACGACCTCGGTGCGGTCGCGCAGGTTCGCGACGGAAAGCGCGGCTTCCGCGTCGTGGTCGGCGGTGGCCTCGGCGCCGTGCCGGTGCAGGCCAAAGTGCTCGCCGAGTTCTGCCCGGAAGAAGAGCTTCTCCCGCTTTCGCAGGCGGTGGCGCGCGTCTTCGCACGCCTCGGTGAGAAACAAAGCCGCGCGCGCGCACGCATCAAGTTCCTCGTGCAAAAGCTCGGCATCGACGAGTTCAAGCGGCTCGTCGCCGAGGAACGCGAAGGCCTTCGCGAAGACCCCCGCTGGACCGACTTCCTGAGCGACCTTCACGTCACCGACGAAACGCCGGTTCGCGACCCTGGCGCCCTACCCGAAGGCGGCTCGGCCGGCTTCCAAGATTGGGCGAGGCACAACCTTCGCCCCCAGGCGCAAGAGGGCTACTACACGGCCATCATCAAGATGCCCCTCGGCGATTTCACGTCGAGTCAGGGGCGCGCGCTCGCTGCCATCGCGCGCAAGTACACGGGCGACGCGATCCGCTGCACCGTCGAACAGAACCTGGCCTTCCGCTGGGTCAGCGGCGTCGACGCGTTCGCCTTCTACGAAGAGCTCGACGCGCTTGGCATGGCCGAATCCGGTGCTGGAACCATTCGCGACATGACCTCGTGCCCCGGCACCGACACCTGCAAGCTCGGCATCTCGGCGTCACGCGGGCTCACCGGCGAGCTTCGTAACCGGCTCAACGTCATCAAAGACGATCTCCACCCGGCGGTCGAGAGCCTTCGCATCAAAGCGAGCGGCTGCTTCAACTCGTGCGGCCAGCACCACGCGGCCGACATCGGGTTCACCGGCGTCAGTCGGCAGGTCGGAGGTCGGCGTGTCCCGCACTTCAACGTCGTGCTCGGCGGACAGTGGACCGAAAACGCCAAGAGCTACGGGCTCGTCGTCGGCGCGGTCCCGTCCAAGAACATCCCGAAGGCGGTCGACATGATCACCAAGCACTACCTCGACAACCGCGAAGGCGAGGAGAGCTTCCAAGCCTTCATCGCGCGCGTCGGCAAAAAAGACTTCCGAGCGCTCCTGAAGCCCATTCAGAAGCCGCCCGCCTACGAGGAGGACCCGAGCTACTACAGCGACTGGGGCGACCCTCGCGAGTACACGATCGGCGACATCGGCATCGGTGAGTGCGCCGGTGAGATCGTCCCCTTCGTCGAATTCGGCCTCCAAGAGGCCGAGCAGCAGCTTCACGACGCACAAGATGCGCTCGAAAACGGCAAGGCACAGGTCGCAGCCACCGGCGGGTTCACAGCCATGGTGACGGCGGCGAAGGCGCTCGTCCGTCACCTCGATGTTCAGGTGAAGGACGACGCCGCCGACGTGGTGGAAAACTTCAAGACCCACCTCCACGACACGGAGCTGTTTCACGATCCGTTTGCCAAAGGGAAGTTCGCGACCTACCTGCTCAAGATGCACGCCGACAGGTCGTACGAAAACGCGGACGACGAAATTGCACATCGGACGCTCGACGAGTCGCAGCTGTTCATCGAGGCGGCGCACGCATGCTACCAGCGCCTCACCCAGGCAGCGGCCGTCGCTGCGGAGTAACGGATGCAACCCACCAAGTTTCAGGTGAAGCTCTACACGAGCTCAGGCGACGTCTCGCTCGAAGCGCTCATCCCGGTGTTCCACGAGTGGATTCGCGAAAAAAAGATCGCCGATGAACTGCTGATCGACGTCGCGGACTACGCGCACGTCCCGCAGGGCCCAGGGGTGGTCTTGATCGGCCACCAGTCCGACTACTACCTCGACATGGCCAACGATCGCCCGGGGCTTCTCTACAGTCGCAAACGAGGTTTCGACGGCACGTTCGAGGACGGCCTCAAAGACGCGTTCCGGCGTGCGCTCGGCGCATCCCAGCTGCTCGAGGCCGAACCCAGCCTCGACCTTTCGTTCGACACGAGCGAGGTGCTCTTCCGTGTCCAGGATCGCCTGAGCGCGCCCAATAGCGAGGCCACCTTCGAGGCGTACCAGGGCCCTTTGACCGAGGTCGCCAACGGCTTCTTCGGTGCCTCGGCGTCGCTCGAGCGCGTCGAGGATGCCCGCGAACCGTTCTCGGTGCGAATCCAAACCGGCCAAAGCGGCTCGGTCGCCGACGCGCTCGCACGCGCCTGAGCCCCCTTTTTTCAGCGACCTCAACTTTCGCGCTACAAACACGGCAGAGGAGCCGACGTGTTGACGCGAACGACGACCCTTGCCCTGCTGTTCGCCCTCGCCGCCTGGGGGTGCTCGAAAAACGACGGCGCCGACGGCGCCTCAGGTGCCGTCGCGCGTGGTAGCGAGGTGGCCATGCCCACGGTCGACGAGGCCGTTCGCGTCTGGACGCAGCCAGAGCTTTCGCTCGAGCTCGTGGCCGCCAAGCTGAAGGGCGTCGTCATGTCCGAGACTACGTCGCAGGCGACGATGGAATACGAGGGGTATCAGGTGCTCCTCAAGCTGTCCGGCAGAATGGTCACCCGCATCGAGTTCCTGTTCGACGACACCAAGCCGAGCGTTCTCCAACTGGTCGAGCTCTACGGCAAGCCGCAAGAGGTGCGAAAGGGCATGCTCTTCGAACGGGTCCTGCAGGAGCGCTTTCGGGTCCGAATGTTGGCCGTGCCGGTGTCGATGCCCGCCGAGGACGGAACGCTCGTGAAGAGCCTCCTCATCGAAGGCGGCCCCCTCCGCTGAGGCCTGCGCGACCTGCGCATCGCCCCTACCCGAGCCGCTCGACCTTCTCGACGACGGCCACATCGGCTGGCGGCAGCGCATAGTCTCGAACCTCACCAGGTGCGACCCATGCATGATCGGCGACCTGAAGATTCTGGACGTCGCCGCCCACCCACGTGCATCGATAGAACAACAGCAGCACCGACTTCTCCGGATATCGATGAAACGTGACGTCGACCACCTCGTGCACGGCCACCTCGATGCCGCACTCCTCGCGGCACTCCCGGACGAGGGCCTCCTCGGGCGCTTCACCCTCTTCGAGCTTGCCGCCCGGGAACTCCCACATCCCAGCGAGGTGCTGGTCCGCGGTGCGCTGGGTCAGGAGCACCTTCCCGTCATGCACCACCACCGCTGCGGCCACGATGGTCGGCACTACGGACGCTCCCCCACCGCGCGAAGCAGCTGCGCTTTGGCGATGCGTATCCCCACCGCCGACTCCACCAGGTCGACCTGGGCCCGAATCAAGTCGGTCTGTGCTTGAAGAAGGTCGGTGGTGTTCACGATGCCGGCTTGGAGCTGTTCGCGCTTCACGCGATAGCCCTCCTCCGCGGCAGTCAGTCCGAGGCGCGCCGACTTGAGGGCGGCGGTGGCCGCCACAACGCCCTGGTAGCCCTCGGCCACTTCGACGCGAATGGCGTCTTTGAGGGCCTGCACATCGGCGTATGCGCGCTCGAGGTCTGCCTGCAGCTGCCGCGAACGCCCTTGCGCGTTGACGGTATCGTTCGGCGCCCACTGAATGACGGCGCCGACCTCCCAGGTGGCCTGGAATCGCTGCTGCTGAGGCACGACACGAAAGTTCGGGTTCGCGTACTGCGCAAGCCCACGCACCAAAATGTCGGGGGCACGCCCTCCGTTCGCGGAGCGAAGCTGGTGCTGGGTCGCTTCGACATAGGTATCGAGCGCCTGCAAGTCTGGACGCTCCTGCAGCGCACGCTCGTAGAGCTCGGCTTCGGTGTCGTTCGGGATTCCACGAACGGGCTTCGACAGGTCTTCGCCGAGCGTGGGCACCACGTCGGTGTGCATGAGGGTCTGCAGCGAACGCTGTGCCACTTTGAAGCCAAGCTCCGCGTTCGCGAGCGAAACCTTGGCTGCCTCGAGCTGGGCTTCGACGCGCATGAGGTCCACGCGCGCCGCTGCACCTCCGTCGACGAGCGCCGCGGTTTCGGAACGCTGCGCTTCCGCCGATTCGACCGCACTGTTAGCCACACCCACGCCCGCCTTTGCGCGAGCGAACTCGTAGTAAGCCTCCCACGCATTGAACGCCACGTTGTTGAGCTCGGCCTCGTACTGCTGCTTTGCGGCTTCCTTGTTCTTCTTGGCAGCTCGGTAGGCAGGGAGAGACCGAGCAAGCGACTCGGTGAAGGAGTAAGTCATCTGCGCTTCGAGGTTGTACTGGTTGGTGAGCGCCGGAAACTGGAAGCCGCTGTCACCGAGGAGTCCGTCCCAAAGGATCTGGTTGGCTTGGTTCGCCGGCGTGTCGGGCGTCCTGAGCTGGTCGATCAGCCCGTCGATGACCTCTTGGTTTGCATCGCTGTTGATCCCGGCCGTTTGTACGTTGCTGAGCTTGTTGGCCGTCCCCCGCATTTCGAGCCTCGGTACGAGCGTCGACATCGCCTGAAGCGCGCCGCCCTTCGCCTCGAGCGCCAACGCTTTTGTCCGTCGGATGTCGGGCGACGTGCGGATCACTTCTTCGACCGCTCTCGCAGACGTCAGCCCGCCGGGGTCGTAGAGCGACTGCAGGGCGCGCGTCGACGCGTCTTTCTCATCGGCGGCTGGAAGCCACGCATCCGGGTCCGAAGGCACGTCGAGGTCGACGGCCGCGGGCGGTTTGTCGGGTGCCTCGCGATCTGGCGGTGCTTCGCTACCGGGCGGTCTTTGAGCGTCCGCACTGCCAAGTCCGGCAAACCACGCTGCCGCCACGAGTACCCACACACGACCTCGCCGATGATCTCTCATGAAAACTCCTTGCCGGCGCATCATAGCCGAGCGGCCCGCAGGCCCGCTTGCCGGCCGCACGGCCCCGACCTATACGCCGGCCTATGTCCGAGGGCTTGAAGGTCGCGGTGGTGGGAGCCACCGGCATGGTAGGCGCAGAGATGCTCCGCGTGCTCGAGCAGCGGGCGTTTCCGGTTCGTGAGCTCGTGCCGGTCGCGTCGGCGCGGAGCGCGGGCAAAACGATCACGTTCCGCGGCGAAGCCCACACCGTCGTCGAAATCGCCCCCGAGGTGTTCGAAGGCGTCGACGTGGCCCTCTTCTCGGCCGGCGGCGGCACCTCGCGACAGTGGTCGCCCATCGCCGCCAGCAAGGGTGCGGTGGTCGTCGACAACTCCTCGGCCTTTCGCGCCGACCCGGAGGTCCCGCTGGTCGTCCCCGAGGTAAACCTCGACGCCGCAGCCAACCGGCCGAAGGGCATCATCGCGAACCCCAACTGCTCCACCATCCAAATGGTCGTCGCGCTGAAACCGCTCCACGACGCCGCGCGCCTCAAGCGCGTGGTGGTGGCAACCTATCAGGCCATCAGTGGCGCGGGCGCCCAGGCCGTCTCCGCGTTCGAGGCGCAGGAAGCTGCCACCAACAGCGGAGCCACCGTCGAAAAAGACAAGCTCAGCGGGCAGTTGAGCCGCAATCTTCTGATGCACTGGAAGCCCGACCCGGACACCGGCTACCAGGAGGAAGAGCTGAAAATGGTATCGGAGACCCGGAAGATCTTCGGCGATCCCACCATCGCGGTGTCCCCCACGGCGGTGCGCGTCCCGGTCGTCACCGCGCACAGCGAGGCGGTCACCGTCGAAACCCACGAGCCGCTCACCGGAGCCCGGGCCCGGGCCCTGCTCGAGGAGGCCGAAGGGGTAGTCGTCGTGGATGATCTCGTGGCCGGGGTCTATCCGCAGCCCATCGACGCGGCGGGCGAAGACCCCGTTTACGTGGGGCGAATCCGCGACGACGTCGGCAACCCCGGCGGGATTCAGATGTGGGTCGTCTCCGATAACCTCCGCAAGGGCGCGGCCCTAAACGCCGTCCAAATCGCCGAGCGCATTCGATTAAAGTGACGAAATGTCAGGGCGTATCGTAGAACGGGGCGGGATGGTGCCAGTTTGTCCCCGTGGCACCCGAAAAGATTGAGGTTTTTGGGCACTGCGATTGGCCCGAGGATTGCACCTGAACCCACCATGCCGCACCGCGCCTTATTCTTGATTGCCTTGTCGGCGGGCCTGCTGGCGTTTGCGCCGGAGGGGCACGCGCAGCTGAACGACCTCATCATCTCGATCGCCGGCGACGCAGGCTTCGAGTCCGATGCGCAGACTCGCTACTTCAACCGCGAACACTGCGGGCTCGGCGGAGCCGGTGGCTCGGCGGGCACCGGAGGAACTGGAGGCGTCGGCGGTGCCGGAGGCGTCGGCGGTGCAGGGGGCGTCGGCGGTTCCGGAGGCGTCGGCGGCGTCGGAGGGTCCGGCGGAACAGGCGCGGTCTCCAGCGTGTCGAGCGCGGTCTTCACCAAAGGCGTCGTCGGAGGGTCCGGCGGATCCGGAACGTTCACAGGAACGGGGCCGTGCAACTGCGGCAGCGGGACCGGCGGAGCGGGAGGCACAGGCGGTTTCAGCGGCGCCGGTGGCGCAGGAGGATCGGGCGGCTTCAGTTCGGCGAGTTCGATCTTTGAAAAGGGCGTGGTCGGAGGATCCGGGGGCAGCGGCGGCGCCACGCCGGGTTCTGGTGAAAGCCCTGACACCACCAACTTCGACATTCGCCTTCAAGACACCGGAAGCGCGATCACCGAGGTCTATCTTTGGGTAGGGGGCGAGAACGCTCGCTGCGACCAATTCGAGAACCGCAACGAGACGTTCTCCACCTGTGCGGAGATTCCCGGTAATCCGCGTTCGGTCGCGAACAATTTCCAGGTCGGCCTCACACTCCAGGAGGTCTTGGACGCACAGGCGGGGTCGACCCAGATCGTCAGCTGCGAAACGTCGGGACTTCAAGGCACGCCGTACGAGATCTTCGCGTTTCGAAACTCGGCGCCCGGCTCCGACAACATCGATCCCGCGAACTTCGGGATCACCTCGTTTCGAGTCGACGTGCAGCCCCCCAACCTGCCTCTGGTCGACACATCGGAACTGCGCCAGGAGGTGTTCCAGATCGGATGGGGTGACCCCGATCCCCCCGACCTCATCCAGACTTGGCGCTTCTTCTGCTCCTGCGAAAACGACGCCGACACCGCGGTGCCGCTCGACTTCTTTTCAAACACCGCAGCGCGAAGCCGATCGATCTCGGCCGAGGCGATCGGGCTAGATCCCGACGCGGTTCCACCGCAGACCGCCTACGTCTTCATGAGCGCCTTCGACCAAGCGTTCGTCTCGCAGCGAACGACGGGCGGCAACGAGAGTGGACTCACCGCGGGCATTCCCGTGACCGCCGTTCGGGTGGACGGCTTCTGCAGCGCGACCGGCGATCAGGGCTTCTGTTCAGGATGCGCCGCGTCTAGATTCGAAATCGGCGACGGACACGGCCCCGGACCGGTCTTTGCCATGCTAGGACTCCTCATCGCGTTTGGTTTGGTACGGAGGCTCCGTCGGTGAAAGCAAGCTGTCTTACCCTGCTGATGCTCGTGACCGCGGCGTCGCTCTCGAGCAAGGCGGACGCCCAGGAGCGTCGTCCCCCGAGCCAGGAGGGCTATTCGCCGGAGGGCTACCTGCTGTCGTTCGGCGTGGGCGCGTACCGTCCCGACCCGGGTGACGAGGTGTTCGACGCGGTCTATCCGGGCGACAACGGGCCACTGCTGTTGGTCGAGTTCGACTTCTTCCTCTACCGAATCCCCTTCGTTGGGCCCATCGGCCTCGGCGTCGCCGGCGGCTGGGCCGGCTACAAAGGATTCGCCTGTGAGGGAGGCGAGATTCCGCCGTGTGTCGGGACCACGCAGCGCGCGACGTTCAACCTCTTCCCACTCAACGCGATGGCAGTACTCCGCGTCGACAGTCTTGCACGCTACACCCCCGTGCCGTTCATCTTCACCGGCAAGATCGGTTTCAACAGCGTGTTCTTCAACGAGAACATCGGCACCGGAAAGCAAAGCGGTCGGAGCCACGGCCTCGGCTGGGCGGCGCAGTTCGCCATCGAGCTCAACTTCGTCAATCAGCGGCGCGCCAACGCCCTCGACGAAGACTGGGGCATCAACAGCTCGTTCTTCTTCTTCGAACTGGCCGGGTCCGACGCGAACAGTCGCGCGCCAGTGGGCGACGACATCTACTTCACCGGCGGCCTCGGCCTGACCTTCTAGCGCTGCCCCTGGCTAAAGCTCGGGCGCGGCTCTCCTCGGAGGCGTTCCGGGCTTCGGCCGATCGAACGCGTCTGCCGGACCGTCGAAGCGTGCAAGCTCGATTTCCACCAGCGTGAGCCCGTGCGCGGGCGCCGTCTGCCCGGCGAGCGACCTATCCGCGTCCGGCCCCAGCATCCCGTCGATGTCTTCCGGGCGAAATCGGTCCTGGCCAACCTCCACCAGGGTCCCCGCCATGATGCGGACCATGTTCTTCAAGAACGAGTTCCCGACGACGTCGATCGCAAGCAGGTCTCGGCGCCCGCCCCATGGCGAGCGCACCGTCACCGAGTGCATCGTCCGCTCGGTGATCTCGCGCTCGTCACCAGCCTGACGAAGCGCCTGAAAGTCGTGGGTACCCTCGAACCGCGCGGCCGCCTGCTGCATGGCGCCGACGTTCAAGAACTCCTCCACGCGCTCGGCCTCCGAGGGCACGTTCTTCCGGCCTTCCTTAAGGCCCAGCTGCCACGCACGCTTGCGAAGGAGCGGGTCTCGATGCCGGCCGGCTCGGACGAGGTACCGATAGTGCTTGTGGGCGGCGTGAAACCTCGGGTTGTAGCGACGAAAGCAAGGCGCGGCGTCGTGCACGACGACGTCCTCCGGCAGCCGAGCGTTGAGGCCGAGGGTCCAGCCCTCTCGAGGAACCTCGTGCGCGCACGAAAAGCTCGCGAGCTGGCCGAGCGCATGCACCCCGGCGTCGGTCCTGCTGCAGCCGCGGACGGGCGAGTGTTCGAGCCCCAGCTCGTCGATGGCCTCCTCGAGGGCGCCCTGCACCGTCCGGAGCCCCGGCTGCGCCTGCCAGCCGTGAAAACCGCTGCCGTCGTATCCGACGCACAGGCAGACGCCGTGAGGAAACTGAACCTTCGAGATGCCCATGAGAGCCGGCCGGACGCTAGCGCGGAACCCGCTCGTTGCCTATCGTTCGCGGGTGCCTTGGTTTGTGTGCTTATTCGGGATGGCTTTGGCCTCCCTCGTCGCGGGAGGCGTCGCCCGAGCGGACACCGAGCCGGCTCAAGAGAGCGCCGAACAGACCACCCAAGAGACCACCCAGAAGACCACCCAAGAGAGCGCCCCGAAGCCGAAGCTCGCGCCGAAGGTCGCCATCGTGATCGCGGGGGACCCGGACCCGGTGCTGCAGGAAGCGGCGTCTACGCTGCACACCGAGTGCAGCGAGGCGGGACTCCGAACGCCTTCCGACCCGGCCCTCCGCGGCGCGCTCGCGGGCGAAGCCCCGGGAACCGACGATGGACTCTCTGGCGTGCGCTCGCTGAGACGGAGCCTCGGCGTCGATCCGCGTAAGGACCTCGCGTCCTACAACCGGCTCGGAACCATCGCGGGCGCCGATGCGCTGGCCGTGCTTCGCCGCGAAGGCGACGTGAAGCTCGAGGTCTTCGACGTGAGCGCCAGCCAGTTCTACGAGGGAATGCTCGACTTCGATGCTGCCACCCCGGAAGAGCGCATTGCCTACGTGAAGCGCAGGGCGGAGACCGCTCAGGAGCGGTGGGTCGCGCCCCCACCCACGGTCGTCGCGGAGGCGGCGGCTTCCGAAACCGCCACCGGGCTCGACGGGCAGCCGGTGGACGAACCCACTAAGAAACGCTGGATCAAGAAGGCGTGGCCATACTTCATCGTCGGCGCGCTTTTGGTTGGAGGTGTAACCTACATCATAGTTGATCAGCGTCGCACTAACGACCCGGGACCTCCGCTGCTAAGGTTTAGGCCTGGTGAGCAATAGACGAGAACGACCTGGGCTCGGGGTCATTCTGTGTTCGGTTGCGGTCGCCCTACTCGCAACCACCGCCGCAGCGCAGGATATTCCTGAAGCGCCCCTTCCGGCGCCTCCGGAGGGGTACGAAACCGAACAGGTCGGCCCCATCACGTGGACCTTCCCGGTGGCCCTGCGGGACCGGGTGGTTCCGCTGATCGAGAGCGCTCCCCAGCACTGGATCGACGTGCAAAACGACTTTGGCGTTCCCGTCGACGACGACCTCGTGGTTCGCGTTGCGCGCAATCCGCGCGAGATGAAGCAAATGGCGCCCGTCGGGTACCCACCGCCGGAATACGCTACCGGCGTCGCCTATCCCGCCTGGGGCGTCATCCTTCTCACGATGTCGGCGCCCGACTCGTGGCACCCGCCCGACCTCGAAGTGGTTCTGGTGCACGAGCTTTCGCACATCGCGCTCTACCGCGCGGTGGCCGGTGAAGACGTTCCCCGCTGGTTCAGCGAGGGGGTCGCGATTCATCAGTCGGAAGTACGCCTCCTGCCTCGCATGGAGTCGCTTCTCCGGGCTGCCGCCCAGCACTCGATGCTGCGCCTGTCGGAGCTCTCTCATCGCTTCCCGGAGCGGCCCCACGAGGTCAACACGGCGTACGCGCAGAGTGCCGACGTGGTCGGGTTCCTTCGGGGCACCGAGAACGACCAGCGCCGGTTTCATAAGCTCATTCGCTCGCTTCGTGCCGGCGACTCGTTCGACGTCGCGCTGTCGGAAGCCTACGGCTGGACGACCATCGGGCTCGAACGCGAGTGGCGAGAGAGCCTCCGGACGCGCTACCGCATCCTCCCGGCGCTCCTCGGCGGGACCGGCATCTGGGTGTTCGCCGCCATCCTCCTCGTGATCGCGTATCGGCGCCGCCGTAAGTATCACCGCCTCAAGCTAGAGGAGATGGCGCACCGCGAGGAGCTCGAAGCGCTCACGACACGCCCCCCGCCCCCGCCCGAGCCCACGGCCGAGGTGGTCCAAGACGCAGGAATCCCTCGCGTCGAACACGACGGCGAGTCTCACACGCTCCACTGAGAGCAGGCGCTAGGCCTTCGGCTGGGCGGCCGCAGGGTCGATCGGGAACTTCGGCGTGCTGCCGTGCTTCTCGAGCTGCTTCTTGCGGTCTTTGCCCTGAGCGGCCTTTTTACGGCGCCGGCGCGCCTTGGTCTTGCTGGTATCCGACATGAAAAACGTCCTAGCGCGGGGCTTTAGTGCGAGCGCCCCAGGCGGTCAAACCCCCGCCTGGATCTGCTCCCGAACCGCCTCGAGATAGCCGTTTCTGAGCCTCTCCGTGACGGGCCCCGGCCGTCCGTCGCCGATCGTCCGGTCGTCCGCCCGCACCACGGGCATCACCTCTCGAATGCTGCTCGTGATGAAGGCCTCGTCGGCCCCGTAGAGGTCGTCCGGGTAGATCTCCGCCTCGTGAAGCGTGAGGTCGAGCCGCTCACACGTGGCGAGAACCGTGGACCGCGTGATCCCGATGAGGATCCCCGGCTGCGGCGGCGGGGTCCGAACCACCCCGCCCTTCACCACGAACAGGTTGCTCGAGGCCCCCTCGAGCAGCTGGCCGTCACGGCCGACCACGATGGCCTCCTGGGCACCTCGCTCTTTCGCCTCGTGAACGGCGAGGAGGTTGGCCAGGTAATTCGAGGCTTTCGCACCCGCCGCGCGCGCATCGTCCGTCGGACGCGACGCCTCGAGCGTGACGACGGCCGCACCCTCGCGGTACATGGACTCCGGATACGGCCTCAGGGGCGCCACGATGATCACGCGCAGCGGCGACGTGGCGGTCGTGGGGTCGTAGGTGAGCGGGCCGGTGCCCCGCGTGACGACGACCCGAACGTACCAGTCACCTGCGCCGGCGGCGGCGATCGTCTGATGAACCTCGTCTGCGAGCGCCTCGAGCGAGAGCGGCATCGGAATCATCAGGCGTTCGGCGGAGCGTGCGAGACGTTCGAGGTGCAGACGCTCGGCGAATGGAACACCGTCGTACGTCCGGTACACCTCGAACACGCTGTCCCCGTAGAGAAAGCCGCGGTCCAGGACAGGAACGCGTGCTTCTCCGCTATCGACGATTTGGCCGTCGATGCAGACCTTGCCTTCGACCATGGGTCAACCCTTCAGTTGGCTGAGTAGCTCCGAAGCCTGCACGTGCCCACGGTCCTCGGCAAGCGCTCGCTCGAGCATCGTGATCGCCTTTCGCTTGTCGTCCTGACGCGAGGCGATGTCACCGAGGTAGTAGTAGACGTCGGCCTTCTGAATACCCGAGTCCGGCTCGAGCTTTTGAAGCAAGAGCGCGCGGAAGCTCTTTTGCGCCCTGTCGAGGTCGCCCTGCGCGTGCGTGAGTTTTCCGAGGTCCCGAAGGATCGCCACGTTGGTGAGGTCGATCTTGAAGGCGGCATCGTAGGACGCGAGTGCCCCCTCCGCGTCGCCCGACGACTCGAGCGCCTGGCCGAGCCGATGATGATGCATCGCGAGGTCCTTGCTGCGTTGGCGGCCGTAGCTTTCGATGATCTGGCGAAGGATCGGGACTGCGTCCTGCTGGCGGCCGGCCGCGATGTAGAGGTCGCAAAGCGGTACGAGCGCCGAACGATCCTCGCCGTCGAGCGCCACAGCTTGCTCGAGGTACGCAGCAGCGGTGGCCGGATCGTCGAGGCGATCGCGATGAACGTCCGAGAGCGTTCGCAGAAGCGCGACGCGTGCGACCTCGTCAGTGAGGCCCTGGAGCTCGTCGTCGAGCACCTTGGCGAGGCCCTGGTAGTCCTCCTTGCCCTCGAGATGAGCCTTCAGTCGCGTCCGCGTCTCCGGATCGGTGGGGAAGCGGGCGTAGGCGGACTGGAGCACCGCCCCAGCCCGCTCTTCATCCTGCACCTTTTCGGTCAGCAGGTCGGCGACGCGGTGCAGTGTCTCGACCGCGCGCGGCCCATCGAGCTCTGTGGCAAGCGCCTCGAGCGTCTCGGCGAGCGGCACCCAAGCGCGCTCGCGCTCGTGCAGGGTCGCGAGCACTTCGAGTGAGCCAGCCGTCGGGCCGTCCTCCTCGTGAAGGACCCGGTAGGTCTCGATCGCGGTTTCGGTGTCGCCGCGCTGGTCAGCGTGGAGCGAGGCCACCCGTTCGCGAAGAGCGCGTCGCTCGGCGTCGTCGGCCTCGGCAGCCTTCCTCTCGAGAAGCCCGATGAGGTCGTCCCAGAGTTCGCCGGCCTCGAACAGGCGCTCGAGCTCCGAGGTCGCTGCCGTGTGGGTTGGGTGGTCGCGGAGAATTTCACGCAGCATCGCAATCGCTGCCGCCTGGTCACGGAACGACTTCTCGTAGAGCGATGCGAGCCGCAGCTGGAGTGCCGGCTTCTCTTCTTCCGACACGCGCTCTGCGCGCCGTTGAAGCAGCGAGCGCAGGGCTTCGATGCGGTCGTTTCGCTCGTAGAGTACCTCGAGCGCATCCATCGACTCGACCTCTGCGGAGTCGTAGCCGAGCGCCCGTTCGAAGGCGTCGATCGCAGCTCGCTCGTCTCCGAGGTGGTCGCGGTAAACGGCGCCCATATCGCGCGCGAACCGAGCGCGCTCCGTCTGTCCTGTGGTCGCGTCCGCCCGCCGTTCGAGGAGCGCGACGACTTCGTTCCATCGGGACTGCGCCGAGCGGATGGCGCAAAGGGAGTCGAGCGCCTCCACGTCCTCGCGGTCCGCGGAGAGCAGGCTTTGGTAGCACTCGGCGGCGCGCTCCGGGTCGTCGAGCGTATCCCGCGCGACCGTGGCGGCTTCCCGAAGGAGCTCCGTACGCTCGGACACAGCGGGCTCGACCTCGGCCCATGCGACGGCGGCCTCCACGAGCTCCCGCCAGCGCTCCTGCTCCCGCAGGAGCCCGGTACGCTCACGGTGCGCCTCGAGCGGCTCGGGGTCGAGCTCGAGCGCCTCGACGAGGGCACGTTCTGCCGCGGCGTCATCGCCGAGGCGGTTGCGGTACCAGCCCGCTGAGAGCAGTCGTAGCTCGTAGAGTTCACGCCGGTCCAGGTCGCCTGCGGCGGCGATTTCGTTGATGACGCCGCGAAGACTGTCGAAGTCGTCGGCGCGCTCTGCCAGCTGCTCGAGCTCCATCACGAGGTCGCGATCGCTCGGCTCGGAGAGCACCGCCTTGCGCAGGACCGGGAGCGCCTCCCCGGGCCGTCCGAGGTCGTTCTCCCAGATGGCCGCTGCCTCACGGAGAAGCGACACCCGCTCTGCTGGACTTGGCGCCATGGCGGCGCGCCGTTCGAAAAGCCGAACCACCGACTCCAGGTCGTCCGCAGCCCGGTGATGCTCTTCGAGAACGTCGAGCGCCTGCACCGCGACTTCCGGTTTCTCCGCGAGCCGCCCGAGTGCCTGCAGCGCGTCTTCGCGACCCTCTTCGAAGTCCATCACCCGCTGATACGCACCGAGCGCGCCCTCGAGGTCTCCGAGGTACTCGGCACGAAGCCGCCCTTGACGGAGGAGGAGTGAGGCATGGTCGGCGTCGTCGAGATCGAGACGCTTGGTGACGACGTCGTGAAGTCGATCCCACTGCTCGGTCTTCTCGAACAGCCGGTCGAGGTCCTCGAGCACTGCCGCGTCCGTCCCCAACAGAGAGAGCGCACGCTCACTCGCATCGATCGCCTTGGCGTGGTCGCCGAGGTGCTCTTCGCTAATCCGCGTGACGCGGCGGAAAAGTTCCGCGCCCTGCTCCGGTTCGAGGCTCGCGTTCGCCTCCCCGAACAGCACCTCGACCACGTCGTTCCACCGGCGAAGATCGGCTGCGATGCCCTCGGCGCGGTCGATGATCTCGGCGTCCTGCGGACGCTCGCCCACGGCTTGGAGGAGCGCATCGAGCGCGGCGTTCGGGTCTTGACGACCCTCCGCCTGGACGTCTGCGAGCCCCACGAGCTGCGCTGCCTTTTCGTGAGGATCGGCCATGGCGTCCGCGCGCAGCCGAAGCAGGACGGCAAGGTCGTTCCATCTCGTCTGTTCGCGGAGATACGGCTCGACCACGGCGGCGGCGTCTTCACGGTAGTCGGCAAGCTTCGTGATTCGGAGCAGCGCCTGCACCGAAGGCTCATGGCGGTCGTCGATGCGGAGAATCTGCCCGTAGATGGCGATGGCGCTCGTCTCGTCGTCGAGCTCCCGCTCCATGATGTTGCCGAGCTGATGCGTCAGCTCCACCCGTTCGGCTTCGTGGAGCGCCGCGTCGCTTCGTCGACGAAGCACGTCGCAGAGCTCCTGCCAGAGTCCCTGCCGCTCGTAGAGTCGGCTCAAGCCCTCGAGCGCGCCGCGGTGCTCGGTGTCGGCATCGAGCACGGCATGAAGCGCGTCGCAGGCGGCGTCCTCCCTGCCGAGCTGCGCTTCATAGAGCTCGGCGAGACGAAGACCGATGGCCACTTTGTCGTTGGCCTCCGGTTCGAGAGCCATGCGCTGTTCGAGAACGTCCGCCAGTCGCTCGCCGTCGTTCGACGCGCTGAACAGCCGGTCGAGCGCCTCGTGCGCCGTCAGGTCCTCTGGAAGCTCCCCGGTGGCCTGCTGGTAGTACGACACAGCCCGCTCGGCGTCGCCGAGCTGCTCCTCGAAGAGCGCCCCGAGCCGGCCGAGCAGCTGAGCTCGGCCTTCGGCATCGTCGATCACTTCGAGCTTCTTTTCGTAGACCTTTGAAACGCCAAGCCAATCGCCAACCATCACCTGAAGGCCCTCGAGCTCCTCGAGCACATCGAGCGTGGCTCCGTCGGCCTCGAGCACGCGCTCGAACGACGCGATTGCAGCGCGCGGATCGCCGAGGTGTCGGTCGTGCGTCTCGGCGATGCGCCGGAGGAATCCCGCCCGCACGCCCGGTTCATCGGTGGCCGATACTGCCGCTTCGCAGACCGAGATGTAGTCGGCCCAGTTGGCGAGGTCGGCGGCGAGTCGATCGACCGACTCACGCGTGGCGTCGTCGTTCGGCTCGGAGATTAGCGCTTGTCCCCAGGCCGCGAACGCGGACTCCCCGCCCGCGCCCCGCGTCTCGTGCAGCGTCGCGACCTCGCGCCAGGTCTCGGCACGGTCGAATGCGTCCTGAAGAAGGCGCGCCTTCGCTTCGAGCACCGGAATGAGCACGGGCCACCGTTCCGAGTCCCGATGAATCGGTTCGAGAATCTGAACCGCGCGCTCCCCTTCCGTTTCATGCTCGAGAAGCCGGGTCACGGCATCGAGCGACGGCTCGTAGGCCGCGTCGTCCGCGAGAACGTCCTCGTAGATGTCGAGGGCGCGAGACACGTCATCGAGCTGCAACTCCGTCAAGCTTGCAAGCCGGTGTCGGAGGTCGCGGCGCGTGCCGTCGTCCGATTCATTATCGGCTTGGAACTCGATGTGCGACGCGAGGTCGTCCCAGCGTTCGCTCTCTTCGAGCAGTGCATCGAGCTTCCCGGTCGCCGTTGCGTCGGACGGGTCGATCTCGAGGATCCGCTGGTAGGTCGCGCTGCCATCGGTCGGGCGCCCCAGTCTGTCGACCTCGACGCGAGCCACCTCGTGCAGGATCGCAATCCGCTCGGCGTCTCCTTCCGAAAAGCTCTCGCGTTCGCGGTTGAGCTCGAGGAGCTCCTCCCACTTCTCGGCCTTGGTAAACACAGAGGCCAAGGCGCTCCCGGCCTCTTTGTGACTCGGGTCGAAGGTCAGCGAACGGCGATAGTACGTCGCCGCCTTGTCGAGCTCCTCGAGCCGTTCGTCGTAGAGCTTGGCCGTGGTCAGCGCGAGCGCGGCGGTTTGGGCATCATCGACTTCGACTGCACGGAGGGTGCTGTCGAAAATCGCCGCGAGCCGGTTCCATCGTGCGAGCGAGCGCGCCAGCCGCGTGAGTTTCTCCTGGCTCCCGTCATCGTGCGGGTCTTCGGAAAAGAGCCGGCCGTACGTCTCGAGCGCTCCGTCGAGGTCTTCGAGGTGCGATTCCTGTACGTCGCCGAGGTGGCGCAGGAGCTCCAATCGCTGCGAAGGGTCGGTCTCCCCGTCGAGGCGCGCTTCGAGAATCTCGGTGACCTTTGCCCACTCCATGCGGCGCAGGTAGATCGGCTCGAGAAGCTCAGCCGCCGCGCTTCGGTAGTCGGGCTGCGCCACGAGCTCCTCGAGGACGGTCACGGTCGCTGCATGCTCCGCATCGTGCGTGAGCGCCTCGCGGAACTGGTCGATGGCTCGCCAGGGTTCGTCGAGCTTGCGCAGGCAGAGCTCTCCTAGGCGGTATCGGACGGTGGCCGCCTCACCGAAACGCTGGTCGATCTCGCGCTCGTAGAGCGTCGCAAGGTCGCTCCACGCGCGGCCATCGCGGTAAAGCTGTTCGAGCCCCTCGTAGGCGGCGGGATGATCGTTCTCCACCATCGCCTTGTCGAAGCTGTCGATCGCAGCATCGAAGTCCTCGATATCGTCGCGGTAGAGTTCCGCCTGTCGGACGAACAGCGCTGCGCGCTCGTCGCGATCCTCGAGCAGCTCGCACTTCCTGCGAAGAAGCTCGACCAGTTCGCGGCTCTCTCCCTCGACCTCCACGAGCGCAAGGAGCGCGTCGAGGGAGGGGCGGTGATCCGGCTGCTCGTCGAGCAGCAGCTGATACTGCGATTTGGCGAACGCCTTGTCGCCGAGTCGCTCTTCAGCCATCTGTGCGCTTCGCATGCGGACCTCGGTCCGGAGGTCGCCGTCGAGAATCTCGGGGACGATTTCGTTCAGCGTCTCGACGCAGTCTGCGAAGCGGTCGGTCGACTCTGCGTGTCGCTCGTAGCCTGCGAGTACCTTTCGAAGCTCCGCCGTTTCGATGCCCGTACGGAGCGCCTTGCCCGTGAGATCAAAGGCGCGCCGCTCGTCCTCGATGCCGATTTCGCACACCTCCGCGGCCTTCAAGAGCGCGGCCACCCGCTCAGCCGCATCGTCGGTGTCGGCGATCACGACGAGAATCCGAACCTGGTCGTTGTACGCGCCTGTTTCTTGGTAGTGCTGAAGCAGCCGCGTAGCGACTGCAGTCCGAAGGGACGGTTCGTCCGCCCTGGCCATCGTCTCGAGGGCCGCAATCGTCGGCGCGTGGTCGGGCACCCGCGAGAGAAGCTGCTGATACGCGTCGAACGCGCGCTCGACCTCGCCGGTCTTGTCTCGCATCAGCTCGGCGGCCTCGAAGCGGAGCGCGATCTCGGTCGCCTCGTCGCCTGCGGTGTCCGCGCGAAGCTCGGTCATTTCGAGAAGCTCGTGGTAGCGCTCGTCGCTCTCGTAGAGCCTGGTCAGCGGCACGAG
>JBCDFZ010000062.1:0-27152 GCA_039177115.1 Myxococcota bacterium
CGCGCAGTGGGTCACCGGCTAGGAGCACGCCCATGCATGACAAGCGAAGACTGGAGATCATCGTCGAGCGCATGGCCCTCAGCCGAGCGACCAACATCCTCGAAGACGCGGAGCTCACCGGATACACCGTTCTGCCCGCCATCGCCGGCTTCGGCGGCAACACGCACTGGCAGAGCGAGGGCGACCTGTCGACCACGCAGGAGATGGTCGTCGTCATTGCCATCGGCGACGACGCGAAGGTCGAACGTGCGCTCCGAGAGCTCCACCGGCTGCTCGAACGGCACGTCGGCGTGCTCACGGTTGGCGACGTGCAGGTGCTCCGATCGGGCCGGTTCTGAGCCGCAACCAAACTTTGGAGCGGGCTGGCCTGACGGTTCGTGATACCAGTACGCTGTGGCTGCCGGTCGTAAGCGTGTCGTTCTTGGAGTCCTCGGTTGCCTGGCCCTGCTCTTCGTGGGTGCGATCGTCATGTTCGTATTCACCGTTGCCCCGCTAGGAACCCGATACGTTGCCAAACGGATCTGTTCGGGGGTGTTCGTTGCTGGGCGTGCGCCCGAATCGGTGTGGGTGGGTGAGCTCCACGACGGCAACTTCGGCTACCCACCGCGATTTTCCTGGGAGGTCGATCGCGAAGCGCAGGCGGTTACCGCACGGTGGAACGGGCTCGCGTCTCAGACGGTACGCTTTCGGCTTGGGCTCGGATGCACTCCGGACAGCCATGCCCAAAACGAGATGATTCCCGCTGAAGGACTGACCGCCGAGCAGCTTGCGTCCTATCAGGAGCCCTGGCCCTGGCCGGAGGAGACGCACTCGGAGGGGCCGCTCGATGAGGTACTGGCGTCGGCGTTCGACGATCCGGCGGCCGGCACGCGCGCCGTCGTGATCGTCCAGGATGGAAAGCTCGTGGGCGAACGCTATGCGGATGGGTTCGACCGCGACACCCCGCTTCACGGATGGTCGATGAACAAGAGCATCCTTCATGCCCTCATCGGTACCCAGGTCCTGGCCGGCCATATGTCGCTCGGTCAGAACCACCTGTTTGACGAGTGGGAGGGGACGCCGCGGTCCGAGGTGACGCTCGAGCAAATGCTGCAGATGGCACCTGGCCTCGAGTGGTCTGAGGAATACACCAACCCGTTCGACGACACGATCCAGATGCTCTTTGGCGCCGACGAGGCCGCGCGCGGCGCGCTGGAGAAGCCGCTCGCCTATCCGCCTGGCAGTCATTGGAACTACTCGAGTGGAACTTCCAACATGCTTTCACTTCTTCTCCGTCGCGCACTCGCGGAGGAGGGTGAGGACTACCTCGGCTACCCCCAGCGCGCACTGTTTTCGCCTCTCGGGATGAAGACCTCGGTGCTCGAGCCGGACGCCACGGGAACTTTCGTCGCCTCGTCTTTCGGGTTTGCCTCGGCGCTCGACTGGGCACGCTTCGGGCAGCTCTACCTCGACGACGGCCTCGTTCTGGGAGAGCGGGTGTTGCCGGCGGGCTGGCTCGAGCAGGCCTGCACGCCGACGCCGGAGTCCGGGGGTCAGTACGGCGGTCACTTCTGGCTTCGCGTCGGGGAGGACGCCCTGACCCGCCCGAGTCCGCTGCCCGACGATGCGTGCCACGCCGCGGGCCACGAAGGTCAGTTCGTCACGATCGTCCCCTCGGAGCGCACCGTCATCGTGCGACTCGGCCTCACACCCGACCGGTCAGCCTGGCATCAGGAGGACTTCGCGAAGTCGGTTCTCGATGCGCTTTCGGCTGACCGGGGCTGACTCCGTCTGCAGGCGTCCCCCCTGCTGCGTACGTGGGCATCGTGCGCCTAGTGGCGCGTCGGATGCATCGTTAAGTCCGCTGCGCCATGCCGATTTCCAGCTTTCACAATCGTGAGTATCGGTCATGTTTGATGGCACGACGCGGCACGGCGCACGGTCAACAAGAGGACGCGCATCATGGACAGCCCTTTTTCACTCACCAAGAAGCTCACTCTCGCATTCCGCGCTTGCGCTGCATGCGCCCTCGTCACGCTGCTCGCGTGCGGTGACGGAGGCGGAGGCGGCGTTGGCTCGAACACCGCGGAGTTCTCATTCGACTGCAGTCTCAATGGGCTCTCGGGAGCGCTGGTACTGCAGGTTGAGGCCGTGGAGGCGTCCGGCATCACGTGGGGCAACGGCCCGAATCCCGACATCACCGGTGTGATCGGAACCGGCGAGTACACCTACTATACCACCGGCTCGCTGACTCTCCCCGACCGCGTCTACATGATCGATGGCGCTAACCAGTTCGCCGACCTCTGGAGCAACATCCCGGGCGATCGCCTCGTCGTCGAATGGCAGCTCTTCGAAGGCGGCCTCACGATGGTGTGGGACTGGTTCGGAGCCGCGTTCCCGGTGCCATGCCAAATGACGAACAGTCGGTTTCTCTAAGCAGGGCGGTCATGCGACGTTCCAAGGCACTCGATGAGTGTCGCCGCTGAGGTCTCATGCCGAGTGAAGGCGGCCTCTCTATCGTTCCGGAAGACCTCCGGCATTCCCTCGGTTTCCCGATCATGAGAAACGCTCAGTCGAGTGCCACGGCGGACATGTGTGCCGTGATCCGGGGCTATCACGCGCGATTTGCGGACGATCCTGTGTTTCCCGACACGGTCGCCCCGGCGCTGACCTCTGACCGATGGTGGCGCGTCATGGAAAGCCCCTTTGTTCGTCGATTTGTGATCGAAGGTGCGCTTCGACCCCTGCATCGTGCGGCAGGTACGGTGATTGGGCGCGCGCGCTACGTCGAAGACCAGCTCGAAGAGGCGATCGCGTACGGGTGCACGCAGTACGTCATCGTGGGCGCCGGTATGGACTCGTTCGCGGCGCGGCGAAACAGCGCGCTTCCCCGAGTTCGCGTCATCGAGCTCGACCATCCGGCCACACAGCGGATGAAGCGAGAGCGGCTCGCCTCGCTCGAGGGCAACCCTGCTGCCGAGGTCGACTACGTTCCCATCGACTTCGAAAACGACGATATCATGAACGCGCTTCGACGAAGCTCGTTCGATCCGAACGCCATCACGATGTTCTCGTGGATGGGTGTCAGCTACTACCTTCCACGCGAAACGGTGTACGACGTGATCGGCCAGCTCGGCGCGTGCGGCGCGCCTGGAAGCCAGATCATCTTCGACTACAGCGTGCCGAGCGAAACCCACGACCCCAGGCGGCGACTCGCGACGAAGTTGGTCAACACGATCACCCGTCACGTCGGGGAGCCCCAGGTCAGCTCGTTCGAGTGCGAAGACGTCCGACGGCGGGTTCACGAGCTCGGCCTCGACGTCGTCGAGATCGTCACGGGGGAGGAGCTTCGGCGCAGCTACTTCGAGAACCGCGATGACGGGCTCGAGCCGTCGTCCCACATTCGCCTGGCAAGAATTCGCAGCTCCCTCGCGCTGGTTTAGACCGCCGGGGTGCGCGACCCCTTGCGCACGGCGCAGTGCCGGACCGTCGCGCTCTGACCACGACCCGGCCTACCTGACCCTCGAGTCTCGGGGGCGAAGGCCGGTTTTTTGATGGGATCGGGCCTGCCGGAGTTCACCTCGACAGAAGTCGCTTGACGGGGCGCGGCGTTTCGGTTCCCCATGGGGGTCGCGCTCCGCCCGTGGCGTTCTTTGCGAGGTATCGATGCTTCTTCGTTTCGCACTCCTGCTGTTCGCGTTCTCGCTCGGACTCGCCCGACCGGCTCGAGCACAGCCCGAGTACACGCTTTTCGAGTCTGACCCGGTGCGTCCGCTCGCGATGTCGTCCGATGGGGAGCGCCTCTACGCGGTCAATACCCCCGACGGCTACCTCGAAATCTACGACATCATGCCGGGGACCCTGCTGACCGTCGACTCGGTGCCCGTGGGCCTCGAGCCCGTGTCGGTCGCCCTTCGCAACGACGGCGAAGCGTGGGTCGTCAATCACCTCTCGGACAGCATCTCGATCGTCGATCTACTCTCGTCGCCCCCGCGCGTGGTGCGGACCTTGCTTGTCGGCGACGAACCCCGAGACATCGTTTTTGCGGGCCCGGGGGGCGACCGAGCCTTCATCACCACGGCGCACCGCGGTCAGAACAGTCCCTATCCTCAGGGCGAGTACGACCAACCAGGGATTGGACGCGCCGACGTGTGGGTGTTCGATGCCGGCAATCTCGGCAGCGCGCTCGGCGGTACACCGCTCACGATCGTCACGCTGTTCGGGGACAAGCCGCGAGCGCTCGCCAAGTTGCCGGATGGCTCGCGCGTGTACGTCGCCGTATTTCGGTCCGGGAACCGCACCACCACGGTCACCGAGCAGATCGTCTGCGACGGGGCCGGCCCCTGCAACGTCCTCGGCGTTCAGTACCCAGGCGGCCTGCCGCTGCCTGACACCAACTTCCAGGGGATCCTCAGTCGCGAGTCGAGCCTCATCGTCGGAGTGGACCCGGTCACCGGCATTTGGGAAGACGAGCTTGGCCGGAACTGGAACAACGCCGTTCGATTCGACCTCCCAGACTCCGACGTGTTCGAGATCGACGCGAACGCGCCTGTCCCCGTCGAACTTCGATCGGTCTCCGGAGTTGGCACGATCCTGTTCAACATGATCGTGAACCCGGTCACGCAGAAGCTCTACGTAACCAATACGGAGGCCAACAACCGCGTGCGCTTCGAGGGCCTCGGCGAGTACGTGGACACCTTGGGTCCGAAACCTTCAGGCGACCCGGCGTCGGTCCGCGGGAACCTCCATCGAGCCCGTGTCACGGTGATCGACGCGGTGCTCGGCGTCGCGCCACGCCACCTCAACAAACACATCGACTACCTGGCGCACCCGCAGCCGGCCGACGTGAAGGGTCGTAGTTTGTCGACGCCCCTCCAAATGGCGCTCACCGGTGACGGAAGCACCCTGTACGTCGCCGGGTTCGGCTCGAGCGCGGTCGGCATATACGACACGACTGAACTCGAGAACGACACCTTCGTCCCCAATGCCGCCAACATCATCGACGTCGGGGGAGGGCCCACCGGCCTCGTCCTCGATGAGGCGAACGACAGGCTCTACGTGATGACCAGGTTCGAAAACGACATCATCACCGTCGACACGAACACGCGAACGGTAGTCAACCGCCGGTCGCTTCACAGCCCCGAGCCCGATTCCGTCACCGACGGCCGCCCGTTCCTCTACGAGGCGAAACTGACGGGGAGCAACGGCGAAGCATCGTGTGGCAGCTGCCACGTCTTCGGTGACATGGACGATCTCGCGTGGGACCTCGGAGATCCCGACATCGTTCCCGTCCCGAACCAAAACCCGGATCCCGATGGTGCGCCCGATTCGTTCCCGCCGTTCGATCCGCTGAAGGGTCCCATGACCACGCAGAGCCTCCGGGGCCTCTCGACCGCAGGCCCGATGCACTGGCGCGGCGACCGAACCGGCGGGCCGCTTGCTGCCGCGCTCGACGAGGTTGCCGCGTTCAACTCGTTCAACGTCGCCTTCCCGGGTCTCGTCGGGCGAGACGAAGGCGAGCTCGAGACGGAAGACATGCAGAAGTTCACCGACTTCGCGCTCCAGTTGACCTATCCCCCGAACCCGATTCGAAACCTCGACAACTCGCTCCGTTCTGACGAGCAGGCGGGTTCCGACCTGTACTTCGGGCGCGCCACCGACGGGGGCCGTAACTGCAATGGCTGTCACGAGACTGACCCGAGCCAGGGCTTCTTCGGAACCGGCGGCGGCTCGACCTTCGAGGGCCTGACCATGGAGTTCAAGGTCTCGCACCTTCGCAACATGTATCAGAAGGTCGGCATGTTCGGGATGCCGCCCCTCAACCTCGTGCCTTCCGACGGCGCGCCGACCGGGGACCAGGTTCGCGGGTTCGGGTACCTGCATGACGGCAGCATCGATACGCTGTTTCGGTTCGTGTCCGCCCCCGTGTTCAGCATCAACGACACCGAACAGCGAAACCTCGAGGCCTTCATGATGGCGTTCGATAGCGACCTTGCTCCCGTCGTCGGCCAGCAGGTCACTTTGAGCAGCACGAGCGGTGCCGCCCAGAACCAGCGCGTCGACCTCCTCATCGAGCGGGCGGGCGCACCGTTTCAAACCACCGACGGGACGGTCACAGAGTGCGAGCTGATCGTCAAAGGCGTGGTGGCTGGCGAACGCCGAGGCTGGGTCCGGCAGGCCGACGGCACGTTCATGAGCGACCGAGGGGAAGATGACTCGCTGTCAGAAGTCGACCTTCGCGCTCTTGCTAGCGTCGCGGGACAAGAACTCACGTTCACCTGCGTTCCACCAGGCTCCGGCACGCGAATGGGCGTCAACCGCGACGGGGACGCGTTGCTCGACGGCGATGACCCGTTCCCGGCGCTCAACCCTTCGACGTGCAGCGCAGGTCGCGCCACGTCCGGGGGCGCGCAGATGGTCGTATGGCTGCTCGGCCTGATGGGCGCGTGGCTCCTCTGTCGACGGCGCATCCGCGCTCACTAGTCCACGAACTCCTCCCTCCTGAGGACGAGAGATCGACGCCAGACTTGAAAAAAAGCCGCAAGACCGGTACCTCGGTCGTCGGTGTCGGGCGAAGTCCGCGGCTTCGCGGCGGGAGGAAGAGTCATGGCGAGATGTAGTGGGTGGGCTGGCTTGTTGGTTCTTTGCGTCGCACTTGCGGCCTGCTCCGATAGCGACTCCACGGGAACCGGCGGTGGTGGCGCTACCGGAGGGTCTAGCGGCACCGCAGGCGCCGGTGGGATGGGCGGCGAAGGCGGCGCTCCACCTCTCGACGCTACGTTTAAGGCGGCCGCGTGCGTACGCGACATCACCCCGGTCAGCGAAGCGCTCGCGTCTGAGTATGAGGCGACGTTCGGGGCCACCAAGGAAGTCAATCACGAGGATCCCGTCTACCTGGCCGGCTTCGGCACCGACCGCCAGGCCACCGGGTACAACGACCGGGTGTGGGCCCGAGGCATCGTGTTTGCGGGGCCGGGCGGCCGAGTCGCGATCGTTTCGGTCGACGTGATTGGGTACTTCCGAAACGAGACCGAGACGCTCCGCGCAATGATCTCTCCCGACAGCGGTATCGACTATGCGGTCATTTCGAGTACCCACCAGCATGAGGGGCCCGACACGATGGGGCTTTGGGGGGCGTCCCAGTTCCAGTCGGGCGCCGACTTCGGCTACCTCGACTACATCAACGAAACCGTCGCCGACTGCATCGACGAAGCCGCGGCCAACCTCGAAGAAGCTCGACTCCGATCGGTGACGACGACTTCTGAAGGACTCAGTCTCGGAATCGCCGACGAGGACGACGGCTTCGGCGTCGCCGACGGCAAAGTGCTCGAGGGCGACGAGGAGCTTGCTCCCGAGACGGAAGGCCGTTTCGTCGATCCGCGTTTGTCAGTGCTCCAGGTCACCGGCCGGGAAATGAACGGCGACGGCGAATACGATGTGTTGGCGACCTTGGTGAACTTCGCGAGTCACCCAGAGAGCCTCGGCTCCAACAATACGCTGGTCACGTCCGACTTCCCTCACTACGCGCGGGTCCGTCTCGAGGAGGAGTACGGGGGCGTCGCGGTGTGGGTGAGCGGTGCCGTCGGCGTTCTCAACGGGCCGCTCGACATCGACGTTCTCGATCCGGACACCAGCATGCCTGCGCCACGCCGCACCTTTCGATTCGCGGAGGTGCACGGGATCCAGCTCGCCGAGCGGGTGATCGAGGCGATCGATCCCACCTCGGCGGGCGACGACGCACCCGAGATCAGTCATCGTACGACCACCCCGGTTCCGATTCAGCTCGACAATCCGTTCTTCCGGTTCGCCGGTGCGCTCGGTGTCCTCGGCCGTCGGACGCTGTTCACCGACGGGGAACCGGACGACTCCGAGGGCACCCCGCTACCGCCTCCTTTCGACACCATCCCACAGGTGACCGGGGAGGGCGTACACACCGAGGTCGGCGCGATACGAATCGGGGACGCAAGTATTGCGGTCGTCCCGACGGAGCTCGATCCCCAACGCGGTGAGGACTACCGCATGGGTATGGTTGGCGCCGACCACACCTTCATCGTCGGTCTTGGCAACGATCAAATCGGCTATCAGGTGCCGGCCGACAAGTTCGACGAGAGCTGTCAGGTCTGCTTCCCATACCTCTTCCAGGATATCGGAGACGAGTGCCCCATTCAGCCGATCGATTGCGGCACCGTCTTTCAAAACAACGTGGGTCAGCAAGTCGACGTGGAGGTTTCCGAGAAGGTCCTCGAGCTGATCGACGAACTCCATTGATTGTCGGACAGGGAAGGCGTCCACGGTCGCGGGTGAGCTCGGCGGGCGCTCTTCTGTCCGGCCTCGCGCTCTCGATCGTTGCAGGAGCTGCGAGCGCACACCTAGCCGTGTCGACGCGCAGTCTCAGCATGCTGCTGTCCGACGCCGATCTCGTCGTCGTTGCGGAGCCTCTGGTGAAAGACGCGGGAACCGGGGCAGCGGGAGCCTCCCGGGAGGTCGTGCGCGCTCGTGTGCTCGAGGTTCTCAAGGGGCCGAAGCCTGCGGGCGAACTCCGATTCGCGCAGCACGGCCACGGGGTCGCGGAGTACTCGAAGGGTCAGATTGCGCTCCTGTTCTTGCGGAGGATCGACCGGAGCCGAGAGCTCGCAAATCTTGCCGACGAGGTGAAGTGGTATTCGACCCAAGAGCGCGACGATGCCTATCGGATGAGCCCCAAAGAACGGTCCAAGACGATCGAGCTGGCGAAAGCCTACCTCCGTGCAGCCAAACAGCCGGCAGCCGCGCGTACGTCCGCCCTCGGCCGGGTCACCGTACGAATGCTCACTTCGAACGACCCACGACTCGTCGAGTCCGCGCTGCACGACCTGGTCATGCAACCGAACGCGCCGTTGATTACAGAGAAAGACGTCCCCGCGTTGCTTCGGGTAGTCCGCGGTGGCTCCCTGCCCATCGGGTCTCGCTTGGCGCTTCTCTCTCAGCTTCAAAGCCGTGGCCTGGTCGACGGCACCCGCGAGTGGGTCACGCTGCTTCGTTCTACCTCGGGGTCCGACCAGCGTGCCGTGGTTCGCGCGTCGAAGAACCAATCCAGCGAAGCCGTGACCAAAACGCTGCTCGACCTGCTTCGCCATGGCCAGCCGCCGGTTGCAGCGGAGGCCGCAGGGGCGCTCGGACGACCCGGCAGCGATGTGGCCGTCGACGCTCTCGAAGACGCCGCGTTAAACCGACCAGCCCCGATAGGTAAGGCCTCGGTGCGATCGCTAGGAGGCATCCGGACGCCCGCGGCGTACGCAGCGCTCTCCAAGATCGCAACCACCGCCCCCGACGAGTCGGTCCGTAAGCGCGCATCGGCAGAGTTGCGGAAGCTGGGAGAGTAGGAACGGCTGGCCGAGCGCTACGCTTGGTGGGCAAGGAGCTCGCTCGGCGTGCCCATGCGGCGGAGCGGCGCCGCGAGGTCTTCCGGAACGCGGCTCTTGAAGCAAACCCGCTCGGCCGTCACCGGGTGGTCGAACGCGAGCTGGTGAGCATGGAGGCCGAGGCGGTAGAGGCCAATGCCCGCGCGATAGCTACGGTTCTCCATCCCCTTCCCGTAGTTCACATCGCCTGCGATCGGGTGGTTGATCCTCCGAAGGTGCCGGCGGATTTGGTGGCGTCGTCCGGTCTTGGGAATCGCCTCTACCAGCGAAAGACGAATGACTTCCGAGACGAACAGCCTCTTGAACTCGGTCGAGGCTTCCACGCGAGGGCCGCCAAAGCGCTTTTCCATCGGGCTGTCGATGAGGCCCGACTCGGGCGGCTTGCCCCGAACCACGGCCAAGTACCGCTTGTCGACACCGCGCGTGGCGAAGGCGTCGTGAAGCGCGCGCGCGACTTCAGAAGACAGCGCGAACACGAGCACGCCGCTGGTCCCTCGGTCGAGCCGATGGACTGGGTACACCCATTGCGAAATCGCATCGCGGGTGAGGTTCAGCGCAAACGTCGACCCATGGTCGTCGCCGCGGTGTACAGATAGGCCCGAGGGCTTGTCGACCACGACGATGTCGTCATCCCGATAGAGCACGTCGATCGAGATCGGAACGGGCGGTTGGCGGGGTGCGGTCGGGTCGTGGTGCATCGGCTTGAAGCCTTAGCCAGAAGAGTATCGCCTACGCAACCCCTGCCGGTTTCGAGCGACCGCACCTGCTCGAACGCGGCTTACGATCCGTAGGACCTTGGATCGCGCAACGAGAACCCCCGCTTGCCGAGGCCGATGCGACGTTGACTGCGCCTCCCATTCTGGACTACGGGTTGTCGCCATGTCTCGAAAATGCCTGCTCTGTCTTCTCGCAACCGCGGTAGCGTTGTTTTCTGCCTGCTCGAAGACCCCCGCATCTCCGGCCGCGCCCGAGCCGGAGCAACTCGACCGAACGGTCTTGCCGATTCAGCCGCCGAGCGCTGCTCAGGTCACCGAGATGGACGCGCGCAACGCCGAGGCGCCGCCGCCCTTCCAGATCAAGCCGCCTCCTGGGGCGCCGAACGTGGTCGTCGTACTCATCGACGACATCGGGTTTGGTGCGACGAGCACATTCGGCGGCGCTATCGAAACGCCGACGTTCGATCAACTCGCCGAGGAGGGGCTGCGCTACAACCACTTCCACACCACCGCCCTGTGCTCCCCGACGCGGGCCGCGCTTCTTTCGGGCCGCAACCACCACGTGGTGAACGTGGGCTCCGTCATGGAGGTTGCGACCGGCTTCCCCGGGAACCAGGGACGTCGACCCGACGATGCCAAGTACGTGGCCGAGACGCTGCGTCAGAACGGCTACAGCACGGCCGCCTTCGGCAAGTGGCACGAGACTGCGCCGTGGGAGGTTTCGGTTTCCGGGCCGTACTTCCGCTGGCCCACCAACTCGGGCTTCGACAAGTTCTACGGCTTCATCGGGGGGGAAACCAACCAGTGGGAGCCGGTCATCTTCGATGGGGTCACCCGGGTGCCCAAGAAGGACGACCCCGAATACCACTTCACCACCGACATGACCGACGAGGCTATCGAGTGGGTGAAGTTCCAAAAGGCCATGACCCCCGACAAGCCGTTCATGGTTTACTACGCCACCGGCGCGGTTCACGCCCCACACCACGTCCCCAAGGAGTGGATCGAGCGGTACAAAGGAAAGTTCGATGGGGGCTGGGACAAGCTGCGGGAGGAGACGTTTGCCCGTCAGAAAGCGCAAGGGCTGGTCCCTCAGAACGCCGTGCTCGCCCCCAAACCCGAAGACATCAAGGACTGGGACGCGCTCAGCGAGAAGGAGAAGCGTCTGTTCGCCATTCAGATGGAAACCTTCGCCGGCTTCGTCGAGCATACTGATCACGAGGTCGGCCGTCTGGTTGATGCCATCGCGGAGGTGGGAGAGCTCGACAACACGCTCTTCATCTACATCATGGGCGACAACGGTTCGAGCGCGGAGGGCGGCCTCGTGGGTACGTACAACGAACTCGTGAACCTCAACGGCCTGTTTGGCGCCGAGACCATCGACAGCATGTTGGCGAGAGCCGATGACTGGGGCAGCGAGGACTCCTTCCCACACATGTCCGCCGGTTGGTCCGTGGCTACCGATACCCCCTTCACTTGGACCAAGCAGGTTGCGGGCGACTACGGCGGCACGCGCAACGGTATGGTGATGCACTGGCCCAAGGGCGTCGACGCCAAGGGCGAGATTCGTACGCAGTGGCATCACGTGAACGACGTGGCTCCGACGATCCTCGAGGCCACCACGCTTCCTGCGCCCGAGAGCATCAACGGGGTGCAGCAGCTTCCGATGAACGGGGTGAGCATGCTCTATTCGGCAGACGACGCCGACGCGCCCGACCGACACACGACGCAGTACTTCGAGATGTTCGGCAATCGCGCGATTTACCACGACGGCTGGCTCGCGCGCGTCGTTCACAAGGCACCCTGGAGGCCCGAACCGTTTGCCACGCTTCAAGAAGACGCGTGGGAGCTCTTCAACACGAACGACGATTTCAGTTTGACGAAAGATCTGGCGGCGGAGAATCCGGAGAAGCTCGCGGAGATGAAAAAGCTCTTCGAGCAAGAGGCCATTGCCAACCACGTCTACCCTCTCGACGATCGCACCTACGAGCGCTTCAACCCGGCGATCGCCGGTCGCCCGGACCTGATGGGCGACCGCAAGACCCTGACCCTCGCCGACGGCATGGATGGCATGCTCGAAAACACCTTCCTCAACGTGAAGAACCGCTCGAAGACGATCGTTGCCGAGCTCGACGGTCTAACCGGTCGGGACCGCGGTGTGATTCTATGTCAGGGCGGCCGCTTTGGTGGCTGGGTGCTCTATCTCGAAGACGGTCGCCTCGCTTACACCTACAACTGGTTCGGTCTCGACTCCTACACGGTTAAATCGAAGAAGCCGCTTCCGAAAGGAAAGGCGGAGGTGAAGCTCGAGTTCGCCTACGACGGTGGCGGAACGGGGAAGGGCGGTGAGGCGACCCTCTACGTGAATGACGAGGTCGTCGGAAAAGGCCGCATCGAAAAGACGGTCCCTGCGGTGTTTTCGGCCGATGAAACGGCGGATGTCGGCAAAGACGACGCCACCCAGGTGGCAAACGGCGTGTTCGAAGACTCAGAGGACTCGGAGCTGACGGCGAAGGTCAACAAGGTCGTCATCAGCGTCTCAGAAGGGTAGGCGCGGGCTTCCCGCTTGGACCACTGGCACCCACCGTCGTTGATTCCTGCGCCGACGAGAGATACGCTAGCGCGCGAGAACTGAAAAGGAGGTCCCGATGGCTATCAGAGTTTGCTTTGCCGCGTTGGCGCTGACCCTGGTGCTTGCGGGCTGCGGCGACGATTCCGATGGCGGTTCGGGCAGTGGCGGGAGTGCCGGATCGGGGGCCGTCGCCGGCTCAGGCGGCACCGCGGGTTCAGGGGGCACGGCCGGAACCGGGGGCACGGCGGGCACCGGCGGAATGGCGGGCACCGGCGGAACGGGCGGTTCCGGAGGCTCCGCGGGCACAGGCGGCTCGGTCGAACCCTGTTCGGACGACGACGTGTGCAGCGTCGACGACGAGTGCGTATGTCCCGAGTGCGACGACGACCCCTTCTGTGGGGATCCGATGAACTGCGAGGACAACGGAGTCTGCCAGATGTTCGAGGAGGGATGCGTCTGCGCGGACTGCGCGGATCTTCCAGTCTGCGAACGCTAGCCCACGAGATCTCCGCGAGTAGCCGAGTCCGTCTGATACCCTCCGCCGAGGAAGAGAGACGGACTATGGATCGATGAAAAGCAGCTGCAGCCACCAGCTGGAGCGGCTTCGACGACTAGTCGTCGTCATCATCGTCATCATCGTCGTCATCATCGTCGTCATCGTCGTCATCATCGCCGTCGACGCCTCCCGTACCGAGGTCCCCCCCGGTTCCGGGCTCGTTGCCGCTGCCCGTTTCCCCGGATCCGCCGGTTCCGGGCTCGTTGCCGCTGCCTGCAGCCCCAGTCGAGTTCTCAACAAACGGGCTCGCGACGGTTTCGCCACAGCCGGCGACCAACAGGATTGTCAGCCAGAGCATGATCCAACGCATGTTCATCGGAAGTGTACCTCCAAACCGAGTCCGGTCTGCGCACCGAACTCGCCTAATGAGCCAAAGGTCGACGAGGGGGCGGCAATCTCCGCTCGCGGGGCGAACGCCCCTACGTCGCCTTGCAGTCTCAGCCAAACTCGCTTGTGGACCGCCACGCGAAGCGTCAGTCGGCCACCGACGAACGCCGTCCAGGCGGCATCGCGCTGCGAATCCAGCCCAGATGTCGAGGGTTGCCCGTTCGCTCCGAGCCGCGAAGCCGAGGCCCGGCCCCCGATCGCCAAGTCCACCCTTTCTCGCACCAGTGGATGGTACGCAAGAGCGATCCCAAACTGGTCGAGCCGCTGCTTGGTTTCGAGGTTCTGCGTTCTCAGGGTTTGGGAGTAGGGCTGCACCGAGGCGAAGCCTGAGAGCGACCAGTGCCGATGGAACCGGTAGCCGATGTCGACCGTGATCAGACCGAGGGGCGCAATCCCGCCGGGGGAGAGCAGGACGTCGCCTCCGAGACCGAGCCACCAGATGCCCGGGGCGAATGGGGCGCTGGCCACCGCGTCGCCGACCAGTCGCTCCGACCGTATTCGTTCGCTCGCGTATACCGCTGCGCTGGTCGGGTCGTCGTCTGCCGGAACCGAGAACACGAGGCGGCCCACGCGCGAACCGTCGGGGTAGAACACGTCGATGCGCGCCGGCTCCGACTTGCACGACGCCACTGCTTCGACTGACTCGCGGGCCGACGCTTTTCGACGAGCGCGGCGCTCATTGTCTCCGCTACGGGGCGCTCTCGCCGAGATGCCGACCTCTCCTAGCTCGAACTCGACGACTTCACACAGCTCGGCGGATGATTGATCGGACACCACGAGAGTTTCGGCGCGCGCCGATTGGCAGAGCGCAAGCAGCGTTGCGGCACACGCAAGGGCGCAGGGAAGCCGACTCATGGCGCCACCGAACGAGCAAGGCCCGCGTGAGGACCGTCGGGATACCGATCCAGATATCGCTGGGCGGCTGCTTTAGCTCGCGTTTGGTCTCCCGCTTTGCCATACGCCTCGATGAGGCGGCCCGACGCTTCCCGCGCGAAACGACCTTTCGGACGCTCTTGCAGGTACGTTTCCAACCAGCCGGCAGCGTCTTCGAACGAGCCGTCGTGAAACTCGATGCGAGCGAGCATGAAGGCCGCCTGTGCTGCCGCGTCGGTTTGCGGGAATCGGGACCGGATGGCGAGGTATATCTCGGTCGTACGAGGATCCGACGTTCGGCGTGCTGCCGCGGCGAGCGCGACGAGGTCGCGCTGCGAGATGCGTTCGATGGCTTGTCGGACTTGGGTGGGACTCGAGGTCGAGAGTAGCTCCACATACTCCCCACGTTCGACCAGATCCTTCCACGGCGGGTCTTCCTCGGGCGTCGGAGGCGCTTCGGCCGCAGGCGCCTCCACGACCGGGGTGGCGTCTTCGGTTTCCGGTGTACCCGTTGGTGATGCCTCCGGCGCTTCGACTGCAGACGGGTCCGCGGGGGCCGGCGGCGTGCGCTCGACTTGGCGAGGGGCCTCTGCGCCAGCCTTCGGGACTCGAGGCTTCCGTGTGCGTCTTTCGGGAGCGGGGGCTGGGCTTGTGGCTTCGGGTGCCGAGGGTGCCGCGGGCGTTGGGGGCTCCGGTGGGGGTTTCGATGGGGCTGGCCCCGCTCCAAGATTGACTTCCACCTCGTCGCCAGCTCCCACCTGTCGCGTGCCGATGCCCGGACCGCTGACCTGAACGCGGCCTTCGTACACCGCTAACGCGAACGACTCGGCCTCCGGCTCCCACGTGACGCCAAAGGTCGTTCCGATCACCTCGACCAGAAACGGACCGGCGCGGACCAACCAACGGGTTCCCTCTCTTTGATGAACGTAGAAGGTTGCCTCGCCTTGTTCGAGGCGCAGTTGCGCTCCGGTCGGCGTCAGCTCGTCTACCCGGGCGCGGGCGCTGGGGGCCAGCCGAAACCACGAATCATCGCTGAAAGAGACCGCCAGCCTGCGTCCCTCCGCCGCCGAAATCGGCGCGCCGATCGCGTTCGATACCCCCGCGTTGCCGACTCGATAGTGGATCGTGTCGGGTGCTCGATTCGAGAGAATGAGGAGCGTCGCTGCCGCCGCAGCGAGGACGCCGGCGCCGCCCGCCCACACTCGCCAGCCGAGTGAGCGTGTCTCTCGAGAGGTGGGTCGCGCCTGGCTACGGAGCCGCTCCCGCACCGCCTCACGACGCGATGGGTCTTGGAGCAGCTCGTCTTGGGCACGCGCGACCCTCGCCCCGAGCTTCTCGAGCGGTTCACTCATGCTGACCCCCCCAGCGAGGCGTTTCGAGGAGCGCCTCGTGAAGCTCGGGATCGATCCGCTTCGCGCAGGCCATGAACGACCGGTCGGACTTCTTGAGCCAGCGCTTGAACGTGGCCAAGGAAACGCCGCTTGCGTTTGCGGCCTCGCCGAGCGTCATGCTTTCGAGGTAGCGCAGTGAGAATGCGATCCGTTGGTTCTCGTCGAGCTCGCTCAAGACCGCGAACACTCTTCGTAGGAGCTCCTTGCTCTCGTGCGGTTCCGGGGGCGAAGACTGCGGCAGCGAGTCCTCCGCAGGAACCAAGACGAGCCGCCGATGACGGCGCCGGCGTCGAATCGACCCCCGTGCGACAAACACCGTCATGCGCGTCAGCCACCCCTTGAGACGGGTTGGATCGCGAAGATTGGCAATGCTGCTGAGCGCCTCGACGAAGACCTCGTGCAACACGTCTTCGAGCTCTGGGTCGGGGCCGAGCACTCGCATGAGGAGTCGCTCCACGTAACCTCCGTACGCGTCGAAGAGTGCAGTCGGTGCATCGGGGTGACCCGAAGCGAGTGACTCGACGAGTGCTGCATCATCAGGAACAGACTCCTTGGGTTCGAGCTGCTCGACCCGATCGCTGTCGGGCAGGCTCATGGCATCGAAAACGGACATAGACCCGTCCGCATTAGGCCAGTGTCCGAAGGGGGGAATTAAGGCTCATTGTATTCATTTGTAACGACCTGAGCCGTTCGTGGGCACCTGCGCCACTTGGGGGGAACAACGGGCGGGTCGAACTGCGAACCGCCAAATTTCTAGGAGGAAAAGCATGCTCAAGCAATCCGTTCTCTGGTCTCTCATCATCGGTGTGGTTCCGTTCGTCGCAGGATGCGGTTCAACCGGTTCAACCGGCGCAGGACAGACGAGCGCAGCCATCCAGGCCTGTTACGACGAGCTCGCCGCGTGCGACAAGTCATACGACGACTGCGAACAAGATGCGCGAAGCTGCATCGGCGACGTTCCAGGAGGGGACGACGTCACCGAGTCCGACATCGCAGACGACTGTGATGAGCTCTACGAGCTGTGCACGGAAAAGTCCTTCGACGACGACTTCTGCGACGCGCTCGAAGACGCCTGCTTGAAGTGCGCCGACCACGATGAAGACGGCGACGGCAAGGACGACGACTACGACTACGACGATGACTACGACGATCGCGATGACGACGACGACTACGACTACGACGACGACTACGACGATCGCGATGACGACGATTGCGACGACTACGACGACCGCGATGATTACGACGATTGTGATGACTACGACGATCGCGACGACCGTGATGACTACGATGATCGCGACGACCGTGATGACTACGACGGTCGTGACGACTACGATGACGACTACGACGATCGTGATGATTACGACGATCGCGATGACTACGATGACGACGACGGGTACGACGACTGAGTTCCAACGGAACGAACGCGGGCTCGCGCGTCGCTGCTCGAGGCCAGCGCGAGAGCTGGCGGTTCAGCCGGGCGCCAACAGGCGTCCGGCTTCCGCTCGTTCTGAGGGCATTCGCCCTCCGGGATCACGCTGCTGCGGCCGAAAGTACACGCGCCAACATCGTCGGGCGCCATCGCTTGCGCCGCGGTTCGATGTCATCACGCTCGAGGCGGCGTAGTGAAAGAGATGGAGCCACCGATTCGATTCGAACCAACGACCACCGTTGCACGCGGCTTCGCAAGGGAGCAGTGCGTCCATTTTCGAACGATTGAAGTCGATTGACTCGGAGCAGGTGAGGGTGTGCCAGAGCTCGTGATCGTTCCTGTCAGTGTCGCCACGATCTTCCTTTTCGGTTCACGCGACGCCCTTACGAAGCCAAGCCTCGCAACGATCAGCGCGCGCAGCAAACTCGACTGCGAGGGCTGCGTCGAGCGCCCTTACCCGCATTGGCAGGTAGCGATGACTTGGGAAGACCGCGTGGATCGCAATGGGCCCAGCCGTGTAGTCGGGGAGAACCCTAACGAGTCGGCCAGCCTCCAGATCGTCGATCACGTCGAAGAGGCTCTTGCGCGCAATGCCCATCCCCTCGAGAGCCCATTGGCGTGCGAGATAGCCATCGCCGCACAGAGGGCTCCTCAGCGGAACCTCATGAGAGGTATGCCCCCTCTGCAAGGCCCATGATGTGACCGCCGCACTCGAGAGCTGGAGCGTGAGGCAACGATGACCACTGAGGTCTTTGGGTGCACGCGGCACGCCCCAGCGTTCGAGGTAGGACGGCGCCGCCACCAGTACGCCGGGGCACTCCGCCAACTTGCGGGCGGACAGTGCGCTGTCCTGAAGCGCCCCGTACCGGATCGCCATGTCGATCGCTTCTTGGTGCAGATGATGCACGACGTCGCTCGTGTGCAATACGATCCGGAGCTTTGCGTTGGCTCGTGAAACCGCAACCACGAGCGGCGCCAGGACCTGGTACGTCGTGTCGGCCGGCGCAGCGAGGTGGACTGTTCCTTCCAGTTCCTGCGAGCCCCGAACCTGTTCGAGCGTGCGCTCCCATCGGGCAACCACCTCTTTGCATCCCTCAAGGACGACCGAGCCTTCGTCGGTCGGATGGATCGCGCGGGTAGTTCGCTCGAACAGTCGTACTCCCATGGCCTCTTCGACCCGTCCCACCGTTGCGCTCACGGCGGCCGGCGTCAGGTGCATTTGTCGAGCCGCGACCGTCATCGACCTGGTTTCCGCGACCCGGATCAGGAGCTCCATCTCGTGGATCCTCACATCGTATTATCAACAAAATGTTGAAAGATATGCAAGGACTATTCAGTTCCTTTTGCTTTGATAACAGCTACTTTCGCTCCCTCCTGGGGTGTTCAGCTAGTCCATCGAGGCGGCCGTTCAACAACGAATTCTACAAATCAAAAGAGGCCCCGGCTTAGGCGGGGGCTAACAAGATGGAGATCGGTGCAATGAAATACGAAGGATTTACGACGTTTAGGACAACGCGAGACGGAGCCATCCTCACGGTCACCTTTGATTTCGGGCCGGTGAACGTCCAAGGGCAGGAGATGCTGGCGGACTTGAACAGCCTTGCCATGCGACTTGAGCGTGACCGCCAGACGAAGGTCGTTGTCTTCGAGTCGGCCAACCCAGAGATCTGGGTCTGTCATTACGACACGGAACTTCTGAAGGACATGGCTACAGAAGCCGTATCGCGCGAAGAAGCGCAACTGCTGGATTTGCAGTCTGTGTGTGAGCGCATCAGCAAGGTGCCTCAAGCAACCATTGCCAAGCTCGAGGGGTACGCCCGGGGCGGTGGCCACGAGCTTGCGCTTGCCTTGGATATGCGATTTGCAGCGCGCGGGAAGTTCAAGTTCATGCAGATGGAGGTTGGCATGGGCATCCTGCCTTGCGGCGGCGGGGCATCCCGCATGGCCCGCCAGACGGGCCTTGGCCGGGCTTTGGAAATTATCCTTAGCGCACGAGATTTCGATGCCGACGAGGCGGAGGCTCTTGGCACCATCAACAGAGCGTTGGATCCGGATGAGATCGGAGAATACGTCGACAACCTAGCCAAGCGCATCGCACAGTTTCCGGCCGAATCTATCAACGCGTGCAAACAAGCGGTGTACGAGTCCATCGACAAGCCCATCGATGAAGCTCTCAAAGCCGAGGCGTACTGGCTCTACCAAGCGACGAGTAAGACTCCCGCCATCAAGCGCTTTACGAGGGCTGACGAACAAGGCTTGGAGCACGACATCGAGAATCAGCGCAACTGGAATGAGCTGGTGATGAAGGTTCAAGAAATCAACTAGCGCATACCGATCGGGAGCCGCTTGCATGTCGGGCGCCTCCCTAGTTTCCAACCTTCTTCGACAGGTATTCAGACGATGAAAGTACAGATGATCCGAAGCAACGGAGGTCCGGAGGTGCTCGAACCGGCCGAGATAGAGCGCCCGACGCCTAGCGTCGGCCAGGTGCTCGTGAAGATAGCCGCCTCGAGCGTCAACACCGCCGACCTGATGGCCCGATCGATGGGCCCAGTCGTAGACTTCATTCCGACCCCACCTGCGTCCCTCGGTATGGATTTCGCGGGCACCGTGGAAGCCGTGGGTGAGGACGTCGCCGACTTCGCGATCGGTGACGAAGTTTATGGTTGCGCGGGCGGGGTGGCCCACCACCAGGGCGCACTGGCCGAGTACCTGGCTGCCGACGCCAGGCTCATCGCGCGCAAGCCGACGTCCCTTTCTATGGTGGAGGCCGCAGCGCTTCCCCTCGTGTCCATCACCGCCTTCGAAGCATTGTTTGACCGTATGAAGCTCACGGCAGGACAAAAGGTGCTTATCCACGGTGGCGCCGGAGGCGTTGGGCATGTCGCCATTCAACTGGCGGTTAACGCTGGGGCGTCAGTCTTCGCCACCGACAGCGGCGAACAGCGACTCGCAGTGGTCGAAGAGCTCGGCGCAATGCCAATCGACTATGCGACAACCAAAGTCGAGGACTACGTCGCGCGGCACACCGATGGCAAGGGCTTCGACCTGGTGTTCGACACCGTGGGTGGTCCGAACTTGCCCACGTCACTGACCGCAGTGAAGCTCAATGGTCAGGTGGCCACGACCGTTTCCATCGGAGAGATCGACCTGACGATGGCCCACCTACGCGGCGCGACGCTGCACGTGATCTACATGCTCATCCCACTTGTCCATGACTATGGTGCTAAGCGTCATGGTGAAATCCTAAGCGAGCTCAAGACATTGGTCGAAGCCGGTAGGGTCAAGCCAGTCGTGGACAGCGTATTCCCCCTCCAACAGGCCGCGGACGCTCACCGAAAGCTCGAGAGCAAGACTGCCATCGGCAAAGTCGTCGTTACAGTTCCCAAGTAGCCCCGTCGTTGACCGACGTTGCCTTCTTGGCGAGGCACGCAGATGCGAGTGTGGCCGCTCGCACGTACGTGCGCATGGACCGAAACGGAGTCGCGGCCCTCGCTCAGTTGGTACGAGGGAGCGAAGCGACCGAGGGGGTGGACGTGCCGAACGGCCCCGAAGTAGCGTCGGAGGCATGGACGCTTAGAGCCACCGATTGGATTCGAACCAACGACCTACGGTTTACGAAACCGTTGCTCTACCAACTGAGCTACGGTGGCACTTCGTCGCTCCAGGCGGAGCGGCGTTGCTGGTAGCTTGGGCGCGGGGATGTGTCAATCCCACCCGTGCCTGAACTCGGCTGCAGCGAGCTGTAGGCCCTACAGCTCGTCGTCGTCGTTGTCGGAGACGACCAGCTCTTCCTCTTCCTCGTCGTCGTCCTCATCGTCGTCGTCCTCGGGCGTGCTGTACTTCAGATCGACGTCGGCATCGGAGAGCTGGGCCTCGAGGAGTTCGAGGAGCTCTTCCAGTTCCTCGCCGGACCACTCGTCTAGAATCTCCGAGATGAAGTCGTAGAAGTCGCCACTGTCGATGCGACGCTCGATCTCCTCGACGTCGTCGTCCGAAAAAATCCCGACCAAGTCGTCGCGCAGCGAGTCGACTTCGCCATCTTCGATGGCGTCTGCGACGGACAGCCGAACCTGTCGCATGACGCGCTTGCTGAGAAAGATCTCCATTAGAAAACCCCGAAGCGGTTCGAATCGGCGCTACTATAAGAGAGGTCCGAGGGCTGTCAATCTTGGCGGGGGTTCTCGGGCCCTCTATGCTACGGCCGTGCCAACCCGGGTCCTCGTCACTTGCGCCGCGCTGTTTTTCCTCGGCCTTCCCCGGGCGGCCTTGGCCGATGAGGCGGTGGGCGTCAGGAACGCCCCCGAAGGTTCTCGCGACAGGTTCGCGATCGGCATCGAGGTCGGGCTCGTCATCCCGGTCGCAGACAAGCCGCTCTGTCCGTCCGGGTCCGAGTGTCTCTTCGGCGCCGGCTTGGCCGTAGGGATCCCATTCTCCTATCGGTGGAAGCAAGGTACCGGCCTCGGCTTCAGCTATGAGCTTTGGGTCCAGAACTCGGACGGCGTCTACCAGAGCACGGTGTCGCAGGCGTTCGCGGTGCTGCTACGCCACAGTTTTCTGGCCGATCGGTCGCTTCGCCCGCTCCTTCGCGCCCGCGGGGGGGTTCTCATCCTCGGACCGACGTTCGGCGTCGATACGGTCGGTGGAACGGCCGAAATCGCGTTCGGCGGAGAGACCGACATCAATCGAAGTACCGTCTTCAGCTTCCTGCTGGGCGGTCAGGTGCTTTCGACGCGGCCGTTTACCACGTCTGCCGACGGCGTTCGGCGCGCCGAGGGCGGCGGCGTGAACGCTGCTCTGGTGTTTCGGGTGGGGATCGCCTACCTGCTCTGAAAACGCTTGAAAACGCGGCGAAAAGCGGGCGTCTCCTCGTCGAGATTTCGACAGGCAGCTTGTAGCCTGTATCGTTATAGTGTCGTATTGGGGACGATGGACGTGCATGCGGGGACTGGATGAGCGGCGACCCACACCGTAACGGGGACGATCGGCCAGAGCTGAACGAGGCTAAGGAAACGCTCGCGCCCGCCCCCGGGACCGAGACCTGGGAACGAGTCCAGCGCCAAGCGCCTGGGCCCACGCCTGCGGGCCTCCGTTTCACCGTTTTCGGGAAGTCCGACGTCGGACTCGTTCGCGAGCACAACGAAGACAACTTCATGATTGCCGACCTCGAGTCCGAGTCCGGGCCGTTCGAGGCGGCCGAAGAGATGGATGGCGAGGTCGCCGACAGGGGCTTTGCGCTCGCCGTATGCGATGGCATGGGCGGTGCCGCGGCCGGCGAGGTCGCCAGCAACATGGCGGTCGAGGCGCTGTTCGAGACGCTCCGTGGAAACGAGGCTGCGGTCGACCGAGACTCCTTTGCGAGGCGCCTGGTCGACTCCGTCGAGGAGGCGGGATCTCGCATTTTCATGGCGGCCAAAAAAGACCGCACACGCCGCGGCATGGGAACCACCGCGACGGTCGCCGGGCTCATCGACAAGGTGCTCTTCGTGGGGCAGGTTGGTGACAGCCGCTGCTACGTCTTTCGAGAAGGCCAGCTGAGCCTGGTTACGAAAGACCAGTCGCTGGTCAACCAGCTGATCGAGGCCGGTCAGCTCACCGAGGACGAGGCGGAAGCCTTCGAACACTCGAACATCATCTTACAGGCGCTCGGCACCACCGAGCGCGTGTCCGTCGACCTTACGTTCGTCGAGTTGCGACGAGGAGACCGACTATTGCTCTGCTCGGATGGGTTGAGCGGGCTAGTCCACGACAGCGCCATTCGTGAAGAAATGGCGCGCGCCGGGTCTCTTCCAGAACTCGCCGATCGCCTTATCGATCTCGCCAACGCCGCGGGCGGTCACGACAACGTGACCTGCATCGTGGCTGACTTCGATGGAGAGGCCTTAGATCCACCCGAGCCGGGTGCCGTACCGTTTTACCAGCAGTACCCGCTCCCTCGCGACGGCCAGCGGTTCAGCGGCAGCCCTGCGCTGCCGACTGCCGTGAAGAGCATGGTCCCGCGCGCGGTCAGCGCGCCTCGGCCCGAGCGGCTGTCGCAGCCTGAAGGATCTTCATCGTTTTCGTGGCCCACCGCGGCGTCTGTCGTGCTGCTGCTAGGACTGGCAGCCATCATCACGATCGGGGCTGGGCGTTCTAAGGTTACTTCGGTCGCCGAACCGCTGCCGCCGCCCGCGTACGCAGACACGCACACACCCGTCGAGGTCCGTGTGCGTTCGACGCTCCAGCGCGGCGAGCTCTACGTCAACGGCCGAAGCTACGGGCCGTTGCGCGACAATCAAGCGGTTCTTCTCAGGCTCCTCCCGGGTTCGTACCGGATCGAGGCCCGAGAACTGGACGGCACCCAGGTTGGCGAAGATGTTCTCGTCACCGCGGGCCATCCGACCGACGTGCAGCTCAACCCCCCCGCGCCCTGAACCTGCTTGGTGATTCGCCTCCGCCAAATCCACGGTGCCGACGCCGGTCGCGAGATGGAGTTCAACCAGGACTTGATCCGCGTCGGCCGCATGCCGGACAGTGACGTCAACTTCGATCCCGAGGTCGACCTGGATGCATCCGGGAGACACGCCGAGATCCGAAACGAAGACGGACGCTATCTGTTGATCGACACCGGGAGCCGCAACGGAACCTGGCTCAACGGACAGCGCATCAAGCACGTAGCGCTTGGTGACGGCGACGAGATCGAGTTTGGCCGCGGTGGTCCGAAAGTGGTCGTGACGTCGGTCCGAAACCGCCGACCGAGCCGAGAACCCACCGCGCGGGTCCAGGTTGGTGGTCCGCGTGAACCCAAGTTCGACCCGCTGGCGATGCCGGTGACCACTGCGACCCGGCTCGAGGACTTAGTCCCGCGCGCATCGGACGCCCCAGGAATGCCTGACCCGAGACCCACTCGCGATCATCGTGAGAGTGACGGTCGGGGGCGGCTCCTCTGGGTGGCCATCGGCGTCGTTCTCCTCGCAGGCGTCGCAATCGTGGCGTCGTCGGCGTTTCAGTAGCGATCAGGCCCGGCCGATCCCGAGGTCGCGCGACATGCGTTCGAGGCTCTCTTGCGTGAGCCGTCTCGCCTCGGCGAGCTCCGTGCCGCGCGGGGCGTTTGCGTACAGGTAGTACTTCACCTTCGGCTCGGTCCCGCTGGGTCGAATCATGGCCGCGTGCCCGTCGCCGAGGTCGAACCGTAGGAGGTTGCTCTCCGCAAACGAAGAGTCCGTTACCTCGCCGCCCTCCGTCGTGCGCACTCGGCGGAGGAAGTCGTGTGTAGCTCGGACCTCCCGGCCGCCAATCGAGCGGGGTGGGTTGGCTCGGAGCGCGGCAAGAGCCCGATCCATGTCGTCCTGGGCAGACGCGCCTTCGTACCAGCGCGAGATCTGTCGGTCGTCGTGATAACCATGCTCGTTGAAGAGCGCTTCGAGTGCATCGATCAGGGTGCGGCCCTCGGCTTCGAGTCGAGAGGCGAGGTCGACGATGAGCATCGCCGCGCTGACCCCGTCTTTGTCGCGGATCGCCCGATGGCCGGCGTAGCCGAGGGCCTCCTCGTAACCGAACACGTACCGAAACCCCTCTTGCTCGAGGTCGAGCGCGCGGTTTTGGATCCACTTGTGGCCGGTGAGCGTTTGCTCCCAGCGCGCGCCGCGGGCCTCTGCGATGCGACCAAGCATCGGGCTGCTCACCACGGTCGAGACCACGAGAGCCGTTCCCTCTCCCTCGCTCCTCGACAGGAGATCGTCGGCCAACAGAATCCCGAGTTCGTTGCCCGAGAGCTGCACGAAGTGATCACCGTGACGGGCGGCAACCGCGAGTCGGTCGCCGTCCGGGTCGTTTGCGAGTGCGAGCCTTGCGTCGATTCGCGAGGCGAGCTCGATCACGCGGTCCATCGCGCCCGTCTCCTCGGGGTTTGGAAACGCAATCGTGGGGAAGGTCGGGTCGGGCCTCGCTTGCTCTCGCACCGTCGCGACCTTGCAGAACCCGGTTCGTGACATCAGGAACCGAAAGAGCGGGTACGCCACTCCGTGAAGTGCGGTGTGAGCCACCTGGATGGTTCGCCGGCTTTCGGTTTTGCACGTGGCCTCTGCAACCACGGTCACGTACTTCCTCGCGCAGCGGTCCATGCTCACGAGCTGCCCGCTTTCTTTCGCTTCGGAGACGGCGGTGCGCGGGACCTCATCGACGCGCGGCGCGCCGTCGATGCGCGACGCGATACCCTCGTCGTTTGGCGGGATGATCTGCGCCCCGTTCTCCCAGAAAACCTTGTACCCGTTGTACTCGGGCGGGTTGTGGCTGGCGGTGATCATCACCCCGGCCGCCGCTCCGAGGTCGCGCAGCGCGAACGCCAAGAGCGGTGTAGGCACCGGCTTCGAGTACACATAGATGCGGAAGCCGGCGCCCAGAGCGACCTCGATGGCATCGTTCACGAACACGTCGCTCTTGTGTCGGGCGTCGCGGGCGATGCAAATGCCTCGATCTTTCGCGTTCTCCACACGAGCGTCGACCCATCTACACAGGGCGTGGGTCGTCTTGATGACGTTCACTCGGTTCATCCGGTTCGGGCCTGCGCCCATCAGCCCTCGAAGCCCCGCGGTGCCGAAACCAAGCGGGCCCGCAAATCGAGAGCTCAGGCCTTCCAGATCGTTCGCGTCGATCAAAGCCTCGAGTTCTCGGCGAGTGTCGGGGTCCGGGTCTTGTGCGAGCCAGTCGCGCGCTCGTTCGATGACGCTCACATCACTCAGCAAGGGATTCGTCCTGAATGTACGTCTTCTCCTTGTACCAGATTGCGACGGGGATGAAGAGTACCGCGGTGACCGCCATGGCACCCGCGAAAAACAAGTAGTACTCGGCCCCGTCGAGCTTCGAGGTCCCGTCGGGATTCTGGATGAAGTAGTTCACGGCCGCGGTGAACAGGTTGCCGATCGACACGCTCATCAAGAAGGCACCCATCACCAGCGACTTCATCTTCTTCGGCGCCTGCGTGTACGAAAACTCGAGCGCCGTGATCGAAACCAGGATCTCGGCCGCGGTGAGCAGCACGTAGCCGCCAAGCTGCCAGATGATGTTGACACGCTCGCCGGAGTCGAGGCGCATCTCGAGCCACGCGGGCAACAGAAATGCCGCAACGGTGAGAAAGAGCCCGAGCGAGATCTTCCGGAGCGGGGTCAACGGCCAAAATCGTTCGAATGCCGGATAGACCCCTCGATTGAAGAGTGGAATGAAGAGCAGCACCAGCGCCGGGTTGAGCCACTGCGCCTGGGAGGGGTCCCACTCGATGCCGAAGTCGCGGTCCATTCGTTCCGCCTGGAGCACCCATGCCGACCCTTGCTGGTCGAAGAGCGCCCAAAACATCGCGATGAACGCGTAGATGATGAACAGCTTACCGAGCGCTCGCAGTCCCTCGCCGCTGAATACCTCTCGCAGGAACGCGACGCCGCCGGGCGGGATGTGAACGAAGGAGTTTCGACCCATCCAAAAGGCGAGCGTCGCGACGGCCATCAGCACACCAGGAATCCCAAAGGCCACTGACGGGCCAAAACGGTGGAGCAGTGGCTCCGCAAACAGAATCGAAGCCAGCGCGCCGACGTTGATCGAGAAGTAGAACCAGCCGAAGACCTTGGGGAGCAGGTGGCTGTTGGTTTGACCGAACTGGTCGCCTACGTGCGCAGAGACGCAGGGTTTGATCCCGCCGGAACCCACGGCGATCAGGCCGAGCCCGATTGCAAGTCCAGTTCGTGTGTCGTCCATGGCCAGCACCAGATGGCCGAAGCAGTACACGATCGACAGTACGATGATGGTTCGGTACTTGCCGAGGAACGCGTCAGAGATGATCGCGCCGAGGATCGGAAAGAAGTAGACGGCCGTGACGAAGC
>JBCDFZ010000063.1:0-26702 GCA_039177115.1 Myxococcota bacterium
CTAGGCAAGCCCACCCCCAAACACCCCAGCCCATGCAGCAACGAGTGAGCCGCAGGCGAACCTCGGCGCGCCAAGCGCGCCGGCAAGGCACGGCAACGCCCGTGCCGCGCAGGGAGGATTACGGGTGGGGGTGGGCGGGTCGGATAGAACAAAACCTCTCGCCACCCCTCTAGGCAAGCCCACCCCCAAACACCCCAGCCCATGCAGCAACGAGTGAGCCGCAGGCGAACCTCGGCGCGCCAAGCGCGCCGGCAAGGCACGGCAACGCCCGTGCCGCGCAGGGAGGACTACGGGTGGGGGTGGGCGGGTCGGATGTAACAAAACCTCTCGCCAACCCTCTAAGCAAGCCCACCCCCAAACACCCCACCCCTACTCGTAAACCACAGGCGGCACGCAATCCGGATCTTTCCCGGCCTCCTTCGCCAAATCGTAAGCCTCCATGGCTCTCGGAAGGTTGGCCTCGAGTCGCGTCACGCGCGTCGTGTCCGAAGGGTGCGTCGACTGCCATTCAGCGGGCTTCTGGCCGCCGAGCGCGCCCATCGCCTTCCACAGCGCAATCGCCTCGGCCGGGTCGAAGCCGGCCTGCGCCATGAAAATCTGTCCCACTTGGTCGGCCTCGTTCTCGTGCTTACGGCTGAACGGCAAGAGCACGCCGTACTGCGCGCCGACGCCAAGCCCACCCATGATGATGTCTTGGTACTGGGAGCCGGCGGCGCCCGCGGCGATCTGACCGGCCTGCATCGCGCTGTCCGCAAGAATGGCCTGCGACATTCGTTCGTTTCCGTGGCGAAGAAGCACGTGCCCCACTTCGTGACCGATCACGGCTGCGAGCTGCCCCGACGTGGTGGCGAGGTCGAGCATGCCGGTGTGTACCCCGATCTTCGCACCTGGAAGGGCAAACGCGTTCGGCGTCTCGTCTTCGAACACCAGCACCTCCCAGCGTCCGTCCGCTGGGCCGCCGTCTCTCGGGATGACCTCCACGATGGCCTCCGTCACGCACTGCACGTACTCGTTGAGCATCAGGTCGTCGCTGACCTTCTGCTGGGCCTTGAGCTCCTCGAAGGCCGCGACCCCCATTTGGTCCATCTTCGCGTCGTTGATGAGGGTCAGCTGCCGACGGCCGGTCATGGTGTGTGAACAGCCAAGAACCAGCGCCAGCCCGACCACGAAAACGGTGTATCTCGATGCCTTCATCGGTCGCCTCCTAGAATGTAGCTTCGTTTCCGCGGAAGGCGACGGCCCGAAGAAAAGCCTCACCAACCGCCTAGGTGACGGCGGAACGCGACCGTTGCTTCACTTTCGTTGCAACGCTCCCCGCTCGGCGGGCCCACTGGACGATCGCCCGGTAAACTCGAGGTTTGCGACCGTCTGCGGCGGGAGCTGCTACGATCCGGACGCTGCCATGACCCATCCTGCACATCCGCGCTTTCCCTCGACTCGTATGCGTCGCAACCGAACGACTAACTGGGTGCGACGACTCACGCGCGAGGCGTCGCTCTCGAGCGACGACCTCATCTGGCCGGTTTTCGTGCAGGAGGGGAACGGAGAGCGCACGCCCATCCTGTCGATGCCAGGAGTAGAGCGACTGAGCGTCGACCTTCTCATCGATGCCGTCGGCGAAGCAAAAGCGCTTGGGATCCCTGCGGTCGCGGTGTTTCCGGTCACCCCACCGGACCGCAAAACTCCTAGTGGAAAAGAGGCCACGAACCCCGACAACCTGGTTTGCCGAGCGGTCCGGGCCATCAAAGAACAACACGACGACGTCGGCATCATCTGCGACGTCGCGCTCGACCCTTACACGACTCACGGCCAGGACGGCATCGTTCGCGACGGCCGTATCGTCAACGACGAGTCCGTCGATCTGCTCTGCCAGCAGGCAATCGTGCAAGCGCACGCCGGCTGCGACATCGTCGCCCCGAGCGACATGATGGACGGTCGAATCGGCGCGATTCGAATGGCACTAGACGGCGAAGCGCTCGGCGATCGGGGCATCCTCGCGTACTCCGCGAAGTACGCCTCGGCCTTCTACGGTCCCTTTCGCGACGCTGTCGGCTCCGCGACCAACCTCGGAAGCGGCGACAAGCGAACCTACCAAATGAATCCGGCCAACAGCGACGAAGCACTTCGCGAGGTAGGGCTCGACATCGCGGAAGGGGCGGACATGGTCATGGTCAAGCCTGGCCTGCCGTATCTGGACATCGTCCGTCGCGTCAAGGACACCTACCAGATGCCGACATACGCGTACCAGGTCTCTGGGGAGTACGCGATGCTACGCGCGGCGGCCGACCACGGCTGGCTCGCCTGGGAAGCCGTGCTGCTCGAGAGCATGCTGAGCTTCAAACGGGCCGGATGCGACGGCGTCCTCACCTACGCAGCCCTCGAAATCGCGCGTCTTTTGCGAGGGTAGCGGTCGAATCAGATTCGGCTCGCGACAGCGCCCTTCGGTTGCTCGGTTCCGCGGCGTGTGACACACCCCGCCTTCGTCGAATCCGAGGAGTCTTGTCGAATGTACCGATGTGAGCTTTGCAACCGCGTGTCGCGCCCCGGCGAACGGGCAACGAAAGTGGTGACGGAACGCCGTCCCACCGAGTACCCAAGCCGAAGCAAAGCGCAGCGATCCCGCGCGGGTCGCCGCTCGAAGTTCCACGACGACCCCGGTGGCGCAGGCTACGAGATCGCACACGAGGCGATCGCCTGCCCGGCCTGTGCAGAGGTCCAGGCTGAGAAAGCAGCCGCAGAAGCCGCGACGCTCTGACCGGCCACTCGCCGGACAGTTGTGGTAAGCCGGCTCCATGAACTGGCCCATCGCCATTGTCGTGGGTTCGGTCGCTCTCGGGGCGGCGCTCGGTGTCATCGCGCCCGGCCGCGGTCGTCTACTCGATGCGGTGCGCACTTTCGCCGTCGTGTCGTCAGTCGCGGTGGTCATCGGAAGCTTGATACCGAACGCGTTTGGTGAAGCCGGTCCGCTCGTTCTCCTCGCGGCCGGCGCGGCGTTCTTGACGCCCTGGCTCATCGAGCGCGCCACTCACGAAGACCCCGAGCACGATCACTCGTCGACCATGGGACTCGAGCTCAGCTACTGGGGTCTCATCGTGCACAAGATCGGCGACGGACTGGCACTCGGCAGTCTGACCGGCGAGAGCCATCACGGGCACGGGCATGGCGACGTCCTCACCGCGATCGCGGTCCACTCCGTCCCGGTTACTGCGCTCATCACGATGGCGTTCACTTCGGCGCATGGACGTCGAAGCGGACTGATCCGTGCGGGGCTCCTCGCCGTGGGCGGCGTGGCGGGCGTGGTGCTTGCCCGCCAAACGAGTCTCTCGAACTGGCCGCAAGCAGAGCCGTGGATCGAAGCCGTGGTCGGCGGCCTTCTCCTGCACGTGGTGACGCACGACTGGGCTCACGAACACGAACGACCGGCCGTACCCGGCTGGCCCCAAGCCATCGCCATCGCACTCGGCATCAGCGTGCTTCTGCTCGGTCGCTAAACGCCAAGCAGTCCGCGACTCATCTGAACTGCACTCCGGAGCGCGCGGAGGGAGCGCTCCTGCTGTTCGTCGTGAGGCATTGAGAGAATGACGTCCGCCATGAGCACCGCACCGGTCCACGCCTCGGTGTTCCAGCAGACCATGTCTTCGAGGTCTGGCAGGTCGTCCTCATGCGGATAAGGCCAGAGCGTCACGTAGAGGTAGGGCGCGTTGTATTTCTCGTCTCCAGGGGAGAACCCAACCCCAATGCTTCGCGCTTCTTCAGGGTCTTCGTCGGGATCGAAGGTCATTAGGCTCGCAACGTCGAAATGGTGAGGCCAGCTCCGAACCGGAGAAGCGAGCGGGTCACCGTCGACGACGGCATGGACGAGCGCCGTGGCGTCGGCGAACCACGCGGCAAGCTCCCTGCGTCCATCGACGTGTGCATCGGTGAACACGGCACCGCTCTTCACGGGGTGGTCGGGCATGTCGTGCGTCGGCAGAAGAAGCGGCACGTCCGCGTCGATCGCACCCGAAAGCCACTCGAGCGCTTCCCCGACCGTGCGCCCTGCGAGCGCCAAACTGGCGCGCTCGCGATCCCCGTCCAGTACGGCCAGCTCCAGCCCTTCGAATACGAGGGCGGACCTCAGCGCGGACCCACCGACGGGCCGACCGGCAAGTACGCCGAGGCTCTTGTCCCAGGCCAGGTTGGTGTGGCTGAAGTCTGCCGTAGGCTCGAGCAGGCTGGTGCCCGCGGCGCTCACGAGCTGCGTGGCCCAGTGCAGGTCGAGGCGAGCCGCTTCGAGCGATTCGGGGAGCACCGAGCCGAGCGGTTTCCAGCTCATGGAGGCAGCACTCCCGCGTAGTGTACCCCCGTGAGGCAGGCGATGTCGCGGTTCCAGGTGGTGAGGTCGTCGAGAACGAACTCGTTGAGGTGCGTATGCCCGCAGCCTCGCGCAAGCACCTTCATCAGCTCCACCACCGACGTCAGGAAGTTCCGCAGCTGCTGCGCAGACTTCTGGACGTCGAGACGATCTCGAAGGTGGGGTTTCTGAGTGGCGATCCCAACCGGGCAGTTGTTCGTGTGGCACGCGCGCATCCCGAGGCACCCGATGGCCTGAATGGCGGAGTTGGCAATTGCAATCGCGTCCGCACCGAGCGCCATCGCCTTCACGAAGTCGCTTTCGGTCCGAAGGCCGCCCGTGATGATGAGCGAGACGTCGTCGGCGCCGCGTTCGTCGAGGTGCTTTCTGGCTCGCGCAAGCGCGACCACGGTGGGCACCGAAATGTTGTTCTTGAAGATGTCGGGAGCCGCCCCGGTGGCGCCGCCGCGCCCATCGAGGATGATGTAGTCGGCACTCGCTTCGAGCGCGAAGTCGATGTCGGCTTCGATGTGCTGCGCGCTCATCTTGAACCCAATCGGGATGCCGCCAGTCGCCTCCCGTACTTGATCCGCTAGCACTTTGAAGTCCTCCGGGCCGTGGAAGTCTTCGAAGCACGCGGGGCTGATCGCCGATTGACCCACCTCCAGCCCGCGAACGGACGCAATCTTCTCGGTCACTTTGCTTCCCGGCAGGTGACCACCGATGCCAGTCTTCGCACCCTGCCCCGCCTTGAAGTGAAACGCCTGGGTCTTCTTGGTCTTCTCGATGTCCCAGCCAAAGCGGCCCGACGCGAGCTCATAGAAGTACCGCGAGTTCGCCTCTTGTTCTTCAGGGAGCATCCCTCCCTCCCCCGAACAGATTCCGGTGCCCGCAAGCTCCGCACCCATGGCGAGCGCGACCTTGGCCTCCTGGCTCAGCGCGCCAAAGCTCATGTCGCTCACGAACAGCGGGATCTCCAGCCTCAGCGGCTTCTTGGCGCGTGGCCCGATGACCACGTCGGACCCGACGGGCGTGCCCGTGTGCTGCGGTGCTCGCGCGAGCTGAGCGGCCAGCAGCAGGATGTCATCCCAGCGCGGGAGCTCTTGGCGAGGGACGCCCATCGCGGACACCGGACCGTCGTGTCCGACCTTCTCGAGCCCGTTCCGAGACAGCTCTTGGATGTAGTTGTTGAACGGCTCCTCGACGGCGCCGTGCACGTCCGCATACAAACCGAGGTACTGGTCTCGGTCGTAAGGCTGCGGCGAATCGATCGACCACAGACGGATCTCTTCCTCGTCGACCAGGACCTGATCATCATCCTCATCAATCCACGAGCGGAACTTCTGCAGCACTTCGGTGTTGTTGTAAGAGCTGACGCCTGTGTCGTAGCGGTAGTCCCACTGATGCAGGCCACAGATGAGGTTGTCGCCCTGGATCGTTCCGTCGGCCATGAGCGCGCCACGGTGTTGGCAACGGCCGTACAGCACGGACACGTGATCGTCGTACCGAACCACCACGAGATCCACACCGGCCACGAGAGCGTACGTCGGTTGCCGGTCGCCGAGCTCGCTCCACCTGGCGATCGGAACCTTCTTCTGCGTTCGAACTTGAGCTACCGTCATGCTTCGATCCCACCACGCTTTCTAGTTGTCGTGCAACACCCGTATGCCTCGGGTACCGGTCCGTTAGGGACGGGCTGCGCCTACACGAGGAGAGCGTCCGCGAGGATCTCCACCGCCGCGGGCCCGTCATGTGCGAAGGCCGAGGACAGCGCGCCTTCGAGCTCCGACTGGTCGTTTACCCGCTGACCCCACACCCCGCAGAGCTCGGCGTACTCCGCAAAACTCGGGTTGTGGAGCGAGGTTTCCCAAACGTCGTAGTCGGCGGTGCGCTGCTCTTTGCTGATCTTGCCAAGCTCGGAGTTGTTGAGGAGCACATGAGTGATGTCCATGCCGTACTTCACCGCGGTGGTGTATTCGCCCATGTACTGCCCGAAGCCGCCGTCGCCGGTCACCGCGATGACCTTGCGCCCGCGAAAACGCGGGTCGTCCTCCTGCGTGGCCGCCCACGCGCCCATCGCAGCCGGAAACCCGAAGCCAATCGACCCGAGGTAGCCGCTCATCAAAACCGACTGACGCTTGCACTCGAAGTAGCGGCCGAAGGAATACGTGTTGTTGCCTACGTCGACGGCGATGATTGCATCCTCGGGCGCCGTACGAGTCAGTGCCTGAAAAATGGCCGCGGAGTGGACCCCTTGATCGGCGACCTCGGCGAGCCGGCGGTCTTTTTCGCGCCGCCAGATGTCCCATCGCGCTGCGACGTCGGGCCGCTGGTCGACGGAGTTCGTCGCGCCAAGCTGTTCGCGCATGAGCGTGGCGGTGACGCCGATCTCGCCCCACACCGGCACGGTCACGGAGTGGAAGCGGCCGAGCGTCATCGGGTCGTAGTCGACCTGCACGATCTGCTTGTACGAAGTGATGCCCGTGTGGTTGCTGAAGCTCGCGCCAAAAACGATCAGCAGATCTGCTTCGTTCATGATCCAGCTGGCCACCGGCGTTCCGCTTCGCCCGAGCACCCCGCAGCCGAGCGGGTGGTCGTCGGCGATCAGCCCCTTGCCCTTGAACGTGGTGAGCACGGGGCTTCCGAGTGCCTCGGCAAGTGCAATGACTGGCTCCATCACGAACCGCGCACCGTGCCCAACGACGATGGCGGGCCGTTTGGCCTCGCGGATTTTGGCGAGCGCATCCTCAAGAGCTCGAGCCGGCGGCGCAATCTCGCGGATCCCCACACGCCCTTCGGGGCTGCCCGCCTCCACGTCGGGTGCCTCCACCACCTGCACGTCGTCCGGGAACACCATGTGCGAAACCCCGCGTTCGAGGATCGCGTTCTTGCAGGCGAGGCTCGCGATTTCGGGGAAGTTGGAGTTGTGCGCGGCGACCGAGGTGTACTTCGCGACGCCACCATAGGCCGCCGCCAAGTCCACCTCTTGAAAGGCCCCGCGTCCGATGAGATGGGTGGGAACTTGCCCGGTGAGCGCGAGGACGGGCGCCCGGTCGACGTGCGCGTCCCAAAGCCCGGTGAGCATGTTGGTCGCGCCGGGGCCGGCGATTGCAAAGCATCCCGCAGGGCGCCCAGTGAGTTTCCCGTAGGCGGATGCCGCAAACGCACCGGCACCCTCGTGGCGAATGCCGAAGTACCCCATCGTCCCGGCTTCGGTCTGTCGACGAACGGCCTCGGCAAACCCTAGGTTCGAGTGCCCGACCATGCCCCAGACCCATTTCACACCCCAGTTCACGAGCGTTTCGACCATCACGTCGCTCGAAGTTCGGACGTGGTCGGCCTCTTCCGGGAACGCGACGTAGATGCCGTCCTCGCGGACCTCGACGGGGAACGTGTCGACTCCGTCATCGAAGTCCCCCGGTGACTTGCCGGTGAGCGGATCGAAATCCCACCCGTGCCAGGGGCATCGGAGCAGGCCCTTTTCGATGGAGCCCTCGCCAAGCGGTCCGCCCTGATGCGGGCACTTGTTGTCGAGCGCGCCGAACTGACCCTCATGGTGCGTCATGCACAGTGTCAGGTGCTTACACGTCACCGGTTTGACACGTCCCTCGGGGAGCTCATCCAGTTCCAGCACCTTCAGCCAGGTGGTCTTGTCGGTCGTCATTCCTCTGCCTTCCGCGCGCGATCTTGCCCTCGACGCAAGCGTGCATCGTTCCACGAACCGCCCGCCGAAGTAAAGGACGCCAGCGCGGCCATCGCGTTACGCCTGGGCTGCGAAGAGTGGTCAGACGATACGAGGGCTAGGCGGCTTCGGCCTCGTCGAGCGCGTCCTCTTCACGAAGACGAATCCGCCCGACGTTCTGTGGGAAGAACCCCTGCTTCCCTTCGTAGAACGCGCGTATGACGTCCATGTCGGCGCTGATGTCGCCCGTGAGCCGGAGGGTCGGTCCGATGCCGCCTTCTTTCCGCCCGAAATCCAGGTAGGAAAGCACCACGGGGACGTCGGCCTTGCGCGCAATGTGGTAGAAGCCGGACTTCCAGTAATCGACGTAGCCACGCGTTCCTTCCGCCGGAACCATCAGCACGAGCGAAGTCTCTTCGGCGAAATGCTCCACCATCTGGTCGACGACGCCGCCAGCTCGGTGGCGAACGATCGGAATGCCGCCGAGCCACCGGAAGAACGGGCCGAACGGCGGCTCGAACAGGGTGTGCTTACCCATCCATCGGACGGGGATGTCGTAGACGAACGCCATCGCGAGCATGAAAGGAAGATCCCAGTTGGTGGTGTGGGGAGCCGCAATGATCACGTATCTCGGTTCGGAGGGCCGAGACCCGTTCATTTCCCAGCCCGCGACCTTGAGGTAGGCCTGGCCAATCCAGCGTTTGACGTTCTTCATGAGCGGTGTCCGTCGCCCCGTGTGTAAGGGTTTTTGACGACCGCGGCACCGAAGAACACTTCGGATGACAGAAGTTTTACATTCCACCGCGGTGTAACGTGAGGCTAACTACAGGGTACCGCTGAGGAAGGTCTGAGGAGGTCGGCATGAAGCTCTACACGAACGCGTTTTCCCCGAACGCTCGAAAAGTACACGCAGTTGCAAAAGAGCTCGGGATCGCGCTCGACTACGAAACCGTGAACCTCGCTGCGCGCGAGCACCGCACGCCCGACTACCTGGCACTCAACCCCAACGGCAAAGTACCTACGCTGGTCGATGGCGACGCCACCCTCTGGGAATCGAACGCGATCATGTGTTACCTCGCGGGGAAGCAAGACACGACGCTTTGGCCGAAGTCGGCCGAACGCTACGAAGTCCTTCGTTGGATGTTCTGGGACTCGAGCCACTTGGCACCGGCGGTGGGACGCATCATCGGGCAGCGGTTCTTCAACCGCGACAACCCGAACCAAGAGGTCATCGACAAAGCGCTCAAGGAGTTTCGTCGGTTCGCGGCGGTCCTCGACCAGTCGCTCCACGGCAAGCACTTCATTCTCGGCAACGAGGTCACACTCGCCGACTTCGCAGTGGGCGTGACCCTGAGCTACACCGTGCCGCTCGCGCTCCCCACGGCGGAGTTTCAGCACGTGGCCCGCTGGTGGGAAAACCTCTCGAAGACGCCGGCCGGGCAGGAGCTCTCGCCCCCGTCGTGAACGAGCAGCCGCGGCGTCACTCGAGGACGGGAACGACGTCGACGAGAATCCCGTTCAGCTGCGCCATGCCGGAGAAGTACTCGAGCTGCGTGGGCCCGTCTGCCGTGAGGAGGTTCACGTTTGCGCCCGTCGTTTTGCGCGCAACGCTCAGCCCGTCGGCATCCTGATGACCCCAACCGTGCGGAAGCGCCACGGCACCAAGCATCATCTCGTCCGTGAGCGTCACCGGCAGCCGGACGGAGGCCGCCTCACTTCGAACCTCCACGAGGTCACCTGTCGAAACGCCCACCCGGCGCCCGTCTTCCGGGTGCATGTAGAGGTAGTTGGTGGATCGCTTTCCTTTGACGAAGCGCGGATGATTGTGAAGCCAGCTGTTGTGGCTGTGCGGCTCGCGTTTGCTGATCAGCTTCAGACGCTCTCGATGTGCCTGCTCCTTGGCGAACGCGGCATCGAGCTTGTCGGCGGCCTCGACGAACTCGGGAGGCGCAAGGTCGACGAGACCATCGTCGGTCACGACGCGGACGCCGAGAAAATCGTTGCCTCGGTGTTCAGGCAGCAAGCGCCCGTGGGGGTTCTTGCGGAGCTTGTCGAGCGACCCGAACCCAAACGCCTTGGCCATCACGTTGAGCAGCCGTTCGGGTGTGAGCGCCAAGCGCTTTCCGAGCCAGGGCACCCTTCCTGCCCCCATCCAGCTCGAGACGAGCGTCTGCACCATCCGTGACCCGAAGAGGTTTGCGCCGCACGCGCGTGCCAGCTGGAGGAGGATCATCGTTTCGTCGCGCTGCTCCGCGTCGAGTGGCACGACCGCATCGGTGAACTGCGCATACGGAATCGGCTGAACGCCCATGAGCGACTGAAACACGAACGGCAGGTCTGCGCGCTGCATCGCGCTGCTCCCCGGTAAGATGTAGTGCGCGTAGTTGGCAGTCTCGTTTCGGAAGATGTCGATGCTGACGACGAGTTCGAGCGTGCTCAGCGCGCGCTCGAGCCGTCCGTCGCTGTTGGGCACCGTGAGCACGGGGTTTCCAGACACGACGAAGAGCGCACGGATCTGTCCAGGCCCTTCGGTGAGAATCTCGTCCGCCATGATGCCGGCGGGAAACGTGTCCGCCACCGACGGCAGCCCGCCGATCCGCGAAAGGTCTTTGCGGAGCGTATGCCCGCCCTTTTTCGCGTGCTTTGGGAAGTCTTTGACGTAGCCGTGCCCTACCAGCGTGCCGCCACGTCGGTCGAGGTTCCCGGTGATCGCGTTGATGGCCTCGAGAATCCAAAACGCGAGCGTGCCTTGGCTGCCCTGGTTTACGCCCGTCGAAAGAAAGAGCGCCGAGCCGTCGGAGCCGAGGTACACGTCGACGATGTCGCGAAGGACATCCGCGGAAATGCCCGTGACCTCGGCGGTCCGTTCCGGGGTCCAATCCTGCGCCACCGCCTCGAGCTGCTCGAGCCCCTTCATGTGCTCAGCGACGCGCGCGTGTGCAACAGCGCCCCGCGCCACGACCTCGTTCAGAAAGCTCAGCAGAAAGTAAATGTCCGTGTCCGGCCGAATGAACACCTGCGTTCCGAGCTGCTTGGCGCTTTCGGTCTTCCGCGGGTTCACGAAGAACACCCGACCGCCCCGCTGCTCGATCGCGCGAAGGCGTCGAATCGGGTCCGGCAGCTGCATGAAGCTCGAGCGAGACACGGCGGGGTTCGAGCCGAGCATGATGAGACACTGCGTTCGATCCACGTCGGGGAACGGCTGAATGAAGGGAAAGCCGTACAGCCGCTGTGCCGCCGCGAACTTGTTGTTGCAGTCCTGCGAACCGGTCTGAAAGAGGTTCTTCGACCCGAGGCCGGTAAGGAACGCCGCGGTGAGAATCGGCGGCATGAGGCTGAAGCTCACCGGATTGCCGAGATAGGCAGAGATGGCGTCTCCACCGTGCGCCTTGACCAGGCGGCGCACCTTCTCCCCGATCTCCTTGAGGGCCTGCTCCCAGCCGATCTCCTCGTAGCGGTCGCCCACCCGCTTGAGCGGGACCCGGAGCCGGTCGGGAGAATGATGGAGCTCATGGTATCGGAGCCCCTTGATGCAGGCGTACCCCTTGCTCGCAACGTGCTCGTTGTCGGGGCGAAGGGATACGATGGTGTCGCCTTCGACCGATGCAATCAGGCCGCACGTAGGCTCGCAGATGCGGCAGAAGGTGTGCTGCTCCCGAATGGCCACAGCCGGAAGCGTGACAGGGGGCGCCCGGCATCACAAGGGTGGAAGACCGAAACCGCTCGACCTGCTATGGGGTCGCCAAGGAGTCTCGCGATGAAGAAGCTTGTCTTTTCTCTCATGATGATGGCCGCCCTCGCGGCCGCCGGGTGCGGCGACGATAGCGACGGTGGGGCCGGGACGGGCGGCGCCGCGGGGTCTGGCGGAACCGCCGGGATGGGAGGCGACGGCGGCTCAGGCGCTGCGGGCGTCTCAGGAGCCGGGGGCGTTGGCGGAACGCCCGCCCCGTCGTGCACCACCCCCGAGTCGGTCCTTCGGTGCGACGGCGTCGTGCTCAACATCGCACACCGCGGTGGACGTCGGATTCGCCCGGAGCACACGCTGCTCGCGTACGAGCAGGCTCTGCTCGATGGGACCGACGTTCTCGAGCTCGACCTCCACGCCACGCTCGACGGAGTCATCGTGGTCCTTCACGACACGACGATTGACCGGACCACCAACGGCACGGGCGCTGTGAAGGACATGACGTTGGAGGAACTGCGCACCTACGACGCCGGGTACGACTTCTCCACCGATGGGGGCGCCACCTACCCGTATCGCGGAACCGGGCTGGTTATCCCCACTCTCGAAGAGGTGCTCACCGCGTTCCCCGACTCACCTTACGTGATCGAGATCAAGCAGGCCGAACCTTCGATTGTCGACGACTTCGTCGCGATCACGCGGGAGTACGAGGTGATCGACCAGATCAACGGCGCCTCTTTCAACGACGACGTGCTTCAGGAACTCCGTGCGGCCGCACCCGAAATGGCCACGAGTTTCTCGGAAGACGAGGTGACCGCGTTCTTCTTCGAGTCGCTCGCCGATGACGGGATCGATCCGAGCTACGTGCCGCCCGCGGAGTTCCTTCAGGTACCTCCCACGTTCGGGCAGCTCGAGGTGTTGCACCCCGGCTTCGTCCCAGCCGCTCACTCGCTCGGTTTGAAGGTCCACGTCTGGACCATCAACGACGAGGCGGAGATGCGGTTCCTCATCGAGGATCTGGGCGTCGACGGCATCATGACGGACGACCCGCCGCTTCTATCGAGCGTCATCGAGGATACCGGGACCGGTCTCCGGATCTCTGGCAACATCGGCGTCGACTAGGCGCTTTCCACCAGCAGCCTCAGCGAATCGTACGTGGTGAAGATGCCCACGATCTTCGCGCCCTCGATCACGATCGCGGAGCCGTACTTGTGCGCGAGCATTTCCTCGAGCACCGACAGCAGCGGCGTGTCTTTGGTGACCGAGTAGGCTTCCTGCGTCATCGACTCCTCGACGGACGTGTTGTCGGGGTTCACCTCGTTCAGGCCCGCAATCAACCCGAGGTCACGGTCACTGACGATGCCGTAGAGCTCGCCCCCGTGAAGCACCGGCAGATGACGGATGCCGTGTTTCTCCATCATGCTTTGCGCGAAGGTGATCGTCTGCTCGCTGCCGACCGTGTGCGGCAGCGGCGTCATGTACTCGGAGATGGGTGCGTGAAGGTCCATGCCGAAGATCTACCACGGGAATTCGCGGGCGCCGCCGGTACGAAACTTTTGCACCGGATGGCCGGCCGGCGAAGAGTTGGCGCCCGGACTGGCACCCTCGGGTCGGGACTGGTAGACCGCCTGACAGTTCACCGAAGGGAGAGCATCATGGCCGACGAGGATACAAACAGGTCGTTCAAACAAGACCTCGAAGACACCCGCGAGGACTTGAAGCAAATCGCAGATGAAATCCGCGTGAAGCTCCACCTGGCCGGAATGGATGCCAAAGACGCCTGGGAGGACATCCAGCCGAAGCTCAAGGATTTCGAGCAGCGCTTCGACGCCACTGCAGAGGACGTCGGAGATGAGCTGAAGGCGCTCGGCGGTGAGATCAAGCAGCGACTGCTGAACATCAAGAACAAGCTCGGCTCCGACTGACGTTCAGTTCGCGCGTCGGTACGTCAGCGCGTATTCGATGTGATGGGGCAGGTACTTGCTCTCGATACTCGTGTGTAACGACACCGACCCGTCGCTCAAAAAGCGATAGTCGAGGTATCGCGTGCCTTTGTCGCCGCGAAATACCTGCTGGAGGTCTTCTCCGCGCAGGGTCGCGCTGACCAGCACTTCGTTGCCGTCGAGGCCGACCCTCTTCGCGGCCTGCCCGTTCAACGGCAGGTCGTACTCATGGTGGTTGATGCGCAGGAGCACACGCTCTCCCTCGAATGAAACCTGGAAGCGGTCGAAGGGGTGCGTGCTGTCTTCGAGACGCTTCCGCGCGATGCCGCGCTGCATGAAGTTCAGGTCGGCCGTCGCCGATTCGATCGCGTGGGTGATCTGTGCCGAATCGCCTCGTCCGGGGCTGTAGACGTAGACGCCGTTGTGATGACCGACCGAGGACTGCGCGTAGACGCCCACGCCGACCCCCAGTACCAGCCATACCCATCGACGCACCCCGCCAGGATGCCCCATCCCTGCGCTCGAACCACGTGAGGAAACCGTGGCTACATAGTCTTTTTTTGGGGCTGCCTACCCAGGCTGAGGGCACTGCACACCCGTCACTGCGTGGGCCGTCGGACATGATGTCCGTTTTCGGCGATAGGTTAACCGCTTGTAATGATGAATAGATTTTTGGAAATCGGCCCCAGATAAACTTGACAGTACTGACTGTCAGAGTTATGAATGATGCAATAGGAGGTGCTAAATGGAACTCGCTCTTTTCACACTCGGTGTGTGGTCCGCAGTTGCGGTGGCGGCGATCCTCCCCGGCTTCCTGACCAGTAGGCTGGGTCGCCGTGGCGGCAAAGCCCGCGCATAATCGCGAAGGGCCGAACGAGGCCCGGCTTGCACGATGACCGAGCAGGACGAGGCCTCATACACCATCGATCAGCTGGCCGCCCTCAGCGGCGTGCCGAGCCGCACGATTCGCTTCTACCAAAGCAAGTGTGCGCTGCCCCCACCCGTTCGGCGTGGCCGCAAAGCCTACTACGGCGTTGCGCACGTCGAGCGGCTGGAGCTGATCGCGCGGCTCCAAGACCGCGGTCTGCAGATTCGCGCAATCCGAAATCTACTCGAGCAGCTCGACTCGGGTCAGACCTCGATGGAAGACTGGTTCGGCTTCGAAGCGGAGCTCCGTCGCCCGTGGAACGAAGACGTTCCGGAGCTGCTCAGCGAGGCTCAGCTTCAAGCCCGGCTCGAAGGTCGCCCGGCGGGCGTGCTGGCATCGCTCCTCAGTGCAGGGCTCGTCGAACGAGAGGCCAACCAGTACCTGGTTCGAAGCCCCGCACTTTTGCGTCTGGCGCTGACGCTCGAGGCGAGCGGCGTCGACATCGAAACGGCGGAAGAAGCGACCGCCATTCTCAAGGGGCATCTGGCGAAGGCCGCCAAAGAGCTGACCTCGTTCTTCCACACGCAGGTCAGTGACGGGCTTCGGGAAGGGTCCACCGGGCTTCTCGAGACACTCAAGCCGGTCGCACTCGAAGCGGTGTCGGTCGTCTTCGCCCGCGAGGTTCAGCAGGCGCTCGAACAGATGCTCCAAGAGGGACGACTCGCGCCCGTGAGCCCGGCTCATGAAGACGACTGAGGAGGTCGCGTTCGACGGGGAGGCCCACGCCTGACCGAAGCGCCCTACTCTGCGGCCTTGGCTGGGCCGTTCAGACCGCTCGGCATGCTGAAGGGCCAGTTGGAGGCCACCGTGCCGCCGTCGACTTCGATGTTCTTCCCCGTGACCCAGCTCCCGGCATCCGACAGCAGATAAAGCGCAGCGGCAGCGATGTCCTCCACCGTGCCGAGGCGACCCATCGGCGTGAGGTCCTCCATCTGTTTGGAGAGGTCTTTGTCGGCCGTGACCATCGCCAGGGCGTCGGTTTCCGTGGCACCGACCGCGATGGCGTTGACGCGAACGTGGGGCGCCCACTCGTGTGCCAGCAGGCGTGTCATGTGCGACATCGCGGCCTTCGCGGTGCCGTACGCCACGAACCCGCGGTCGACGAGGTGCGACACGCCTGACGAGATGTTCACGATCGATCCGTGCCCGCGTTCGGCCATGGACGGGGCCAGAAGCCGCGACATGTGCAGCGCCGTGGTCACGTTGAAGTTGAACGACTTGTTGAACTCGTCGTCGGTGCACATGAGCGCCGGGCCGGGAAGCGTTCCGCCCACGTTGTTGACGAGGAGGTCGACCCCGCCAAACTCGGAGAGCGCCCGCTCCGCCAAGCGGTCGAGCTGCTCGGGATCGAGGGCGTCGGTGGGGACGATGAGCGCTTTTCGGCCCGCTTGTTGGACGATACCCGCCACCTCCTCGAGGGTGTTCTCGCGACGCGACGCGATGACCACGTCGGCGCCCGCCTCGGCCAGCGCGATGGCTATGCCGCGGCCTATTCCCCGACCGGCCCCCGTAATGACGGCCACGCGATCGGTCACTTTGAAACGGTCCAGAATACTCATGTAGTGATGTCTCCGGCGCGTAATCTCGGGCATCCCCCGTGGTTGCGCAACCAGCGAAACACGATTTGCCCACAAATCGGTGGAACCGTTACGCGAAGCGGGATAGACCGACTTTCTTGGACACGAAAGTCGCCGCGTTCTTCGACCTCGACCGCACGCTGCTCGGCGTCAACAGCGGAACACTGTGGGCGAAACACGAGCTGCTTCACGGCAACATTTCTCCGACGCAGTTCGGGCGAGTCGCCGTGTGGAACGTCCTCTATCACCTGTCGCTCATCGACATTCACACGGCGTTCAACCAGGCCGTCGCCCACTACCGGGGCCGCCGCTACGACGACCTCCAGCGCGAGACCAAGCGCTGGTTCCTTCGTGAAGTGGCCCACCACCTGCGCCCGGGGGCCGACCGCGCTCTCGCCGAGCACCGCGAAAAAGGCCACCACCTGGTGCTTCTCACAAGTGCCTCGTCCTTTGCATCTCGCGTCGCCATCGACACGTGGGGCCTTCACGACTTTCTTTCCAACGACTTTCCGACGGACGACGAGGGCAGGCTCGACGGCACCTTCCGAACCCCCCTCTGCTACGGCGCCGGCAAGGTGGAGCATGCGAGCAGCTGGGCCCTGGACCGCGGCATCCAGCTCGACGACTGCTACTTCTACAGCGACTCGCTCACCGACTTTCCAATGCTCGACGCAGTCGGTCATCCGCGCGTGGTTGCGCCCGATCCGCGGCTTCGGCGTGCGGCAAAGAAACGCAACTGGCCTATTGTGGACTGGTGATCGTCCGCCTAGTATCGCGGCCGCGCAGCGTTGATGTACGACGCGGGCGACTGGGAGTGAGTGGTATGACGCAATCGAACGAAGGCCTTCCTCTGAGCGAACGGCCGGGCGACTGGTTCTTCGTAGTCGGCTTTTCCTTCTTCGTGTTCTCGTCCTTCTTCTCCGACTCGTGGCACGCGCTCGGGTTGCTCGAGGGCGACGCGTTTTGGGCACGCGCTAACCGTTGGTATGGGGAAATCGCGCAGGACTACTACTTCCTCGCCGACCACGACTACCTCCGGATCAACACCGGCATCTCGGGCATGGTGTACGGCCCCTTCTACGTCTTGCTGGTGTACAGCTTCATCAAGGGCAAGAACTGGATTCGAATCCCCGCGTTCATCTACGTGGGCGCGATGATGCACGGCATGACCGAGTTCGTCATCGCCGAGTACTGGATCGGCCCGCCTCCGGGGAAGCCGCTCATCTTCTGGCTCTTCAACGGACCGTACGGCGTCCTGCCCCTCCTACTCGCCTACCGAATGCGAAAGCCAAACCCGTTCGGCCTCCGAAACGCCTAAAACGTCCCTTGCGCTCCGGGCGATCCCGTGGCCATGTACCGGTATGCATCCGTGGCACGACGTATACCTCGACGAGGACCAGCTCGACGCCGTCTTCCCCACCGTCATCGAAGTGCCGATGGGGAGCAAAAACAAATACGAGCTCGACAAGGAAAGCGGGCTCCTCAAACTCGACCGCGTCCTCTATAGCGCCGTGCACTACCCCGCGAACTACGGGTTCATTCCCCGCAGCTTCTGCGACGACGGCGACCCCCTCGACGTCCTCGTCATCGGACAAGAGCCGGTCGTTCCGCTCACCCTCATGTATGCCCGCGCCATGGGCGTGATGCGCATGCGCGACGACAAGGGCATCGATGACAAGATCATCGCCGTGAGCGCGCACGACCCCGAGTACGACCAGTGTCGCGTTCTCGACGACCTTCCCGAGCATCGGCTCCGCGAGATTCAGCGCTTCTTCGAAGACTACAAAGCGCTCGAGCACAAAGAGGTGGTGGTCGAGGGCATGCAGAACCGCGAAGTCGCCCTCGAGATCCTGCGCGAGTCGCTGGTGATGTACCGGCGCCTTCGCCGCGGGGAACTCTGAGAAGGCTCGAGTTCAACGGCAAACGCGATAAGGCGCGTCCGTTGGCTCAGTTCGGCTCGCCTGCGACGCGCCGTCGGCTACGGCCCTTCGAACATCGACTTCTTGAAGCCGTTGTCGAACTCGACGTTGACGCTGATCTCGTCGGTCCACTTGGCCTTGCTGCTGACCTTGCCGGACCACTTCGCCGGCGCGTACCGGCGCTTGGTCGCGAGCAGGACGCCGTCGACCCGTTCGTAGTCGACCTTCATCATGAGCGGCTCTTTCATCCCGAAGTCGAGCACGGTGAACAAGAACTGGTCGACCCGCCACGTGTTCGGGTTGATGTAGAGCAGATACGTGTCGGCCACGTCGCCCACGCCCTGATTGAACCCGACTCGGACCAGCTCGTAGGTGGTATCACCAACCTTGCGCGTTCCCTCGTAGGCGTAGGTCATCCCGGGGTCGAGGAGCTTGAAGGTCATCGCGAACCAGTAGAAGTTGGTCTTGCGAAGGAAGTCGGCCATCTTGAGTGCCTGGGGCTTCTCAGTGGCGACGCCGTTGTCGGTTTGCCAGGTATTCCGACCGTCGTACCCCTGCACGACCGGGCCCACCGCCCCGCCGAACATCCTTCCCTCGTGGACGTCGTACCGCGCCCACGAGTACTCGCCATCGAATAAGTACCGCTCGACCGACACGTCGAGCGCCCCGCTTTCACCGCTCCGATAGATGTACGTGTATTGAACGTCGTTGCGGTCGCGAAGCGCATTGGCCCCCCCGGCCTCCTTCACGACCTTCTCGACCAGCGTGCGGGGGTCGGGATCGTCGGCCAGGGTGGCTCCCGGTGCGCCGAAGAGTCCGACACCGGCACCGATGATCAGGGCGTAGAGCGCGTATTTCCTCATGATCTTCGTTCCTTTCAGCCACCGAGGGCGGAGGCATCCCCGATACGCCTTCGTCACCGTGCAGTTACACCCGGGAATCGTTCCCAAGTACTTGCGATGTACGACTCCCTTGATAAGGTGCCGCACCCAATTTAGGAACTCACTTTTTGGAGGGGTATATGCATAAAGCAAGCTGGGTATTCATTCTCTCGGTTGGCCTGATGCTGTCGGCGGGCTGTAAGAAGAGCGAACTCGAAGCAGCCAACGCACGCATCGCGGACCTTGAGAAGAGCGGCAAAATGACCGGCTCGGAACTAGCCCAATGCAAGCAAGACCGGGAGAACCTCAACAAGCTCGTCAAGGGCTACACCGGCGAAATCAACGACATGCAGGCGGCACTCGCCGAGGCAGCGGCGCGCGAAGCACGCGCGGCCAAGCGTCTCGAGGAGTACAACTCGATGCTCCGCCAGCTCAAGTCGATGATCGACGCAGGCAAGCTGAAGGTTCGCATCGTCCGGAACAAGATGGTCATCGAGCTTCCGGAAGCGGTGCTCTTCCCGAGCGGTCGCGCCAAGCTCAAGACGGACGGCGTGAAGATCCTCGCGGAGGTCGGACCGGTACTCGCGAGCCTCGCCGGTCGTAGCTTCCAGGTCGGAGGCCACACCGACAACGTGCCCATCAAGACCAAGCGCTTCCCGTCCAACTGGGAGCTGTCGGGCGCCCGCGCCATCGACGTCACCAAGCTGCTGATCGAGTACGGCGTTCCTGCCGATCGCATCTCGGCTGCCGCGTACGCCGACACGCAGCCCGTCGCTTCGAACGACACCAAGGAAGGTCGCGCGCAGAACCGCCGCATCGAGATCGCCCTGGTGCCGAACCTCGACGAGCTTCCCGACCTCTCCCGCCTCGAGCAGTAAGAGATCGAAACCGCAGCCCGGCCGTCTAGGCCGCGGCTCTGCGGACCCATCGCCAACGCGCCGGCGTGCCACGAGCACCCGGCGCGTTCGCGTTTCGGGCTCTGCCCTCGTCTCGTGCGCGGCTGCGGCGGCGCGGGCGGCGCTCCGCTACGGGCGGGCCGCGGCTTGGACTTCGGCGAGCAGGCTCTTGCTGTAGACGCGGCCGGCCAACCGTTCGCGGGTCTTGACGGCCGCGGCGTTCCACTCCGTTTCGTAGGCCGCCATCTCGACGACCTCGATACCGCGTCGGATCATCACGTCGTAGGCCGCGGCATCGTCTTTGCGGACTACCTTGTCGAGCGCCTCGGCGGCGCGACGCGCCGTGCGTATCAGCACGGCCTGGTCCTCCGGGGTCAACGCGTCGAACTTCTCCTTCTTGATGATCGACGCGCCGACGATGATGCCGAAGCTCTCTTTCGACATGTAGTTGAGTTTGCTGAACCACTGGAGTGCGACCGCACCGATCGCCGAGCTCGGCACCACGTCGACCATGCCGGTTTGGAGCGCCGGGTACACTTCGCCGACACCGAGCCGCACCGCGTTCGCGCCCACCACCTTCAAAAACTCGTTGAAGATCGGATCGTCTTTCCAAGCCCACGGCCGGTGGGTCTTCAAGTCGTCCGGCTTCTCGATGGGAACCGTGGACATGATCCGCCCCTTCCCCGCGTCCGACCATGCCAGAAGCACGAACCCGGCCTCCTCGAACAGCTTGCCAAACCGCGCGTCCATCTTTTGCCGGACACGCCCGAGCTCCTCGTACGTTTCGATCACACCCGGCGCGGACAGCACCAGCACCGGCCGCACCACGACCCCGAGGCCCACGGTCGTCATCCCAGCCGAGTCGATCTGACCCGCGCGCATCTTGCGAATGACGTCCCGTTCGTCGCCCTGGCTGCCGCCCCCGTAGAACCGAAACGAAACGCGCCCGTCGGTCTCTTTTTCGAGGCTGCGCCCCCAGGCCTTCAAGATCTTGCCGAAGGGCGACTGGGCAGGCGCCAGCGTGGCGTATCGGATCACCACCTGCTCGCTGGCGCGTACCGCCGACTCACCGGAAACCCCGACCGAGACCATCAAAACCAAGAGCGCCATCCACCACGGCGCCAACCGAGAACTCCAACGCATGTTCGGCTACTCCAACAAGTGTTCGCGCAACTCGTCGAGCGACTCCCCGCCGAGCCCAAGCGCTCCCGTCAAAAACGTGTGCATGTCGCCATGACGCGACCGAATCTCGGCGTGTGCCGCGTGGATGCTGTCGGGCTTCACGACGAGCAGGGCTTCGATCTTCGAGACGTCGACCGTCTGCCCGTTCCGACCGCCCGCGAACTGGCGCACCATGCCGAGCATCTTCTCGTTGTCTTGCTTCCTGTAGACGTTGGAGAGCAGATAGTCCTCCACCACCACCTCCCACGAGACGCCGAGCGCCGAGAGCACCATCGCCGCACCAAACCCGGCGCGGTCTTTTCCCTGCGTACAGTGGAACACCAGCGGCCGGTTCGACGCGTCGAGCAGCGTCCGAAGAAGATCGCCGTACTGCACCGCGCAGTCGCGCACGAGAGCCCGGTTCACGCGCTCGAGCAGGTTTTCCGGAAGCTGCGAGAAGTCGCCCTCGAGCAGCATCGGAACGACTTTCGAGAACATGTCGCCCGACGCAATCGGAAGCCGGACCGTGGTAGCTCCCTCCGGTGCCCGGCTCTCTCCGCGCGCCTGCACCTCCTCCGGCGACCGGAGGTCGACCACGGTTTTGATCCCGAGCTCTCCGAGGACCGCGACGTCGTCGTCGGTAAGCTGACTCAGCTCCCCCGAGCGAAACACCCGCCCCCAGCGCACCTTGCGCCCGTCTGCCGTCGCGTACCCCCCGAGGTCACGAAAGTTCGGCTGCCCGGCGAGTGGTACGTGTCGCTTCATCAACCCCTTCTATGGCGTGTTCCAGAGGCTGGCGCCATCGGGCCACCGGGGGCGAAAAGCGGTCAGGCCACTTGGTCGGCGGCAGGCGGTGGCGGAAGCACCGTTTCGCGGTTGCCGTGGAAGTACGGGGCCTCCGACGGTTCTTCACGGCGAACCCCGTCCCAGAGATACATGGCGGCGTACGCGCGCCACGGGCGCCACGGCTCGGCGCGCGCCTCGAGTTCGGCCGCCGACAGGGCGGCGTCGCCGTTCGACACGGCGGCGCGCAGACGCTGATCGTGCGCAGGAAACGCATCGGGCTCGCGGTACACGCGCATCGCCACGTAGTCGGCCGTGGTACATCCGACGCCCGGAATCTCACGGAGCCGCCGAACCGCCTCGCTGAGCGACGGCGTACCATCGAGCTGAAGCGCACCCTCGTGGACGGCTTTCGCGAGCGCCTGCACCGACCGGCTTCGGCGCTTTGGGATCCCGACCGACTCGAGCCGCACGGTGCTGAGCGCGTACGGCGTGGGGAACACGTGCGTGAGGCCGTCATGCGACGTATCGATCGTCTTTCCGTACTTTTCGATCATGCACTTGGCGAGGCTCTGCGCCTCTTCCGCGGTGACGTGCTGGCCGATCAAGGTCATGACCGCCGTTTCGAACCGATCGAACGCCCCAAGCACGCGAAGCCCGGGCGTGGCACTGAGGCAGGCCGTGAGCTTCGGGTCTTTCGACAGGTGCTCGGCGATGACGCCTACCTCGGCTTCGACGTCGAACAACCTTCGGACGGCAGACACCACGTCGAGCAGGTTCGAGTTCAGTGAGTGACTCACGCGAACGCGGAGGGCCGACGCGGACGCATCGAACGAAACCACCAGCTCACCGGCCGCCTGCTTGAAGCGCGCCGTTCGGTAGTAGCAGCCGTCTCGCACGGCTTCGACACCAGGCGTGGCGCTCGAAGCGAGCGACGCAAGCATGGCGTCCCACGCGAACGGCTGCCGCACCGGGATCTCGAGATCGAGCCCGACGGCTCCCTTCGCGGGCCCACGGCGAAGCGCGGTCGGCGGACAGCCGTACACCTCGTGCATCACCGCGTTGAACCGACGGATGCTGCCGAACCCGGCCGCCTCGGCGACGCGCGTCATCGAGAGCCCCGTGGTTTCGATCAGTCGACGCGCGAAATCGGCTCGGCGCATGCGCGCCACTTGAATGGGTGACGTGCCGAGGTGCTTTCGGAACAAACGCCGCAGCTGTCGCGAGCCGATGCCGAGACGCTCACAGAGCGCGTCGATGTTGGTGCGATCGAGCACGCCGTCTTCGATCAGTCGGAGCGCGCGGGACACCGTGGCCGACGTGCCGTTCCATGCGGGGGTTCCAGGAGCGACCCCCGGACGGCACTTCCGACAGGCGCGGTAGCCCTGGGCTTCGGCTTCGGCGGCCGTGTCGAAGAACTCGACGTTCTCGGAAGGCAGCTTCTTGGTGGAACAGCTGGGCTTGCAGTAGATGCGGGTCGTTTTGACCGCGGCGACGAAACGTCCGTCGAAACGCGCATCTTGACCAAGAAACGCCTGATAGTATTCAGGCGAGGCAACGGGCATGCGGCCGAGACTAGACCGTTTTCGACGATAGCCCTAGCAGTTTCCGGACTTGCCTTCAGTTTGGTGAGATGCCCTACAACAATGTGCGCCGAGGTATGTCATCGGCGATGTTGCACGAATGATTCTCCCCGGACGCGCGCTGCACGGCGCTACTCGAACCGATTGGTGCGAATCGAAATCCCGCCGCCCGACACCGAGTGCTGCCACACCGCGTGCGCATGACGCCCCTCGTCGACCACGACCGTCGGCCGGTTGGCGTTCCCGGGCACGTCCTCGACCACTTCCGCCGTGAGCCAGCCGGTGCCGGGGTCGATTCGGTTCGACCAAATGCTGTTCTGTTGGTCGGCTTCCTGACGCCACACCGCAAACGCGTTCCCGCCGCGGTTCACCTCGACCTTCGGCGTTTCGGCATCGCTGTCGAGGCTCGGGTCTTCGTTGGGCGGCTCGACTAGCTCCGGATTCGCCCACGCGTCGACATAGCGCGCTCCCCAAATGTTCACGAAGTCCGGGTCGCTCTGCGCCCACACGACGTACGCTGCGCCGGAACCGTCCACCGCCACGTCGGGGACGCTCTTGTCGCCGTCATCGTAGTCGTCGATGCGAACGGGGTCGCCCCACGTGCCTCCGGAAAAGCGGCTCGCCCACACGTCGTCGCGTGGGGACTCCTCCCCGCCGTCGTTTTGCTCCCACACCAAGAAGGCGTCGCCGTTCGCACCCACGTCGAGAGCGAAATTGTCGGCGCTCGAGGTTTCGTCCGACTTCACGCTCACCGGCTCGAGCCAGCCGATGCCAGGCTGGTAGCGGCTCGCCATCAGGAGGCGGGCGCCTGCGCCGGCGACCCCGGTGGGCGGGTCCCAAACCGCGATCGCCCGACCCTCGTCGTCGATCCCGACCGCCGTCCGCGCAGCCGCTGTGAACGTTTCGGGCGCTGCAATGCTCTCGGAGTCGCCCCAGCCGGAGGCTGGTTCGTACCGAATCGCGCGAATGACCTCCCGTCCGGTGACCTCGTCTTCTTGGATCCAGACGGCCACGGCGTTGCCGTTCGGATCGGCGGCGACGGAAGGCTCGCGCGCGCGCGTCACATCGCCGTTTTGGAGAAGCTCGGCGGCGCTCCACGCTCCAGACTCCGCATCGTAGCGGGCGGTGTAGATGTTCCGGTCCGGGCTCGCGGACGGGATTCGCGTCCAAACGGCAAACCCGTTCCCCGCCCCGTCGACGGCCAGCTGCGGCTCGGTCAGCGTCGCCGCCCCGCTTTCGATGGGTGCCGCGTTACCCCAGAGCTCCGACCGCGTGTAGCGGTTCGCGAGAATCGAATCACCAACGCCGTCCTCCGTGAATCGCCAGACGGCGATGGCGCTGAGATCGTCGGCCACGCCAATGGCGACACCCGCCGAGTTTCCGAGGCCCTGGGGCTCAATCCACTCCGTTTCGCCCCACGCGGCGTCGATCGTTCGGAAGCTCCACAGGAACTCCTCCTCCAACTGTTTGCCGCCCATCGACTGGAGCCCAGTGGTGATGGTCACCGTGTAGTCGGTGAGAACTTCCATCGGTTCGTCGAGGATCAGGCGCCCCGCAGTGTCGGTGAGCTCCGGGTCCTGCCCGTCCTGATTGAACACGTCGACCGTCGCCGGAAGCACGTTTCCATCCGGGTCGGTGACGAAGAAGGTCTCTTCGGTCAGCGTGTCGGGGTTGATGGGGTCGCCCACGCGAAAGCCGATCGCGATGTCGACCTGAATGTCCTCGGCTCCATCAGCCGGCCCCGTACCCACCACCTCGAGAAACTCGCTGTCGGTTTCGCCGCCGCCTTCCCCTTTGCATGCCAAGACGAACGAAAGCGCAACCACCAAGAATAAGTAGGCTAACCAACGGGACTTCATAAGACCTCCTATGCCGCGTTGGTAACACAACTGAAGAATGGTCGCATGCGCACATGCAGCCACCGACCCCGCATGGTGACTTGAGTTGCAACCTTCGCGGCCGTACTCTTCAGGCTCCCCGTTCTTGAGAGAGACTATGACTCTTGATGCTGTTTTCTTTCGTGCGCTTGGCTTCCTCCCGCTGTCCTTCTTGTTTGCAGTTGCCGGATGCAACGGAAGCGAGGGCTTCGGCGAACCAGGCGAAGTGATCAACGTCGGCTTCGACGAGGGCGGCGGCTGCGGCCAGATCCAGTTTCCGTCGGACGAACCGGACCTGCCGCTCATCAGCCCACCCCGCTTCATCCTCGACGAGGCCAACCAATCCAACACGGTCGGGCAGGTGGTCGCAAGGCCGGGAAGCCCGATTCCCGCGCAAATCACGGTCAATCAGGCCACGAAACAGGTCGCCGTCGAACTTACCGAGCCTCGCATCTCCAACAACATCATCGACTCTCTGTCGTTCGACACACCGGGCAACCAGACAATCCCCTTCGAGTTCATGACCGATTCATCGACCCGCGGTCGCTTCTACATGCGCATCACGCTCTGCGGAGACGACTGCGAGGAGCAGACCGTACTCTTCGACAGCCGGTCGTGTGACGACGACGAGCGGGAGCCCGGCGCGCCGTGCGGAGAGAACGCACCGTACAAGCGAACCCTGATCGAAAACGGTGAGGTCGTCCGCGTCGACCCGACCTGTGTCGACCTCGGGACGCTGCCCGGCGTGGGATCTGGGACCGTCCTGATTCAGTAGCCGCGATTCGCCGGCAATTTCAGTAGATTCGCCGAGGCGGGTCCGCATCCGGCGTGCGATCGGCAGTTTTCGGACTTCGCTGTCGATCCGCGCAGGCGCCGGACGCTTCGCGCTTCGCTGCGATCGGTGCGTTCGCGGCACGAATCTCATCGCGACGCACCGTGTCACTTCCCGCGTCCCGCGCGCCGCGACGACTTCGGGGCGCCGGCCTGGGCGCGAATCCCCTTGGATTTTCCGGCGCGCTGCGCGAGGCGGCGTCGCGCGTGCGACACAGCTCACAATGTAGGCACTTCCCTGCATTTCGTGGGGCGTCTCACACATTCGCCGACGCCCTTCCGAACTCGCGGGAATCCACTTTGCAAGGTGTTGACTTTGGAAAACGTGTTGAGATAGCCACTCCTCCGTGAACCCGTTCAAGTGCATCGCGCCGGTGCGTGGTGTCCTTTCCAATCAAGGAGCGTAACGAATGACGAAGACACGATTTACCCAATGGGTCGTGCTGGTCTGTATGGGGGCCTTGGCCGCCTGTACGAGCGATGGCGGACCTGCGGGCAACACGGAACTGAACGTGTTGATCCCAAGCGGTTCGAGCCAGAGCGGCCCGGGCACCACCCCGTTCAACATCACGACGGTGGAATACACCATCGTGTGTGACGACGGGATCGACTACGACCCCACCACC